>CALXKN010000005.1 GCA_944388995.1 uncultured Spirochaetota bacterium | reverse complement strand
TTTTTAAAATAAACGACAGTTTTTTTTAATTCTATGCGTTTTTGTTTGATCCCCCCCCCCCCCCCCCCCGATGTAGTTTAGCATGTATATGCATATGTAATCATTAAAAATAAAGATTGGAGGAGGCTCTTATGAAGGTTAAGTTTACCCTTTTGTGCCTTTTGGCGTTTTTGTACGGTTGTCCTCCGCCTCCGGCGGTCGGAATTGATCCAACCGATCTGCAGATGAGTCTTCTGAAAGAAACGTATCTGAAACAGTTGGATGAACGCTTTGCGCCGCTGGGGTATCAGATACCGGCCTCTATGAGCGATACGTTCAACGAATGGATGACTGACACCGTCTCGGCTGATTACAAAGCCGCCGACGGAACGGTTTCAAAAATTCAGGCATCCGTTTCATATAAACTGGAAAGCGATGCCGGCGGTCTGGTGCATTTAGATGGCAATACCTTTACCGTTTCAGCCAATCCCGGCGAAGCGGTTGCCTTTTCGGTAGCCATTACGCTGAAATCGGGTGAAAACACGGCGACGTTCAGCCACCGGTTTACGGTAGCCCCCGATTCGGTTACGGTGGCCCTTCAGCCGCCGACGGTCTCCGTCACCCGCGGCGCAGAAGAAATTCCCGAAGCGTTTTGGAACACTCCGGAAGATCCGTATCTGTGGACGGGGGACACGCTCCGCCTTCAGGGCTACGTCAGCGGTGATTTTTACTACGCTTTTAACGGCGATGAGTTTGCCAAACTTGAAGCGGCGGCAGGCGTCTGCACGCTGTCCGTTCCCGACAACGCAACGGGCGAGGTGCTTTTTCAGGCGTACGTCGTTCCGCCCTCCGAAGAGAGCGATAAACTGAAACAATCGCCGGTGGCCGCCCACACGCTTTTTGTCAACGAAGAAAACCTGATTCTGGATTCGACGACGGCGCTGACGCTCTCCGTCTGGGATGCCGAAGAGTTGCAGAATGCCTATAAAACGCCCGTTGACGGAACATTGACAGGCAGCGCGACTGGCGAAAGCGTTACTCTGCTGGAGAGGGATTTAAAAAGCCTTGTTTCCGCAGCGGTGAGTTTTAATCCCAATTACGGCGTAAACTGGTATGATCAAAACGTCTCCGTTGAAGTGACGGAGCCGACGTCCGAAACGACGGCGGTGGAAATGACGCTGACCGACACGAAGGGCAACAAAAGCCGGACAGCGCAGATCACCGTCGCATTTGCCGAAAACGCCGGCGGACACTTTCATCTGACAAGCCGCTATACGGGAGAAAAAATCAACACCACGCTGAATACGGAAAGCAATCCGGCGGAACTGGAACCGTTGAAAAGCGTCGGCAACTTTACCGTTATCGGCGTCACGGAAATCACCGACACGGATATCAATACCAACGGCGCGGCGCACCCGTTTTTCATGTTTGCCAGAGAAAACCAGAACCACACGATTACGGCGTTTAAATATTACAATTCGAGCAAAAATCGTCCCGGTATGTCGTGGCGGCAGTACAACGGAACGGCGCCGACGGCGGGTTTTACGTTCAGTACCACATTTACCGAAGCCGGACACTATGTCTTCGTCCTTTCTTCGGGCGAAACGGCGTCGATTCTCAATCTCTACCAAATCGATACGGGGAGCGGGGCGATCAGCGGAAAATACTCCAGTTCCGCTTACAATCCTGCGGGTTATATCGGCAATGACGGTCAGGAGCGTGTTTACCGCACTTTATCGGAGTTTTTTACCGCCGAACTGCAGGGGGATGCGGTAGCGCAGGCGGATGACGCCACCGCCTACCTTTCCGTCGGCGCGCTGCCGGATGTCGTTGCCGCCGATACCTGGCTTTCCGTCAACGGAAATCTGACTCCGTCAAACGCCGTCTGGAACGGCTGCCAGTGGAAGGATCCTTCAGGCGCGCTCAATGTTTACCACTTTGAAGTGTGGGATTATATGCCGGATACCGAATCGGAAGAACGCGCCGCCCTGCTGGCGCAGCGCTTTGCGCAGCGTTTTGCCGATTTGTCACAGGAGGGAAACCCGTGAAAAAATTACCCGTTCTTCTGATTTTTGCGGCCGCGCTGACCGCATGCGACCCGCAGGCAAAGGAGCTGCAGACGCTGGCCGACGCCTACAACGCCGAAATGACCGCCGGATTGGAAAAAATCAACTCGTCGGTCTCCGAAAACAGCCAACTGGACATTTTCCCGTTTTATTACAAAGGCGCCGACGTGAGCTACGTCAGCGGTAACGAAGAGGCGCTGAAGGTCGGCGAAAATGCGCTGAGCGCCGTCCGCAAGCCGTACAGCGACGTTCACTGTCTGCTGACGGCCACTCTGACCTTGGGAGAGGCGACCGCCTCGTTTACGTACCCGATCTGCATTCTGGCCTCCGAGCAGAAACTTTTGGACGCCCCGACAGTGCAGCTTCTGCGCAACGATCTGGTGGTTGACGGTTTTTATCTGGACGGCTTCACATACGAAAACGGCGACCGCCTGCGGCTGGTGCCGCCGGTCGGCGCTTCATGTCTTTACACGCTTGACGGGAGCAATCCCCACGAGTCGCAGACGGCCGAAGAGGCGCTGACCATTGACCTGACCGAGACCGGCGAAGTGACGCTGAAAGCAGCCGCCGTGCGCGACGGCTACCTGCCCTCACCGGTCATTAATGTCAACGGATATGTACTGGGTAAAGCGCCGTCGCTGACGGTGACGGGAATCAATGCGACGGTCAAAGTTTCCCAATCGCAGCTGAAAACGTGGGCACAAGAGGGCTCAGGTGTTTTTTACACCGACGGAGCGACACAAGTTCCGGAAGAGACCAAAGCGTATTTCGACGTGCTGAAAAACGAACGCTTTGCCGATTTTTACAGCGATTATTACGTACTCAATTACCTGGATCATGCCGCGGCCGGGCATGAATGGCCTGCGGCCGGGTTTAAGGACACTCTGTTTGCTTCACTCACCGGCGTGACAACCGATACGGGGATTGAGGACGCCTACATCGTTCTTTATTTGGTGGAAAAAACGGGTTTTGATGCGGCAACAACCTCCGACACGCCGTTTGTTTCCGTTAACCTGGCTGTCGTTGACTTAAACGGAACGCCGTCCGAAGTGGCGGAAACGCCGCTGTTTCTGACCGACGACAGTTTCAGTTACGAAAAACGGCTGCTGTTTGACTCCGAACAGTATCTGTCCGCACGCGGCAGAGGCGAAAAGTCGGTTTACGTTGACGCCGTTACTGCCGGCTGCGGTATCATTGAAGAGGCGCTGATGGAGACCATCTTTCCGCATTGGGGCGATTACATCTTCTCTCCCGACGCGATGACCGTCATTGTCAAATTCAAACAGACGGGGGGCGACGCTGATTCGGGTCTGAGAGCGGTCTTCTCCTGGGCCGCGGCGACCGAATCTGCAAAATACTTGGCGACTTACTTTAATTCGGGATTCACTCAGCTGGGCTATGAATGGAAAAGCAATAATGGCAACTCCGCAAAAACCAATCTGCTGACTTCCGTCAGCGGTACAGGCAGCGGTATTTTCCTGATTCAGACTGTCGACGGAACCAGCACAACGGCGAAGTGGTGTTCTGTTTCCGATTCAAATTTTGAATCTCTTGAAACTAATACAGCGTCCAATACCTGTGCGATCACGCCCTCCGACATCTCTTACCGCAGCGGCAGCGAACGGGGCAAGTTCGCCCTCGGCTCGGTCAACCGCTGGCTGCCGTCGGCCAACACCTATTGGCGTACAAAAGGATATTTTCACGCCCGCGTTTATGAAGGGGTTTTGGACACTACGGAACTGACTGCCGCGCTGCAGGAGATGACGCCCGATACTGCTGACGCCTATCGGTTGGAACAGTAATAAAGGAGGAGAAGATGAAACGTTTTTTTGCAATGCTTTGCGCCGTACTGCTGTGCGGTTGCGGCTCCTTTCCTGAAGAGATCCGCGGAAGCGCATGGTACGGTTCCATTGAAGTGATGAAAACCGGTTATGAAGCCTTCGAAGATCCGCAGGTTCAGGAAGTCACCATCTTCCTTCACGCCTACGGTTACGCCGAAGTCAACGGTCTTCCGAATTTTACTCCGTCGCTGACGGGCAACTGGAAGCAGAAGGGCGATGTGATCCAAATCGGCGGAAACTACGCCGCCAACAGCTACGAACGGGATCCCGCTTATGCGCTTTTGGAGTTCCGCCGCGAAGGTACGGAAATGACGCTGATCAACGGCAGCGCGCACCGTTACACAGCCGCCTTGGATCAGGAATCCACCAGTTATATTTCTGAATACACCTTTACCGCTCTGGAAGACACTCCGCTGGAGCAGGGATTTTACTTCCGCGATTTGGAGGAGACAAAATGGGTGGCCGACATCACTTTTGAGGGGGCTGAAACGGGATACTCTTACGCCAAAGACGGCGGGGAGCTGATGGCCCGCGTCGAACTGATGATTTATCCGCAGGTTCAGGAAGCAAAAATGAGAATGCTTGTGACCGCGCTGACCCCCAACTGGAAAAATCCGGATGACACTTCAAAAGTTCTGGAAGTCGGGGCGACGCTCTACGAACCGAACAAATTCAAAAACTGGAGTGTCACAAAAGACTCTGTTTCGTTTTCTTCGACGCTGAACGGCGAAGTCACCTTTGTCGGTGTTCCGAACAGCATTACCGATTACAAACAGCTGACGGAAATCGTATGCAAAAAAGACGACTGTGTTTTTAAAGTCGACAGTCTGACCAATCCGAGCGAAAACACCGGCGCTACGCAGCTGGTCATCAAAGACGACATTGTCTTTAAGCGGGATAAATCCTATTCGACTTCGTACAGCAAATTCTGACAGGGGGACGACGAATGAAAAAATCTGTTCTTTATTTTTTGATTTTTTTGGTTTTCGGCGCATGCGGCAACGATCTCTACCTTATTCCCGAGTACAAAAACATTGCTTTGGACGCTTCGAAGGCGGAACCGTCGTCAGTTCTGTTGGGAGAAGACGTGACGCTGACTGTGGACGCCGTTGTGCTGAACATGATTGCATCGCTGACGGGAGAAATTTTCAATCAGGACGGCGAAAAGGTCATGACTCTTTCCGATGTTTCCGACATCAAACGGACTATTTCGCTGACGCGCCGCGTCAACCTTTCGCAGCCGGGAAACTACACCGTTGTCTGGACTTTGAGAGCCAAAGACGGAACGGTCAAAACTGTTGAAACGGCTTTTTCCGTGATTGAAGAGGGAGCTCCGATTCCTGTCGTTGAATTTATTGAAAGCATTTACGACCTGAAAGTCGGTGCGACGGTTCAGTTGCAGCCCTCCGGATCAACGCCGGGCGCCGCCGTCAACGACGCTTCCGTAACGGAAATTGTGTGGGCCGCCGAATGGTACGATGAAACCGCCGCCGCTTGGGTAACGGCGGAAGAGAGCGACGCCGAACACTTTGTCGTTTTTCCCGAATCAGCTTACCTGACCGATCTGAGCGCTTACTTTGAAATCACGCTGCCGCGTGCGGTCGGCGTCTACCGGTTTGCCCTGACGCTGACCAACTCTTACGGGAAAACGGCTACGGGATATTCCCCTGAAATCGCACTCGGTTACCAGCCGCTGCCGCCGTCGGACTCCCTGATTTTCTTTGAATTCGACGGAATGACGGGGCCTTTTGATCCGGTCCGGCCGATTTCCGGCGAACAGATGACCGCTTACGGACAGACACAGTTTGCCGCTCAAACTGTTATCGACGCTCTGAGGAAGGGCGCCGACGCGGCGTTTAACGGTCTTTTGATGCCGATCATCTTTTCGGTCGCCTCGGTGGATGCGTACGAACAAACGGTTTTTTCGGTTACATCCTCAAACGGATCTGTGTTTGCTGTTTACCAGAACGGTACGAAAATCGGAATGAAGATAACCGACGGCTCAAACGATCTTTTCAACGAAAGTCTTCCGGTTGAAATGCTGGCCGGCGACGACATTCCGCTGGTACTGGTTTACGATAAGGAGGCGCAGAAATATACGCTTTTCGGTAGCTTCGGTACCATTGAATATGTTTCCGGTTCTCCGCTCTTTTTCGGAACGGATACCGACGTTTTTGCACTGGGAGCCGTTCCGGGCGGCGCCGGCACAACGTCCGTCAACCCTGCAGACGCTTCGGCTTCCGTCGGTCCGCTTTCGATGTATAACGTAACCTTCAGTGATGAAATTACGGCGTGGGCTGTTTCGTATACGGAGAAATCCACTGTCGATCAGTCGCCGCAGTTCCCCGATATTGACTATTTGGCCGACTTTCTGATGGTGCAGAACGGCGACGAAACCCGTTCCCAGTACTTCCGCATTCCGGCTTTGCTGACGTTAAGAAATCCCGACGGAACACTGACCGAAACGGTTTTGGCTGTTCAGGACGTCCGTTATTCGGGGAACTCCGACTCGCCTGCCAACATTGACATCGGTATCCGTATTTCAACCGACGGAGGGATGACTTTCGGACGCCACCGTCTGATTCCGAGCCTGACCTTCGACGATCGGCCGCGGCAGGCCGGCACGGGAGGAAATTCGGCCTCATTCATCGATTCCTGTCTCTTCCAGAACTGGGAGACAGGCCGCATTTTCATCGTTCCTGATGCGTTTCCGTGGGGGGCCGGTCTGATGGGTTCACAAGTCAATTCCGGAACCCCGTTCAAAACGGTCAACGGAAAGACCGTCATGTGTCTGACGCCGACCAAAGCCGTATCGGACGGCAGCGCGCCGAAGTCTTCTGACGAAGTCTGGACCACAGAGGCGACAACTGCGGATGTAATGAGTGTCGGCACTTGGTACGTGGAAAACGTCGACGTTTATCCGGAGTATCAAACAGACGAAGACGGTTCAATACTGTTTGACGAAAACGGTTATGCGGTTTTGGACGAGCCGTTTAAGCGGCGTATTTACGATAACCGCAATGTAGCGACCGATTACTATCTGAACGAACGGTTTGAGGTGTGCTACGACGGCGGCGGCGAAGATCAGATTCTGTATGTGCGGCAGATCGGCGGAACGGAAGTCATACCAATGAACGTCATGTACAAATGTTCGATTTTCCAGGCCTACCGCACGTCGTATAATTATGTTGTTTACAGCGATGACGACGGCGAAACGTGGTCGGATCCGATCAACATTACGGGACAGATCCGCCGCCCTGCCAATTACGTCACGTATCTGATTGCCGGTCCCGGAACCGGACTTTATGTCGATGACGGTCCGTACAAAGGACGCGTGGCAATGTCCGTTTACGCCAACCGTTCCGAAGACGGTATTCTGAACAGCGAAATCGCCGGTCTGATTTGGTCGGACGATAACGGTCTCACGTGGGAGCGGGGCAACTTCCCGACCACATACGGCAACACGGGAAAACTCTCGGAGTCCGTTCCCGTTAAAATGCCGAGCGGCAACATCCGGCTTTTCTGCCGCACCTCTGTCAGTTTTGTCGGAACAATGCTTTCGACTGACGGCGGCGAGACATGGAACGAACCGAGACGGGTCGACGGTATTTACAATGCGTCCGGCAGCGGCTGTCAGATTACCGCCTTCAATTATCCTGTTGAAGTGGACGGTTACCCGGCAGTCATTCTGGCTTCACCGCAAAACCAAACCTCCCGTATCAACGGCACCATGTGGGTCGGTCTGATTAAGGATGAGGACGGAGAGGACATCGAGTGGCGTTATTCCAAACTGATTCATTCCGGAGCTTACGGATATTCCAGTGCGGCGCCTCTTCCGATTTACTCTGACGCCGGTTATCCCGCTATCGGATTGTACTCCGAAATCAGCGGAAATGCCATGTCGTATGTGGCATTCCCGTTTGAGTACCTGCAGGAGTAGGAGAAGACAATGAAAAAACGAATACTTTTTTTGCTGGTTTTGGCGTTTTCGGCGGGCGGTTTCCTTTTTGCCCAGGACGCTTCTGACGGAAAGATCGGCTTCGGTATGGCCGACTCTGCATTTGAAAAACCCGGTATGACGATGTTTACGGGATCGGAATTCCTGATAAAAAACACGGATCCGGGATCTTCATCTACATTGGCTGACTTTTCGTTTTGGACGGGGGCGCGCGTCGCCTTATCATATAATTGGGATTTTTATACGATCGCGCCGTTTTTTATGACTCAGATTTATATGAATATGACTCCTAAAGTCGAAATCGAAGACGGAGTTTACTATTCAAAAACATCGACTTTGATTTTAAGAAGCCGCACTCAGTTCGGATTTGAGAACCGCTTTAAAATCAATGAAGCGCTGATGTTTACTCTTGGTTTACTCGGACGGCTGCAGGTCGACTTTGACAGCGTCAATTTAAGCAACAACAAATACATCCCCGAACTGCGGTTTACGCCGAGTCTGACGTTAAACGGAGCCAAATCCGGTGTTTCTTATTTCGTTTCGTACAGTTTGAGTCCGGATTTCTACATAGGCTCATCGGATTATTCCCGTTTTAAAGACAACATGGAACAGGCGGCCAAGTTTTCTTTGGAATATAACTTTCTTCCGCTTTTGGTTGCCGATCCCGATTACGCTTGCAGTGTTATCTCTGAGCTGAGTTACAGTAATACCTTTACAAAAAATGATTCGCAGCGATCGGAAGCGGCAAAGCTCTCCAATGCGCTCGGATTTTCGACTTACGAATTGGAATATGTTTTGGGAATGCGTGCCAAAGCCGATCGGATTATTCCGCTCCTCGGTTTATGGACTTATTCCCGCGACAGCTCCCGTATCAACGATAAAGTTGTCAATAATGTGTTTCTTGGAGCCAAAGTCGGATTGGGTTTTGACGGAGGTACGTGGGCATTTTCTTTTGATTACAAAGGCGGTCGTCAGGTCAATACCGGCAGCGCCGTCTATTTCGTTCCTCAGAGAAGTTGGAGTAAAATGTCCTTGTCAGCTTCCATGAGGTTGTGATATAATCTCATTATTATCAGGATTCGATTAAGGAGATTCAGATGTTTAAACGGTCGGGTGTTTTTTTTGTTTTGTTATGGGCGCTGCTTTCTTTCATTTCGTGCGAGCACAAAGAGAAGAGTGAATTGGCTTTCAACGATCTGATGACATGGTCAAAAGAAGTTCCGTTGCCGGACGAATACGGTTTGGCAGGCGGTTTTGCCGGTTATCATGACGGCGTCATTCTTTTTGCCGGCGGGAGTAACTTTGAAACACATCAATGGCGTGCGGATGCCGTAAAAGTTTATTCCGACATCGTTTATGCCTTAATCGAATCGGAAGACGGTACCCGCAGCTGGAAGGAGCAGACCGTGCGCCTGCCGGAGCCCGTTGCCTACGGTGCTTCCGTTACGCTCCGCGACGGTATTCTCTGTTTCGGCGGAATGAACGGTGAAAAGGTCTTTGATACTGTTTTTTTGCTGAGATGGAACAGTCAGACCGGAGAAGCGGAAATTTCCGACGCTGGAAAGATGCCGTTTCCGTTAGCCAATATGCAGGCTGCGCTTATGGGAAACGATATTTATTTGATTGCCGGACAGACCGGTTTGTCGACGCCGGAAACGATGTCGGATGCTTTTTTAAAGACAACATACAGAAACGGAACTCTTGTATGGAGTGATGTGAATGCGGCTGACCGCGACGGCAATGAATATCTGAATGTCTTTCCGGGCGGCGAGAGAATTTTGGTTGCCGCCGCCTCTCAGTTCAACGGAGAAAACGAATCGGTTTATGTTGTCGGAGGACGGAAGGAGCTCGGCGGCGACCGTTACGAATTTTTTTCCGATACTTGGGAATTTAATCCCACAAAATCGTTGTGGAGCCGCAAATCCGATGCTCCTGTTCCTTTAATGGGCGCTTCGGCCGTTTCTGTCGGAATGGCTCATATTTTTATTTTGAACGGTGCTCAAGGTGATTTACTGACACAGCTGGTGAACGGAGATTTGACACAGGAAAACCACCCCGGATTCCATAAGCAGGGATTTGCATATTATACCATTACCGACAGTTGGATGGAAACTCCGGCAACTCCCGCCAATCAGGTAACGGCGCCGGTTATCCGGTCGGGATACGGAAAAAACGATCCGATTTATATCATTTCAGGTGAGACGAAACCGCAGATTCGAACTCCCGACGTCTGGAGGATTACTTTAAATGCGGTAAAACCCTCTTTCGGCTGGGTTAATTTTTCGGTTATCGGCATTTATCTCTTAGGAATTGTCGGGGTCGGCGTTTTTTTCTATTTCCGTAATAAGAACACCGATGATTTTTTCAAAGGAGGCGGCCGCATTCCGTTTTGGGTAGCGGCATTCAGTATTTTCGCTACGATGCTTTCTTCCATTACTTTTATTGCCGTTCCGGGAAAAGCATTTGCAACCAACTGGGTCAATTTTGTCTTGCAATTCTCAATGTTCATCGTCACACCGATTGTGGTTATTTTCTTCCTTCCGTTTTTCAGGAGAATCACCTCTGCCAGTGCTTACGAGTATCTGGAAAAAAGGTTTAATCTCTTTGCCCGTCTGTTTGCCAGCGCGTCGTTCATTATCTTTCATATCGGACGGATGGGGATCGTTATGTATTTACCGGCCATTGCTTTGTCAATGATTGTAACCATCAGTCCGGATCCTCAAGTCAATCAGGTGATCTGTATTCTGATTATGGGCGTTCTGTCGATGATTTACTGCGCTATGGGCGGTTTGGAAGCGGTTGTCTGGACAGATACAATTCAAAGTTTTGTATTACTCGGCGGAGCGATTGTCACTGTTGTTTTAATTATTTTCAGTGTCGGAGGTCTTCCTGAATTTTTCACAACAGCTGTGGCTGCTGATAAGTTTAAGATGATCGAATGGGATTGGTCGCTGACAAGCTATATGATTCCTGCTTTTTGGGTTGTTCTTTTAGGCGGATTCGGGCAAAATCTTGTGCCTTATGCTTCCGATATGTCGATTGTCCAAAGGTATATGTCGGTAAAAGACGAAAAAGCCGCCAAAAAGTCGATCTGGACCAATACGATTATTTCCGTTGTCGCCAGCGCACTTTTCTTCTTTTTGGGAACGGCGCTCTTTGTTTTTTACAAGAACAATCCGACATACATCGATCCTCTGATTGATAAGGTTGATTATGTTTTCCCTGTTTTTATTTCACAGGAATTACCGATCGGTATTGCCGGTCTTGTCGTAGCCGCTATTTTTGCCGCCGCGCAGTCAACGGTTTCCACCAGTATCAATTCGGCGACCGCAGCCATCGTAACGGACTTTTTCCAGCGGTTTGATTTGGCTACCGAAGAGAAGAAAGGACTGTTGCTTTCCCGTATCGTAACGGTTTTGTTCGGCTTGATCGGAACCTTAACCGGAGTGATTTTTGTTTATCTTTCCAGCCGTTCGCTGTGGGATAACTTTATGACGATTCTCGGTTTGGTCGGCGGCGCAATGTGCGGGCTTTTCTGTCTCGGAATTTTTACCAAGCGCGCCAGCGGTATCAGCGTTTCAATTGCGACGATTATCGGAGTGGCGTCGACGTGGCTGATTGGCTTGTATACACCGGTTCATCCGTATCTTTACGCATTGATTAACGTTGTTATCACTTTCGTCAGCGGCTATCTTCTCGGATTCATCTTTCCGTCCGATCCGCAGAAGATTGCTGAATATTCCATTTACGGAAAAAAGATCAAAAATTAACCGAAAGGCTCCGAAAGGAGCCTTTTTAATACTGTCGTAAAAAAAAGAATCCCTCAAAATGTATTCAGGAGGAGACTCTGACAGAAAGGTATTTAAACAGAACAGACGGCTTTAAGGATAATGGTTTTAAGAGAGAATTTTTCAGATCCGGCGGAACAATCTTTCAAAAAAGCGGTTGAGATGTACCTGTTTTCACTGCCGGATCGGATCCAATGAAAATCGGATGACCCGATCCCGATCCAAACGAAGATTGCCGGTGTAGGGGGCGAATCCTTTTTTGAACGCTTTGAAATCGTAGGCCGCCGACCTCAGTTTAAGTGAAAAGCGGCCGTCCGCATCGGTTTGTCCGTAAAGAACTCCGTTTAAAAAGATCAGGGTTTCCGGTCGGTTGCACTCAACCGTCAGTTTGTACATCAACCCGTCATAGGAACCGGAGGCCGGGCTTGCGGCATGAACCGAACTGTCTTTATAGGCGTCGGAGGCCAGCGTAATGCACGAGGCAACGCTCATCAAATACAAAAACAACAGCGGCTTTCGTAAAATATTCATGTTCTCTCCTTTAAAATTATATACAATAAAAGAGAAAATGTATATCTTTTACTGTTTTTTTATTTGATATTTTATATAATGAAGGCATGTGGGAATACGAGTTTAAAATCAGATTGCCGGAGTTTGAAAGCGTCAGAAAACGGATAGAAACATTAACCCGGCAGCCTTCCGAAACGATGCTTAAAAAAGACTTGTATTTCGGACGGAACAGAACGCCGCTTTTCCGCCTCAGAACTCTGGAAACTGCCGGAAAAACCGATTTTTTGGTTACGCTAAAAGACAAAAAGATTTTCAACGCAAGCGAATTCAATGCCGAAACGGAATTTTCGGTCGATTCCCCTTCGGAATTTGAAGAGTTTTGCCGTAAACTCGGTTTTGAGAAAGTCCGCGAAAAGACCAAAAAAACGGTTCTCTACCGCCTCGGTGAATGGAATATCGAATTGAACGAAGTGGACGGACTGGGACTTTTTTTGGAAGCCGAACGTCTGTACGAAAGAGAACCGGCGCCGGATGATTGGGAACAGGAAAAGAAAGAGTTGCTGCAAAAACTTGCGCTGGAAGGATACGAGCCGGAAATCCGGCCGTATACGGAACTGCCGGTCTCTCCGGAGAAAAAACGCGCTGTTGACGGAAAAATCGAAATTTACAGCGACGGAGGGTGCCGTCCCAATCCGGGAACCGGAGCGTGGGCTTTTGTCATTTCCGCGGAAGGCGAAATCTTTGAATTTTCCGGAGGGGAATACGAAACCACCAACAATCGGATGGAACTGACCGCCGCCATCGAAGCATTGGAAAATTGCCGCGGGAGATTCGGCGACGGGAGCGCCGTTCGTTTTCATATCGACAGCATGTACGTCAAAAACGGCATTACTCAATGGATTTCCCAATGGAAGCAGCGGAATTGGAAGTCGTCTTCCAAAGAACCGGTTAAAAACATCGACTTGTGGCAACGGCTGGATGCGGTCAATGAAAAACTGAAAATCGATTGGATTTGGGTTAAAGGACATGACGGTTGTGAGCTGAACGAACGCTGCGACCGTCTTTGCAGTGAAACGATCGAAACTTTAAAAAATCGGATGCAATAAGGCCGCAAAAGCGTCGTTTTACCCATTAATAAGGGTATGAGAATATTCGGTTGTTTGAATATCGGGTATGAATCGACGCCGGTCGAAGTGGAAGCCGAACTGCGGCAAGGGCTTCCGATGATTCAGATTGTCGGCTATGCGGCTGTTGCCGTCCGGGAATCGGCCGACCGCGTGCGGCTGGCTCTTTCGAACTCCGGTTTTATCTGTCCGCCGAAAAAGATTTATGTCAATCTTTATCCCGGGAGCGTGCGCAAAGAGTCGGCGTTTCTTGACTTGGCGATTGCGTTAAAAATCATGGAACGGGCAGAGTTGATTCCCTCACCGCCGGTTTCCGTTATGGCGATGGGGGAACTGAAACTTTCCGGAGAGGTGTGCCGCTGCGACGGAGTCATCGCTGCGGCGGCGGCAGGAGCGGAAGCCGGAGCCGAAATTTTCATTGTCTCCAAAGAAAATCAGAACGAAGCGCTTTTATCCGGAAAAGGCGAGGTTTTTGCCGTTTCGTCGCTTAAAGAGGCGGCCGAACTCGTTATCCGATTGGCGGCCGGAGACAAACCGCCGTCCGCAACGCTTCCGTCCTCTTTTGAGAGTTTTGAAGGATGCGGCTGCGGCGATTTATCGGAAATTATCGGAGAACCACTGCTGCAGGAGGCGCTGATTTATGCCGCTCTCGGCAGACACCATCTTTTGCTGACAGGCCCTCCCGGCTGCGGAAAGACGATGGCGGTGACCCGGCTGCCGACGCTGTTGCCCGATTTAACCGAAGCGGAACGGCTGGAAACCATGCGGATTTATTCATTGGCAGGTGAGCTTGACGACGAACGAATTTTAACAAGGCCTCCGTTCCGCGCTCCGCATCACAGCGCTTCGGCCGAAGGAATCATCGGCGGCGGAGTCGGGCTGAAACCGGGAGAAATCTCATTGGCTCACAACGGGGTGCTGTTTCTGGATGAAGCCTCCGAATTTTCTTCAGTCATTTTGCAGGCCCTGAGGGAACCTCTGGAAGAGCGGCGGATTCTGATTTCGCGGGCGGGAGTCCGCAGCCGTTTCCCGGCGGATTTTTTATTGGCAATGGCCGCCAATCTCTGTCCGTGCGGAAACCGCGGGCGGGCAAACGCGGTCTGTCTCTGTTCCGTCAAAGAAATTCAGCGTTACCGAAATAAAATCGGCGGAGCGATAGCCGACCGCCTTTCGATTCACTGGAAATGGAAAAGTTCCGGAACAAACGGGGCGCGGGCGACCGTTTTAAATCCGCGCACATCGGAGGAAGTCCGGATGAAAATCGCCGAAATCCGAAAAAAAACGGTGAATCTCCGCGGTGCGCCGAACGGTTTGCTGCCGCCGGACGCGCTGAAGAGGTTCTGCCGTATGACCGATGATGCGGAAACGGAGTTCGGCAGCTACTGCCGCCGGAATGGGCTTTCAATGCGTTCCGTTCTCAATCTGACGCGGTTAAGTCTGACCATCGCCGATTACCGCGGCTCTTTGCGCGTGGAAGTAAAAGATTTGGAAAAAGCATTCCGACTGCGGGGAGATTGAGTAAAGGGGTGGTCGAAAGCCTGAAAATAGGGTATATTTGAATCGGAGGGAGCGATGAAATTTTATACCCGAAAACAGCTGTTTTTAACCGTTGCCGTCTGTTTTTTGACGGGAATGGCCGCTGCAGGCGGTGTTTTTTTCTTTCTCGGATCGGAAAATAGGGGAGATGAATCCGCAGTCTTCGCGGCGGATTCGGACGAACCGGATTCTTCCGTTTTCGGATGGGTGGAAACGCTTCCCGGACAGGGCGAAGCCTCCGCCGTAGAAATTTCGGCGCTTTCTCAAAGCGCGGCGCTGGAAGATGAACGCAATTCCATTGCGATTTACGACCGCTACAACTCCGCCGTTGTGAATATTTCAACGGAGGTCATCGGGTACAACTGGCTTTTCGAACCGATTCCCCGGGAAGGCAGCAGCGGTTCGGGGGCCGTTATCAGTGAAGACGGTTACATTCTTACCAATACTCATGTGGTTGCCAAAGCGTATAAGGTGTACGTCACCCTTTCCGACGGTGATTCATACGAAGGCACCATTGTCGGACGGGATCCTGAAAACGATTTGGCGGTGTTAAAAATCGACGCTGAAGGGAAGAAACTGACGGTCATTCCTTTCGGCTCTTCCGCCGCGCTTGAAGTCGGGCAAAAAGTACTGGCGATCGGCAATCCGTTCGGCTACGATCGGACGCTGACGCAGGGAATCATCTCCGGCGTTTCCCGTCCGGTCCGCGGCGGCAATAATCTCGTCATCAAAGACATGATTCAAACCGATGCTTCAATCAATCCGGGCAATTCCGGCGGGCCGTTGCTCAATTCCGCCGGAGAATTGATAGGCATTAATACGATTATCTATTCACCGAGCGGCGGATCGGTCGGCATCGGGTTTGCCGTACCCGTCGATACGGCGCGGCGCGTGATTCCCGATTTGATTCGCTACGGAAAAGTCAAGCGCGGTTGGATTGACATTGTTCCCGTGCAAATCAATTCCCGGATTGCGCACTATGCCCAGCTGCCGGTTTCAAGCGGCATTTTAATTTCCGAAATTCCCGCACAGTCGGCCGCGGGCGAAGCGGGGCTGAAAGGCGGCGACAAACGGCGGCCGGTCCGATACGGAAACAGTTTTATTTATTTCGGAGGAGACATCATCACGGCTGTCGGCGGAACCCCTGTACACACCTTCGGCGATTTGTTCGGCGCGCTGGAAGAAACGCGGCCGGGCGATCAGATTGACGTCACCGTCATCCGTGGGAAAGAGGAAAAAACGCTGACTGTCACCCTTTCAGACCGCGCGTTCATTGTCAAGTGAGCGGAGGATGGGCATGAAACCGTTTCGTCTCCGTTCCGACTATCAGCCGGCCGGCGATCAGCCTAAGGCCGTCAAAGAGCTGACGGAAGGAATCCGCCGCGGTGAAAAAATCCAGACTTTGATGGGAGTCACCGGCAGCGGAAAAACCTTTACCATGGCGAAGGTTATTGAAGAGGTTCAGATGCCGACTTTGATTATCTCTCACAACAAAACGCTGTCGGCGCAGCTTTACCGCGAATTCAAGTCTTTTTTCCCCGAAAACGCTGTCGAATATTTCGTTTCCTATTATGATTACTATCAGCCGGAAGCATACGTTCCTTCCAAAGATTTGTATATAGAAAAAGACGCGTCGATTAACGACGAAATCGAACGGCTTCGCCTTTCGGCGACCTCATCCCTGTTGGAACGCAGGGATGTCATCATCGTCGCGACCGTTTCCTGTATTTACGGTATCGGAAATCCCGACAACTTCCGCGACATGAGGATTTCCCTGACACTCGGAAAGAGCGTCGATTTACGGGAGTTGTCGCTTCATTTGATTGCCCTCCAATACGAACGCAACGACGCTCTTTTGGAGAGAGGAAAATTCCGCATCCGCGGAGATGTGTTCGAAATTCAGCCGGCTTATGAAAAATCCGCTTACCGCGTCGAACTTGACTGGGATACCGTCGTTTCAATCAAAAAATTCGATCCGCTGACCGGCGCCGTTTACGAAACTCCCGAATTCCTTGTCATTTACCCTGCGAAGCACTTTGTCATGCCGGAAGAGCAGATGCGCGCGAAATTGGTTGAAATCGAGGAGGAGCTGAAGGCGCGCGAGGCCGAGCTGTCGGCTGAAAACCGCGTTTTGGAGGCTCAGCGTCTGAGAATCCGAGTCGAATCCGACATTGAAATGATGAGGGAGTTGGGATACTGCAGCGGAATCGAAAACTATTCGCGCATTCTTGACGGGCGCAAACCGGGTGAACGTCCGGCGGTTCTCATCGATTACTTTCCGAAGGAGTTTCTGACCATTATTGACGAATCTCATGTCACGGTTCCGCAAATCGGAGGAATGTATGAAGGCGACCGCAGCCGGAAAGAAAATCTGGTTCACTTCGGATTCCGTCTGCCGTGCGCATTGGACAACCGGCCGCTGGTTTTCAGTGAATTCCAATCGCTTTTGGACCGCGTCATCTGTGTTTCGGCAACACCGGGAAAATGGGAGAGGAGTCTGTGCTCCCATATGGTCGAACAGATCATCCGTCCGACCGGACTGACGGATCCTGAAATCGAAATCCGCCCGACGGAAGGGCAAATCGACGATCTGTACAAAGAAATTTGCGCCCGAATTCAGGCAAACGAACGTTCGTTAATCACAACTTTAACCAAGAAAATGGCCGAGGATCTGACTTCTTATTTTCTGAACCGTTCGCTGAAGGTTCGGTATATGCACTCCGAAGTGGAAACCATTGAGCGGGTGGAAATCATCAAACAGCTTCGAACGGGGGAGATTGATGTTCTGATCGGAATTAATCTGTTGAGAGAAGGTTTAGATATGCCTGAGGTTGCCTTGGTTGCGATTTTAGATGCAGATAAAATCGGCTTTTTGCGTTCGGCAACCAGTCTTATTCAAACCATCGGCAGGGCAGCGCGGAATGTCAACGGAAAGGTCATTATGTATGCCGACCGAGAATCCGATGCTATGAAAGAGGCGGTTGAAGAAACCGCCCGCCGCCGCGCGCTGCAGCGTCGTTACAACGAGGAGCATCACATTACTCCGAAGTCGATTGTCAAAAAAGTGGATGATATTTTGATCCGACGCAAAAAAGACGAAAAAAACTATGCGGCCGCTTCTTCCGCCTGGGAAACGGCGGAAAAATACAACCTTTTCCGTCCGTCGGATAAACGGCTTTACATCAAAGAATTGGAAACCCGGATGCTGGCATGCGCCGCCGCTTACGATTTTGAAGAAGCGGCGGCCATCCGCGACCGTATTTACGAACTCCGCGGAAAGCCGGTGAAACCCGAATCAAAGAACCGACCCGACTGACGGCGTCACGGGAACAAACAGAATATCTTCGCCTCCGCTGCCGCAGGTGACCAGCATATCGCCGGCCGCCTTCCGGCTGCCGGAAATGTCGTCGATTTCATCCAGAATCGCCGCGGATTCGGCGGCCGTGTAAGCGGTCAGTTCACTCCAGGAAACGAAGCCGTCCCCGTTGAGATCCCCTTCGGCAAAAGCGAGTAAAACGGCATAGGTAAAAAATCCGTGCCCGAGAGAGGCGCTTTCGTAACTTAAACCGGTTTCGCCTGCGGCCGCCAGCATCCATGTGTTTTTATGCGCCTGCGCTTCCGCCTCTGACCGGCCGCCGACATATGTCTGTATTGCCAGATGCATTTTGGAGTCGGAGAATCCGTTCTGAATCGATCCGTTGACGTCGGGATAAGAGGAAATCATCCCTCCTGAATGGCAGCAGTCCAGAAAAACAAATTTCCGTTCGCACGGAACGTCCGCCAACGCGTCCCGCAGCTCCCTGTCGCTTAAAAACACATCTTTTCGTTCGGCCGCTTCTCCCGGATTTTCGACGGAAAGGCATAAATATTCCCGGGAGGAAAAAGAAACAGCCGTTTCGCCGTATTCGCCGAAATCCGTATCGTCAACCTCCGACGCGCTGACGGAAACGCCGTGTCCGGCGAAGTAGAAAATAAACCGGTCTTCGGCTGAAAGGGAAGCGGCGGTTTCGCGGAAATCGGCAAGAATCCGGGATTTTGTCGGACGTCCGCCGCCTGAAGAGACCGATGACGCCGAGTTTGAGGCAATGCGCAGGATGATTTCGACGGAATCTCCATAGGCGGTTTCCAAAGCGTCCGCAAACGATTGCGCGTCAAACTGGCACGCCCGCAGCGACGCGGCGCTGAGCCCGACGCTTCCGGCATAATCGGAATAATCGGAGATGCCGTAAACGAAGGCGCAGGTTTTTCCGGTAATGCCGGGTGAGGAAAGGGCACAGGAAATCAGTAAAAACGCGGCCGCCGCCGTCAGCGCCGTTTTTTTCATGAAAAACATTCGGGAAATTCCAGCCGGAACGAAGTCGGCGCTCCGAAACCGGGATAAATGAGCGGATTGCCTTTTCCGGCGCACAGATAATTTCTGAGACTCTTTACGATAAATGCGTGGTTGACGGTAAAAATTTCCTCCTCGGCGTGCCAGTCGCCGGCCTGATACAAATCTCCCGTGAAAAGAAAGTTTCCGACGCGGTAAAAAACGGCGTTGCCGAAATCTCCCAAAAAATTCACGATTCGGATTTCTATGCCGGCGGCCGAAACCGTTTTACGCTCGCCGATTTCTGTCATATCAAAATTCTCTTTGTCGCCGATCCGCGGCGTGTATACGGCGGGGCGGTAAATTTTCGACAGCTTCGTCAGTCCGGTAACATGCAGACGGTTGTAGTGCGTCAAAAAAACCGCTTCGACGCGGTACCCGCGGTTCTCCGTCAGTTGCAGCATTTCGAGGGTAAAATCGGACGGATCGATGATGACGCACGGGCAGTTGTTTTTTTCCGCCGCCAGAATATACGAGTTGGAAAAACCGTCTTCGTTGAAAAACGGGAAAAGGTTCACAGCGCCGAACCTCCGTCAAAAAACGCCTCTTCGTAATTCGAATAACGGAACAAAACCGACTCCCGCCTTGTCGCGCGGAAATCGGTCTTTTTTAAATTGCAGTTGGAGAAATTGACCTGTTTCAGGGCGGCGCGGAAAAAGGTCGAAGAATAGAGATCGGTTTCGGAAAAATCGCTCTCTTCGATCTCCGATCCGATAAAATTGGAGTGAAGAATGTCAGAGCCCGCAAACGAAGTCTTTCGGATAACGGAACCTCCGGTAATGTTGTACTTCGATTCGGTTTCTTTGAACGAACAGCTGTCAAAAACGGCTTTTTCAAAAAAACAGGCAAAAAAACGGCTTCCGTCAAAACGGCAGTTTTCGAAAACAACGCCGTAAAACGAAGAGGCAAAAACCAGTTTTTCCGAAAAATCTTCGTTGCGGAATGTCATCAGGGAGAAATTCCGGTTTTCCCATACCGCGGAAGAGCGCAGATCGCCGGCAACGGCGGCATATAACCGTTCCCTTTCGTTTTCGGGAAGACAGCGGCAGCAGAATGTCTGTCCGTCGGCGCACGGATTCGCACATCCTTCGGTCCGGCAAACGGTTTCGTCAAACATACCGAATTATAATCGGAGGAGCGGGAATTGTCAATTCTTTTTCCCGAAAACGGTTGACCGCAACGCCGCTATCGGGTAATCTGAAACCATGCAGGGAACGGTTTTGTGCGGTATTAATAACGTTTTTACGGTTTTAAGCGGAAAACTCCGCTATGAATGCCGTTTAAAGGGAAAGACGCTCATTACGGAAACGGAGGAATACAATCCGCTTGCCGCCGGCGATTCGGTCGAATTCGAGGAAACCTCTTTGAATCCGCCGCAGGGTCTCATTACTTCCCGGCTGCCGAGAAAAAACGCTTTCATCCGCTTCAATAAAAAACTGCGCAAACCTCAGACGATTGCGGCCGGTTTTGATATTTTGGCCGCGGTTACCTGTGTCCGGGAACCGCCGTTCCGGCCGCGTTTCCTCGACCGGGTTTTCGTCTCAGCGCCCGAAAACTGCGAACGGTGGCTGATTTGCAACAAAACCGACTTTTCCGCGACGGAAGAGGAGAGGAAACGGTTGCGGGGTTTTGAATCGATCGGCGTCCGACTCTTTTTTGTTTCCGTAAAAGAAAACCGCGGTATCGAAGCCGTCCGCAGCGCGATTGACGGCCGCTGTCTGTTTTTGGTCGGTCAATCCGGAGTCGGAAAATCGTCTCTGCTGAATGCGCTGCGTCCTGACGCCGGCCGGCGCGTCGCTTCGGTTTCTCAGAAATACAACCGGGGACGGCACACCACCAACTACTCCCTGCTGTTTCCGGCGGAAAACGGACTTCCTGAAATCATCGATTCTCCCGGCATTCGGGAAATTGAAGTTTACGGAATTGAAGCGGCCGATCTGCGGTTTCACTATCCCGATTTTGATCCGTTCGCGGAACACTGCGCTGTCAGCGGCTGCCGGCACATTTCAGAGCCGCGCTGCGCCGTCAGGGAAGCGGCCGAAAACGGAGAATTGGATGAAGACCGGTGGCTGTCGTACACCAATCTTTACGGGCAGATTGAACACCGTTACGGGAGCAGGCGGTGAAAACGCATTTTTATGACACTGACGGCAGCCGTTGCGAAGATTTGACCGATTGGAAAGCGTTGGGCGCCGAATCGGTTGTCCTGAAACTGAAAGAGTTCTGTTTTTCCCAAGAAAGCGCCGGATTGCTGACGCCCGGGTTTTTATTCGAAACCGATGAACGGCGCTTGGATGAACTTGAAAGCGTTTTGAGCCCGATGTCCGCGTTTTTTTGCGAAGCCGGAACTCCGGCGTTTTCGCTGAAACCCGTCCGGGAAACGCTGGAGCGCGCCGCTGTCGCCGGCGTCCGCATCGAGCCGGAAGAGGCGGCCGCCGTTTGGACTCTGACCGACGCCTGCTGCCGTTTGAACCGTTTTTTCCGGACGAAAACCGAAGAAACGGCGCTTAACGCGGAGGCGGTTGAAATTCTGCAGCCGTTTTTTGACTTTCCGCTCGCCGAAGAGCTGCGTTCGGCCTTCCTGCGTTTTTTAAATGAAGCGGGGGAGCTCCGCAGCGATCTTCCCGAGCTGACCGCCGCCGACCGCCGAATCGCTCAGGCCCGTTCCCGCTTGCTGACGGCCGCGCGCGCCTGTTTTGAACGCTACGGCGGAAGCTGCTTTGCCTCCGAAACCGAAACCATCCGCTCCGGCCGGGTTGTCTTGCCGGTGAAAGCCGATTTTTCCGGAAAAATCAAAGGCATTGTCCATGAAAGTTCGTCAACGGGAGCCACCGTTTTTATAGAGCCTCAGGAATTGGTTGAATTCAACAACCGCCTGACGGAGGCGGCCAATGAAAAACAGGCGGCACTGGCCGCGGTGTTCCGCCGCCTTTCCGCTCTTGTGAGCGAAAACCGCGGAACGCTGTCGGATTTGCGCCGCCGCATGGAAATTTGGGATCTGCTGCAGGCCCGCTGCCGTTTTCATCTGGCATTCAAAACGGTGTTTGTCAAAACGGGAGCGGAAATATTTCTCTCAGGAGTGACGCATCCGCAGCTGGGAAAATCCGCCGTTCCTCTGACGCCGGGAGCCTGCCGGCGTTGCAACGTCATTTCGGGACCGAATGCCGGAGGCAAATCGGTTTTGCTGAAAAGCATCGGTCTGGCCGTTTTTTGCCGGCAAAGCGGACTCGGTGTTTTTGCCGACGGATGTACGCGGCTGCCGTTCTTCCGGAACATTCTTTGCGATATCGGGGACCGTCAGTCGATTTCCGAAGCGCTTTCGACTTTTTCCGCCCATTTGAACCGCATGAAACGGATTTTAGAGAGTGCCGGGGGAAATTCTCTTGTTCTGCTTGATGAGTTTGCCTCCGGAACCGATCCCCTGGAAGGAGGAGCGCTCGGTTTGGCTCTGCTGAACGCACTGAAAGAGAAGGGGAGCGCGGTTTTTCTGACGACTCACAACGGATTAATCAAGGAGAGGGCTCTGCTTTCCCCGGATTTCAGCGCTTTCGCAATGGCTTTCGATTCACAAGTAATGCGTCCCTCTTATGCGGTGATACCGGACGCCGCCGGAGAGGCGCACGCCATCGATATTGCCGCCGTTTTGGAACTGCCGGATTCGGTGTTGTCCGAGGCGAGACTCTTTTTCGAAAAAGAGATCCCCGAAACAGCGAAACTGATGAATGAGCTGCTGGATAAACGGCGCGAATTGGCGCTCCGCGAAACCGCCGTCCGAAAAGAAGAGGCGGCGCTGAAAGAACGGGAACGGGCGCTGGCATTGAAGGAAATTGCCCACCGCGCCGACGTTTACCGTCTCAAAAGCGAACAGAAAGCCGGTGTGGCGGCGGAAGTGCGCCGTCTGCGGCAGGAGGTACGCGAACTGTCACAAAAAAGCCGGACGCCTTCCGCCGCTGTCATCAAGGACCTTGAAACACAACTGTCGCATTTTAACGAAAAAGCGCGCCGCTTAAAAGAGGCGGCCGCCAGGGAGGAGGCCGCGGTTTTGGCGGCAAACCGTCACGTTTTCTCTCCGGGAGAAGAGGTCTTCGTCGGAGAAAGCAGACAGCGCGCCGTATTGGTGCGGCCGGCCGGGAAGGGCAAGTGGCTCGCCGAAACCGGTTCGCTGCGACTGACGGTTAAAGAGGCCGATTTGAAACCGTGCGCGCCCTCTCCCAAAATAGTGACAAATGCCGCCGCCTTTTTCCGCTGCGGAACGGCAGGCGCAGTTTCTTCGGAATTGGATCTCCGCGGAATGACGGGAGACGAAGCGGTCGCCGCTTTGGAGAGTTATGTGGACCGTCTTATTCTTGCCGGATTACACCGTTTTTCAGTCATTCACGGAACAGGGGAAGGAATTCTGCAGAAACGGGTCCGCGGCTGGCTGCAAAGCTGCCGTTATGTGGAGAGCTTTGAATTCGCCCGTCCCGAATGCGGCGGCTTCGGAAAAACGGAGGCGGTTTTGAAAGGATGATGCGGATTCCGTCATTTTTAACATTATTTTTGTCCGGCTTTCTCATGCTGAGCTGCCGGACATTGATAACGGTTGGTGCTGTCGAAAATGTTCTTTTGGAAGATCTGTCGTTTTCTGCCGAAGCCCGTACAGATACCGGAGCGGCATACTGTTCTTTAGGCGCCGACAGGATAGTCGTCTCCCGCAGCGGCGAAAAGGTCTTTTTTACCTTAAACGGAGAGCGTTACTGTCTGCCGCTTGCCGAAACCGTTACTGTCAGGCGCTCGGATACAGACGAAATCCGTCCCGTTGTGATGCTGAGCTCAACCGTTCGCGGAGTGAGCCGTCGTTGCGGGTGGACCTTAAGCGATCGCAGTCGGATGAAATATCCCGCTCTTATCGGCCGGAATTGGCTTTCCGGTACGGCTGTCGTCGACGTTTCCGAATAGCGGCGGATTGATAATTCCGTCAAACGTTTAACATTCCGCTTCCGGCCGGTTTTTATGAATGCAGTAGTTGTTGACTGCATTTAAATACGCTTTGGCCGTTGCTTCCAGAATATCGGTTGAGCTGCCGCGTCCGCTGTAGTTTTTCCCGTCGATCAGCACGCTGACGCCGGCCTCTCCGAGAGCATTTTTGTTCGGCGTGACGGCCTGCAGGTTGAACTCTGTCAGCCGGGTTTTCAGCCCGGTAATGCGGTCGATGGCGCGGATAACGGCCGCAACCGGACCGTCGCCGACAGCCGCTTCCCGGTAACTCTCTCCGTTGTATTTGAGCTCAACCGTAGCGGTCGGAATCAGCGGCGCATTCCCGGAGATGATATTGAAATAGTCCATGGTGTAAAATGAGTTCTGGCGTCCGAGTTCGTCGTTAACAATGGAAAAGAGATCTTCGTCATAAACCTCTTTTTTCTTATCGGCCACCTTCAGAAAACGGTTGTACACCAATTCGGTTTCTTCGGGGGATAAAGCGATTCCCAGCTCCTGAATTCGGGTGAGTATGGCGTTGCGTCCGGAGTGACGGCCGAGAACAATGTTATTGACTTCGCGGCCGACGTCTTCAGGACGCATGATTTCATAAGTCTGTTTGTGCTTGAGCACGCCGTCCTGATGAATTCCCGATTCGTGGAGGAAGGTGTTTTCGCCGACCACGGCTTTGTTTTTCGGCAGCGGGTAGGCGATGGTGTTTGCCACCAAACGCGAAGTCTTGTAGATTTGGCGGGTATCGATCTTCATTTCAAACGGAAAGAGATCCTTGCGGACCTTCATGGCCATCACAATCTCCTCCATGGCGGCGTTTCCGGCGCGTTCGCCGATACCGTTGACGGTACATTCGATTTGCCGGGCTCCGTTTTGAATCCCCGCAAGACTGGTCGCAACGCCCATTCCTAAATCATTGTGGTTGTGAACCGAAAGAACGGCCTTATCGATGTTCGGTACGCGGTTTCGGATGGCGGCAATCAGCGCGCCGTACTCCTCCGGAGTCGAATAACCGACGGTATCGGGGATGTTGACGATGCGGGCGCCGGCTTCAATCACCTTTTCGGTTATGCGGCAGAGAAAATCGATGTCGCTGCGGGTGCCGTCCTCGGCGGAAAATTCCACTTCGCCGCAGAGATTGCGCGCGTACCGGACGGCTTCAACCGCCATCGCCAGCACCTCGTCCGGTGTTTTTTTCAGTTTGTATTCCATATGGATGGGGCTGGTCGCGATAAACGTGTGAATACGCCCCGAACAGGCCTTCCGAATCGATTCGGCCGCCTTATCGATGTCGCTGCGGACGGCCCTTGCCAATGCGGCGATTGTGGCATTTCTGATCTCAGCGGCAACCGCCTGTACCGTTTCAAACTGGTACGGTGAAGAGACGGGAAATCCCGCTTCAATAATATCGACGCCGAGAATTTCCAACTGCCTGGCGACAGCCAGTTTTTGATCAAGGGTCATTGACGCGCCGGGAGCCTGTTCGCCGTCGCGCAAAGTCGTGTCAAAGATAAAGATTCGCTCCATAGGAAACTCCATTATTTGTATCAATTATAAAGATTTTTTTATTTTTTGACAACATCACAGGAAAAAGGTTTGACTGTCTTTCGTTTTTCGGTATAATAAATTTATGGACGATCGAACTTTATTGAGTGAATTGGCTCATGAGGTCAAGGAGGCTGAGCGTGAAGAGCTTTTAAAAAAACTCAAAGGCAGACAGGCGCCTTCATCGTCCGCCGGGATTCCTTTCAGGGAGATCAAAGATTCACACGAAGAAGAAAAGAAAATCGAATACAATGAAAAACGGATTCGTACACTTCGCCAAAAATACGAAAAACTTTCACTTTTGCAGAAATTTCTGGTTTTTTGCAAACAACTCTTTAAAAGGATTGATTTCAATAAAGCCGTCGAAATGACGCTTCTCGAAAATTTGGGTAATTCCCTGTCATCGCCTCCGACGCCGATGATCTCTTCGGACGGATTTACACTGACTAACATTTTTGCCGATCAGATTGCGCTTCTTCATGAAAGTTTGAATCAAATGAAGACGTTTTTAAAGTCCGTTGAGGGAGAAAACGAACCGGGAGACTTTTATTTTTTTGCTTTTGAAGAACTTTTCCCCGATACGGCTCTGAAATTCAGGGATTCCGTTACTTTGAGTCATTTTGTAACCGAAGATATCAATGATGTGTCCGTCATTCGGCGGCGGCTGAATGACGAATTTAACACCTTTCTGCTGAAATTTCCGACTCCGATTAAAGAGCGTATTCAGGTTGTTGCCGATGATTTAAGCGCCTGCCGGAATTTGACAGCGTATCCGTTTCGTTTGCTGATTAATAAACTGATTTTGAACCGGAGCGCTTCCTCCGTTGCGGATGAATTGAAAAACCTGGCTGTCGTTTTTTCGGACTTTTCTGTGGCTCCGAATTGTGATTTTTTTATTCTGCTGATTGCATATGTTATTAAAAAATCGGAAAATAGGGATAAATTCAACAGAAAAGAGATGATGGAGTATCTGAATTCTCTGCTCAATTCAGTTAAAAGGTTTCAAAAAATTGTTCCGATCGAAGATTTGGCGGAATTTGCTTTGAAAACCACTTCGTTTTCGCCGCAGGAAGATAAAAAACCGTCCGACGACTGGTTTTTCGAATTTAAGAACCGCGTTTCGCGCTATCGGGACCGTTTGATCGATAAATACTCGCACTTGATTCAATTAAATAATCTGACTTTAAAAATGAAGGAAATTTACGGGCTTGATTCTTTCCCGTATCTGAAAGGCTATGTCAACGAGGTTTGGTCGGATGTCAATGTCACTGTTGTCTTTGAAAAAACTCTGGCCTTCTGCAAATTTTTCATCTCCTCCCAGATGAACGGAATTTCCGCCGTTGTCAAGCCGATGCTGGCGGAAGGGCTTTTCTATAAGCAGGAAAACAAAACGGCCCTTTCCAATGTTTACAACAAAACCCGTTCGACCCTTGAATACATCAACGAAATCGAAAAGATGTTTTCAAAAAACGGGTCTATTTTTAAAAATCTGAAAGCGGCGTGTTCGCTGACCGACGCCGAGGTGCTCAATTCCAACTCCGGTTTTCTGCACAATATTATCGATATGAAAGAAGTGGATATTTCCCGGGAGATCCAAGAGTTTATCGTCAATATCGACGTCCTGGAAAAATTGTTCACCGGTTTTTTGTACGGAGAATCATCCGAAAGTTACGATACCGTTTCCAATTTGAAATCATTTAAAACCGTCAACAACAAAGAATTTATAGAAAATTCAAAGAAGCTCATCGAATCGGTCCGCGAAGCCAAAACGGTTCTCTCCGATTTTTATAATATCGAAAAACTTGCTTTAAAATCGTAATCTCAAGGAGTTTGTATGGAAAGTGAAGCGAAAAAAGCGGCGCAAGCCGTGGCGGCCGCCTTAAAACGGTTGGCGGAAGAGCGTCAAACGGATGCGGGAAATTTTCCCGAACCGATTCCGGGACTGCCGCCTCAGGAAGAGTTGGGCGATGCGGCCTTTCCAATGTTTCCTTACGCTAAAGTCTTCAAAACCAATCCGGCGGAAATTGCTGCGGCTGTTGCTCCGCTTGTACAAGAAATTTCCGGCTGCCGAACGGAAGCTGCCGGCGCCTACGTCAACCTCTTTTACAATCTTCCCGATTTAGCGCGAATGGCGGCGGAGAGCGCTGAAAATCCCGATTTCGGAAAAACCGATGGAGGAAAAGGAAAGCGGGTTATGATTGAGTTTTCCTGCCCCAACACGAACAAGCCGCTTCATTTGGGTCATATGCGAAACGATTCGCTCGGAGAGAGCGTTTCAAGGATACTGAAAGCCGACGGAGCCGAAGTCGTTAAAGTCAATTTGATCAACGACCGCGGCGTCCATATCTGCAAGTCGATGCTGGCGTACAAGGAATTCGGCGGCGGGGAAACCCCGGAAACCGCCGGGGTCAAAAGCGATCGTTTTGTTGGAGATTGGTATGTCCGTTTTGAACAGTGGTCGAAAGCCGATCCGTCGGCAATGGAACGGGTTCGGAAAATGTTGATTGACTGGGAGAGCGGCGACGAAGAGGTGCGTGCTTTGTGGAAAAAGATGAACGATTGGGCGGTTTCCGGCATCAAAGAGACGTACCGGCGCACCGATGTCTCTTTCGACCGCTTTTACTTTGAAAGTGAAACTTATTTACAGGGGAAGGCCGATATCCTTCGCGGATTGGAAGAGGGGATTTTCTACAAAGAAAGCGACGGTTCGGTTTGGGTCGATTTAGCTCCGATCGGTCTGGATAAAAAGGTTCTTCTGCGCGCGGACGGAACCAGCCTCTACATTACACAGGATCTGGGAACAGCTGTCGCCCGACACAAAGATTGGCCGTTTGATCAGATGATTTACGTCGTAGCCAGCGAACAGCAGTATCATTTTAAAGTTCTGTTTTATGTTCTCGAAAAGTTGGGGTACAGCTGGGCGAAGAATCTTCGCCACCTTTCTTACGGAATGGTCAATCTTCCCGAAGGACGGATGAAAAGCCGGGAAGGGACGGTTGTTGATGCCGATGACTTGCTGAACGAGCTGGCTCAGATGGCAAAAGAAGAGATGAAAAATAAAGAAAAGAGTGCAGAAGTAGAAAACGTTGATGAAACGGCGGAAAAGATCGCTCTCGGTGCGCTCAATTACTTTTTGCTTTCAAAATCTCCGACGAAAGACATGGTTTTTAATCCAAAAGAATCTCTCTCTTTTAACGGGGAAACCGGTCCTTACTTGCAATACATGGCGACCCGCATGACCGCTATCCTTTCCAAATTCGAAGAACGAAAGGAGGAATTCAGCGGAATCGAATTTGTGCCCGAAAAATTGAACTCGGCTTCGGAGCGGCGGCTGATCAAAGCGGTTCTTGCTTATCCCGACCGCGTCCGCAAGGCGGCGACCGAATCGGATCCGTCGGTTTTAACCGAATATCTTTATGATTTGGCAAAAACTTTCAGCCGCTTTTATCATGATTACCCGGTTTTAAATGCCGAAGACAAAGAAACAGGTGTTGCCCGTCTGAAACTGGTAAAGGCTGTTTTAGAGGTTATGAAGAAGGCTTTTTATCTGACAGGAATTCCATATTTAAAAAAGATGTAAAAACCTCTTGTTATTTTTCTTTGAATATGATATAGAAGAACGAAGATTTGTTTCCGAGGGATAGTTATGTACGCTTTGGTTGAAATTAAAGGCAAACAGTATAAGGCGGAAAAAGATGCCGTTTTGAAGGTTGATAAATTGGACAATGAAACGGGCGATAAAATCGAATTCGATTCGGTTTTATTGGTCAGCGACGGCGATAAAGTTTCCGTCGGACAGCCTTATGTTCAAAATGCAAAAGTCGTTGTCTCTGTTCAAGATTTGAAGAAAGACAAGAAAGTGACGACTGTTAAATTCAAAAAACGGAAAGGTTATATGCGGACCATCGGTCACCGTCAGCCGTATTCGTTTGTCAAAGTCGAAGAAGTTGTCGGCTGATGATTGACGTTTCCGCCCGCGTTCGGGGCGGTTGCCTTTACGGGTTGTCGGTAACCGGTCACGCCGGCCGCCGGCTGAAACTCGGAGATCCGGTGTGCGCTGCCGTTTCGGTTCTGGTGAGAAGTTTGTTTTTCTACTTGGAAAATCATCCGGCGATCGAATACAGTTTTGCGTTTCCGGAAAGAGGCGAAGCTTTTCTTGAAGTGACCGGTTTGCCGGCAGAAGAATTTGAATCATGGAAAGGAGTTTGCGAATTTTTCCTTTTGGGAATTACATCCGTCAAGGCGGATGTTCCCCGATCGGTCGATTTGCAGATTTGTGAAATAGAGAGGTAAGACTATGGCACATAAAAAAGGGGGCGGAAGCTCTAAAAACGGCCGCGATTCTCAATCAAAACGTTTGGGAGTGAAACGCTTCGGCGGTCAAACCGTAAAAGCGGGTGAAATCATTGTTCGTCAAAGAGGAACCCGTTTCCATCCCGGTGTTTGCGCCGGTTTGGGCAAAGATTTTACAATTTTTGCGACTTCTGACGGCGTTGTCGAATTCAAAAAAAGAGCCGGTCGCCATTACATTAACATCATTGCTCAATAATCGCCGGAGTGTCCGTGCGCGGGTTTATTGACGAAACCGTCCTCGTTGTTTCTTCGGGGAACGGAGGAGCCGGTGCCGTCTCTTTCCGACGGGAGAAATTTGTTCCGAAAGGAGGTCCCGACGGCGGAGACGGAGGGCGAGGCGGTGATGTTCTCTTCCGGGTCAAACAAAATGTGAAAACACTTTCTCATTTGACGATGAAGCACGCATGGCGTGCGGAAAACGGTGAACCAGGAAAGGGAGGGAACCGCTTCGGAAAAGACGGATCTCCCGTCATTATTGAAGTTCCTCCCGGCACGGTGATCAAAGATCCCGATACGGGAGAAATTCTTGCGGATTTAACGCAATCGGAAGGTGATTTTGTCTTTCTGAAAGGAGGAATCGGCGGAAAAGGAAACCGCAACTTCAAGTCTTCCGTCAATCAGGCGCCGCGCTATGCGCAGAGCGGTAAACCCGGAGAAGAGCGGCGTATCAAAGTCGAAATCAATTTAATCGCGGATATCGGATTTGTCGGATTTCCCAACGCGGGAAAATCAAGTCTTCTTGACGCTTTGACCAATGCCCGCCCGGAGATTGCTCCTTATCCGTTTACGACGAAAGTCCCGAATCTGGGCGTCCTCTCCGTCCGGGGAGAGACGCTTGTGCTGGCCGATATTCCCGGAATCATTGAAGGCGCCGGAGAGGGAGCCGGACTCGGTTTTAAATTTCTCAAGCACATTTCCCGGACCAAGGCATTGGCATTTTTGATCGACGGAAGCGATTCCCGGGCTCCGGAAACGTTTCCGCTGCTTTTAAACGAGCTGCGCCGCTACGGCTCCGGACTGAGCGGAAAACCGCGTGTCGTTATCGTCACCAAAACCGACTTGCCGGAATCCGCCGCCGCATTCGAAGAGCTGAAAAAATCCTTGCCGGAAGAAACGGTGCTGCCGCTTTCTTCCTTTACCCGCGAAGGCCTGGAAACGGTCGCCCTCACATTTTTAAAGTTGGCGGAGGGGCAGCCGTTGTGAAGATTGCGCTTTTCGGCGGTTCCTTCGATCCTGTCCATCAGGGGCATTTGACGGTCGCACAGGAAGCGTACCGCCGCGGCCGCTTCGACCGTTTCTTTTTTGTTCCGGCCGCGCTTTCGCCGTTCAAGCATCCGGGTTCCGTTTCCGCCTCTCTCCGATTGCGGATGCTTGAAGACGCATTGAAAGAGGTTCCCTGTTTGCCCGCTGAAATCGACCGGAGTGAAATCAGCCGCGGCGCTCCGTCGTATTCGGTCGACACAATCCGCTGTATCCGCGGCCGTTTTCCCGGCGCTGCCGTCACTTGGATTGGAGGCGATGATATTTTACCGGATTTGCCCCGCTGGAAGGATCCTGAGGAGCTGAGCCGGATGACCGATTTTTTGATTTTTCGCCGCAGCGGCGGGGAAATTCCTGTTTTTCCGAAAGGGTTCCGCATCCGCTTTCTGGAGATTTCCCCAATTCCGTATTCATCATCGGAAATCCGCCGCCGGATTGCCGACGGTATGCCGCCGGCGGAAGTTCCGGGACTTTTACCCGTGACGGCCGCTTTCATCAAAAATGAGGGTCTTTACCGATGACTTTGACCGAAATGACGGCGGAAGCCGCCCGCCGGCTTTCCCGAAAACGGTATGCGCATTCGCTGGCCGTTGCCGCGCAGGCGGTGAAACTGGCTTCGCTTTACGGAGAAAATCCGGTCCGCGCCTACACGGCGGCCGTACTCCACGATATTGCGCGCGAATTTTCCGCAGACCGGTTAAACCGCCTTCTTCCCGAAAGCTGTTTCGATCCTTACCGGAATCCTCCCGTCCTGCTTCACGGTTTTGCCGGGGAACGGATTGCCGCCGCTGAATTTTCAGTCAATGATCTTGAAGTTTTGGAAGCAATCCGTTATCATACATTGGGTTTTCCGGGGATGGGGAAGACGGCGCAGATTGTGTTTGTCGCGGATTATATCTCGCGGGACCGGAACTTTGTCGGCGAAGCTTTCCGCCGCCGCATTGTCTCCCTTCCGTCGGAAGAGGCTGTGCTTGCGGTCATCGAGGCGACTGAGGATTATTTCACAAAAACGGGACGCCCGCTTCATCCCGATACGGAAAAGGAAGCGGCTTTTTTAAGGAGAAAACGGAAATGAGAAATCCTTTCAAAAAGTTGGATCGAGGTTTTTTTCTGATCGCTTTTATCGTTTTGCTTTTTCTTGTCGGCGCGGTTGTCTTATACATCCTTTTTCACTCCGACAGCGTCAGCGATCTGGTCAACCGCAATGAATCTTTTTCGGTTCTGACCGTCGTTCATGACGGCGAAACCGGAGAGATCGTCTTTTCCAATATCATGTTTTACAGCCCCGTTACGCAGCGCGCCGGTTTTTTGGATATTCCGAAAAACGCCGGCGAACTGCTGCCGTCCTTGAAGCGGATTGACCGGATCGACGCCGTTTACAAACCGGGAAATCCCGGAAAATATAAGGAAGCCGTCGAACATCTGATCAATGATGAAATCGAATTTACGGTTGATATGGAGATCGGCGATTTGGGACGCCTTGTCGATTTGCTTGGAGGAATCGAAGTTTTTGTTCTCAATCCGAAGGATATTCCGGGAGAAGACGGCATGGTGTACTCCATTCCGCTGGGAAGTTACCGGATTGACGGCTTCAAAACGCCGTTCTATCTGAAAGACTGTATGATCAGTGAACTGCAGAACGAGGTGATGGCTTTTACGAACGATTTTTACGCGGAGCTGGGGCTGCAATCCGAATTTTTCACAAAAAAATCGGTTTTCCGGAAGATTTTTTCCTTTATGGAAACCGATTGGGATAAAACAGCCTTTAAATCTTTTTTGAAGGAAATGAAGCGTCTCAAGAGTGAGGAAACCGATTATAAACTGACCTACGGAGCGACGGAAAAACTCGGAAATGAAACGGAAGTCTTTTTTCCGCAGCAAAACGGGGCGGCGCTGAAAAATCTGGTAAGGAACATCAACAACGCGATTTCCAATCCGGAACTCTCTCAGGAAAATTTGCTGAATATCAATCTGGAAATTTTAAACGGGACCACGGTCAACGGTTTGGCGCGGCAGACGGGCGAGCTCTACAAAAGTTTCGGGTACAATATCATTAATGTCAGAAACAACGAGAATACCGATGTGGAAAAGACTCAGATCATTGACTGCATCGGTCATCCTGACATTCTGAATTTGATTGGCGATATAATCGGGTGCAGCAATTTCCGGGTTTTGGATAAACCGATGAATCAAAGCGAGTCGGAAATTTTATTGCCGCATTTTATTATTATTTTAGGGAAAGATTTTGATGGAAAAGTCTGTCGGTAAGATTGCTGAAGAAGCGCTGAATTTACTGATTGAAAACAAATGTCTCGATTGCGGACTTTACGATTTACGCGGACTCAACCGGTTCGTTGATTATGCTCTCATCGGTACTTATACGAGCCGCAGTCATTTAAGCGGTGTTTCCCGTTATTTGGAAGAGTGGCTGGATGAAAAAGGCCTCCGCCCGCTGAACAGAAGACCGTTAAACGGAGAAAAGTGGTTTTATTGGGATTGCGGAACCTTTACCGTCAATCTTATGGACAAAGAGTCGAGGGATTTTTACCGGCTGGAAGATTTATGGTATAATGCCGGAGACACTCAGAATTCTTCATCGTCACCGACGGAATCATACATATCTTCGTCAAAATCTTCATCTTCTTCCTCGTAGTCGTCAAGAATGGTGTTTCGAAAAGGAAAAGACTCTTCGAAGTCATCTTCGTCGTCGGAGAAATCATCTTCGTCTTCTTCTTCCTGTAAATCTTCCAAAGACTGAAATCCGGTTTCTTCATCCCCGTCAAACTGATCGTAATCAAACTCATCGTCATCAAATTCCGACATCTTGCTTCCGTCCTCCGCGATAAATACTTTAAATCCGCCGGGAAAGATTGTCAACCTTTTTTTTGTTTTTTTGCTTTCCGAACGGAAGAATTTGTGCCATAATGATTCCATGAAGTTTCTCAAAATCCGGGCTTACGCAAAACTGAACTTATCGCTGGAGGCGGGAGCGCGGCGGGACGACGGCTTTCATCCGCTTTCATCGGTTTTTACGAAAATTTCCCTGCACGACACGCTTTATTTTTGTTTTCACCGTTTCGGGAAGCCGAAAATCAGAGTCTTGATGGACGGAAAAGAGGCCGACGCTTCCAATACGATGAGCAAAGCCGTTTTGCTCTACAGGGACCGGTTTTGCCCCGAACTCTCCGTGACGATCCGCTGCCGCAAACGCATTCCGGCCGGCGGCGGTCTCGGCGGCGGTTCTTCCGATGCGGCCGCCGTTCTCGAAACCCTGAACCGGATTTACCGGAAAACCGGCAGCCGCCTTTTAGCCGAAGCCGCGGCCGAAATCGGAAGCGATGTGCCGTTTTTCCTTTGCGGATCGGCCGCTTACGTTTCCGGGCGGGGGGAAAACGTCCGTCCGATTGCGAAACGGGCCGCGACTTACGGGGTTTTGATTTTGCCGGACTGCGTCAGTCCGACGGCGGAGGCTTACCGCCTTTTGGATGAACGCGGAGGCGCCAAAGCGGTTTTCCGCGATCCGGAAAGCGAAATCGCGGATTTTTATAAACCGCTGAAATCCTGGCGGTATGAAAATGTTTTTCTGCCGGTTCTGGAAGAGTCGTCCTCCGCCGTCGCCGCCGCCGCGGAAGCAATTCGGAAGGCGGATCCTCCGTACTGGAATTTATCCGGCAGCGGCAGTTCCCTTTACGCTTTATTTGAAAAAAAGAGCGAAAGAAACCGATTCTACCGGAATTTCACTGAAAAAAACGTTGCAAAAAAGATTTTTTTTCTTGTGTAATGGCGCAACTCGTTTTACAATATTTCAGTGGAAAAAGTTTTTCGGAGGAAGTTATGGAAATTACCGATGTCCGTGTCAGAAAAGTCAGGGGCGACGGAAAACTGAAGGCTTACGCGACCGTCACCTTTGATCATGCTTTCGTGATTCACAATGTCAAAATCATTGAAGGGAAAAACGGTTATTTTATAGCCATGCCGAGCCGGAGGATCAAAAGCGGGGAGTACAAGGACGTCGCGCATCCGATCCGTTCCGATTTCCGAAATCTGATGAAAGAAGTTCTTTTGGATGCGTATGAAAAGGCCTCCGATGAGGACAGCGTCGAATCGGACGAAGACGACGATTTCGACGGAAAGGTCACTATTGACAGCGTTTTATAAAATTTGTATCCGACTACTTGATTTTTTTCAGGAAACGGGATATCCTGTAACAGAATTTGGGTCGTCGCCAAGAGGTAAGGCAACGGGTTTTGGTTCCGTCATTCGTAGGTTCGAATCCTTCCGGCCCAAATTTCATTTTACTCTTGAGGTTTGACAGATGGATAAAGTGACTTTAAAAGCTCTTGCGCGCGGAAAATCCGGGAAATGTGCGCTGAAAAAAATGCGGACGGAAGGGCAGATTCCCGGGATCGTTTACGGACACGGCGATGAGCCGGTAATGGTTTCCGTTTCGGCTGCGGAATTCAATAAGAAATTCACCCACATCTCCGAGAATATTCTGATTTCCCTGGAGTTGGAAAACGATGAGCTGACGGTTCTGATCAAGGATTATCAGTTTTCTCCTGTCAACCGGCGTATTACCCATTTGGATTTCATTCAGGTTCACAAAGGCGTTGAAATCACCACGAAAGTTCCCGTTAAACTGATCGGCCGTTCGAAAGGAGAAGCCGACGGCGGCGTCATGGAACAGCTGCTGAACGAACTGAAAATCACGTGTCTGCCGCGCCATCTGCCGGCTGAAATTGCGGTCGATGTCACTGCCATGGAAATCGATTCGTCGTTTCATGTCAGCGAAATCACGGGATATGACAATATTAAGTTTTTAAATGCTCCCGATGAAGTTGTCGCTCAGGTTTACGGAAAATCGGCTATGAGCTCCGTCGACGATATCGCTCCCGCCGCTGAAGCCGACGGAGCTGCCGCGGCTTCCGAATCAGCCGGCTGAAATCTCCCTCCGGAGGCTTTATGAGCTTTTTGATTGCGGGGCTGGGGAATCCCGGCGCCCGCTATGAAAAAACCCGTCACAACGCGGGTTTTCTTTTTATTGACCGGTTGGCCGCCGTTTACGGGATTCAGCTGAAACGCCGGTTGTTTGATTCGCTTTCCGCGGGATCGGGGACGGTTGACGGAGAGCGTGTGGTTTTAGCCAAACCGGAAACCTTTATGAACCTCAGCGGGAAAGTGTTTGCGAAGTTATTCCGCGCCAACGGAATTGACGCCCAACGGTGTCTGGTGATTGCCGACAATATGGATTTACCGTTCGGAGCGCTTCGTCTGAAAAAAGGGGGATCTTCCGCCGGTCATAACGGTCTGAAATCCGTTATTTCGGCAATCGGACCTTCGTTTTACCGGCTTTATGTCGGCGTCGGCCGCCCTGAAACGACGGAACGCGACAGCGTCACCCATGTTCTGGCGCCGCTGACGGACGAGGAGATGAGAGTTCTGTCGGAAGCGGCTTCGAAAATTCCCGGACCACTGAAAAATCTTTTTGCCGGAAATTTTGAAAAAGCGTGCCATGAAATCAACTGCTCCGGTAAATCCGGAAAAACTTCTTCTTGAATTTTTTAACAGCGAAAACATTCCGCTGGAAGCAGGCGGCTGTGTTTTTGCCGTCTGTTTTTCGGGAGGAGAGGATTCGACGGCGCTTTTGTCTTTGATGCACAGACTTTCGCTGCGCTACCGGTTTCTTTTAAAAGCGGTTCATATCCGTCACAATATCAGAAACGCTGAAGAGAGCCGCGCGGACGAGGAGTTTGTCCGACGTTTTTGCGGGGAACGGGAGATCGAACTTCGATGCGAATCCCTTCCGCCCGGGCTTCTCCGACGGATGATCCGCGAATGCGGACGCTCTCCCGAAGAAGCTGCCCGCGCGGAACGTTACCGTATCTTCTCCGAATTAAAAGAAGAAGGGTTTGCCGATTGGTTTTTGACCGCCCACCACGCAGACGACAACCGGGAAACGGTGGTTCAGCGGGTTTTTGAAGGAGCCGGCCTTCTCGGACTGAAAGGAATTCCGCGGAGAAACGGGTTTTTCCTGCGTCCGCTGCTGACGGTTTCCAAGCAGACGCTTACCGGATGGCTTTCCGAAAATCATTTGACCGGGATTTTCGATTCGACAAACGGCGATTTATCGATACCGAGAAACCGGTTCCGTCAAAAGGTCGCCCCGTTTTTGGATAAGGAATTCCCCGGATGGAAAAAAGGCATCGACCGCCTGATTGAAAAGGCAAATGCGGCCGTACAGGCGCTTCCGTCTCTTTCCGAAACGGTTACGGAGAGAGACGGAAACGGAGCCGTTTTTATCAGACGCGGACAGTGGGATTCGCTTCCGAAGCGGGAACGTTATGAAGCTGTCCGCGAGGCGCTGCAGTGCGTTCTGACCGGGAGGGATCGGGAACGGATTTCGTTTGATTTTATCCGGGAGGCGGCCGACTGCTTCCGCGGTGAAAAATTTTACCGAGGCGTTCGCGTCAAATGCGATTCCGACCGAATCCTCTTTTCTCCGCCGGCTTCTTCCGTTCTGCGCTGCGCTTTCTGTTTCGATGTTTCCGAACCCGGGCGTTACCGTTTTCCCGGCGGAGTTGTGACCGTCCGGAAGGAGCCGTTCCGCGATGAAGGCGCGGATTTTTCGCTTTCCGAAGACGAGGCGGCGCCGCCGCTTTTTCTCCGATCCTTTCGTTTCGGGGACGGCGGTTGCGCGGGGAAAACGGAAACGGGAAAAACCGGGCGGTTTCCGGCCGCGGTTTTATGCGACCGGACGGGAGTGAAGGCCGTTTTTCCCACCGTCAAACGGGCGACAAAAAATCCGGCGGATCTTGAAAAAAATCGTTTTTTTAACTATTATATGGAAATAAGGACTGAACATGGCAGATAATAAGAAACAGGATAAAAAAGGTCCGTTCCCTCAAAATGAAGGTAATTTTTTTAAGCCGAACCGCTTCGCGCTCATATTTTTACTCATCATTATTTTGTCGGCGCTTTATCTGGTTTTTACGAAAGACCGTCCGGTTATTGAAACCCGCAAATACTCCCAATTCCTGGAGCGTCTGGAATCCGGCGACGTGGCCTCCGTCAGTATCGTCGATGACCGCGAAATCCGCTACACACTGACCAGCGATCCTTCCGTCGCGTACAAGACTTTGATTCCGTATTTTGACGATCAGCTGCTCCTCCGTCTTCAGGAAAAGGGCATTCAGTATGACGGGCAAAAAAGCGACTCAAATCTTTTGCAGATTTTCCTGAGTTTTTTTCCCATGCTGTTGCTGCTGATCTTTTTCATCATTATGATGAGGGGCCCGATGGGGGCGTCGGGAAAGAACGGAATGAGCTTCGGACGCAGCAATGCGCGGCGCTACGGTGAAGGAGAGGTGAAGGTCCGCTTTAAGGACGTTGCCGGGCAGGCGGAAGCAAAATCCGATTTGGCGGAAGTGGTCGATTTTTTAAAAAACAAGCAGAAATTCATCAAGTTGGGGGCTAAAATTCCCAAGGGAATTTTATTGGTCGGCCCTCCGGGAACGGGAAAAACGCTGTTGGCCAAGGCTGTTGCCGGAGAGGCAAAGGTTCCGTTTTTTTCGATGTCCGGTTCCGATTTTGTCGAAATGTTTGTCGGTGTCGGAGCCAGCCGCGTTAGGGATTTGTTCGATCAGGGGCGAAAAAACGCGCCGTGCATTATTTTCATCGATGAATTGGACGCCGTCGGCCGCAAGCGGGGAGCCGGTTACGGCGGCGGACACGATGAGCGGGAGCAGACCCTCAATCAAATGCTGGTGGAAATGGACGGTTTCGGAACGCAGGAAGGAATCATTATTCTGGCGGCAACCAACCGTCCCGATGTTCTGGATCCCGCGCTGCTGCGTCCCGGCCGGTTCGACCGGCAGGTGGTCGTCGGACTGCCGGATGTTGCCGAGCGGGAAGCAATTCTGAAAATTCATACGAAAAACATTCCTTTGGGGAAAGATGTCCGGCTTGATGTGATAGCCAAGGCGACCCCCGGATTTTCCGGCGCCGATTTGGAAAATCTCTGCAACGAAGCGGCCTTGCTGACAGCGCGCGCGGATAAAGCATCGGTAACAATGGATTTTTTTGAGGAAGCCCGCGACAAAGTCTATATGGGAGCGGCCCGTAAATCGATGGTCTTGACCAAAGAGGAGAAAAGGGCGACCGCTTTTCATGAGGCCGGACACGCATTGCTTTATTATTACATCAAAGAGTTGGATCCTCTGCACAAGGTTACGATTATTCCCCGCGGACGGGCATTGGGCGTGACGTTTGCCTTGCCCGAACACGATAAGCACAGCGAAACGCAGAGCCGGCTGATGGCGACTGTTTCGGTAATGATGGGCGGCTATGTTGCCGAAAAACTGATTTACGGAGAGACCACCACGGGTACGCAGAATGATATCAAGAGGGCGACCGATCTGGCGCGTCAAATGGTTTGTGAATGGGGAATGAGCCCGCTCGGATTTATGGCGTTCGGCGCCGAATCGGAACCGATTTTCATCGGCCGGGAACTTTCGCACCATAAAGATTATTCGGAAGGAACCGCTTTGAAAATCGATGAGGAAATCCGGCTGATCATGAAGCGGTGTTACGAAAGGACCGAGGCGATTTTAACCGAACACATCGATCAGCTGAAAACGCTGGCGGAAGCCCTGATTGAGCGCGAAACAATGGACGACAAGGAGATCCGGATTCTGCTTGGTTTTCCGACGGAAGAAAAAACGCCCGAAGAGACTCAAACCGCGGCGGATTCCGGTAACGGAGAAAATTCCGTTCAGAACGAACCGGCCGCCGCCGGATCCGAAGAGACAGACGGACCGGACGAAAAATGAAACGGGAAACGGTCCGGAATTTTTGCATTATCGCCCACATCGATCACGGCAAGTCGACTTTAGCCGACCGTTTCATCGAAAAAGCCAAAATCGTTGACGAAAGAATCGGTGTCGCCAATCAGGTTCTCGACAGTATGGACATTGAACGCGAACGGGGGATTACCATTAAAAGTCAGGCGGTTTCCATTCCGTATACGGCGAAGAACGGGCGGAAATACACTCTGAATTTGGTCGATACGCCGGGACACGTCGACTTTACTTATGAGGTCTCCCGCGCCATTTCCGCCTGCGAAGGCGCGTTGCTCCTGATTGACGCCAGTCAGGGAGTTGAGGCGCAGACATTGGCGAATATGTATCTTGCCGTCGAGCACAACTTAGAAATGATTCCTGTCATTAATAAAATCGATTTGCCGAGCGCCGATATCGAAGCGGTCAAACATCAAATCAACCGCGACCTCGGCTTGGATGCGGAGACGGCGGTCGCGGTTTCCGCGAAGATCGGGACGGGGGTTGACGAACTCTTTGAAAAGATTGTCGAACTGATTCCGCCGCCGGATGAGAGGGACGGTGAACCGTTGCGGGCTCTGATTTTCGACTCCCACTATGACACTTACCGCGGAGTGGTGGTTCACGTCCGTGTTTTTTCCGGAGTACTGAAAGAAGGCCGGACCGTCCGGTTTATGCACAGCGGTTCCGATTACAAAATCGAAGAGACCGGCGTTTTCCGGCTGCGTTTGGAGCGGAAAGCCGAAGGTTTGCGTTCCGGCGACGTCGGCTATCTGATTGCCGGTATTAAAACCATCTCCGACGTCCGGGTCGGCGATACGGTCACACTTGCGGACAATCCGGCGCCCGCTCCCCTGAAAGGATTTAAAGAGGTCAAACCGGTCGTTTTTTCCTCCATTTATCCTGTTGATGCAAGCGATTACGAAGAGCTGTTGTCGGCCATCGAAAAGTTAAAGCTCAACGACGCCTCTCTTGTCTATGAAAAGGATTCGTCGGCGGCGCTCGGGTTCGGGTTCCGTTGCGGATTTCTCGGCCTTCTCCATCTTGAAGTTGTCCAGGAACGGATCGAACGGGAATTCGGACTTTCCATTATTTTTACGAGCCCTTCCGTTGAATACCGCGTCACGATGCGCAACGGAGAAGTGAGGCTGATAGACAATCCGGTCGATTATCCCAATCCGGCGCATATCGAGAAAACCGAGGAACCGTATATCCGCGCGACCATCATTACTCCCGCCGAATATGTCGGCGCCGTTATCAATCTCTGTCTGGAAAAACGGGGCTGTCAGGAGTCAATGACTTATTTGGATGAAAAGCGGGTGGAAATGGTTTACAATATGCCGTTGGCGGAGGTTCTTTTTGAATTTTACGACAGACTGAAATCAATTTCAAGGGGATACGCTTCTTTTGATTATGAAGTGACGGATTTTCAGCCGACGGAATTGGTCAAACTCGATATTCTGCTGAACGGCAATCCTGTCGACGCGCTCTCTCAGTTGATTTATAAGGCCAATGCGGCGTATAAAGGGCGGATTATCTGTAAAAAACTGAAAGAAGAGATTCCCCGTCACCAATTTCCGATTCCGATTCAGGGGGCCATCGGTTCGACCATCGTTTCGCGCGAGACCATTTCCGCCGTCCGAAAGGATGTGACGGCCAAATGTTACGGAGGTGACATCAGCCGCAAGCGGAAGCTTTTGGAGAAACAAAAAGAAGGGAAAAAGCGGATGAAGATGATCGGCAACGTTGAATTGCCGCAGTCGGCGTTTTTATCGGTTCTTAAATCGGACGTCGATTGATTTTTCTCAGCAGACGCCGGAATTTCCTGACAAAAAATCCGACTCGGACGCCATAAGAGCGGTTTCGGGAATCCGGCGGATAATCGGGAAAAAACCGGTGCAGATAATCAATGCCGCGCGCCGTTTCATCGGATAACGTTCCGGTGGCCGCAAGCTCATTTTCGGCTGCCGCCAACAGAGCCGTTTCGCTGCCGAAAAAGGCGGCGGTTTGCGTTTTGCCGCCGGCCGGAGCCGGACGGATTACAAGCGGTTTCAGCGGTTCCGTCGGCAGTGGAATTTCTTCCGCCCTGATTCGGGGCAGACCGAGCGGCAGCCCGTCCGCGCGGCAATCGTAAACCCGCTTCCAATTCGCCGCTTCGGCGCGGATCAGGGAGGCGTCATTCAAAAGCGCGGGAGATACGCCGACGCGGTGCCCGCAAACGCTTTCTGCAAAGGCCGTTTCCGTGGCAATGCCGTTTTCAAGTCCGGAAAACCGGGTCTGCCGTCTTAAAAGGCTTTCATGAGCCTCGGTGCCCCGCGCGTGACTCTTTCCGGGGCGGAAGCAGAAATCAAGACCGGCAATGAAAATTTTGCCCGCCGTCAGCTCAAATGCCGCCGTCAGCGCGGCGACGCCGACAGAACCGGTTTGGGGAAACGGCGCGAAGTGTTGGGGAAGACGTCCGGCGCAGGCGGATTGAGAGAACGGAATTTGAATCGTTTTTTTCACGGGAAAACGGCGGGCTGCCGACGGCGAGGATGAAATTTCGGTTATATACACGGTTTCTTCGGGGATTCCGTAAATAAAATCGCCTGTGTTGGCGCTTTGACTTTCCAGAACAACCGTAAAATCGGGAACAATTCCGCTTTTCAGTAAAACGGGGAGAGCCGTATCGGCAGCGACAATCCGGAAAAATGTCCGCCGCTCCGATAAAAACGGCAGGATGTGTTCCAACGATTCGCCGGCGCCGCAGACAAAATAAGCGGCGTCTTCTCTTTCAAGAAGAGAATCGTTCAGACCGATTTTTAAATTCCTGAAAATATTGCGGAACGGCAAATCTTTGAAGAAAAGGAGGACCGAGCGGTTTTTCCAAAAAAAATCAATCTCTTTCTGAATGTCAAACGCGATCCGATCATAGAGTTCTTTGTGAATAAGGTATCCGTTGTTCAAAACCGGAACGGAAACTTTTCGGTAGCGGCCGGCCGAAATCAAGGCGCGGATTCGGTCCCTCAGATCGGCCAATGATTTTTCAAAGCGGTTTCCGTCGAAAAACACACAGCCGCACTCCGCTGCCGTATGCTCAAAAAGATTTTTATCGACTTCAACGCATAAAAAAAGACAGCCGCTTTGCCGCTCGCATTTCCGGCGGATGATTCCGACTCCGTATCCGAGTAACGGCGACGGAAGGAGGCAGATACTCTGCGGTTCCGGCGAAAACGTATCCGCAAGCTGTTCGGCACGCGCTTTCGGCGCATACCGCGAATAAAGCGGCCGCCCTTCGTAAATCAGGTTGTCTCCCCCGTCGGAAAGAGCGGGGGAGAGTGTGACCGAATCCCGGGACAAGGTTATTCGGCTGAATAAGAAAACATTTCGCTGTAGGTTTCCATAAACTTCTGAGTGTTGTCGCGGTAGCTTTTGTGATTCAAAATATAATTCTGAAAACCTTCATCGCCTCCGGGAATCAGGGCGGCAAGTGCAGCCGAATCGCCGAGAGCCGCCGACTCTTCGATTTCGGAAACTTCGTAAATGATATTTCCTCCGTCGGTATAAACCGTTTCGGCAACCGTATCTGCTTCGGCGGTAAAAACCGCTTTGAAAAACGATTCATCGCCGTAAACGGAAGTCAGCACCTCTTCGCCGTCTCCGTTCTGAATGCGGCCGATTTCGGAAATTCCGTTGATATTGACGGCAAACGGGCGGGTTGTCAAAACCGTCAGTCCGAGCGTTCCGGCAGCCCGGCTCAAACCTTCCGCGGCAGCGACTTCTGCGGCTTCTGCGGTCAGTTCGGCGACGAATGCGGCGGCGGCGTCGCTGTCGTTATAAGTGATGTAATCGCGGATTTCGGCGATGAGCCCGCTGTCTTCCCAATCGGCGGGAACGGCTTCTTTCGTGATTCTGAAAAGCAGATAACCGTATTCGGTTCTGATGACTTCGCTCAATTCACCGGTTTTCAGAGCCGTCAGTTTCCGGAACTCGTCTTCGTGTTCTTCGCCGAATTCGTTCAACAGTTCGTAGAAATAAAGAGTTGTCTCTTTTCCGCCGTCGGTGTCGATGGTGGAGTCTTCGGCCAGACGGGAAAATCCTTCGGGATCTTTTTCGATTTCGTCAAGCAAAAATTCCATTTCGGTCTCCGTGGAAACCAAAATTTTCTGGAAGGAAATTTGTGTAAACAGATCGGTTTTGCCGGGCTGAGAAGCGTATCCGGTAAAATACGAATCGGGGAGCGATTCTTCGTTGATCAGAAGGTAGCGAAGCGTCCGTTTCTGCGGAAAGGCTTTTTCGTTCAGGAAAGAGGTTTCAAAATCGCTGATTTCCGGGACAAGGGCAAGATCTTCCCTGAAAGTCATTGAGAGATACTCTTTTTTCACTCCGTCGATTTGAGTCTGCCGCTGCTTATCCGAAAGTTCCTTATACGCTTTCAACGACTCCTTTTGGGCGACGGGATCGGTTTGCGCCAGAATCGACTGCGCAATCAGATGTTCCGCTTTTTGGGAAGTGGCGACGATACCGCTTTTGTTTAAAACCGATTCGACAAAATTTTCGTAGGCGGTCATAAAAAATGCGCCCTGAAAGGCGGTTACCCGCAGCTGACTGCGCATATAATCGGGAGCGGTCTGCAGATCGATGCCGTAAGCCGCCGCCAAATTCCGTTCGTATGATTCCCACGCATAGCCGAAATTTTCATCAAAATAAATCGTCTTTCCGGCCGCTTTTCCGAGAGAAACCGATTTTGCGTAACCGGAGCCGAAAACGGGGCCGATGACGAAGGTGATGACAATCAAAACCAGTGTGACAACCGTTCCCCAGTACAGAACGGGGGAGTGCGCGCGCCGCTCTTCAACGGCATTCTTTTTTTCCTTTTGCTGCTGTTGCTGCATCTGATGACCTCATTGTATACCAAAATTCAATGGTATCATACCACAAACCGCCGTTTGTTTCAATTCTTTTTTTTCAAACACGCCGCCTGTTTTTCCGGAAACGAGTTAAAGGAAACCGGATTTTTTCCCGATATTGGAAGTATGAAAGTTCGGTTTTTCTGCACGCTTCTCGTTTTTTTTCTTCTGCTGCCGTTTTCGGCGGCAGCGCGGCAAAAAACGCATATTGTCGAAAAAGGGGAGACGCTCTATTCTCTTTCCAGAAAGTACAACGTGACGGTCTCCGAATTGGCAAAAATCAACGATTTTTCGGCAGAGACGCATATCAAAGCCGGACAGAAGCTGGTGATTCCGGTTGAGGATGAGGATTCTCAGCAAGAATCCGGAAAAACACCTTCGTTTCATATTGTTCAGAAAGGGGAAACGCTTTATGCCATCGCCCGCCGGTATCAGACAACCGTTGAAAAAATCGCTTCCGATAACCGGCTGAAAAACAACGTCATCTTTGCGGGGCAGAAGCTGTCTCTTAACGGCGCCGGTTCCGATACCGGAAAAGAGACGTCCGTTCCGCCTGCCGCAAAAAAAACGGTTGCCGCCGCCGAAGTTCCGCCGAAAAAAAACACGGCGGTGATTTCTGCCGCTTCGGACGCCGGCGCAGAGTCTGCCGGAAAGACGGATAAGAAGAAAGTGGTTGCCGCAAACAAAAAATGGCCGGCCGCAGGCGATGTCTATTACTTTCAGGGGAAAATTCCCGGAATCGAAATCGATATCAAGGAAAAATCCGATATTGTTTCCGTCTGTAACGGAACCATCAAAACCGCTTCGGTTTTCAGGGGATACGGACACGTTGTCGTGGTCGAAGCATACAATAAAATGCTTTACACTTACGCCGGTTTTGACTCTCTCTCCGTGCGGGAAGGCGACGCCGTCAAGGCGGGCGAAAAGATCGGCGAAGCTGACGCGGCCGTCGCTTCGAAAATTTATCTTTTTGTTTACCAAAACGGAACGGCCGTCAATCCGGTTTCCGCTCCCCGGTTTTAATGAAGAACGTCAAAACTCACTGCATCGTCCTGAAAAGCAGCGTTGTCCGCGAAATTGATAAATCAGTGACCCTGATTTCGCCGGATATCGGTATTTTTACCGTCACGGCTTTCGGAGCGTGCAAATCGCGCAACCGTTTCGGCGGAAAGCTGGAACCGTTTTCGGTCCTTTCGGCGGAATTGACGGTCAGAATGCGCGCGACGGAGGAGGAGCGTCAGTTCAAAGAGCTGACGCTCCTTGATTCCTTTGAAAATCTGACAAAATCTTACGAAACCGTTTTGACCGCGCAGTTTTTCTGCGAAGTTTTACTGAAAAACAATACGGCCGGCGAGGACCGGCGGATGTTTTCGCTTTTGTACCACGCGCTGAAAGCTTTGAACCGATGCGGCGCAAAAGAGTCGGAAACCGCTGTCGTGATTAACTTTTTGGTCCGCTATCTTGCGTTTGCCGGCTTTTTTGCGCCGCTGAGCGAATGTTCCTTGTGCGGAAGGGCGTTTCAGGAAAACGAAACGGTTTTTATGCAGCGCCAGGATCATCAGCCGTACTGCGCCGGCTGTGTTTGCGGCGGCAGCGTGCCTTTGGAGCCCGAATTAAGGGACTATCTCAATACGGTTTTAAAAATTCCTTTTGCGGAAACCTCTGAAATTCCCATTAATACTGACGGAGGCCGCAAGCTGAAAGTGTATCTGATTTCACTGCTGAAAGAACTTTCCGGTTTTCGCTACAAAACCCTTGAAAGTTTGCGCTGATATGCTTTATTATGCGGATGAGAGATGAAACAAATTCGCAAAGAGGTGGACAAAGATGCGGTGCGGAAAACGGCAAGCCGGTTCGGAATCGATTTGCTGACGGCTTCAATTTTGGAGCGCCGCGGTCTGACGTCGCCGGAAAGTTTAAAGTTTATTTTCGAGTCTCAGCTTCGTTTTCTGCACAATCCGTTTGATTTTGTTGAGATGGAAGACGCCGTCGACCGCATTCTTGCGGCTGTTGCCTCAAAAGAAAAAATGATGGTTTACGGAGACCGCGATGCGGACGGAATTACGGCGACGGTGATTTTGGTTGAAACATTGCGTAAAATCGGAGCTGACGTCGTTTACGCCGTTCCGGAAGGAGACGAAGATTACAGTCTGCGCCGCAACGATATCGACCGCTGCGTTAAGGACGGAATTTCTTTGATTATTACCGTCGACTGCGGCATCTCCTGCGTCGCTGAAGCCGCTTATGCCGATTCGGTCGGAGTTGATTTGGTTATCACCGATCATCACAATCCGGGAGAAGATGTTCCGTCGGCGGTCGCTGTCATCAATCCGAAGCTGGGAGATTCCGGCTATCCTTATGAAAACATTGCCGGCTGTGTTGTCGCTTTAAAGCTGTCGTTTGCGCTGCTCTTCGGACAGACCGCGTTTTATAACCGGCCGATGATTCTGATGAATATTTTTAACGGCAACGACGGTTTTTTCTTTATTGAGACGCTGACGCTTCAGAATCTGACCGTCACGGATGAATTTTGCTTTTCCGTTCATCCCGATCACGACAATTCGGATGTTTTTGAGACTCTGAGCGGAATTTGTTCCCGGGGAACCGTTTATTTTTACGATTCTTCCTATCAACTCAACATTCTCAAAAGTGTTTTTCCTGAAGAACTGCCGCTGAATGCGGTCGATCTCTTCGATGAAATCAACAAATTCGTCCCCGAAGCGTCGGGATTTTCCCTTTTCAAAATGAAAAACGAACCGTTTTTCACCAAATATGAAGAAAATCCCCATAATCTGCGCGAAATTGATATTTTCCGCACTCTGTTTACGGCTTATTTTTTCAAGAAATTCGCCTCTCTTTTTTCGCAATACTATCACTGCATGGATTTGGCGGCGTTGGGAACCATCGGTGATGTAATGCCGCTTCAGAACGAAAACCGCATCATTGTGAAAGTCGGTATCGGCTTGATTAATCAAAAGCGCCGCCAAGCCATCCGGGAGCTTTTGTTCCGGCAAAACTGCTTCCGCAACGTAACGGCGACGGATCTTGCGTTTAAAGTGACGCCGCTTTTAAATGCGACGGGACGGATGGGCGTTCCGGACAAAGCAATCCGTTTTCTGCTTTCCGACGACATCAATGAAATTCAGACTCTGGCCGGTGAAATTCTGGAAATCAACGAACGCAGAAAACAGATCGGAAACGAAGCGTGGCAGTCGGTTTCACAAAAAGCGGATTTATCCTTTCAGAAAAACGGTGAAAAATTTGTTTTTGTCTACGATCCGCAGCTTAACCGCGGTCTGACCGGAATCATGGCGATGCGTCTGACGCAAAAGTACGGAGTTCCGGCCATCGTCGCGGCGCCGGTTGACGGGGATAAAATCGTCGGTTCAATGAGATCTTCCGGCGGAGTAAAGGCGCGCGCCTTTCTCGGGCAATTTTCCGACCTGTTCAACGATTTCGGAGGCCACGACGGAGCCGCCGGCTTTAATTTGAATACGGAAAACGCCCCGGCATTCGGAAAACGGCTGACGGAGCTCGTCCGCGAAAGCGAAATCCGGACCGGAAACGGGGAAATTACGGTTGACGCGTTTTTGCCGCCGCAACGGATGAATGAGAGCATTATGAAAGTTGTCGATTTTTTGGCGCCCTTCGGAGAGGGAATGAGCGAGCCGGTTTTTTCCTGCAGGGACGCCATCATTGTCAAATGCGAGACTATCGGGGCTGAGCGGCAGCATGTCAGGCTGACGGTGAAAATCGGGGAATTTTTTTGGCCGGCGCTCTACTGGAATGCGGCCGGTTTGATCGACGTCGATTTTTCGCAAGGCGACTCGGTTGAAATGGTCTTTACTTTGAACAGGAATTTTTACAAAAACGATGTTGTCAACCAGATGATTGTCAAAGATATCGTCCGAAGCTGATCATTCCCGCGACCACACTTTGCGGACGTTCTCCCAAACACCGTTACTGGCCGTAAACGCAAACAGCCGCCCTTCCGGAGTTCCTTTATCGGAGCAGTAAAACCCGATGACCGAAGCGGTTTCCAAAATCAGCGTCGAAAGATTGGAGGCGCTGGTCGATTCGGCGTCGTCGTAGTTGACGGTATTGAATTGAGGTACGGTATTGCCGGGAGCGGCTTCCAGATAGCCGTCGTCCGTTCCGATGATCAATTTGTTAATCAGTGTTTCCCGGCCGTCGACCGTGTAATTTGCATAATATTCGTCAATCGTATAAATAATCAAATCGTCGTTATCCTGACCTTCAATCAGACATTCGCTCCAATTCCAGTCAAAAGTCAATGAGGAGGTGCCGGCGCCGATGGAGTAAGAAACCGTATTCGTATAGCGGTAAAGCCGGTTGATTTGATCGTAGTCGTTATTGATGTACGTAACGGCCAGAAAAACGGTATCGTCCTGATTAATTCGGTAACGGACTCCTTCGTAGGAAAAGAATTTTTGCTCTTCCGTCAGATAGGGAGACGGTTCGGCGCAGTGCACGGCGGTAATGGTTTCAATACGCGGATTTAAATAGTAACCGCCGTTTCCGATACCGGCTGAAACATAAATGTCCATCGGAGCGGCGCTGTTTCCATTAATGGCGTATAAGTTTTTTCCTGTTGCAAACCAGACTTCCGTTTTACCTTGTTTTTTGAACGCAAACAGATCCTTGATAACGGACACGCGGTCTTTTTCCGAAGGCATGGAAATTTCAGTAAAAGTCGGAGTTCCGGAAAAAAGGCCGTCGACTCGGCAAAGCGTAAAATACGGGGATTTTACCGCCTGTTCCGTGTTGGCGGTTTCGTTTCCGTTTTCATCGGTGATGTAATATTTTTTTCGGATAAATTTTTCATTGAAAAGAAAGTAAATTTCGCCGTCGGCCTGAAAAATCCGTTCGACTTCCATCTGACGGAAGGCATCGCTGTAGGTATGTTTCATGGCCGGATATTCGGTCGGGATTTCTTTCCAGTTCCATTTTCCGGGATTGTCAGGATCCGACTGAACCAGCCGGAAAATTCGGTTGACACGGAAACTGCCGTTATATTCGGGATTGTTCGGGCTCTCATAGGAATTGTAGTCGTCGTCGATACTCTGGGAGGCCACGATCACCTTCTCCCCGCCGTATTCAAGAACGACGGCATCCTTGCAGTTTGCGGAAGAGCTTTCCGTCTGCAGAAAAGGTTCGGATTTTCCGTTGACAGAGACCTCTCCGAATGTATTCAGCGGGGTCCAGACCAACTCGTTGACGATCCGTCCGTCTTTAAACGAGACGTGCAGGCCGTTTGCGACAAGGAAGAGAAAATCCTCGGTTTCGATCATTCCTTTCGGAGTCATATTAACATCGATGGTTGCATTTCCAGACTCGACCTCCTGTGTAATGGCGTAAAAAATTCCGTTTGCTCCGTCAACGTTGCAGGCGAAAAGAGAAAAGACTGCGAAAAGAATCAGTGTCCGTTTTTTTGTCAACCTTATTTTCTCCTAAAAACGGTATCGGGCGGAAAGGGTGATATCCCAAAAGGCCGAAAAATTGCTTTGATTTTTTTTCTCGTCGGAAAAATAAAACTCGGAGACAACCCAAAACGTCGTGTTGAATCCGACCGACCACTTTTCGTTGATGTTGTAAAAAAAACCGAAATCCGGCTTGATGTAAGGGCCCGCGTAAAGAAGGCTTTCGGTGTCTTCAATATAAAGCGAATTAAAGGCAACGCCCAGTCCGACGGAAAGCGGAATATCGAAAGGCCAGCGTCGGATCATGTACTGTCCGCGCGCGCCGACCGCCACCAAAGACTGATAATTGGCCTGTGTCTGCAGAATCTGGAGTGCCAGTTCGATTCCGACGCCCCAATTTCCTTCCAGATAATACATAAAATCGACTGCCGCCGAACCGCCGACCGGGACGCCGTAAAGCTTGGCATTGTTTGTGTATCCGTTCCGTCCGATATCGGGGTTTTTAAAAAAATGGGAAAACAGAGGAACCGACATTCCGAGCGCAAAGCGGATGAACATTTCCCCCTGATAGACGATGTTGTCCGACTGCCTGACGACCGACCGGAGTTCGCGCTGCCGTTCTTCCGGCAACTTTCCGGCAGCCGTTTCGCCGGATTCGGAAGAAGCAGTCTCAGGATCGGTGTGAAGTCCGCCGACGGCGTCCGCCGGAACGGCAGGCGTCTGCGGGTTTTCCGTTTCGGCGCCGCTTGTTCCGCCGGAAACCGCCTCCGCAGGCTCTTCCGCGGCGGCGGTTTCCGTTTGGGCAAATGTGAAGACCGGAATACAAAACAGGATGCAGAAAAACACTTTTTTCAAATTCGTCCCTCGGAATCGATCCTGTCGATTTCGGCTAAATAATAGCACGGAACGGTTGTTTTTTCAACCGCATTGTGATAAAAACAGATATATTATCGGGAGTTTTTATGTCTGCTGTGTTAATCGACGGGAAGGAAACGGCGCGCGTTATCCGTGCCGAATTAAAGGAAAAAGCGGCCGCTTTGACGGCTGCGGGTATGCGCCCCGGTTTGACGGTCATTCTTGTCGGTGACGATCCGGCCAGTTGTTCCTATGTGACGGGGAAAAAAGCGGCGTGCGAAGAGTTGGGAATTTTTTCCGACTCGCTGCATTTTCCGGCCGATTTTCCCGAAGCGGAACTGCTGAAAATCATCGGCGAAAAAAACCGCGACAGCCGTATCCACGGTATTTTGGTTCAGCTGCCACTGCCGCCGCACATTGACGAAAACAAAATCATCGAAGCCATCTCTCCGGAGAAGGACGTCGACGGCTTTCATCCCGTCAATGTCGGCCGCATGGTGCTGGAACAGGAGTGTTTCCTGCCGTGCACGCCGCACGGAATTCTTCAACTGCTGATGAGAAGCAATATTGATACAAAAGGAAAAAAAGCCGTTGTTCTCGGCCGCAGCAATATCGTCGGCAAGCCGATTGCCAATTTGCTTTTTCAAAAGCAGGCTTACGGAAACGCAACCGTCACCGTTTGCCACACCGCTACGCCCGATTTGGCAGCCGAGATCAAAGAAGCGGATATTCTGATTGCCGCCGTCGGACGGCCCGCAACCGTTACCTCCGATATGATCAAACCGGGAGCTGTTGTCATCGATGTCGGAGTCAACCGCATTCCGGACGCCTCCAAAAAGAGCGGTTTTCGACTGGTCGGCGACGTCGATTTCGAAGCGGTTAAAGAAAAAGCATCCTACATTACCCCCGTTCCCGGCGGAGTCGGTCCGATGACCATTACCATGCTGATGGCCAATACAATTCTTGCCGCGGGAAGGGCGCTGAAAAATAAGGAGAAAAAAACATGTTGAACATTGTGGAAAAAGTCGACGACGCGGTTTCGATTCGAAACGTTCTGATTAGCGTTTCCGATAAAAGCGGCTTGGAAGATTTTGTTCGCGGTCTCTGCGATGCCTGCCCTGGAGTGACTTTTTATTCGACGGGAGGAACCTTTGCCGCAATCGAAAAAATTCTGGGGAAAGGTTCGCCGAAACTCAAATCGGTTTCCGACTACACGGGACAGCCGGAGATGCAAGGCGGATTGGTTAAAACCCTTGATTTCAAAATTTACACCGGACTTTTAAGCGAAACATATAATGAAGCACACCGTTCCGATTTAAAACGGATCGGTGCGGTTGAATTCGACATGACGGTCGTCAATCTTTATCCGTTCCGCGAAACGGTTTCCCGCTCAGACGTTACGGTTGAGGAAGCCCGAACCAATATCGATATCGGCGGTCCGTGTATGCTGCGTGCTTCGTCGAAAAACTTTTTACGGGTAGCCGTTCTCTGCGATCCGGCGGATTACAGAGAAGTTTTGGATGAATTGAAACGGAACAACGGCGCACTGTCGCTTGCCACTCGTTTTCGTTTAGGTCAAAAAGGCTTTCGGCACACAGCCGACTACGACCGTGCGATTGCCGATTTTCTGGAAAGCAGAGACGAATCAGCGCTGAGCGTTTATCAAATTCAAAATCGGGGGTGAATGATGGGCGAATTGCAGAAAATGTATAAAACTGTGCAGGATGACCACTTTCCCCAACATATGGAAATTTCATTCTTTGACGATCCGGCGCAACGGCAATCTCTGCTGTACGAACGGGTTGTATGGGATATCAACGGTGAAAAAAAAGGACTGCGCTACGGTGAAAATCCCGGGCAGGAGGCGGCGCTTTACCGCTTGATTAATGGAAATTTAACACTCGGCAACGTTACCTGTATTCAGCCCGGGCGTTGGCTGGCTTCCGATGCCGAACTTCTGCAATCCGGAAAGCATCCGGGGAAAACCAATATCACCGATGTCGACAATGCTCTTAATATTCTGCGCTACTTTCAGGAAACGCCGATGGCTGTCATTGTCAAACACAACAATCCGTGCGGAGCTGCCAAAGGCGCTTCGTTGGCAGAAGCGTACCGTAAAGCGTATTTTGCCGACCGAATTGCTGCTTTCGGCGGCGCCGTGACCGTGAACCGCCCCGTCGACAAGGAGACGGCCGAAGCGATTGCGGCTTCTTATACCGAAGTGGTGGCGGCGCCGGAATTTGAGGAGGGAGTTCTCAGTATTTTTGCAAAACATAAAAATCTGAGAGTCATGCGCATCAACGCCATTGAAAATCTTTCCCGTTATGTTGCCGTTCCCGTTTTGGATTACAAAGCGTTGGTTGACGGCGGAATTATCGCTCAAACCTCTTATATTCCGAAGGTCAGAAGCGGAAAAGATCTTTTAAAAGCCGAAACCGAGTATAAAGGACAACATTATGAAGTCAAACGTCAGCCGACGGAGAAAGAAATCGATGATATGATTTTCGGTTGGCTGGTAGAGAGCGGAATCACATCCAATTCAGTAATTTTCGTTAAAGACGGAGCAACCGTTGCCATCGGAACGGGAGAACAGGATCGAGTCGGCGTTGCTGAAATTGCTGTCGATAAGGCGTATCGAAAACGGCAGGACTGTCTGGCTTTCGAAAAGTACGGAACCCCGTGGGCGCTTCTGGAAGACGAACTCAAACGCGGGGAAATCATTGAAACGGTGAAAGCCGAAAACGCCGGACTGAAAAGTTCCGTTATGGTTTCCGATGCCTTTTTCCCGTTCCGGGACGGAATTGACGTCGGTCTGAAGCAGGGCGTTTCGGCCGTCGTGCAGCCGGGCGGTTCCATCCGCGACTTTGAAGTCATTGAAGCGTGCAACGAATACGGAGCGGCCATGATGTTCACCGGAGAACGCAGCTTCAAACACTGACGCATGAAAAAATATTATCTCGAGACCTACGGTTGCCAGATGAATTTCGCCGAAAGCGCCGCTCTGGAAAATGCTTTAAAGGAGAGAGGGTGGCGGCCGACGGAAAATCCGCAGGAGGCGCAGGCCATTGTCCTGAATACCTGTTCGGTGCGCAAAAGTGCGGAAGAGCGGATTTGGGGGCGTCTCGGTTTTTTTAAATCGGCTCTTTACGGAAAGCCCGTTTCGCTGGTTCTCTGCGGCTGTCTTGCCGATCATTACGGAGAGGAGATCCGCCGCCGTTTTCCGTTTGTCGACTGCGTTGCCGGCAACGGAGAAAAAAACCGCCTGCCGGAAATTCTTGATCAGCTGACCGAAAACCGCGGCGAGATCGATTTGGAACGCTCTTCCGTCTTTGCGTTCGGAGGAAATCACTTCGTTCCCGGCAGTTTTAAAGCTTTTGTGCCGATCATGCACGGATGCAATAATTTCTGCACGTACTGCATCGTTCCTTATGTTCGGGGCCGTGAAATTTCCCGGAATCCGGAAGAAATTATTAACGAGATTAACGGTTTAACGGAAAAAGGAGTGCAGGAAATCACTCTTCTGGGACAGAACGTCAATTCATATGCTGCGAACGGACGTTCGTTCGGACAACTTTTAGCCGAAATTTGTTCCCTTACGCCGGTAAAATGGCTGCGGTTCGTCAGTTCCCATCCGAAAGATCTCTCGGATGAAATCATCGCCGCAATGGCGGAATTTCCGCAAATCTGCAAATCGCTCCATCTGCCCGTTCAGCACGGTTCGGACAGAATTCTTTCCGGCATGAACCGCCGTTACACAAGGGACTATTATTTGAATTTGGTCTCACGTATCCGCGCGCGGATGCCTCAAATCGCTTTAAGCACCGATTTGCTGGTCGGTTTTCCCGGGGAAACCGGGGAGGATTTGGATGAGACGCTGGATTTGATTCGCAGAGTCGGATTTGAAGACGCTTTTACGTATTTTTTCAATCCGCGGACGGGAACGGCGGCGGCTGAAATGAAGGGACAGCTTTCCGAAGAGGTGAAGAAAGAGCGTTTGGGGCGAGTGATTGAACTGCAGCGGCAGATTTCCGTCCGGGAAAAAACCAAGCGTTTGGGGCAAACCGTGACGGTTTTGGCGGAAGAGGTCTCCAAAAAGAACGAATCCGAAATTCTGGGGCGCACGGAACAAAACAATATGGTTGTTTTTCCCGGAAAAAACGGTATAATAGGAACGTTCGTCCGTGTCAGGCTGCTTTCGCTTTCCGGAACGACATACAGGGGGCAACTTGATGACACTGTTTAAGACAGTTTTTTCGGTCTTTTTCCTTCTTTCCGTCATTATTTTGGCGGCCTTTTTTGTCGGTTTCAACCTTGATTTCAGAGCTCCGGTTTCCCTGGTCTTCAAATCTTACGAATCGGTTCCGGTTTTGCTGACGGTGGCCGTTTCTTTCATTGCCGGTTTTCTGCTTGCGACTTTTATTTTTCTGACGGGAATGACTGGGCGTTTTTTTAAAGAGCGGAAGAAACGGAAAGAGGAAAAAATCCGCCTGAAAAAGACTCTTCCCGAAAAGAAAAAACTCTCCGGACTGCCGTATTATGACAAATAACCGGAAATTTTTTGCCGTTCTTTTTTTCTTTATCCCGTTGCTGCCTGCTGCGGCCGATTGGCCGGCCGTTCTGGATAAGTTCGAAAAAGAGGAAAATCCTCAGACGGCGCTGTCGATTTTAACCGAATTTGAAAAAACGGTTTCGGATCCGCAGATTTTATACGAAATTTTTTCCCGTAAGGCTTATTTATACGATTTTCTGGGGGACTACCGCCGGGCCCAGGAATTTTACGAAAAGGCATTTTCGGCGCGTCCTTCCGAACCGGATTTCAGTATGCTGCTCCGTTCAGCCGCGCTTCTGATCGAAACCAATCAGATCGAACGGGCGGAAAATCAGCTTGACATTTGCTTGGCGCGGTGCAGTGATGATGTTCTTCTTTCGCAAACCTATTTTTACTTTGCTTACGCGGCGTTTCTGAAAGGAGAGGCGGAAACGTGCGCCGCCTGCGTGCGGAAAATCCTTGACATCAATGTTAAAGACACCTACGAATCCGTGAAGAATTATCTGCCGTGGATCGCGCTTTTCGCTTCCCGCTATCCAGAAGAACTGTCAGCCATTACCGATCTTTTAAAGACAGCCGGATACCCGGTTGAGACCCCCGGTTTCGACTGGAGGCTGCTTTCCCCGGCGATGATGTTGGCTGAAAACGGGGTGACGGAGAAGGCGGCGGCCGCTCCGGCGGAAGAGGTTGAAAAACCGCAAAAACGGCGGCTGATCGTCGCGGGATCGTATTCTCTGCCGGAAAACGCGGACGCCGTTTTGAGGGATCTCGAAATGCAGGGATTATCGGGAAAAATCAGGAAAATTACTCAGAACGGAAAGATTTTTTACCGGATTTACGTTTTGCCGATTGAAGACGATTACGCGCGAACCGTCGGTTTCCTTAAAAGTCTCGATATTGAAGCGTTTATCGTCAACGACGTCTATTAATCAACATCCGTATCCACAACCTGTTCGTATTGAACCGTCTCCGCTCCGGGAACGGCGGCCGCGCCGTTGACGGTCAGCCGGATCGGAGTCAGACGGATCGATTTTGTCACTTTTCCGTCTTCCCGGGTTTCATTGAAGTCAATAAGATAATTTTCAGCGGCAGTGACGGCATAAGTCGGACTGACGGTTTTTAAGCACAAAACGGTCTCTTTTTCGTTCAGCGGATAGAGGGAAAAATATCCCTGCGAGGCGGTTTCCCCCGAAAAAGCGAACCGGTTCCCGTCAAACCGTACCCTGCGGTTCATCTCCGACAGGTAGACGCCGGAAAGCTCCTGCGGGGAGACCGGTTCCGGTTTCTCCGGTGTGAAAATCTCTTCGTCATCAAGACGGGTGTAGCGCCCCGAAAGCGGAATGTTTTTCTTAAAGGTGACGGAATTGGAGTTGACATCATAAACATCGATTAAAATTTCGTTCGGGGAGAGAACCGTTATCCGCAGTGAAAGAATGATAAACTTGATGTAATCGTTGTACCCTTGCACCGTAAACCGGTTGTAGAGCGATTTGTACGTCTGCGCCCATGAGTAACTTTCAATAGAGTCGTAATCATAGAGTTCGATTTTTTTGGTTTGCGCATTCAGAAACAAAATTGTATCCGAGCCGCCGAATTTCCAGGCACCGTCAATCATGGCGCTGAACGAATCGGTTGTTTCGCCGATAATGCGACGCAGCGCCGCCGGATCGCGGATGTTGTCGGAGACGGTGGTCTCTCCGCTTTTTTTGTAAACGCCCTCGTTTCCGTCCCACGAATAAGTTTCTTCGATTGTGAAATTCAGGCGGGAGGCGGCTCGTTTGGCGATGATGGTAAACGGTTCTCCCGGTTCGGTTTTATCGATATATTCCGGGTTGTTTCGCTCTCGTGATTGAATTTCGATCACTCCGGGGACGGAAATCGATAGAATCGAACGGTAAAACGGCAGATCCGCTTCGAATTTCGGCGATTCTTCGCAGAACGCATCCAAGGTCGCTTCTCCGGCTGCATTGATGCCTTGGCAAATCAGATCAAGTTTGAAATTTCCCGTTAAATCGATTGTCTGGACATTGAAATTTTCGGTGACGGTGGCTCTTGTTTTCAGTCGATCGGAGATGATATAAGAGTTGGAAAGCGGATCGAAGCGGACAATCAACAGTTCGATAAAAGAGGCAACGGTATTTTTTTCTTTAACGATCAGAATCTGTTCTTGGAATTCGTCGGCGTTAATGTTCTCGGAAATAACGTGAAACAGCGACCATTCGTCGGAAATGTGGACAAACGGTTCGTTTTGCGTTTCGGCGTCTTCGGAAATCCAATCGCTTTTGGCAGCTTTTTCGGTCTGTTCTTCGACGTTGAGGGCGGTAAAAAGTCCGTGCGTCGAATTTCGGCGGCATCCCGGGAGAAAGCAAACAGTTCCGGCGGTCAGAAGAAGAGTCAAAACGAATAATCGGTTTTTCACGCAAACCTCCGGGATTATGATAAAAGAAACATCCGAGATAATCAAGAAGTTGACGGTTCTTCTTTGACTTTTTTTCGTATTTCAGATAGAATGTAACATAGGAGTTTTTTATGGAAATTTTCGATGCGTTGAGTTACGATGACGTTCTATTGGTGCCGGGATATGCCGATTTTCTTCCGTCGGAAGCGGACATCTCTGTACAGCTTTTTGAAAACGTCAGGTTGAATGCGCCTGTTTTGTCCGCAGCGATGGATACGGTGACAGAAGAGAATATGGCAATCGCTTTGGCGTTGAACGGCGGCGCCGGCGTTATCCATCGCAATTTGACGCCTGAAGTTCAGGCCAAACAAATTTTTGCCGTCAAACGTTTTTTGAATTGGGTTATCGACAATCCCATTACTGTTTCCGATAAAATGACTGTCGGCGATGTGCGGAGGATTATTCAGAAAGAAGGCGTTTCCGGACTTCCCGTTGTTCAAGACGACGGAACTTTGGTCGGCATTATCACTCACCGCGATATTATGTTTTGCAACGATAACTCCGAAAAAGTCGTCGACCGCATGACAAAAAACGTGATTGTGGAAGAGGGAGATCCGAGTCCCGAATCGGCTGTCGAAAAATTCCATCAATATAAAATCGAAAAACTGCCCGTTGTCGATAACGGTCGGCGGCTGACAGGATTGATTACCGTTAAAGATATGGAAAAACACCAAAGTTATCCGAATGCGGCAACGGACAAAAAAGGACGGCTGATTGTCGGAGCCGCGATTTCGCCGATGGACTGGCAGAAGCGGATGCCGCTTTTAACCGAAGCGGGCGTTGACTTTGTCGCTCTTGACGCCGCTCACGGAGACAGCCGCAACGTCATCGAAGCCGTAGCTGCCATTAAGAAACGCTACGATATTCCTGTCATAGGAGGCAATGTTGTTACGGCGGAAGGCACTCGCCGACTGTGCGAAGCCGGCGCCGATGCGGTAAAAGTCGGCGTCGGTCCCGGTTCGATTTGCACGACGCGGATTGTAGCCGGCAGCGGAATGCCGCAGTTCACGGCGGTTTTGGTCTGTGCTGAAGAGGCCAAAAAGTACAATGTGCCGATTATTGCCGACGGAGGTATTAAATTTTCTGGAGATATTGTCAAGGCAATCGGCGCCGGGGCTTCCTGCGTCATGCTCGGCAATCTGTTGGCCGGTTTGAAAGAATCGCCGGGAAAAGAGGTGATTTACGAAGGACGGATGTTCAAGCAGTACCGCGGTATGGGCTCTATCGGCGCCATCAATGAAGGAGCCGGCGACCGTTACCAAATGAAAGAGGGCGATCAACCCGTTCCCGAGGGAATTGAAGGAAACGTTCCGTACAAAGGCGAGCTGAAAGACTTTTTGGTTCAGCTGACGACGGGATTGAAGAAAGGTATGGGGTACTGCGGCTGCCGCACGCTCGATCTGCTGAAAAATTACCGCCGCTTCGTTAAAATTTCCGGTGCCGGATTGCAGGAAAGTCACGCTCATGACGTTTTAATTACGCAGGAAGCGCCGAATTATTCGCGCAGATAAACGATTTCGACGGAGGAGTCTCAAAATGAATTTGGTGATCATCGGCGCTCAGTGGGGCGATGAGGGAAAAGGAAAGATTGTCGACTATTTAGCCGACCGAGCCGAAAATGTTATTCGCTTTTCAGGCGGTGCCAATGCGGGACATACCATCGTTGCCGGCGGACGCACATACAAACTTCATTTGGTGCCGTCGGGAATGGTTTATCCGGGCAAGCAGTGTCTTTTGGGAGCGGCAATGGTCATCGATCCTGAAGCGCTTTTTAACGAATTGGCGGAACTCGAAACGCAGGGTGTTGACTGGAAAGGCCGGTTATTCGTTTCCGACCGCGCGCACCTGGTTTTGCCTTCGTATAAAGCGGTTGATAAGGAACAAGACCAAAAACGCCGTTTTCCGATCGGAACGACGGGACGCGGAATCGGCATTGCTTACGGACAGAAAGCCAACCGAGACGGTCTGCGCGTCTGCGATTTGTATGACGAAAAGTTTTATTCGCGGCTTACAGCTGAGGAGAAGGCGTTTTTGGATCCATATAAAGAAAAATTGGCGCCGATGGTTGTCAATGCTGCTTATTGGATGGAAGAGAGAAAAAATTCAATGAATCTCTTTGAAGGCGCGCAGGGCGCGCTGCTCGATTTGGATTCGGGAACGTACCCGTTTGTCTCTTCCGGATTTTCCTGTGCAGCGGGAGCGTCGGTCGGTGGCTGCGTCGGTCCTAAAAAGCTCGATAAAATTCTGGGAATTTTTAAAGCGTATCAAACCCGTGTCGGCAACGGACCGTTTCCGACGGAATTTAAAGAGGAGCGCGACGGCGATTTGGAGACCCTCGTTCGCGAACTGGGGCATGAGTACGGCGTCACAACCGGCCGCGCCCGCCGCTGCGGCTATCTCGATCTCACGGCGCTGCGCTACGCCTGCATTGTCAACGGGATCACCGGATTGGTTTTGACTCACATTGACGTCTACGATGGAATGGATGAGATCCGAGCGTGCGTCGGATACCGGATTGACGGCAAAGAGACGGCGGAATTTCCGTCGAAAATCACCGACTTGGAAAAGGCCGAGCCGGTGCTCAAAACTTTCAAAGGGTGGAAAAAACCGCTGGGCGGCGTTCGGTCGAAAGCAGAACTTCCGACTGAGTGTCTTGATTATCTGAATTTTATAGAAGAGTTTACCGGTACTCCGATTTCGATTATTTCCGTCGGACCCGACCGTGATCAAACATTTAATGCGGAGGATCCATGGACAAAATAATTGTTTTGGATTTCGGCAGTCAAACGACGCAGTTGATTGCCCGCCGTATCCGTGACTTCGGCGTTTACAGCGACGTTCTTCCCGGCGATATTTTGTTCGATGAAGTTCCGAAGGAAAATCTCAAAGGAGTGATCTTTTCGGGATCTCCTTATTCGGTTTACGAAGAAGGGGCGCCGATGTTCGATTCGAAGTGGCTCGAAGCAGGACTGCCGATCTTGGGAATTTGTTACGGTTTTCAAAATTTAACCCGTTTTTTCGGCGGCCGTGTTGAGTCGCTGGAAAAGAAAGAGTATGGACGCAGCCGTATCGTTTATCGGGAAGAGAATATTCTGTTTGATGGGATTCCGGAGAATTTCACTTCGTGGATGAGCCACGGTGACAGCATTCAAACGCCGGCGGACGGTTTTCGCGTTATTGCTGACAGCGAACACCACATTGCTGCCGCTTTTCATCCCGAAAAACGCATTTGGGGAATCCAGTTCCATCCGGAAGTGACTCACTGTGAATACGGAACGGAAATTTTAAAGAATTTTGTATTAAAAATTTGTTCCGCTGCCGCTGAATGGTCGATGGAATCGTATTTGGGGACCGTCAGAAAGCAAATTGCCGAAAAAGTCGGTACTCGACCGGTGTTGCTGCTGATTTCCGGCGGCGTTGATTCTACCGTTGTCGGCGGTCTGCTTTTAAAATCACTGCCGCCTGAACAGGTTCATTTAATGTACATCGACACCGGCATGATGCGGAAAAACGAATCGGATGAAGTGGCGGCGATTCTGAAGACACTCGGCGCCGTCAATCTTTACCTGATTCACGCCGAAGATCGTTTTTTAGGGGCTTTGAAAGGCGTTATCGAACCGGAAAAAAAACGGAAAATCATTGGAGATATGTTTGTCAAAGTCCAGGAAGAGGAGATCGGCAAACTGAATATCGGAGACTATTTTTTGGCCCAAGGAACGCTCTATACCGATTTAATTGAATCGGGAAAAGGCGTCGGAAAAAAAGCGCAGGTCATTAAAAGTCATCACAATGTGCGCACGCCATTAATTGAAGCCAAACGCGCCGCCGGTCTGATTATCGAGCCTCTGGATAAACTCTACAAAGACGAAGTGAGAAGTTTAGGAAAATTGGTTGGGATTGCCGATTCCATTCTCTTTCGTCATCCGTTTCCCGGTCCCGGTCTCGGAGTGCGGATTATGGGAGAGGTGACAAAGGAGCGCTGCGATGTTTTGAGGGAGGCCGACGCTGTTTTCATCTCCGAATTAAAACGGCGCAGCCTCTATGACCGTATTTGGCAGGCGTTTTGCGTTTTACTCAGCGATCGAAGCGTCGGTGTGGCGGGAGACGCCCGCAAATACGGATCGGTTGTTGCTCTGCGCGCGATTGTCAGCAAAGACGGAATGACAGCCGATGTATTTCCGTTTGAGGCGGCGGATTTGCTTGAAATCAGTGCGCTGATTACCAACAGCGTCAAAGAGGTCGGCCGCGTTGTTTACGACATCACTTCAAAACCGCCGGCAACAATCGAGTGGGAATAGGGGAAATCGAGGCGATAAAAACCTCTTGACAAAAACAGAGAAATCGTTTATCCTGTATGTGTCTATTCGTTTTATCGACGAAGATGACGGACCGACTCTTAGAGAGTTTCAGAGGCCATACGGACAGCCGGGTCAAATGCCGATTGTGAGGAATCACATTTGATTGCGGAAACGCATCTTTTATAAGCGGCAAGAAATTGCCGTCGGCTTTATGCCGAGTGTAGGCGATACACGCTTGTGAAACGGTTGATACGGCGAGTCGGTTTTTAATATCGAATTCAACGTTGAATCCCCCCGTCAGGCGTGATTGCGAAAATCTTTTCGGAGGGATTTATGCCGGATAAAATGAAACTGCACGGGTTCAACAATTTAACGAAATCGTTGAGCTTTAACATATACGACATCTGTTACGCGAAAACCGTCAGGGAACAGCAAGATTATATCAAATACATCAACGAACAGTACAACTCCGAACGGCTGACCGACATTCTGATGAAACTGACGGGGATGATCGGCGCAACGGTTCTCAATATTTCCAAACAAGATTACGAACCGCAAGGGTCGAGCGTCACATTTCTGATTGCCGAAGAGAGCATGGTTAAAAACCGCAGCGGAGAGACGGTCGTAGCCCATCTCGATAAAAGCCATGTGACGGTGCATACGTATCCGGAATATCACCCCGAGACATCGATTGCCACATTCCGAGTCGATATTGATGTGACGACCTGCGGTCAGATTACACCGCTGTCAACTTTGGACTTTCTGATCAACAGCTTTGATTCGGATATTATCACGATCGATTACCGTGTACGCGGCTTTACCCGCAATCTCGGAGGCGAAAAACTCTTTATTGATCACGCCATCGCCTCAATTCAAAATTACATCAACGGCGACATTCTGCAGAAATACGACGCCGTCGATATCAACGTCTATCAGGCCAATATTTTTCATACGCGAATGCTGATTAAAGATTTGATTCTTCAAAATTATCTCTTTAATTCGGATGTGTATGAGATTGCGCCGAAGGTTCGTCTGGCGATAACGAATACGCTTCGCAGTGAAATGATTGAGATTTTCAGCGGCTGCAACGTTTTTCGCGGAGGACAGAATTGAGGAATCAGAACCGGGCTCCTTTGGCGGAAGCTCTCGAAGAGGTTCGTCGATCGCGTTTGGTGCCCTTTGACGTTCCGGGGCATAAAAGGGGATTCGGGAATCCCGATTTGACCGATTTTCTCGGCGCGCGGTGTCTTTCGGTCGATGTCAATTCGATGAAACCTTTGGATAATTTAATGCATCCCGACGGCGTCATTAAAGAGGCGGAAGAAACGGCCGCCGAAGCCTTCAACGCGGCGCGCGCTTTTTTCATGGTAGGAGGAACCACTTCGGCTGTACAGGCGATGATTTGGGCAAGCGTCAGAGCCGGAGAAGAGATCATTTTACCGCGGAACGTTCACCAAAGCGTCCTCAATGCTCTTGTTCTTTGCGGCGCCGTTCCCGTGTATATCACTCCGAAAGTTTTGCCGTTGCCGGGAATTGCGGCCGGAATCACCGTCGGCGATCTCCGCCGCGCGGCTGAAGCCCATCCGAATGCCAAGGCGGTTCTCATTAATAATCCGACGTATTACGGTATCTGTTCCGATTTGAAACGGCTGACCGAAACGGCTCACGGTTACGGGCTGAAAGTATTGGCGGACGAAGCCCACGGAGCCCACTTTCACTTCGGCGGAAATCTTCCGGTTTCGGCAATGGACGCAGGCGCCGATTTATCGGCCGTCAGTATGCACAAATCGGGCGGATCTTTAACCCAAAGCTCTCTGTTGCTTTGCGGGAAAAACGTCAACGCCGAGCGTCTTCTCCAAGTCATCAATTTAACGCAAACCACCAGCGCCTCCTACCTTTTGTTGGCCAGTCTCGATATTTCCCGCCGCAATCTGGCGCTTCACGGAAAAGAAATTTTTAAGAAAACCGTCGACTTTGCCGCTTACGCCCGTGAGGAAATCAACGCGATCGGAGGATATTACGCCTACGGGAAAGAGTTGGTTGACGGCGAGTCGGTCTTCGATTTTGATGAAACAAAACTGGCGGTCAACACGCTCGGTATCGGACTTTCGGGAATTGAAGTTTATGACTTGCTTCGGGACGATTTTGACATTCAAATCGAATTCGGCGATTTGAGTAATATTTTGGCCTACATTTCCGTCGGCGACAAAAGCAAAAACATTGAACGGTTGATCGGCGCTCTTGACGAAATCCGCCGTCTTCATCAAAAACCGGACAGAAATCCGCCGTCCGCCGCCGGCGTTGAAGCCCCCCGGGTGGTTCTGACGCCTCAAGCCGCGTTTTTTGGCGCAAAGGAGAGCCTTCCGTTAAGCGCCTGTGCCGGCCGGGTTTGCGCTGAATTTGTGATGAGTTACCCGCCCGGAATCCCGCTTTTGGCTCCCGGCGAAGCCGTTACGGAGGAGATTATCGGATTGATCCGCCAATCAAAAGAGAAGGGCTGTCTGATGACGGGAGCCGAATCGCCGGATCTCTCCCGGCTGAATGTTTTGAAAGGAGAATGCCATGGATGACCTTTGGTTCAGCGAGTATCATACTCCGTCGGTCCGTCTCTCGATCCGCGTCAAATCCCAGCTTCATCACGAAAAAAGCGAACATCAGACGATTTCGGTCTTTGATTCGGAGGAATTCGGCCGGTTTCTGGCGCTTGACGGAATCATGATGCTGACGGAAAAAGATGAATTTATCTACCACGAAATGATTGTCCATCCCGCAATGGCGGTTTTTCCGGAAACCGAACGGGTTTTGGTTATCGGCGCGGGAGACGGCGGCGTCCTGCGGGAACTGACGCGGTACGCGAACGTTCGTTCGGTTGATGTAGCCGAAATTGACGGCCGCGTCGCGGAGGTTTGCCGCCGGTTTCTGCCGCAGACGGCGTGCGGTTTCGATGATCCCCGCGTTTCGCTGCACATTCAGGACGGTTTGAAATTCGTCCGCTGTAAAGAAAATCAATATGATTTAATCATTGTCGATTCAACCGATCCGTTCGGACCGGGAGAGTCGCTTTTTACACGAGAGTTTTACGGAAACTGTTTCCGCGCTCTGACGGAAAACGGAATTTTGATCAATCAGCACGAAAGTCCGTTTTATTGCAATGATGCTGAAGAGGCGATCAGGACGCACCGTCACATTTCACGCGTTTTTCCGATTGCTGAAGTTTATCAGGCTCACATTCCCACTTATCCGTCGGGACACTGGCTTTTCGGATTTGCTTCGAAAAAATTCCATCCTTTAGTCGATTTAAAAGCCGACGCTTGGAACGCGCTGAATCTGAAAACCCGTTATTACAACACCGATCTTCACCGGGGCGCCTTTGCGCTGCCGAATTACGTTAAGGAGCTTTTGAATCGTGAATAAGAATGTCCTGACTTTTTTGGCGTGCGGCGCCGGATATGCTGAAGCCGAAACCGTTCTTTTCGGAGCGCCGTTTGACGGCACCGTTTCTTACCGTCCCGGAGCCCGCTTTGCTCCGTCGGCCGTGCGCGGTGAATCGGAAGGATTGGAAACATACTCTCCGTACTGCGGCGAGGATTTGACCGACCGGCTGCTGTTTGACGGAGGCGATTTGGAGTTACCGTTCGGCAACCCGGAAAAAGCGGTTGCGGAAATCGAACGGTTTGCGTTGAGACTGACAAATGACGGCAAGAAATTTTTGATGATTGGCGGCGAACATTTGGTGACCCTCGGAGCGGTTAAAGCCGTTTTGCACCGTTATCCCGATTTACACGTGATTCACTTCGACGCTCACACCGATTTGCGCGACGATTATCTGGGGGAAAAACTCTCCCACGCAACGGTCATGCGCCGGATTTGGGATTTAACGGGAGACGGACGGATTCATCAATTCGGAATCCGCAGCGGTGAGCGGTACGAGTTCGAATTTGCCGGAGCTCATACCGAAATCCGGAAATTCGATTTGAACGGATTCGGCGAAACGGTCGAAAAGCTCCGGGGGAAACCGGTTTACATCACAATCGACGCGGACGTCCTGGATCCGTCGGTTTTTCCGGGAACCGGCACTCCGGAACCGGGCGGCGTCAGCTTCAGCGATTTGCTGAGCGCCGTTGCGCAGTTCGGCCGGCTGAACGTTGTCGGCTGCGATCTGACCGAACTGTCGCCTCATTACGATTCAAGCGGCTGTTCGACAGCCGTTATCTGCAAATTAGCGCGGGAAGTTTTGCTTCAAATAACGAAACGCAAAAGGAGTTAAAGATGGGAAAATGCATGATTGTCGGATGCGGCGGCGTTGCAAGCGTCGCGGTTCACAAGTGCTGTCAAAACAGCGGTATTTTTGAGGAAATTTTAATCGCCAGCCGGACAAAATCCAAATGCGACGACTTAAAACGCAGACTGGAAGGAACGACCGCGACGAAAATCAAAACGGCTCAAGTTGACGCCGACAAAGTCGATGAACTTACCGCTCTGATGAAGGAATTTAAACCCGATGTCGTTTTGAATCTGGCGCTGCCGTATCAGGATCTGACGATTATGGATGCCTGTCTGAAAACCGGAGCTCATTATGTCGATACTGCCAACTATGAACCAAAGGATACAGCTAAATTCGAATACAAGTATCAGTGGGCGTACCGGGAAAAATTCGAAAAAGCCGGTCTCTGCGCCGTTTTGGGAAGCGGATTTGATCCCGGCGTCACCGGCGTTTTTGCGGCTTATGCGCAAAAACATATTTTTGACGAAATTCACACCATCGATATTCTTGATTGCAACGGCGGCGATCACGGATATCCGTTTGCGACCAATTTCAATCCGGAAATCAACATCCGCGAAGTCAGCGCCAACGGCAGCTACTGGGAAAACGGCCGGTGGATCGAAACAAAGCCGATGGAAATCAAACGGGAATACGACTTCGCCGGCGTCGGCAAAAAAGAGATGTATCTCCTCCATCATGAAGAGATTGAAAGTCTGGCGCTCAATATCAAAGGCGTCAGACGGATCCGGTTTTTCATGACATTCGGGGAGAGTTACCTGCGTCACCTAAAGTGTCTGGAAAATGTCGGCATGACATCCATTGAACCGATCGAATTTGAAGGAAAGAAAATCGTGCCGCTTCAGTTTCTTAAAGCGGTCCTGCCGAATCCCGCCGATTTGGGAGCGCGGACCGTCGGAAAAACCAATATCGGCTGTATTTTTCAGGGAGTGAAGGACGGCCGTCCGAAATCGTATTACCTTTACAATATCTGCGATCATCAGGAGTGTTACAAAGAGGTCGGAAGTCAGGCCGTTTCCTACACAACGGGTGTTCCCGCGATGATCGGCGCCATGATGGTTTTGAACGGAAAGTGGAACCGTCCCGGCGTTTGGAACGTCGAACAGTTTGATCCGGATCCGTTTATGGAAGAGCTGAATCGACAAGGATTGCCGTGGATCGAAGATTTTCATCCGGTACCGGTGGATTGAAATGGACTGCGATGCTCTTTTTTCCGTCGGGACTCCCGCCTACATTGTCGACGAAAGCCGTTTGATTGAAAATCTCGAAATTCTGCGCGAAGTTTCCGAAAAAGCCGGCTGTAAAATTCTGTTGGCTCAGAAAGCGTTTGCGCTTCCGGCTCTTTATCCGTTAATCGGAAAATATCTGGACGGAACGACAGCCAGCGGTCTTTTTGAAGCAAGGCTCGGATTCGAGGAAATGGGGAAGGAGACTCACGTCTTTTGCGCCGCCTACAAAGAAACGGAATTTAAAGAAATTGCGGGGATCTGCGATCATATCAGTTTCAATTCGTTTTCCCAGTGGGAGAAATTCCGGGAGACGGCTCTGAACGCGGGGCGCAGCTGCGGAATCCGCATCAATCCCGAACATTCGACGCAGGAGAAGGCGATTTACGATCCCTGCGCGCCGCAGTCGCGTCTCGGGGTGACAATTTCGCAGTTCAGGGAAGATCTGACGGACGGCCTTGAAGGGCTGCATTTTCATACGCTGTGCGAACAGAACAGCGGCGCCTTGGTTGAGACGCTTGCCGCCGTTGAAAAAAAATTCGGCCGCTTTTTGCCGCGTATGAAATGGGTCAATTTCGGAGGAGGGCACCACATCAGTCGGCGCGGTTACGACCGTAAAACGCTGACTGAAACCGTCCGCCGCTTTCGGGACAAATACCATACGGATGTTTACCTGGAACCGGGCGAGGCGGTTGCCTATCAGGCGGGATATTTGACGGCGACGGTTCTTGACATCGTCCGCAACGGAGGAGAGATTGCGCTGCTTGATGTTTCCGCGGCCTGCCATATGCCCGACGTCCTGGAGATGCCGTACCGTCCGCCGCTTTTTGGCAGCGGCCTGCCGAACGAAAAACGGTATTCGTACCGTCTGGCCGGTCCGACCTGTCTGGCAGGCGATATCATCGGCGATTATTCATTCGATCAACCGTTGGAACCGGGCAGCCGCCTGATTTTCGAAGACGCTGTCATTTATTCGTTTGTGAAAAACAATACCTTCAACGGCATACCGCTGCCGTCTCTCGCCGTACTGAAATCAAACGGGACGGTGGAGTGTGTCCGGAAATTCGGGTACGGAGATTTTAAAGGAAGAGTTTCGTGAGGCTTGAAAAAGAATATTAATTTTACTTCCGAAAATGTATATTCTGTTAAAATTTTTATTTAAAGAATTCTTGGTAACAGAATTTCCGGAATCGTATACGCGAGTAACGGAGCGCTCCCAGTTCCTGTTTCCGCCATTTCCACGACGGATCGATCTGCCTGGCGATTTTTTCGGCCGTCTCATAGAAATTGGTTTCGTTGATTTCTCCGGATAAAATTTTAAAGTTCATCAGCCAGAATAAAAACTTCATCCGGTATCCGATCCGATAAAAGTTAAAGATTTAACCATGAAAATCTTATAAAATACTTGACATTCTTTTTCCCGCTCATCCATCCGGAAAGCGAACCCTGCGGATCAGCGTCTATCATCAGCGTTTTATAGCCGGCGCGCGCGTACTCATACGCCGTGTTTCCGGCAATCGTCGTTTTCCCTACCCCGCCTTTCGATTTGTTACCGCAATGATTTCAGCCATATTTCATAACTCCAAAGGCAGATTCAAATCTGACGGATAATAGGTCATGAAGGCTTTGACCGGCTGCCAGCGGTACGGCTCAAAAAGCTGCGTCAGACTGAAATCACCGCTCAGTTCGCTCCGGATCCCGTCGTTCATATAATCAAACCTCTTTGCGTTATCAATTCCACGGAGCAGGTTTGCGTAACGTTCATCCAGAAGCGCTTTTTCAATTTGATTTATATCTCCGCAGTCAAAAGAGTTTCCGAACGACGTCAGACTCTCTTCTTCCGGATTTTTATCCTTTTCATGTTGTTAAAAAAGATTCCGCTAATTGCCGGCAACTTGAATTGCCTTCCGGTTTTTATGTCCAATACCTCGATATCGAATTGTCCACACCCTAAAACAGTACTTTTAATAAATTCCTTCATTCGCTTACTCTCCTTCAAAACCCAATCGGACGTCACGCCTCTTACATAAGTCAGATTCACAGCCTTCCTCCTTAACGAAATAATTATAACACAAAACTCGGATTTATACGTAATTATCGAAACCATTCCTTTGAATTTTTGAACAGAAATATTCAGAACCGGCTTGAACTTCTTCGGATGAAATTTTAAAATAAAATGAGGTGTGATATGTCTTCCCGTTTCGATGAACTTTGCTCGATTATTGCCCGGCTGCGCGCTCCGGACGGATGCCCGTGGGATCGCGAACAGACGCCGCAAACTTTAAGAACCTGTCTGATTGAAGAGTGTTTTGAAGCCGTTAACGCCGTCGACCGCAACGATACAGTCAATCTCCGCGAGGAACTGGGAGATCTTCTGCTGAATATCGTTATGATATGCCAAATTTTCGAAGAAAAAAAGATCTTCAGCGTTGACGACGTTTTAAAAGATGTCAATAAAAAATTGATCCGCCGTCATCCTCACGTTTTCGGAGACGCAAAAGCAGCTGACGCCCGGGAAGCTCTGGCCGGATGGAATGCCGAAAAGCAAAAAGAGAAAAAACCGGAAAAGTCGGTTCTGGATTCCGTTCCCTCATCCTACCCTTCCTTGCTGAAAGCGTGGAAAATGCAGCAGAAAGCGGCAAAAGTCGGTTTTGATTGGCCTGATCCTTCGGGCGCTGAAGAAAAGCTGTTTGAGGAACACGATGAAATCAAAAAAGCGGAACAATCCGGTTCGTTTACCGATCTGGAAGAAGAGTGTGGGGATTTTTTGTTTGCGGCCGTTAATTGGCTGCGTCTGATGGGTATCAATCCGGAAACGGCGTTAAACCGCGCCAACGAAAAGTTTGACCGCCGTTTCCGTTTTGTCGAAACCCGCTGCCGTTTAGCTGAAAACCGGACGTCGTCCGATAAAATGAACGACGCTTGGAATGAAATAAAAAAAGAAGAAAAAAAACGTCGCAATAATCGTTTTAATGCTTTTTAAAAGCTTTTGTATAAATTTTGACGGCAATATAAGAAGCAATCAGCGGAGGATAAATATTGACAAAGTGGTTTAAATCGGTAAAAAATAAAAAGAAATTTTTCCCGAATATATAAACCACTCCGCCGATGACTGCGCCAATAAAAGCCGCAAAAAAAACACCCCAATAATTGCCGAAAACCTTTATCTTGCCTCCGTAATAAAACGCAAGAGAGAGGATAACGGTGATCATTAAATAAATCGACAAAATAAACAAAAAATCAATGAAATTCATAACGAAACCGTTTCAAATTTTTATTCAAATAAGTTATTGTAATTATCACTGAATACCACATCCGTCGATTCGTCAAACGAGGTAAACGACTCAATATTGATTTCACGCATTCCTAAAAAACTCGGCTCACTGGTTCGGGTCTCCATTTGAGATGTCCTCCCCTGCGCTACACACCAAATTCCGATATAATAACGGGTGTTACTCTTATCCGGAGCAGAATTATTCCCCTGTAAGTCCCGATCACTGGGTAAAAAGCTGTACCGGCGCGTTGTCTCAAAATCAACCGCCGATTCGGCAAAAGTCCGTAATCGGGCGATTGAAGGCTCGGCAATAGAAAAAATATTGCGATAAAGATAAATCCGCCGCGTCTCTGTTTCCGAATCGGAAATATAGGCATTATACTCGATATAGGGAGATTGCATTTCATCAGTCAGCTGAAAATTGAAATTGATGGTCAAATTCCTTTCCAGATTAAGCGAATCAATAATTAATGTAATACCGCCGTCGTTTTTCGAGAAGAATTTAAAAAAACCGTTGTATCCGCTCAAAGTGTCTGTATTGGTAGCAAGTGTGTTGATGGCAGAAGTTGTCAAAGTTGATTCACCTAATATTGTCAATCTGTCAATCAAATCTCCGTCCAAAGTGGAACTGGTGGGAATATAATTGGAATCTGTTGTGGAATTGGGGTTAAAAAAACGGTAATAAAAGTTAAAACCCTTTAATTCCGGCTGATAAAACTGCCCTTCACTGTTTTGATTTTGGAAATCACCATTCAAACGTCCTGTCTCAATACGGTTCCCGACGACAGGCGGATCAAAAACCACCGTATCGTTGGGAATTCCGCATGCGGTAAAAACAAGAAAAAGAGAAAAAACGGTTTTATTCCGCCGCGACAGTCTCTTCATCCTGAACTTCTTCCTGATTACCGACTCCCGCCGTCTCCAAATAAATCAGCCGGTCTTTCGCAACGGACACCAGGGAAGAATCGGCCTCTTTATTGCCGGCTGTTTCAATTAACAGGCGGTAGGCATCTTTGGCTTCGTCCGTATTGCCCAAGGTCTCTTCGATGCGGGCAATGTTGTAATAAACGCGGTCCATATTGAAATACGATCCGGCATAATTCTTTTCGATGGAGCGGTAATAGGCCAGCGCTTCGGAGGGTTGTTCCAACTCTTCAGCCAAAACAGCCGCACGGTGCAGTGCGATCGGAACCAGATAGAGCGAAACCGCTTTAATCTCTTTTAAAACCGATAAAGAAGCCAACGCCCCCTCGCGGTCCCCTTCCGTTTCCGCCATCTGCGACTCGCACAGAACGGCGCGGACAAACGCGTATGAACCTTGTTTTTCGGCCTTTCCTTTATCAATGGCCGCCGTCAAAACACTCTCCGCCTCTTCTTTTTCCTCATCTCCGGCGGAAACCCATTCCGCATAAGTATCCGCAATTTCTTCGGCAACCGCCGCGTTGGCTTCGGCCGCATTCTGAATCACGACGGCGCCGACGGCGACACCGACCAACACCGCCGCAATCAATACTCCCGTGAGAATCAGAGGAATTTTAAACCGTATCAAAAAAGCCGAAATAAAATCTGCCGCGGAAAATTTCTCACTGCCTGTCATCGTCGGCTCCTTGCTGTTTCAGCTGGATAAAATCCCCCAAGGAGGCTTTTTCTTCGGAATCCTCGCCGCCGAGATATTTCGAATACTCGGCTCTCTGCTCGTTGTATACCAACTGAGTCACGGAAAGCGAAATCCGCTTTGTTTTCGGGTCGATGCTCATCACAACGGCTTTTAAAGCATCGCCTTCCTTGTATTTATCCAAAGCTGCCTTCGGATTTTCCTTTGAAAAATCGGGTAACTGACTGGCGGGAATCAGTCCTTCCAGCTCGGAATCCCCGATTTTCACAAAAACGCCGAAGTCAGTCACTCCCGTTACGGTACAATCGGCAACAGATCGGTTGCCGTATTTGCCTTCCAAAATCTGCCACGGATCTTCCGTCAGCTGTTTGATTCCGAGCGCAATCCGGCGGTTTTCCTTGTCAATATCGATGATGAAAACTTCGATTTCATCATCAACTTTAAACTCGTCGTGAAGATTGATCTTCTTGCGCGTCCACGAAACATTGTCGGGATGAAGGAACCCTTCAACGCCCTCTTCCAGCTCGACAAAAACACCGTTGCTGATAATCTTCCTGACAACCCCTTTGCAGCGGCTGCCGATCGGATAGACTTCTTCAATGGTATCCCATACATTCGGAAGAAGCTGTTTGACGCCGAGAGAAATTTTTCTGTTTTCGGGATCGATGGAAAAAATTTTAACCTGAATGACGTCGCCGATATTGAAAAGTTCTCGCGGATGCTTGATCCGTTTGGTCCACGAAAGCTCGGAAATATGAGCCAATCCTTCAACGCCTTCTTTCAGTTCGACAAAAATTCCGAAGTCGGTCATTTTTGTGATTTTTCCCGTCACGACATCTTCAGGATGAAAAATTTCGGTAACATCAGACCAAGGATCCGCCGTCAAATCTTTCAGCGAAAGGTTCACTTTTTTGTTTTCGGGATCGATTTTTTTGACGACCAGCTTCATCCGGTCGCCTTTATTCATGTAACTGCGCGGACTGTTGGCGTGCCCCCAGCTCATGTCGGATAAGTGGAGCAGGCCGTCGAATCCTCCCAAATCGACAAAAGCGCCGTAAGAGGTGAAATTTTTAACCGTGCCTTCCACCGTATCGCCCTCTTTCACCGTCGCAAAAAAATTCTCTCGAGCTTTTTCGATTTCTTCTTCGAGATAACGGCGGCGGGAAACGGTAATCGATTTGCGCTCCGGATGACGGTGAACCAGAAATTTGGCCGTTTTCCCGATCCATTCGGAAGGATTTTTGACGCGGTTGATATCGATCTGCGAATTCGGACAAAATGCCAGAATATCGGCTCCCAGATCCACGCTCAATCCTCCGGGAACCTCTTTTACGAATTTCCCGGTTACGGGCTCATGGGAAGCCGTCGCGGAACGCAGCGAGCGTTTGATCCGCTGTTCGTCGGCCTTTGATTTGGAAATAACCGGACGTCCGTCCCTGTCCTCTTTTTTCTCCAGAAAAACCTGAACGGTATCTCCGACAGACGGTACGGAATCCCCGAATTCGGCAGTCGAAAGAATCCCTTCCGACTTGCAGTTTACGTCAAGAAAAACGTTTGAAGCGGTCACCTCGACGACTTTTCCGTCAACCACTTCCCCTTCCGTCACGCTTCCGAAACTCTCCAGAGACTTTTCCAGATCGTCCAAATTCATTTCCATCATTTCGTCAAAATTCATTCCTTTCTCCTGCTTTGGCATTTATATAACTAAAAATTTTTTTCGTAACGGTATCCGGATCCATTTCGGAGGTATCGATGTACAGAGCGTCATCGGCAATCTTTAAATTTCCCACCGGTTTATTGATATCGACGTGATCCCGACGCTTAATCGCCGACAAAACGGCGCCGTAATCGTTCCCTCCGTTCTGGCGGAAACGGCGGCCGGCTCTGACCTCCGGCGAAGCATCCAAAAAAATCTTCACATCGGCGTCGGGAAATACGACGGTCGTCATGTCCCGCCCTTCGCAGACCAAGTCGACATTCCGGTAAAGCCGTCCCATCAAAGCGTTGACGGCGGCTCTTACTCCGGGAACGGCGGAAATCGGAGCGACAATTTCATCGATTTCATGGGTATGCAGATACGGTTCGATATTTTCCCCGTCGGCGCAGAGAACCCCGTCGTGCAGAGTCAAAGGCAAATGTTCGGCAGTCCGAACCAAGGCGGCCGGATCTTCCGGTGAAATGTTGTTTTTTAAAGCGTAAAACGCGACGCAACGGTAAAAATTTCCGCTGTTGAGAAACTGAAACCCGAATTGTTCGGCAATCCGGTGAGCTACAGTGCTTTTCCCGACTCCGGCGGGACCGTCAATGGCTACAATCATTTACACCCGTTTCCAGTAAACCGTCAACCTCGGCTTCGGAGAGCAGTCTGAACCGCCCCGGTTCCAGGTCCGCAAGTTCTACGCGGCCGATGCGTATCCGTCGCAACAGTTTAACTCCGATTGAATTTGTATTCAGCAGATTCCGAATCTCGCGGTTGCGCCCTTCGGTCAAAACGAAGGTGTATTCGTTCGGAGCCTTCAGAATCTTATACCCCTTTATTCTATACGAAATTTCATTTATGGAAAAGCCGTTTTTAAAATTTTTTAGTAAATTTTCGTCGATTTTTTTATCGGTACGGATCAGATACTCTTTTTCGATTTCATGCGACGGATGGGTGATTCTGTAAGTGAAATTCCCGTCGTCGGTAAGCAAAAGCAGACCGCACGACATGAAATCGAGACGGCCGACAGTGTGAAGGTGCCGGTACGAAGGCGGCAGAAGTTCAAAGACGGTTTTCCGGCGGCGCGGATCGTATTTTGTGCAAATCACTTTTTCCGGCTTATTCATGAGAAGATAAACCCTCTTTTTCTCTGGAACACAAATCCGGCCGTCAACTTCCACCCGATCGGAGAGAGGATTGACCTTAACCCCGGGAACGGCGACCGGGACGCCGTTAAGCAGCACCCGTCCCGCCATGACGGCTTCCTCCGCTTTCCGCCGGGACAGAACGCCGCAGGAGGCGATATATTTTTGCAGACGGACGGATTCCTCCATAATCAGTTCAACTCGAATTTCGTCTTTTCGACTTCACTCAGCTTCGGTAAATCGGCGATGCTTTTCAGTTTGAATACATTCAGAAACTTCAGTGTCGTTCCGTACATCATCGGACGGCCCGGGGAGTTCCGCCGTCCTTTTTCCGCAATCAGCTCTTTTTCCAATAAACCGCGGATCATGCTGTCGGCCGAAACGCCGCGGATCTTTTCGATTTCAGACTTCGTAATCGGTTGGGAATACGCGATAATTGAAAGCGTCTCCAATGCGGCGCGGGAGAGACGGTCGTCGTTTTTCTTCCCGTAACGTTCTTTCAGGATTTCCCACGTTTCCGCTTTCGGCATCAAAAACCAACCGCCGCCGAGTTGGGAAAGCTCCAGTCCGCGGTCAGCCGCTTTCAGGGAGTCGGATAAATACGGAAGCGCCGCGCCGACGGTCTCTTCGGACAAACCGGTGATTTGCGCCAGTTTTCCGACCGGCAGCGGATCCGTTTCCAGAAAAAAAACCGCTTCGATTAAGGCGGCCGCTCCGCAAAGTCCGTTTAAATCCTCAGTTTCCGTTTCCGCCATCGCCCTCTCCTTTTTTGTATGCCGTGATTTTGATATCCCCGAACATTTTGTTCTGCATCAGCGAAATTTTGTGATCGCGGACGTAAATCAAAATCGACAGAAACGCGCAAATCACCTCCATCGCTGAATCGTAGTTTTTAATCAAATCGGTGAACAAAAACTCCTTTTTCGTCTGAAGATATTCGTCAATCAGCGTTTCTTTCTCTTCGACGGTCACATCCTCATAAATATTGACATTAAACGGAACTTTTTTCAACAGCCCCGAAAAAATGCGGCACAAATCAAGAACATCCATCTCCTCCCAATCTTCGCGCGACTCGGGAAACGGAAGGGTTTTCTGACGGCGTCTGCGGTCAACAAACCACTCCTCGCCGCCGATCTGTTCCTGCATCATGTCGGTAATTTTCCGGAATTTCTGATACTCGATCAATTTCTCGACCAGCTCCCGGCGGGGATCTTCAAATTCCTCCTCAAGATTGACGTCGACCGGCAGTAGCATCTTCGATTTGATATAGATGAGAGTGGCGGCCATCGCGTAAAATTCCGTCAGATTATCAAGATTGATCTGCTCGCCCCGCTCGATAAAGGCGATGAACTGCTCCGTGATTTCGGCGATAGGAATATCATAAATATTGATGTCGTTATTGCGGATCAGCATTATCAGTAAATCAAGAGGACCTTCGAATTTTTCAAGTTTAAAATCAACGGGAGACTCCGGCCGCATTGTTTACGCTTCCAGTCCGCCTTTTTTTACCGTCGTTCCGGACGGCTTCGCTTCTCCGTCACCGCCTTCGCTGACGGCAGGCGTATCGTCCGCGGCAAAAAGGATTTTTCGCACTTTTTCCTCAATTTCGGCCGCCGTTTCCGGATTTTTCCGTAAAAATTCCTTGATATTATCGCGTCCCTGTCCCAAGCGGTTGCCGTTATACGAATACCAACTGCCGCTTTTTTCGATTATATTGTATTTGACGGCGACATCCAAAAGACTGCCTTCCGCTGAAATGCCCTTTCCGAACTCCATTTCCAGCTCGGCGCGGCGGAACGGAGGCGCCACCTTGTTTTTGACGACTTTGACGCGCACGCGGTTTCCGACGGGATCATCGTCGCCTTTGGCAATCGTTTCGATTTTCCGTACATCGAGACGGACGGAGGAGTAAAATTTCAGCGCGTTTCCGCCGGTTGTCGTCTCGGGATTCCCGAACATGACGCCGATTTTCATCCGGATCTGATTGATAAAAATCAGAATCGTCCCTGATTTTCCGATAATACCGGTCAGTTTCCGCAGTGCCTGGCTCATCAGACGCGCCTGTAAGCCCATGTGGGCGTCACCCATATCGCCTTCGATTTCGGCCTGAGGCGTCAGCGCCGCAACCGAGTCGACCACGATGATATCGACAGCTCCGGAACGGACCAACGATTCCGTAATTTCCAAGGCCTGTTCCCCGGTATCCGGCTGGGAAACCCATAACTCATCGGTATTGACACCCAAATTCCTGGCATAAACCGGATCGAGGGCGTGTTCGGCGTCGACAAAAGCCGCAATACCGCCCTTTTTTTGCGCCTCGGCAATGGCGTGGAGAGCCAAGGTTGTTTTTCCCGACGATTCGGGACCGAAAATTTCGATGATGCGCCCCCGCGGATATCCGCCGACCCCCAGCGCGGCGTCGATCAGCAGCGAACCGGAAGGAATCACTTCAACATTCATTCCCTGTTTTTCCCCCAGCTTCATCAAAGAGCCTTTTCCGAACTGTTTCTCGATTTGCAGTTTTGCGGCCTCCAGCGCCTTCTGTCTGTCCTCGGTCGATTCAAAATCGGATGCGCTCATAAAAGTTTTTTTCGGTGTCGATGCGGCCATAAAGCCCTCCTTTCAATAAACTCTTTCCCGTATTTATTAATGCGGAAAAAGAAAAAATCCGTCAATTTATTTGAATTCTTCTGATTGACAGCGCGTGCAGACGGAAATGCCCGTCTACGCCGACCGTAATCTCCCCTTCAACCTCATACGGCTCGCCTTCGGTGATTTTAACTCCGTAATCGACGAAAACGGGAACCGTTCCCTCCAAAAATTTTTTATTTTCATAGCCGACCAATAAATCGAAAGTCAGGGAGGTCTGCGTAACAGACAAATTGGCGGCCGCTCCGCGCCACACGACGACAGTCTTATCATAAAGAAACGGATCGCGGGAAACTTCATCATACGTAAACGGCGTTCCGGTATTTTCGCTTCGGTTGTCAGAAAGCAGCCGTTCGAAAGCAGAAGCCTTGTCTTTGACGTCGACTGCGGCGTTTGATTCTTTCAGGCGGTTGATTTCGCGCTGCGTCATATTATCGTCACCGCGGCGGTAATAATCCTTCATCCGTTCGAAAGAACGTTCGATTTCACCGTCACTCAAAAAATAACGGGTTTCAATATCGTAAACCGCAAGGCGGTCTTCCCGTGTTAAAACAATATTTTCACCGTTAAACCGTTCCGTGGAGAAGTCACGATTATCGGATAAAGCCGATGCGGCGAAATAAATGCCGGTTCCTGCAAAAAGCAGAACAACGAAGACGGCTAATGCCGTCAGAGCGGGCCAAAACCGCCGCAGTGAATCAACTCCGGGAAAAACCAGTCGGTCCGGCTTATTCGGTAATTCGCAAATTCCGTCGAGACGGATTTTGGAAAGCCGTTTTTTTACCAACTTTTCCAAAATTTCCGTTAAAGCCTGCTTGTTTTCCGTGTTCCGGGAAATTTCAAGCAATTCTCTCGCAAAATTTCCCCACCGTTCGTTTCGCTCCAAATCGAAAAGTAAACCGTAGGCTTCTGCGGTTTCTCCGGCCTGCAGACGGATCACCGCTTCCGCTATCCGCAAATCGGAATCCGTCCTTTTTTCAAGTCGGACAGCTGTCTTGAGATAAGCCGACGCCCCGCTCCAGTCACCGATGATAAGCGAGACAACCGTCATCAATTTGAAATAAAGATAACTGTCTCCGTAAGTCAGCAGATACGGCGATAAAAGATCAGCCGCGGCGGCATAACGCCGTCTTTTAAAGAGATAAACTGCTTTGTCCAGAAGTTTTCCGTTGACGCTGCCTCTCATATGCGGGAAACCGTATCAATCAATTTCTTTTTGTCCGGAGATTTCAGATATGCCGTTCCCAAAACCACTCCGTCGGCACCTTTTCCCTTTAATGCGGCGGCATTATCGGAATCCACACCTCCGTCAACGGTAATCTGAAATGACAACCCTCCGCTGCAGCGCATCTGAGAAAGAATTTCCAACCGTCCGTAAATCCCTCTGTCGATGAGCTGTCCGCCGCGCCCCGGCTCCACACCCATTAAAAGAACCGTATCCAGCAGCGGCAGATAAGGTTGTAGTAAATGCAGTTCCGTTGACGGCTTTACGGAAATTCCTGCCTTCTTTCCGGCCGAGTGAATTCGGGAAATCAAATCTGCGACATTATCGGGCACCGCTTCATAATGGAATGTCACCGTATCACTGTTCTCCAAAAACGGATCCAGCTTTGTATTTGGCGAAGAGATCATTAAATGTGTGTCAAAAGGCAAAACAGTATGTTTGCGGCAATCGGCGATAAATTTAGCGCCAAAAGTCAAGTCAGGTACAAAAAGACCATCCATTACGTCCCAATGAATCATGGTTGCACCGGCCGCCTCCGCCTCCTGTACCGTCGCTTTGATTTCGGAAAAATCAGAAGATAACACCGAAATTGTCGTATAAAGCCCCATAATGATACTATAACACAAAGCCAAGAAAATGTCAGTAAAAATTTAACCATAAAAACATTCGCATCATTGACCGGAATTTCAAACGGGGATGAGGAAATTTTAGGATGCGGTTTTTCCGCAAAGATCCGCCGGAATCTGCCGCGCTCTTTAATACTGAGCACAGGAAGAAATAAATATTTAATGATTGTCAATCATCAAAAAATAATATAAAATCAAATTTATGGAAGTTGAGAAAAATAGTTCTCTCGATTCAAACTGGGAAAAAATTTACGGCTATTTAAAAGACGGCGATTGGAGCGCGGCCGAAGCGTTCTGCGACAGCCAGATGCGACGCTCCTACCACTCGAATGCGTTTCTGACCGCCGTAAAATGCGTCCGCTTTTGGAACAATGCTTATAACGAAGCAAAAAAGACTGCCGATAAATATCAGCATGCGCAAAAACTGATTGATTTCTGGAGTTCTTTCGCCGGTCATTTTTCAGCCCGTTTTAATGACTTCGGACGAGGTGTTGCCTTGATACGTCGGAAAGTATTTTCCGACGCATTACTCGACCTCCTGCAGACCAGACATGAAACTCCCGCATCCGAGACGGAAGAGAATCTCTTACTGCAAATTGGCCGCTGCTATAAATTCCTCGGAGATTTCACAAAAGCCCTTGATATTTTAAAGAAAGTTTACGCCCTTGATAAACACAACGCCGAAGTTTCCGCCGAATTAGCCGACTGTTTTTCCCTTCAGGGAGACAATATGAAAGCTAAAATCTTTTTTTCCGAAGCATTTTATCAGGATCCGCAAAAAATTAATTTAAATTTTATCGAGACGATTTATATAAAAAGACTTGCAGATTTGCTGACAAACGAGTACAATATAAAAAAGGAAGAGTTGCGGGATTGGATCCCCGTTTACGCGACCGCTTTTAAAATATTCAATATCCGACGGGAACTGCTTTCGAACGAGTTAAGGGATTTAAAACAAAGAATTCAACTGCTGGAAGACGAGGCGCCGGAGGGAAACGTCATTCCCAGATTGATATACGCTTACTGCCGGCTGATTTTCCATTTACAGTCGGTTCACGGATCCGAAGGCAACCATTACGAAATCGGACTTCTCTTGAATAAAATTAAAGCGCTTGACAGCTCTGTTTATAATGAATTGATAAAATAATAACGGGAGAAAACAAAATGAACGACGGGATTGAAGCAAAATTAAATCAAGTCAGCGAGCAGCTTAAAGGAGAAAAATGGACCAGAGCCGCATTAAACAGTTATACAACGATTTACTTTAAGGACTTGGACGCCGTCATTGACGAAGCGATTGAAGGCAATTATGCCATGCAGCTGAAAAATCTCTGCGACGAACACATTGCGCACACACAAAACAGTATCATCGCTATGTATATCAGCGGAATTTTATCTCTTTATTTCCAATTAATTGACGATACCGATATCACAAAATTAATTAACATCTTTACGGATAATCATAAACTTCAGATCGTGGAGAGCATCTGTGAAAAAATGCTCTCTTTCGGAGAACAAAAGCTGGCCCTTCAGACGCTTGCATACTGTTATACGCAATCCAATAACGAAGAAAAAAAATTCGAAATTTGGGAAAGATGGGCAAAAATCGACCATGAAGAAGCTGACATTGTTAAGAGCATTGCGGATCGGAAAAAAGAAGAAGGCAAACTCGAAGAGGCGGCCGATTATTACAAAAAAGCCATTCACCGCTATATCAATCAAAAGGCTTTCAATCATGTAAAAGAACTTTGGGGGAAGCTTCTGGACGTCGATCCGAACGACATTAATTTCTTTTTAAATACGGAGAAAAAAGTCGCCGTCGCTTTCGATTCCGAAAAAGCATCTCAACTGCTTTACGACTTATACAACAATGCCAGAGAAAAACAAAATTGGGATTTATGCATTTCCGTTTTAAAAAGAATTGTCGATTACACGCCGAAAGATCCCGACGTCCGTAAGCAGCTGACAGAATGCTACAGACGTAAATATGAAACACATTCAAAGGTGGAAAATTACATCGAAAAATCGGAGCTGAACAAAGAGTGGCGCAATATTCATGAAGCGATTTTAGACTTTGAAAAGCACATCTCGTTTGATGCCGGCGCTTTCGTCTGGCACCGCACCTGGGGAATCGGGGTTATCCGCGCCATTGACAATGAAACGCTGACAATCGATTTTGCCTCGAAACGCAACCATCCGATGTCGCTGGATATGGCCGTTACAGCCCTCACCTGCCTTCCGAAAAATCATATCTGGGTTTTAAAAAGCGTCATCGATAAAAAGCGGCTTCATGATCGCGTTAAATCGGATCCGCATTGGGCGCTGAAAACCGTCATCGGCAGTTTCGGCAATCAGGCTTCGTTGAAACAAATCAAGGCGGAGTTGGTTCCGTCCATTCTGTCCCCGGCCGAATGGAACACGTGGAGCAAAGAGGCCAAAAATATTCTTGACCGGGATTCCGAATTCGGTAACCTTCCCGATCAGACCGACGTCTTCACCGTCCGGGAAACCCCGATTACGGTCGAAGAAAAACTCTACAACAATTTCAAAGCCAATCCGAAGTTTTATTCGCGCGTTAAGGTCATCAGGGAATTTCTGAAGGAGTGCGAACCCGATTCGGAGTACTTCAACGAAATGTACACCTACTTTACTTCTTATTTAAAGGAAATCGACCGACCGAATGATATCAACGTCTCCGCCTACATTTTGATCCGCGAAATTGTCAAGGAGTATCCGTATCTGAATCCGGGAATCGACAAGCACTTTAAGGATATTTTCAAAGATAAAAACCGGTTGGTTTCCGTTTTCGAACGCATTGAAGACACCGAAATCCGTAAAAGTTTCATCCGTTTTGTAAAAGAATTTCCCGACTGGCCGACGATTTACATGAAACTCTTTCCGAAATGCCTGAACCGTTCTGTTTTGGAAGATTTGGCGGCTCACAACCGTTCCGACTGCATTTCACAGACCTTTGAGGAAATCGCCTCCAACTTCCGCGAAGACCGGACGGCGTTTATTTGGCTGATGAAAAATGCCGGTGAATACAAAGATTTGTGCAAAATTCAGGAAGAGACGTTTATCATCAACGCGATCCAGCTTCTTTCAACCCTGTACAAGGAAATGGACAACCGCTACAACGTCAGCGAAAACAGAAAACTGGCCCAGCAAATCGAGACAATTCTCTTTAAAGAAGGCCGTTTGAAAAAAACCGTTCAAAAGATTTCTTCCGACAAGCTCTCGAAGATTTACTCGCTGATCAACGAGATCAAAGGGCTTTCTCTCGGACTCAAACAGGACGTCCGCCGCATGATAGCGGAAGCGCACCCCGAATTCCAGTTTGGTGACGAACAGAGCAAAACGCTCTCCGCGCGCGACATCATTTCCCGCTCGCTTCTTGTCCTGCAGCGCTCGCACCAGGCAAAATCCCGCGAACTCAAATACATCATCGACGTGGAAATTCCCAACAACTCGAAAGAGATCGGGGAAGCTTTGGAACTGGGAGACCTGAAAGAGAACGCCGAATACAAAGCCGCAAAAGAAAAACAGACGATTTTAAACGCGACGGCGTCGAAATTACAGGAGGATCTGGAAAAAGCCTACATTTTCAAAAAAGAAGAGATCAACACCTCTCAAATCGGCTTCGGAACCGAAACGACCCTGCACAATCTCCTGACGAAAAAAGACGAAGTCTACACCATTTTGGGGCCGTGGGAATCGGATCCGAATGAGAACATCATCTCCTATCTTTCTCCGTTCGGGAAAAATCTGATCGGCGCCAAACCCGGCGATACTCTGGAATTCGAAATTAATGAAATTCCGTACAAGTACAAGGTGAAGAAAATCGAGGCCTGCGAAGATATCGACTGAGAAGAGTTTTCAGACTCCGTCCGGATCTGGACGGAGTTTTTTATTTCTTAAAAAAACCGGGGAAACGGAAAAACGGCTCTTCGGCACCGGTCGACGGATGGATAAAAAAACTCTCCGTCCGCGTGATCTTAACGCCGAAACCGCCGCTTTCGGGAAAGATTTTTTTCGGTGAAACGCCGGTAATTTTCAGCCGTATTGCCGCGGAATCCGATTCGAGAACCGTTAAAAAACGGCTGTCCGCGGCTTCTTTTTTCAAATGTTCCGCCAAACCGGCAAAAGCGGATTCGGAAGAAACCGGCTCTGCCAAAAATTCGGAAGCGGAATAAACGCTCATCAGCGACGGCAGACGGGTTTGCGGCGGCACCTCAATCGGCGAGAGAAAAGAAAATCTGACCGACGGAACCGACGCCCGGTTCAGCCGCTCCAAAAGGAGTTCGCACGGCTCTTCGTTGTAAAGTTTGAGTTTGAGGTAGTCCGCCTTTGACGCGAAGCCGAGAGGCAGAGGATTGGCGAATTCCAGTTTCGGTTTGCGGTTGAAGCCTTCCGTAAACCCGAGGCGCAGCCCCGCCCTGTAAAAAATCCGTTCGATAAAGGAAATCATATTCTTTTGGGAAAGATAGGCCGAATCGCGCTCCCGCGAAAAACGCAGGAGAAAGACGCGCAATTTTCCCTGAGAAGAAAGAAAAACGGGAGTTTTTACAACCGAACGAACGTTTGTTTGGTTGATTTTTACGTCTTTTGCGCAGCTTCCGCACGGATTTTCACACGTTTCCGTACAAATTTCCGTATATTCCGGTTTTTGGGATTTCCGGTATTCGTTTTTCAGCCATCCCTCGCTGACCCGCAAAGAGACATCTTTCCATGGAAATATTTGCGCTTCGAAAATACGTCGGACTTCCTCTTCATAGACCTTCAACGCTTTTTCCCAAGCCGCGCGGTTAAAATGCTCCGACCAGGCGTCCAGAAAGGCTCCGTTGCGGTACGCCTCTTCCAGAATCTCTCCGGCCTCTGAGCCGCCTTTTGATAAAATGCTTTCAATATAGGAAAGAAACGGATCGTGATAGTTGATTTTGATTTTTGAATGATCCCGAAACGCCGCCTTGATATCGGAAAGCATCTCCTTTGCCTTTTCGTAAGATAATTGCTTTGCGTACTGAAACGGGGTGTGCGGCTTCGGGATGAAAGTCCCGATATTGACATTCAGCGCCAAACGCGAATATTCCGCCGTTTCGCGGATCAAACCGATAATCAGATCGCGTTCTTTTTCCGGCGCGCCGGAAAAATACGGCAATCCGATCATAAAATAAAGTTTGACGGATCGCCAGCCGCGTTGTTTGGCGGCATCAATAATTGAAAAAAGTTTTTCCTTGGAAACATTCTTATTGACGGAAATCTGAGCCTCATCGCCGGGAGTTTCGACAGCCAATGTCAGTCCGCTTTTTTTGACTCCCGAAGCCGTTTCAAGGAGATCCAACGTGAAGGAATTGACTTTGATTGACGGTAAAGAAAAAGAAACACATTCATCGCGGTAACGTTCGGAGAGAATTTTCATCAATTCACCGATACGGGAATAATCTCCGGTCGAGAGCGAGGCAAGGGAAATTTCCCTGTATCCGAAGCGGAAAACCAAATCGTCGATTTCGGCGACAATGTCCTCCAGTGCTTTTTCCCGGAAAGGCCGGTAATAAATTCCGGCATGACAAAAACGGCAGCCGTTCGGACAGCCGCGCATGATTTCGACACTGCCGTGATCCTGCGCCAGGCGGACCGATGAAACGGGAAAGGCGGCGTAAGTACGTCGGCCGAGATTCGGAATAACGGCCCGGATGGCTTTTTTCCCCGGACGCCAGAAATGCGGGGATTCTTCAAAGAAGTCGCGCCGCTGCCCGCGGGAGAAATCCGGCGACTGTGCCGAACGGAGATAAGGTTCCATGCAGGCTTCGAACTCGCCGATGCAGACAAAATCGGCAAACCGCGACAGCGGCGCCGGATTGGTAACGGCAGGTCCGCCGACAATCACAATCGGATCAGATTCCGAGCGCTCTTCTTTATGGAGAGGAATTCCGCTCAGTTCCAAAATTTTCAGTATATTTGTAAAAAGCAATTCAGATCCGACGGTTATCAGCAGTAGATCAAAATCTCTGACGGCCGTTTCAGACTCCAGGGAAAAGAGCGGGATTCCCCTCTCTTTAAAAAAAACGATGGCGTCGGTATCGGGAAGAAAAACTCTCTCCGCAAAAATTCCGTCTTCGCCGTTCAGTTTTTCATACATGATCTTGACGGCCGCATTGCTCATTCCGATTTCGTAGAGATCGGGAAAACAGACGACCGCCCGCAAATTGACCCGCGGATCGGCGGATTTATCGACGGCGCCGAATTCTCCTCCCATATAACGAATCGGATTGGAAATTTTCAAAAATTCTCCGCTTTCGATCAGGTTTTCAATCTTGGTTTTGATACTTTGATTCAAATACTGAACCTCCGCATACGGATATTCAAAACCAAGGCCACGGAAATCAGTGAAGCTATCAGAGAAGAACCTCCGTAAGAGACAAAAATAAGCGGAATTCCGGTAATCGGCATGATACCGATTGTCATTCCGATATTTATCATTAAATGATAAAAAATAACGGCAAAAACACCGATGCAGACCATGCGTCCGAAAATGTCTTTTGCTTCGCGGGCGGCTAAAGCGATTTTGGTTAAAATCCCGAAAAACAGAAGAAGCACAATCAGACAGCCGGCAAATCCCCACTCTTCCGCAATCGTCGAAAAAATAAAGTCAGTACTACGCTGCGGCAGAAAATCGTATTTGCCAAGCGTTCCGTTCATGAACCCTTTTCCCGTCAGGCCTCCGGAACCGATGACGGTCAGCGATTGCAAAATGTGATACCCGGAACCGTAGGGATCAACCCGCGGATCCAAAAAAACGATCAGCCGCTTGATTTGATAATCTTTTAAAACGCTTCCGCCGATTTTCCCTAAAATCAAAGAGATAAAAACCGCCGCAGAAAAAAAAGCGATTTTGTTAAAAACCGGTTTTTTGTAAATCACATACCCGATTACGGAAAGAATCATGATCAGAAACCAAAATGACAAAAATGAGGCAAAGTAGACGCCGTTGTTAATCAGCTCCAGCAACGGAACCCGGCGTTGGGCAATCAGAACCTCCCAATGCGGCAGAACCGTTATAATCAGCGTCAGCAAAACAACAATCAGTGTGAAAACAACATAACGCGGACTGCCGCCACCGGCATAAATCATTGCGATAAAAATAATAAAATAGACGGAAGCGGTTCCCAGATCAGGCTGCATCAAAACCAGCGCGGCGGGAAGCAGCATTAAAAGAAAGGCCTGTGCAAAGACTTTTAAAGCGGAAATCTCCTTTTGACGGCTCTCAATGAACCGCGCCAAAATCAAAATCGCGGTAATTTTTACGAATTCGGACGGCTGAATTCCGAATCCGCCGATACCGATCCAGGACTTTGATCCGTTGATCAACGGACTGAAAATCAGTAAAAAAACAAGGGTTATCACCGAAAGGATGTACAGCGGAACCGCAAGGTTCCGGAACCGGCTGTAATCGATAAACAGAACAGCGACAGAGGCAATGATTCCGATAATACAAAATACCGTCTGTTTAATGTACTCGCTTGAGGACTGAAAATTATCCGAGTTGATTCCGCTGGAGTAAATAAAAAGAATACCTATCGTACACAACGCCAGTACCATCAGCGCCAAAATAAAATCAAACCCAAAGAGGGATTTCTGATGAGATCCGAATCCGCCGCCGTTATTCATCTTTGTACTTCTCCAAATCGGGGAAAAGCCACTGCCACCGTAAGGCGGTCACGGCTTCGTAAAAATTCTGATTCCCGAAGATGCCCTGATAAATGATGTTTGCGGCAAACGGCGTCCACCACTGATACTCTTTATCGGCCTGCGGTTCAATGAGAACAACCACCAGCACCTGTTCTTCCGGCGGCGCATCATAAGGAGCGTAAGAGATAAACCAGCTGGCGTAATTATCGGAAACTCCGGCAATCTGTCCCGTTCCGGTTTTTCCGGCGACTTTTACCAATTTGGTTGTCAGAACATTTTTGGCTGTTCCCGATACGCAGGTTTCGCGCAGGGCGCTCCGGATTTTCCGGAAGGTATCGGGAGAAAAATCGACAGAATGGATGACTTCCGGTTCGGTTTCGGAGATGATGCGTCCCGATTCGGAATCGCGGACCGCTTTTAAAACATGAGGTTTGTAAATTTTTCCGTCATTCAGAATCATCGCATAAGCGTTGGCCATTTGTAGCGGCGTAACGGTCAAATATCCCTGACCGATAGCCATATTGACGGTATCCCCGCCGATCCAACGCCGGGAATACTGTCTCAGCTTCCACTCGGGAGTCGGCAACGTACCTGAAGCCTCCTCCGGCAGATCGATAAAGGATTTCTCTCCCAATGCAAACAAACCCGCATATTCCGCAATCATGGAAATATCCGAAAATTCATTGGCGATCGTATAAAAATAGACATTGCAGGATTCGGAAACAGCCGAATGAAGATTCAGCCGCCCGTGACCGCTGCGCTTTTCACAGTGAAAATACCGGTCGCCGATAAAAACCCGTCCGGTACAGTTGACGGTGTAGGATTCGGGAACCAATCCTTCTTCAAGAATCATCGCCGCCATCACGGCCTTAAAGGTCGAAGCCGGCGGATAAACGGCGCTGACGCAACGGTTAAAAAACGGATTTTTCCGGTCGTTGTAGTAGTCCGACAGTTTGCTTTGATTGTCGTTCTGATAGAAAACATTCGGATCAATCCACGGATAGGAGGTCATTGCCAGAATCTCACCGGTCGCCGGTTTCATGACGATGATTGACCCCGTGCGCTCTCCCAGTGCGTGCTCGCACAGCCTTTGAATCCTCCGGTCCACCGTCAGAACAAGCGTCTTTCCCGTTTCGGGGGGAATGTTGGCAATCTGCTCGCCGACAATGGTCCGCCCTCTGGCATCGACCGACTGAAAACGCTTACCGTCGGTGCCTTTCAAAAGCATATCGTACTCTTTTTCCACTCCGGATTTTCCGATTTGAGAATAACTGCGGTAGCCCTGATTGTACAAAAAACGCAGCTCGTTTTGATTGATGTTATTGATATAACCGATGACATGAAACAACGAACCGACACCCGGATAGCTGCGGATGGCGTGATTATCCAAAAACACACCTGGATACAAATCTCCGTGTTCCGCAACAAACATGACATCGGATAATCCGACGCCGGAAACAATTTCAATCGGGGAATACGAACGGTACAGGGAAGACGGCACCTTTTTACGGATTGTTTCCGGCGGAATATCCAGCGCGTATGACAAATTTGCCAGTACCTCTTCCATTTGTTCCGGCGGGACATCGGCCGGAATGATTTTAACGGAAAAGGAATTCCTGTTTGCGGCCAGAAGCGTGTTGTTCCGGTCCAAAATGTCCCCTCTTAAAGCGGGTATCCGAATTTCCCGGAAGGTTAAATTGACGGCCCGGCGGCTGTACTGCGTCTGATTAACAATCTGCAGAACAAACAGGCGGACGACAATCAGGAGGAAAATAACTCCGGCTACCCCGAGCAAAACAAAGAGCCTGTTATGAAACATTCTGCCGGAATTTTGGGAGTTACTTTCCATTTTCCACGATTCCGACCCGCCTGAACAGCCATCTTCTGAAAAGCAGGGCAAAAAGAGGAGCAAAAACCAAATTCAGCGCCAGCTGAACGGCCGCATTAAAGAAAAAAAGCCGCCACACAATGGTATCGACCCAAGCGATTAAAACCGCCGTCAGAACAAAATAAAAAAGCGAAACCACCGCGGAAAAAAGAACCGGCAGCAGAATTCCGTGCAAATTAAATTTTCCGGAAAAAAGACCGGCGGCGTATCCCGTAAGCGTAAAAATCAACGCGTAAAATCCGTAAGTCGCCCCGAAACAGTCTAAAATCAGCCCGAAAACAAACCCGAATTTATATGCGGCGGATTTTCCGAGGTAAAACGAGAGAAAGATAAAATAGAGAAAAACAAAATTGATATTCCCCCAAAAAAAGTCGAAAAAGCGGAAAAACAACCCCTGAAGAAAGGCAAAGAGAAGCAAAACAAAAAAGTGCAGCAGGATTCGCCGTTTTTGAATATTGTAATACATCTACAACTCCGGATTCTGCGCTTTCAGCACCTGAACATATTCCAGGCGGGAAAATTCAATCGCGGGTTTCAAATAAAGAGAGACGGAAATTTCGCCTTTCTCCGAAACAATCTGATCCACGTAGCCTATGGGAATTCCGTATGGATAAATGGAACGCATTCCCGATGTCACGACTAAATCCCCGATTTTGATCTCACCGGCCGCCGCGCGGGGAATGTATCTCATCAAAATAAAATCCGAAGTGTATCCGAGGCCGGAGACCAGTCCTTCATAACGCGAGGACTGTAATCTGGCCGCTACGGAAAAATTGGAGGAAAAAAGTGGCATGATTTCAGAAGCCGAATAGCCGGATTCAACAACCAATCCGACCAGTCCGTAATTCCCTTGCTGATAAGCAATGACGGGCATGTATTTCTCCACGCCCTCCGCAGAACCGCATCCGATTTTGACATACGAAAGAAAATTCCCGGGATCTTTTGCAATCACATCGGTTGTGATGTGCTCGTACTCCAAACGGTCGGAAATATACATCTGCTCCTTCAGCAGTTCGTTTTCGGCTTTCAGCCCTTCAATGGTATCCAAAAAACGATGCTGCTCGTCAAACCGGTCTTTTAATGCGTCATATTCGGATTTCAGTTGTTTCAGTTCGGAAATGGAGTTGATTTTCTGCAAAAGAAAATCAACTCCGGCAAACCACCCTTTTTGCACCGACGAGAGAACCGTAAACCCGAACCGTTCAAGTCCGTTCCGGCTGTCCGAATGGGTAAAGGTCAGCAAAAAAAAAGCAAAAACAGCGCAGACCCCGAAGAGAATATTGTCTCTGTGTTTCCTGAGAATTTCAAAAATCCGAAACGGTCCCATGTCAATCAGAAATCGTTATAAAGCCCGGAATCTCCGTGTTTGCTGCTCAGAATATCGAAGTATAAGCCGGCCCCCTTTGCCACACAGAGCAGCGGATCTTCGGCGACAATAACGGGAACCTTGGTTTGATTCGAGATGTACTGTCCGAAACCTTTCAGTAAGGCTCCGCCTCCGGTCAGAACGATCCCCCTTTCGATGATGTCCGCCGCCAATTCGGGAGGAGTGGCCGCCAGCGTTTTTTTGATTTCTTCCAGAATCAAATCGACGGAAGACAACAGCGAATCCCTGACCTCAACCGAATCCAATTCGATTCTGCGCGGTAAACCCGTAATGGTATCTACGCCTTTGACCTCTTTCTTTTCGATTTTATCGTCGGGAAGGACGTTGCCGATACTGATTTTTATCTCTTCGGCTGTTGACTGGCCGATAATCAGATTGCGTTTGTCTCTGACATATTTGATAATCGATTCGTCAAATTCGTCGCCTCCGACACGGATGGCGCGGGTAACGACCATATTCCCGTAAGAAATAACGGAAATTTCGGAAGTTCCGCCGCCGACATCGCAGACCATATTGCCGACCGGCTCATGAATCGGCATTCCGGCGCCGATGGCGGCCGCCAACGACTCTTCAATCAGAGTGACGCTTCTGGCTCCCGCTTTCATTGCGCTCTCAACAACAGCGCGCCGTTCCACATCAGTGATGCATGAAGGAATTCCGATAACCATCCGCGGTTTGATAAAAAAGCGTTTTTTGATCACCTTGGAACAAAAATGCCGGATCATTTTTTCCGTTGTATCCAAATCGGCAATCACCCCGTCGCGCAACGGACGGATGGTGATGATTTTATCGGGAGTCCGCCACAACATACGTTTGGCTTCCAGTCCGACGGCAACAACCCGCTTTGTTCCCCGTTCGATTGCGACAACGGACGGCTCTTTCAGAACGATGCCTTTATCCCTCAGATAAACAAGCGTATTGCACGTTCCCAAATCCATTCCGATATCGGTTGAAAAAGCAGTCAAAATATTTTTTTTCATCTTCTCCCTCACTGATTTAATTCCATCAACGCCCCCATATGAGTCGGCTGAAGCTTAATCGCTTTTCTCCACTCACTTCGGGCTTGAATGATATTGTTCATCTTTTTATACACCAGTCCCAACTGGTAGTGGACATCGGCGGAATCCACCTTTGCCAAAATTTCGTTGTAAAGCGATATGGCCTGTTCGTAATTATTTTGCTCCAAAAACGTTTTTGCTTTCCAGAATATGCAGCTTAATTTCACCTCTTCGTCCTGAGTCTCCTGCAATATTCGCTCCAAATTCTCTAACGTCGAAGCGTAATTTTTTTGATGAAAATAGGTAATGGCTATCAGCAGTCGAGAAACATCGGAATCACCCTCAACCTGTTTAAGCCATTCCAAACTTTTATCAAACAGACCGATCCGTGAGTAAGCCATTCCTAAAAAATAACAGATTTCGTTTCGGTGATCTTTATAGCCTAAGTCCAAAGCCGATTCGAAACAAACGATAGCTTCATCAAGGAAAAAGGTTCCCTTGATATAATAGATTCTGCCGAGGAAATAATCAATTTTTCCTGTCAAATGTTTCTCATCAAGAATGCGAACCTTTCGTAACGAAAGCGCGGCTCTGTCAAGATACGGAAGCTGATCTTCAAAAGCGGGTAACTGCATTCCATAATAGTAATTGGCAAATCCGTCATAAATCAACGCTTTTTTATTGAAAGGATCGGCGGCTAAAATCTCCGCCGTTATCTCCGTCGCCAAATCATATTTTTTTTCAGCAAAGAGAGCTTCGTAATCACCGTCCAGATACTTATCTTTTTCAAACCATCTGGAAAACCATCCGAGCGCAATACCGAGAACAACAAAAACAACAACGGCAAGCGGAATGCAAACCGCCGCAAAGATTTTTAACCCGCGTACCGCTTTTTCTTTCGGTGAACGATAAAAAACGTAATCCTTTCTCTTCATCGCGTATCCTTCAATATAAAAACAGACCTGTAAGCCGGGTTCTGTTTATGCAGTCATCTGTCTGTCGTTTTTCTTGCAAAAAACGTACAGCGGTTTACCCGCAACCATCGGGCGAACAACCCGGTTGCCTATTTAACCTTGCTCCGAATGAGGCTTGCCGGCGGAGCCGTTGCCGGCACCGCGGTGAGCTCTTACCTCACCATTTCACCATTACCGGTAATATTACCGGCTGTATCCTTTCTGCTGCGCTCTCTGTCCCGTAAAAACGGGCCCGGACGTTATCCGGCATTCTGTTCTGTGGAGCCCGGACTTTCCTCTTTCCGCAGAGCGGAAAGCGACTGCTCGGTCTGTTAAAAAACTAAAAATCAACATCCGGATTTAAATCCGAAAGACCTCCCAAATCGGCATCGTCAAATTTAACCTCTGCCTGTTCCTGTTCGATTTCATTGTCTTCGCAATAGAGGATACGGCTGCAGTACGGACAGAAGGAGATCGAAGCTTCCTCTCTGACCTCATTGACAAACTGCGGAGTCAGCATGATATTGCATCCGGTACAGACACCGTTTTTTATAGGAACAATCGCCACGCCCTCTTTTTTGCGGACAATTCTGTCGAATTTGTAAATAATGTCATCCCCGACTCCGGGAAGAATTTCCTGTTCCTTTCCTTTCAGGCTGTCCAATTCGACCTGTTTTGACTCGACATATGACTCCAATTTGTCTTTTTCACTTTCGATTTCCTGCTCCTGACTGAGAATCATACTCTCTTTGGATGACATATCGGCCTGCAGTTCGTCGAGTTCCTGGCGTTCTTTATTGAAGCGAACGCGGAGTTCCTGTTCTTTCAGAGCGAATTCCTTAATTTTCTTGTCAAGAATATCGTATTCGCGTTGATTTTCCACCTCCCCCATCTGCCGTTCCGCTTCAATCCGTTGATTCTCCAAATCGGTCAGCCTGATCCGAATTTTATTGATTTTTTCGGCTTTCCTCTCCAAATATTTATTTTTTTCCACATATGCTTTCTTCAGTTTATTGAGAATTTCGATATTCGTCATCAGCGTCTTAGGGGCATCCGAAATTTCTTTTTCCAAAAGGGATTTTTTATACAAAACTTCCTGAAGTTTGATCAATCCCGTTCTCGTTTCATTATTCATTCCTCTTCTCCTTCTATTTATAATCGTTTAACCTGTCCGTGTGTTTCGGTAATTTCAGGCGACGCAAGGCTTTCGCTTCGATTTGACGAATCCGTTCGCGGGTTACGTTAAAGTAAAGACCGACCTCTTCGAGCGTCAGTGAATAGCCGTCCAACAAACCGAAACGCATCTGAATGACTTCGCGTTCCCGCTCCGGCAAATCGTTTAAAATTCCGCGCAGATGTTCCTGCAGCATTTTAAACGCCGTCTGATTGGCAGGATTTTCGACCGCCTTATCTTCGATAAAATCTCCCAGCAACGAATCCTCTTCTTCTCCCAACGGAGATTCCAGTGAAATCGGTTCGCGCGCCACATTTTTGACGGAAGAGACCTTTTCCAACTGCCAGCCGAGTTTTTCGGCAATCTCCTCGTCCGTCGGCTCCCGCCCGAGCGTCTGCATCAGCTGGCGGGATTCCCGCGCGACCTTATTAATCTGTTCAATCATGTGGACGGGAACCCGGATGGTTCTGGCCTGATCGGAAATCGAGCGGGTGATCGCCTGTCGAATCCACCACGTCGCATAAGTTGAAAACTTATAATTCAATTTATAATTGAATTTTTCGACCGCTTTGATCAAGCCGATATTCCCTTCCTGCACCAAATCAAAAAAGTGCAGGCCCCGGTTTGTGTACTTTTTGGCGATACTGACAACGAGTCTCAGATTGGCCTGAATCAGCTTATCCTTAGCCGACTTCAGCTTCTCTTTGCCTTTCTTAATCTCTTCGGCCTTTGCCAAAATATCGGGGATGCGGTCTTCAAAGAGAAATTCAATCTCTTTAAACGTATTGTAATTTTCCTGATAGCGGCGGATACGGTCTTTAATCAGGTTGGCGGAAAGCATCAGCCTCGATTCGATTTCGCCGCGCTTTGAAGAAATCGCCAAATCGCGGCTCAAAGAACGGAGTTCTCTGATGCTCGAAATCTGCAGCACCTTCTGAAGTTTTTCCTGTTCGTTCTGCAAACGCAGAATAACTTCCTGCGTAGAAATAAACTCATCGGAATAAGCGATAATGTCATCCTGCTCAATTTCGATATTTTGAATGGCCTTCAAAAGTGTTTTTTTCTTCTTTTGAAGCTCTTCATCTTCGATGAATTCCGCATATGTCTTGTACTTTCCTTTCAGTTCAACGTAAGACTTGATTTTTGCCGCGATTCCCTTCAAACGATCCTTATAGATATCGAGTTTTTTACTGTCATCGTGATCGTCAACTTTTTTTGAGTTTTCATCAAGATGATTTTGCCGATCGGCAATCCGCATCAGAAGCTGATTGAAGCGTTCGATAATCATACCGCTGGACTTGATGACGTGGAGAATCATCTCGGCGCCTTTTTCCATTTCCCGCGCCAATTCCCCCTCTTCCTCACCGCTTAAAAGCGGTTGTTTTCCGATATCATGCAGATATAAACGAATCGGATCATCGTTGACCGTAACATCTTTTGAAGAGATTGTTGTTTCTGTATGCAAAAAATCAGAGCGGGGCGTTTCTTCACCGGACTCTTCTTCTGCGAACCCGTCAAGTTCTTCGTCATCCCCCGCATCGGTTTCCATATCGGGATTTTCGAGAGTTTCCATGTCATCCATTCCGGAAGAAAGATGATCAATATTCCCTAATTTTGAAATAGAAGTATCGGGGGATAAATCATCCATTTCAACAATTTCGTCGTCATCATCGGATAAGGAATCAATATTCTCAATATCATCAAGATCCGGTTCCGCATCGGAAGAAAAGTCAACACCTTCATCTTCTCCCTGAACACTCTCCCCGTCTTTCTCTTCGTCCGAATCAGAGAAAATAGTCTCCTCCGTCAATTCGATTCCGACATCCTCCAATAAATCATAAACTTCATCGAGGTAATTGGTGTCAAAATCTTCGGGCAACAGGTCGTTCAGTTCGTCGAACGTCAATTTTTCCCGGGGTTTGATCAAATCGAGTATCTCTTTCACGGAAAAACCGTTGATTTCTTTTTTCATTCCGTCTTTCTCTCCGAACGCCGCAGCTTTGTCAATTCCTTTTCAAAAAAAATCTTTTTACGGATTAATTCGTCCACCGTCTCCCTGTCCTTTGACGCACTTTCCTTCAGCTCACGCTGAACCGCTTCGATTTTGTGCGTTAATATATCGATTCTTTCGCGGTAAATCAAGTCGGAAACCATCCGTCCGAGATTTTCGGGAGAAAATTCCCCGTTGGCCGTTTTCTCAACGACACAGTCGATAACGGATGAATCATCCACTTTCGCCAGTACGCTTTGAGGATTTAAAGAATTTTTTCTGAGCGACTCCTCCAAAATATAATAAATTTCCCGCGCCTTTGCCGATTTTAAATCGTCCGCTTTGATACAGCGTCTTACCTGTTCGAAAAGCGGAGGATCGGCGATCAGCGCGGCAAACAGGAAAAACTCCCGATCCTGAGTCTCCCTCAAATTCCGCTCCGGCCTGACTTCGGCAACCGGAGACCCGTTCCGCCGGATTCCGGGACGTTTACGGATATATTCGCGGAAATCCGCAATAACGGCAGCTTCGCCCGCATTCAGTCTCTCCGCCGTCAGACGCAACGCCGCGTCGCGGCCGACTTCGCTTCCGACAGTTTCGATATACGGAAAAATTTCCGAAGCCGCCGCCGCCTTTGCCTCGGGAGAATTTAAATTTCCATGTTTTACTATAATATTTTTTATTAGAAAATCCAACCCGTTTACGCTGTTTTTTAGCAAATTTTTCAACGCCTCGGCGCCTTCGTTTTTTATGAATTCGTCCGGATCCTTATATTGGGAAAACTCGGCGACCTTCACCCGCAGCTGTTTGCGCCGAAGAATTTCGACAGCCTTCAGCGCGGCTTTTTTTCCCGCCCCGTCGCCGTCAAAACTGACCGTGACCGTTTGCGCGCCTGAACGTTTCAGAAGCCCGGCCTGATTCTCGGTAAACGCGGTGCCAAGCGGAGCGAAGACATTTTTCAGACCGGCGCGGAAATAGGCGATGACGTCCATATAGCCTTCACAGATCACCGCTTCTTCCGTCACCCGGACCTCGCGGAAGGCGCCCGGCGGAGAATAGAAGCCGTGCCCCTTTTCAAAATAGGCGGTTGTCCCGGTGTTAATGTATTTCGGGCCGTCGCCTTCGATAATCCGGCCGCCGAACGCGATGCAGTGCCCCGAAGGGTCGTGAATCGGAAACATCAGCCGCTGGGAAAAAAAGGAAACCCCTTCGTATTTTTTCGAAAAAAGTCCTATATCGGAATTCAGAAAGGCGTCGGAAAAACCGCGACCGTTTAAAAATCTCTTCAGCTTTCCGCGGTCGGCCGGCGCGTATCCCAGTTTAAATTCGTCTATCAGACTGTCGTTCAAATTCCGCTCTTTCAGATAACGGTCAATCGGAGAATCTTTCGGACGGCTGCGCAGTTCGTTACAAAAAAAATCGCGCGTCAGCGCGTAAATCTCAAAATACGCCTCTTTTCTGCGGTCGTACACCGTCTCTTCGGCGTCAAAGCGGAACGGAATATTGAATTCCCTCGCCAGACGCATGACGGCGTCCGAAAAAGAAATTTTTTCGATTTTCTGAAGAAAAGTAATCACCGTTCCGCCCTCTCCGCAGCCGAAACAGTAAAACATATTCCGCCCGGGGGTAACGGAAAACGAGGGGGTTTTTTCTTTATGGAAAGGACAGCAGGCAAAATAACGTTCGCCGCGCTTTTCGATTTTCGTGTAGCGGGAAACCACATCGATAATCGACGCGGTCTCCATAACCGTCTCAATGACTTTTTCGGGAATTTTTGCCATTTTAATTATGCCGCTTGTGGTAATTATGCGTATAAAAGTCCTTGGAAAAAGTATGTCTTCCCGATCCGTCGTTTTTGACGACAAAAAACAGGTATTCGCTTTGAGCGGGATGAAAGGCGGCCGTCAGCGCGACCAGACCGGGATTGGAAATCGGCGCGGGAGGCAAACCGAAATTCCTGTAAGTGTTAAACGGACTTTCGACTTCCAAATCGGTGTAAAACAACCGCTCGGGGTGAGGCCTGCCCTGAATATCGGTCAAAACGTACAGAACGGTGGCGCACGACTCCAAACGCATATTTTTCTTCAGCCGATTGACGAAAACGGAAGCGATTAACGGCGCTTCCTCTTCTGACTGATACTCCTTTTCGATAATCGAAGCCAAAACAACGCCTTCGTAAAACCGTTCTCCGACGGAAAGACCGGCGCCGCGGATCTTCGAGAAAAAATTATCGGTCATGACGGCGATGACTTCGTCATTGTCCATCCGTTTCTGAAACGCATAGGTGTCGGGAAACAGGAACCCCTCCGCTCCGGTCTTTTCGACTCCGTAATCATCCAACGGAAAGCGGCTGACAGCGTCAAGAAAACTCCGGCTGTCGCTGATAATACCGTTCTGCGACAGTGTTTCCGCCGTCTGCCGGGCCGTAAAACCTTCCGGAATCACCACCTTCGTCAGCGACTGTTTTCCCGATGTTAAAACCGAAAGAATTTCACAGGCTCCCGGCTGCCCTTCAAAAAGATAATCTCCCCTTTGAACGGCGTACTGGGAGCCGGACAGGGCGGCGATAACCTTAAAAAACGCGGCGCTGCGGATGATTCCTTCGTCTTTCAGGCGGGCGGCAACGGAGGAAAGTCCCTCCCCGTCCTCCACGGAAAACGGCCGCGCGGCCTCTCCGCCGCGCGGCGCCGTATTCAGAACAGCAGCGGTAACCGCGGCTGAAATCAGCAGAACGGCGGAAAAAGTTCCGGCAACCGCAAACGCAATGACAGCTCTTCTTTTCACCTGCACTCCTATTTTTCCAAAATAAACTCAACGCGCCGGTTTTTCCAGTTTTCGCGCTTCCACAATCCGGCATCTTTCTTCGGATCGACAATCGGGAATTTTCCGCCGCGCCCGACCGCCGACAGCCTTGACGGCTCGATGCCGGCCTTAACCAACTCGCTGACAATGGTTTGCGCCCGCGCCAACGAAAGCGGATACAAATCTTCGGTCTCCTCCCGCTGCGCGCGCGCCGCATCGTACCACAAAACCGCATTGGCGTGTCCTTCGACCTGAACCTGATACGACTTGTATTTTTTCAGCGTCTGTGCCAGGCGGTTTAAGACGGCGCGGTTTTTGGCCGCCGATTCGGGATCGGAACTCTCCAGCGACGGTGAATTGGCGGCAAAAATAATGTTGGCAATCTGAATTTTCAGCCGGTCGCCGTCTTTGACGACAAGAATATCCACAGGAATGACGCCGGAAATTTCGCTGTAATTTCCCCACTCGTCCGCCGCCATAAACCGATACGGATAATCTTCCGCTGAAAAAACGGTATCTCCTTTGCCGGAGCGTCCGTCCCAACGGATCGCGTCGACCCGCTTGCCGCGGCCGCCGAAGCTTTTAAACGGATTGTTCTTCGGATCGAAAATCTCAAACTGCCACTTGGCAATGTCGCTTGCGTCGTCAAAAGCGATACGAATCGACAGTTCGTCGTTGACATTGTCGTTGTCGGGCGAAAACGGCAGCGGAGACAAGTCGACATTCAGTACCGGAGGAGTCACATCGACGACAAGACTCTCAATGACAGCTTCGGGACGATTTCCTTTCAGATAATCAACGGCAAATGTCAGACGGTAATTGCCTTCCGCTATCTGCCCGTCATCAGTTTTTCCGTCCCAAACAAGAGAATCGGGAAGCGTGGTTCCATCACCTGAATACGTTTTTTGTCCTTTTTCACCTTGAATCAAAATACGCCAGCTTTCAATTCCGGTTTTATACGAAACAGTCGGTTTCAGCGTCATCGCATCAAGACGTCCGTCACCGTTCGGTGAAATTCCCTTGGAAGAAGCGGAAACCGAAACCAATGTCGGCGTTTTATCAAGATGAATTTCTTTAACCTCGGCAAAAAAACGATTGCCTGCCTCGTCGACCGATTCCAATTCATAAGAATAAACGCCGTTAGGCAGCAGATTGCCCTGATTGTTTTTTCCGTCCCATTCGAAATCAGACAGAGTCCCGGAAGTTTTAAAATTTCGAACAATCCGACCGTTCTGATCTTTAATCACGCCGCTCCACAAAGATTCCGAGGAGGAGCTCTGTTTCCATGTCAGCACGTCGCGCAAACCGTCTCCATCCGGAGAAAACCACAGATTGTCATATTCCAAATCCGCCTTCGGGTAGGTGGTTTTCAATAAAACGGCACGGGAAAGACGCTCCGCCTTTTGTCCGTTTTCAAAAACGGCATTCAAACGGAAACGATACAAACCGTCGGGTAAAACGGTTCCGTCGTCGCCCTTTCCATCAAAACGGTAGCGCGGCTGAATATAGCCGTCATTCGGAAAACTTCTGACAACACGATCGTCGGCATTAATAACGGTCAATTCAAAAGATTCCAGACTGCCGGAATTTTCGATTTCCGGAATCAGTTCGACACTCTCTTTAATACCGTCGCCGTTGGGACTGAACGCAGCATAATCGGTTTTCAGCTCAACTGCGCTCTTTTTGGTATCAACGGTAAAAGCAACCGCACGGCTTTCTCCCGCATTGCCGGCGGCGTCAACAGCCGAAAGCTTGTAAACGTATTCGCCGTCGGGCAGAACTTGGTTATCGCTGCCGTAACCGTCAAAAACAAAGGTTTCGGGAAGTTTTCCGTACCATTTCTGCGAAAAAACCGTGCGTCCGTCTCGATCGGTAATTTCTGCCGTCCATTCATCCTCTTCCGTTCCTGTCTGAACGATTTCCAGCCGATCCTTTTGTCCGTCTTCATCGGGCGAAAAGATCGCATCGGGAATTTCGACTGCAGCCGACGGAGAGACTGTATCAATGCGGAACTGCGGCGTTACCGATCGGGGACGATTCCCGTTGCGGTAAACAACATCCAGCCGAGCCGTATAAACGCCGTCGGGGAACGGTTCTCCGTTCTCCTGCAATCCGTCAAAAACAAATCCGCCTAAAATGTCGGTTCCCGTCCCCGTCAGTTCTTTTACAGACTCGCCCGCTTCATTGACAATGCGAACAGACCATTCGATAATATCATCCTTTACAGTCAAATCGGGAGTAAATGTCAGAAACGAAAGTCCGCTTTCGCTCTTCGGAGAAAAGGCAGCCGCATCGACAAAGAGCTGAACCGGCGTCTGTTCCGTATTCAGCACAATTCCATCCAAAAAAGCTTCAGTTCGGTTTCCGGCTCGGTCAACTGCCTCCGCCCGATAGCGGTAAGTGCCGTCGGGAACGGGAATCCCGCTTTGATTGCCGCCGCCCCAAACAAGACGCTTCGGCAGCCTTCCTTCGTAATTCTTTCTGTCGACAACACCGATAAAATCGTTTTCAATCTGCGTCTTCCAAAGAACCTCTTCGGAAGAAACCTGACCGATATCCAGAAAATCTTTATTTCCGTCTCGGTTCGGCGAAAAAATCAAATCATCCGCTTCGTATTCAAACGAAACTTCGGGGTAAACAGTGTCGACCACAAAATAAACTCTATCGGTTACTGCTGTATTGCCGTTTTCGTCGGTTGCCGTCAGATAAAACGAATACAGTCCGTCGGGAACAATTTCTCCGGAATCGGAAGTTCCGTCCCATTCGATTTCGGATGGAATGTAGATTCCTTTATAAGGGCGAAAAAGATTTCTGAAAAAATCGAGACTTCGGTTTTCGGCGCGCTGTTCTTTGTTCTGCAAAACACGAACCGGCTCTCCGGTGCTGTCTTCGACAACAAAACGATAGGACTGAACCAACCGCGTATCTCGGATATCGAGCTTTACTTTGAGCGAGTCGCGGACGCCGTCAAAGTTGGGGGAAATGAAATACGCCGGCTGCGGATTTTCCGAAATCGGCGGAGGCTGAATTTCCCGGCCGGAATTTCCGCCCGCCGGCGTCGTCTGCGGCGTCTCTTTTTCACCGCCGGCCGCAATCAAAATTCTGTGAGCCGGGGGCGTTTTTTGAAACGGAACCTCCGTCCGTCCGTTCCGAATCAAACCGGGACGGCTGTCGGCGCGCATCGAAATTTCCCCGACGGAAACGGAGGGTTCCGCGTCAATTTCGAAAAAAGCGTCCGCTTCGGGATCCCCGTTATCGACATCAAACCGGATTTCGGGAGCGAAGGTGTCCTCTCCTCCGAGGAAAACGGTCGCGCCTGCCTGATAGGTCCACAGATTCAGTCCGTCGACGGCGCCGGAAGAAGCCTTAAAGTGCGCTTCCGTCAGATCCTGCGCCTTCGCGGCGTCCGAAGCCTTCGGAATGTAACGGACGACAAAGCCGAACGAGGGAAGCAAATCGGAGTAATCGCCGTCGCGCAGCTGCAGCGCGTTTATCCGCGAAGAGACGGAAAACGCGAAAATCCGCTCAAATTCAAATAAAAACCCGGCACCGACCTCAAAATTCATCATGGAAGGGAGAAAAATTTCAGATTCAAACCCCAAACGGAATCGGTCGCTTTTAAACGCCGAAAACGAAAGTCCCGCCTGAACGGAAAATAAATCGGGAGCAATCATGCCCTTGTTGTTTTGCCCGGAGGAAAACGGCGATAAAGTTCCCCATCCCAGATTCTGCAGCGCCAACGCCCACTGAAAATCGGAAACGCCGCCGACCGTCCCCGGCTTGTGGACGACTCCCAAATCGGCCGCCACCAGCCAGTCAAGAGGATTGTCTTTCAAGCCTCCGAAAACGGTTTTCAGTCCCACTCCGAGATAAAGTTCTTCGTACACTTTTTTTCCGAGAGCGACATTAAAAAAACCTTGATTTCCGAGAGCGTACTCATTCCATGAAGAGTGAAAATATCCGCCCGTCAGAGTAAAATAACCGACAGGACTGGGAAGACCGGCGCCGAATGTCAGAGCGTGTCCCGGATAGCCGTTCCCGCGATCTCCCGTGCGGCCGACGATTCCCGCATAATTGACGTCAAACGCAAAACGCTGCCGGAATGCCTGCACCGCCGGATTGACAAACGTATCCGTTAAAGAACCGTTTTGGAGGACGCCCGCTCCCGCCGCCGTCTGCCCGGGATTCAGCAGGTCGTGATAACGGTCCGATTCACCGTCCGGTTCAAAATTGAGAGAAAAGAGCCGCACCGGCAACAGTAAACTTAAAAACAGAATCCCGAAACCGCGCTTCATTTTCACTCCTCCCATTCATCCAAAGAGCCGTAAAACGACTCGATATTTTGCAGTTGTCCGAGCGTCAGCTCTTCGTTCAATTTCCGTTCGATACGGATCATCAGCCGTCCCAATGTCGGAGACAAATCCGCCCGATTCTTTTTTAAAAGGATGTACAGACCGACGCACTCTTTAAAATTCAGTTCCATCGTCGAATTCTCCCTTCATCAAATCCCGGCGCCGGCGGATTTCCGCCGCCGTAACGGTTTTTCCGTTCCCGATTCCCGGACAACGGGACGCTTCGGCGTTCCACGCCTCTTCGGAATCGGTCAGATGAGGCCAAAACGGATAAGACGCGCACTGAACGGGACGGACGGGATAAATTCCGCAGCCGTTGTTCCAAAAAATGCAGTCGAAACCGAATTTCTCTTTCAGCGAAACACGCCGCCCCTCTCCGCTGTACAAAAGACGGCAGTAAACCCGGAAAAAATCGCCCGGAGCCATGTTTAAAAATGCGGCGATTTTTTCCGCTTCGCCTTTTTTCAGAAAAACAACGCCCGGTTCGTGCCGGCAACAGGCGGAGCAGCGGCGGCATTCAAACTTCAGTCCGTCATCGTAAAACATTCCCGTCATTTTAAAACAGAGAAAAAGGAAAGTCAAGGGTTGAAAAGGCAAAAAAAAATCCGGAAAAATCCGGATTTTGGGGAGAGAAGGATTCGAACCTTCGAAGGCGTAAGCCAACAGATTTACAGTCTGCCCCCTTTGGCCACTCGGGAACCTCCCCGTTTTTCCAGCCACCTGTCAGATTCGAACTGACGACCCCGAGATTACAAGTCACGTGCTCTGGCCGGCTGAGCTAAGGTGGCATACTCGCGTCAGCTTTTGCGCAGGCGCAGAGCGCACAGACGCAAACCATCTCCGACGCATTAATATAAACCGTTTTGCGTTTTTTTGTCAACCGGATTTCCGATTTTTTTTTCGAAAACAAGAAACTAAAAACTTAAATAAAATTGATTTTTTACTTGACAAAATTTCCGAAAAGTGTATACTGCATCTTAGTTTTATGCGTTTGTGGTATAACGGCTATTACCTCAGCCTTCCAAGCTGAAGACGTGGGTTCGACTCCCATCAAACGCTTCCGAAATACTTTACTGTCAGGCAGACATAATTGACTGCCGGTAAAAGCGGCAACTGATCAGACGGAACGACTTTACCGTTCCGTCTCTCTCCGCCGCCTTTCCGATGACCCCGCAGTACCGCCGCTTAAAATCAAAAATGATTTCGTAGTTGTCAAACTCAAACTTCACCAACCTCATTCCGTCTCCCTCGCGATAACGGCGGCCGCCGGGAAAAAGCCCTCCAGATTTTCCTTTTCAGGAGGTTTGACACACAAAAAAGATTTTAAGTCTTCTGCCGTCCCCGGCTCTGTCAATTTACATCAATCCCCCGCCGCAGAGGCCGCTTCGGGGGAGAGGACAGTTTACGCCCCGAATAGGGAGTTGCCAGAGCAAACAAAAACCCTTTCCGAAGCGCTCTTGCATTTCAGCAGGCACACGCGTAAAGCCCTCAAAAATGCGCCCTTTTTCGATTTTTTGAACCGTTTTACCTTGAAGACAAAAAAAGGCGTTGAATCAACGCGATTCAACGCCTTACAAGCGATTTACAGGATAAGGGAAGGGGGGAATTTCAGTACAGACAGCCGGGTTTGTAAACAACCGGGTTGTCTTTGACCAAATCGATGATCAGATCTTTGTTTTCTTTAACGCAACGCTCCATCAGTTCTTCAATCTCCGCTTCGCTCATGGAGTCAGGGAAGTGGTAACTCCCCTTTATATCATTCGGGCTATATGCTAAGCCGTCACCCGGCTCAAGATACCCAATGTCACCAAATCGATGCCAAAACTCAGGATTTGACTTTATCATGTTACACCTCTCACAAAATCATCAAAATATTTATAGGCGGTCGGGAAAGCTTTTTTTGTCTCTTTCAGCCGTTCCCCGCCGCTGCCTCTTGCCGCAAAAAAGTGCGCAATGGCTTCCTCTTCCAACGCTCCTTTCTGCTGCCAGTAGTTTTCATTATGGCTATATTCGCCATCAATTTTACCATCGGACGCGTCGTTTATCAAGTCGCTGACCCCGTTTCTGACAGCCGATTTTTTTGCGATTTCATACTCAAGGATTTTGACGTAAAGTCCGTCTACTTCCCTGCTTTTGTCAAGGGTCTCGAAACTTTCGATTTTTCCGGAGGAACCCAAAATTTGATTGACGTAGTTCAAAGCGTCTTTCTGAATCAGCTCTTTCAGTTTGGGTAAATTGTCGTGAATGCTGCCACCTTTGCGGTTGTAGTCCAGCCAGTGACCGGATTCATGGAGAAAAGCCACGACATCCGTTGAGTATCCGGACACAAGGGAGCGTTCGTCTTCCCGCTTCAGATTCAAAAAAATTTTTTTAGACCAATCATCATAGTGAGGAATCCCCCGAGTGTAGTCTAATTTGCCTTTCATCGTCTTTGCGTGTTTCACCAAAAAGCTCAGCTGTTCGGGCTTCACTTTCAAAAGGTCGTTTTCAAAGTCGGCTTTAAGCTCCTTCGGCACGGATTTGAAAAACGGGTAGGTTTTCAGGGCGTCGACATAGCCGTCGGCAGAAGCGGGTTTCTCGGCCGCCGCCTTTTGCCTCTCATAACGCCTCTTCACCTCTTCGGTGACCCCGTCCCAGTTTTCGGCGGGGTTATGCCCGAACCCTTTTGCCGGCGCATCCGGAAAAGAGACATCCGCACTTTCTTTGATACCGAAGGCGGCCGCCTCTTCGGCGTAGACCGGGCGCACGGTCGAGCGGCAGTTGTAATGCAGCGGCGGGAAGCTGCTCTTCCAAAACGGGTCGGTTCGCTTTTTGATTACGCCGCTGCGCTCGGCGCACTGCGTCGTCTGGCGGGAATCCTCGATACCGATGAACTCCAGAAACTCCGGTTTGTACTGCTCAAACGCCTCGGCGCGCCCGGCGTTGAAAGCGCTCATCGTGTTGGTGCGGTAAACCGTCTCCCAGTACCATCCGCCGTCCTTTTCCCATCCGACCTTTTTCAACAACTCGTCTTTGTCGAGGTTTTTCACGAAATTCTGAAAAGAAGTGTGGTCTTTGATGAGAAAAGCCCCCGCGAAAGGGGGGCTTGTTTAATTCTCTCTTTTGTTTTTCTCAGGCCACGGCCGCCCGCGTTTGGTCGGACGGTTTAAAAAACGCTGCAAGTCTTCTTCGCTCCAGTCGTAGGCTAAAATGCCTTCAATTTCAATGCGGTTGAGTTTATTCGTTTTTGCCCATTGATTGACAAGGCGAAGGCTCATTCCGGTTTTTTCCGTGATTTCTTTGCTGGTCATCTCATAAAACGAATTTCACTAAAAGGAAACACGTAAAGCAAAACAGAAACCCTAAAAAATAAATTAAAGTTCTTTTCATTCTTGACCTCCTCAAAAATATGCTTTATGATAGAGGCAAGGGGTTTCCTCCTTGCCTTGCCCTCATTTAAGGGCTTCGATGATTGAGGCAATCGCACTGGCGGCAGCGGATAGGGCAATTATCCAGTCCGTCACTCGGTGCGGTTGCTTTTTTGCCTTTCACATTCTATCACCTCCTTGCGGGTTTTTATAACTAATGAAAGCTTTTGCGAATCCGCCGCTTTTGCGGTATTAAAACTCTGCGGCATATGGTTCTTTCACTAATCTGTCACTTCCGACGAGGCATTTTGCGTCTTTACGTTATTTATTCCCGTTCGGGGAGAATTTTACCGGAAAATCAGCCGCCGCGTTTTATTTCAGACTCTCCCTGAAGACTTCGGAGATCTCCCTGCGGCTTAAAACTTTGTACCCGCCTTTCATCGAAAGGGTCGCGTCCGTCAGGCCTTCAATCATTCCGGGCGTCGCACCCAAATCGGAGATATTCATCACCAGTGAAAGCTCTCTCATCCACCGCTCCAGCGCGGCCAGTCCCTCCTCGGCAACCGCCCGGTCGTCCTTTCCGGCGGGATCGACATTCCACACATTGACGGCAAACCGCCTGAACTTCGGCAGTCCGGCAGGAAGAATCATTCTGTAATACGGAAGAGTGACGGCCGCCAGCGTCATGCCGTGAGTCGCGTCGGTGTAAGCGCCGACTGCTTGACCAAGCATATGAACCATCCAGTCAGTCGTTTTTCCCTTAGCAATCAGCGTGTTCAACGCCCACGTCGCCGTCCACATGATGTTGCTGCGCGCCTGGTAATTCTGCGGATCTTTATTCGCGATACGGGAGGAGTGAATCAGCGACCGCATCAACCCTTCGGCAATATAATCGCTGGTATTGTCATCCTCTCCGGAAAAATACTGCTCGCAGATGTGGCTGAAAATATCGTAAATGCCGGCAACCATCTGATAGTGCGGCAGCGTCAGCGTGTACTTCGGATTGAGAATTGAAAAACGCGGCATAATGCGTTCATCCGCAAAAACGTGGCCGATTTTACGGTTGGCCGCCCGGTTGGTGATGACAGCGCCGGCGTTCATCTCCGAACCGGTTCCGACCATCGTCAGCACGCAGCCGACCGGCACCGTTTCGCACTCCGGCTCCTCAAAGCGGACAAAGTACTTCTCCCACGGATCCCCGCCGCAGTGGACCGACACGGAAACGGCCTTTGCATAATCGCAAACCGAACCGCCGCCGACCGCCAGCAGCAAATCAGCCTTATGACCGCGGGCAATTTCAACGCCTTCGTAAAGCTTCTCCACCGTCGGATTCGGCATTACGCCGGCAATTTCGGCCGTATTTTTTCCGTTTGCCTCAAGAATTTTCACCACCTCGTCGTAAATCCCGTTCTTTTTGATCGAACCGCCGCCGTAAATCAACACGACGTTCTTCCCATATTTGGGAAGTTCCGCATTCAAGTACTTCAAAGAATCGTCGCCAAAGTACAATTTAGTCGGGTTGCAATAAGAAAAATTTCCTAACATTGTCGTCTCCTTCTGAAAATGCAATCATTCTGACACGGTGTCAGAACCCGATAAAACGATACTCATTTTCCGCCGCACCATCAACAAAGAAAACGATTTTTTTCCTGTTTGCCGATACTTTGAAAGCATAAACAAAAATAGAAAGAAAGCATTAGGATTCTTCACCGCTTTCGGTTACAATGGATCCAAGGAGACAATCATGAAACGCTTACTGCCGGCATTTTTTCTCTTATCCGGCGCCGTTCCCATTGCGGCTGCCGAAAACACCGAAGCGATTTTCCGCATCAGCGAAGTTGAAGTTCATTTCGCCGACAGCTAACCTCATCCGACGCGTATTTCGGGCGTCCCGGCAGGGCTGACGCCCTGCCGTCGGCGCTCTCCGGGCCCGGTCCTGCGGACGGCCTTACGGCCCCCTCCGAGCGCTTGACGCCTTCGCCGACTGCGGTCTTCTTACGCGAAGTGCGGACCTTAAAACCGCACAGAGTGCCTGCGCCGGCAAAAATTTCAGCGGTTTTCCGCATACTTCTCTATTCTCAACCGGACATTTTCTTCCAAATTGCGGTAAAAAAATTGATAATCGTACAAATGGTAAACGCCCTCGGGAAAAATTTCCAACACAGGAGGCCAATCGGCGGCGTCGACGTCGGTAACCTTCAAAGTTCCGCGAACAGGATCAAGGTAAGCACCGCTAAAAGCCGCCTCTTCCCTCAAAATGCGGCCTTCGTAATCGGTAAAGCAGGCGCCGAGATTGAGCGAGCGGTCGGCGGGCTGCGAATCGCTGCGCCAGTTCAAAGGATTAATGGCTGCCGTCGCCGTTCCTTCCGGCACAATCAGTGAATCCGCGACCTCCGGCGCTTCGGTATTGAACATCACAATAACGCCGAGATCGTCTGCCGCCTGAGCCGGTTTCAGATGCGGAAATTCGGAGAGTTCCCGATCCGTCAGCCGCCAACCGACGGCATAACAGGCAATCAGCCGTCCGGAAAGCGTCTCGTCACCGAAAAACTCCTTCATTAACCGCAGACACATATCTGCGCCTTGAGAAAAACCCGCCAAAATCAACGGACGATCTTCACCCCATTCACTGAGATAAAAAAGAAACGCACGGCGCACATCACGATACGCTTCGCTCAAAAACGGTTCGCGCGCCGCCTCTCCGAGAGTGTAGACGTACAATCCCGCCTGACGGTAAAACGGAGCAAAAAAACGCGTTCGGCCGTCGTAAATGCCCTTTTCCATATTGACCGCACCGAGAAACGCAGCGGCAGCCTCTTTGTCATCGGCAGGCATCAACGGCTGCTCTTCGCTGCCGCTGTAAACCGTCGGAGCAACAAAAAACACATCGACGGCCCCTTCCTCTTCCGTTTCGCAATACACCCAAGACTCAACCGCTTCGTAATCAAACCGCGGTGAACACGCCGCCAACAGCGCGGCGGCGGCAACAAAGCAAATCCATCGTTTCATACAGTTCATTATAATGAAAACCCAATGTGAAAACAATCCGTCTTCACGTGCAGAAATCCGAAACAAGAGAGACTGAAAGATTCGGTTTGGGAAGCCTCTCTGTGCCGCCGCCGTTGTTCCCCGCGTCAAACAGCAACGGATTCTCAAAAAAACAAAACGCAGGACGCAAGCGCGTCAGGCGCCCGAAGAGGAACGAACGTTCGTCTGCCCGTCCGTCCGACGGCGGGCAGACCGGGCTCGGAGGGCGCCGACGGCTCACTGCCGCAGGCGGGAGCCGGGACGCCCGAAAGACAGAGAATGACCGCGCAGAAATGTTACCAAAAACCGCAGCGGCAGTGAAAACAGAAAAAAAGCGAAGAGAACGCAGACCAAAACCGGTCCGGAGGGCAAATCGCGATAACAAGTGATAAAAAAGGCTGCCGCCGCCGCCGTGAGTGAGATGAGAGTCGAAACAGCCGCAGCCGCTGGGATTTTGCGGACCAATCGAAGAGCGGTCAGCCCCGGAAGGATCATTTGCGCAGTGACAAGAATCACACCGACACTTTTGACCGTCACGACAACATTGACAGCAATCAGCACCATAAATGTGTAGTAAACAAAATTAACGGGAATGCCGTAGACCTGCGCCGATTTCGGATTGTAAGACCAATAAAAGAGCCAACGATAAAAGATACTCAAATAAAAAGTGTTGAGAGCAATCAGAACGGCGGAAGCCTTAAGGTCTGCGGGAGTCATAAACAGGAAATTGCCGAACAGGTATCCGGCAAGATCGACGGTATAGCGTTCATTGAAAGAAAGAAGAATAACGGAGACCGCCATCGAAACGGCGAGAAAAATCATGGTAATGTTCACCTGCTCCGAACGGTTGTTTTTTGTCAGAAAAGAAATCAGCAGCGAAAAGAAAATGACCGCAATGAGAGAGACAGCGGTGACGTTCCACTCGAACAGCAGCGCCAATGCGATTCCCGAAAAGGTAATGTGGGCAAAAGCTTCGCTCATAAACGATACTTTGTTCATCGTCACAGGAACGGAGAGCAGCGATGTTGAAACGGAAGCGAGCATGACTCCGATAAAGGCAGTGAGCAGCAGCGGACTGTCAAACATGATCTTTCTCCAAAAGCCGAACGGCATTCCCAAAAGTTCTGCGAACAATTTCTGCTGAGAGCAGTTCCGGTTTAGTGTGACTGTGGAGGGTTTTGTTCAGACAGACAATGGTATCGGAGGCGGAGACGGCGGTTTGCAGATCGTGAGAGATATTCACGACGGTTTTGCCCTCTTCTTTCAATCGGGTTAAAATCGAATAGAGACGAGAAACCCCCTGTTTGTCAACATTGGCTTCCGGTTCATCGAGAAAAAAGTAATCCGAATCGGCAGCGACGGCACGCGCAAGCAGAACCCGTTGAAACTCGCCTCCGGAGAGCTCACCGATGAAACGGTTTTCAAATCCGCATAAATCGACGAATTCCAACGCGGCGGCGGTTCTTTTTTTTGCATCGCGCGGCGGAAAGAGGCGCCGCTTCATCAAACCGAGTTTGACGGCGTCGCTCACCGTTGCGGGAAAAAGCGGATCGAAGCTCTCCTTTTGCGGAACATATCCGAAATTGTGCCGTTTGACCCAAAGACGGTGATCAATGCCGTCAATGAGAACGGTTCCTTTATAACCGTTCAGTAAGCCGAGGACAATTTTCATCAGTGTTGATTTTCCCGCACCGTTGGGTCCGATTAGAGAGACAAACTCCCCTTTTTCAATCTTCAGATTGATGTTATCAAGGATGACTCGGCTGCCCCTCTGATAAGTCAAATTTTCAATTTGAATCATAAGCTTCGGAAAGTTTTTCCCACGTAACGGTGTAATAGTCGCTGAAATTCCGATAATCACTGCCGAGAGGATCAATGATGACTGTTTCCAAGTCGCAGACGTCGGCAATGCGTTTAGCGGAACGGCCTTCGGTTTGCGGATCAATCGTTAAAAACCGCGCGCCTTTTTCTTCAATCGCGGAGATTAAATCGGCGGCAGCTTTTGCGGAGAGTTCGCGGCCGGGCGAAGCTTCAACGGGAAGCGCTTCGATTTCCAAAAGTTGATTTAAGTAAGCGTAGCTGTCGTGCATAGTCAGATAAACAAAGTTTTCAGGAAACGCTCTCCTCTGTTCGCACAGCGCGGATGCAGTCGAATCCAACCGTGCGGCAAAGGCAGCGGCGTTGGCACGGTAAAAATCAGCCGAATCGGAGTCGAGAAGCGCCAGTGTCTCCGCCAAAGACAAAGCAACTGCTTTCATAGCAGGAACCGAAAACCAAAAATGAGGATTAAATGCGGCAGTTTCAGCGGCTTTTTTTGTCTGCGCAAGATCGGCAACGGTCAAAGTATTTTTCAGCGACGGCAAAATCGTTTCAAGCGTTCCTTCCAATCCGGCTCCGTTGAGGATAAACACATCAGCTTTTTCCAAAAAGAGCAAATCGCTCATTTTCGGTGCATAGAGATGCGGTGAAGCGCCGCCTTTCATTAAAAGATCGACGGAAATCTTCTCTCCGCCGATTTCCCGGGCCAATAACGCATACGGTCGAATCGAAGCGACTACCGATAAAACCGACGGCTGCGCTCCGCCGTCAGCGGCTGCCGACTGCGTTTTACGACAGGAGACCGTAGCCAGCAATAAAGCAATCAGAAAAAAAGCTGCGGAAAAACGCCTTACCCTTTGACGCGGACAGACAGAATCGCCAGCAACAGAACGATGTCCAAGATTAATCCCCTCAGCCATTGTGTCAAAACTCCTATTGAAAAATCAGAAAAAACCGACGCTCCAAAAATATCTTTTAAAATGATAACAGTCAGCCACAGCACCATCGAAACCAGAACGGAAATACGCAGAAATCCGGAGTTCACGGTAGAAAACAGCGAGAAGATCATCGCCGCTCCGCACGCTGCCTCTAAAATCGAAATCAAAATAATGTAAACGGCGCTGTCTCCGCCGAAAATTCCGGTCAGTTTAGCGGCAATCATAGCAACATCGGAACGGCCGACGATTCCCCAAACATAGAGAAATCCCTCCAATCCCAATACAATAAAAAAGACGGAGACGCACAAATGCAGAAAAAATGCGACTCCGAAAACCGGTCGACTCATAACTCCTCCTGATTTTCGCTTTCAAATTCTATTAAGGTAAAGACCGGGTAATGTTTCAGTGCTTCCCGATACGGTAAAAACGGCAGCCCAATGATGCAGCCGACGGCGGCAATTTCGGCTCCGCACTCTTCGATCATTTCGCAGCAGGCGGCAAGAGTTCCGCCGGTCGCAGCCAGATCATCGATCAAAAGACATCGGCCTCCTCGAGGAATATCGTTTTCATGGACAGCCACAACGTCCTTTCCGTACTCAAGAGAAAAACTCTTTTCCTTTACTTTTCCGGGAAGTTTATTTTTCTTTCTCACCGGAACAAAAGGAATGCCGAGCTTTAACGCCACGGGGGCTCCGAAAAGAAATCCGCGCGCTTCAACCGAGGCAACAAAATCGGGCGAAAACTTCTTGGCCTCTTCACAAACCGCATCAATCATCTCCCGGTAAATCTCCGGATGTAAAAAAACGGATGTAATATCAAAGAACAGAATTCCGGGTTTTGGATAATTGGGAACTTTGCGTATGATTTCTTTCCATTGTTTTTGCTTTATTGAATCCACGGACGAACACTCCTTGTTTCCGATTCGACAGCGGCCGACGGCTTTTCAGGTTTAGTAAAATTGGGTTCCATAGGGGGAAAATCGAGGCGGAAAAAGTCGGAAAAATGTTCAGCATCGAACGAAGAGTTTTCCTCGTTCTGCTGAGAGTACTCCGATTTCGGCTGGAAGTTCTCCGACTTCGGCTGGAAGTTGTCCGATTTTGATTGGGAGTTCTCCGATTTTGGCTGGAAGTTGTCCGATTTCGGCTGGAAGTTATCCGATTTTGGTTGAGAGTTCTCCGATTTCCGCTGGAAGTTCTCCGAGTTTGGCTGGAAGTTCTCCGAGTTTGGTTGGAAGTTGTCCGATTTCCGCTGGAAGTTGTTCGAATTCGATTGGGAGTTCTCCGACTTTGGTTGGAAGTTCTCCGACTTTGGTTGGAAGTTCTCCGACTTTGGTTGGAAGTTCTCCGACTTTGGTTGGAAGTTCTCCGAATTCGATTGGGAGTTTTCCGAGTTTGGTTGGAAGTTGTCCGAATTCGATTGGGAGTTCTCCGAATTTGGCTGGAAGTTGTCCGATTTTGGTTGGGAGCTCTCCGAGTTTGGCTGGAAGTTGTCCGATTTCTGCTGAGAGTTTTCCGATTTCTGCTGAGAGTTTTCCGATTTCGGCTGGGAGTTTTCCGATTTCGGCTGGAAGTTCTCCGAGTTTGGTTGGAAGTTCTCCGAGTTTGGCTGGAAGTTGTCCGAGTTTGGCTGGAAGTTCTCCGAGTTTGGCTGGAAGTTCTCCGAGTTTGGCTGGAAGTTCTCCGAGTTTGGCTGGAAGTTCTCCGAGTTTGGTTGGAAGTTCTCCGAGTTTGGTTGGAAGTTGTTCGAATTCGATTGGGAGTTCTCCGAGTTTGGTTGGAAGTTGTCCGATTTTGGTTGAGAGTTCTCCGAGTTTGATTGAGAGTCTTCCGCACTCAATTGAGAGTTATCCGAATTTGGTTGCGGTTTTTCGGTTACAGGAGGCGGATTGAGAATTTCCGACATCCGAAAGTCGTTGATTCTCAAATTTTTGCGAATGTTGACCGATTCGGCTTTCAGCGTCTCTTTGCGAGCGGCAACCGACGATCCGACAGCCGCCGCATAAAGCATATTCGGATCGGCTCCTGTAATGATTTGATAAACCTGATGATAATTTCCGGAAGAGTGAATTTCTCCGTTAAACGGCTCCTCTTTGTTCTTCATCTTCTCCCAGATGAATCGAGCCGACGGATCGGCGCCTTCCCCCGGATTGAAGATGCGGTTGACGGAAACAGTTCCCGAATCGCTCATATTTTCCTGCAGCAAGAACCCTTTGACGACCCAATCCAACTCGCCGGAGCGGAGCTTCTCGAATCCGGGCAAAACCGTCAGCAAACTCTGACTGCTCCAATTAAAAGCCGATCCTGCATAACGGAGCGCTGCCGGACCGCACTTCAGGTCAACGCCGTTCGGCAGTGCTGCAACCGCAACATCGGCAGCCGTCGGCGGCACCAAATCTTTCAGCTTCAGAAATCGCTCCCACTGCAGAAAGGTTCCTCTATACGAAAGGTGAACGTAATCGGCCATCAGCTTAAAATCGCGTAAATGCCCCGTTCGAACCGCATCGGTAGTATCCATTTGAATCATCAGAGCTGCGCCTTCAGGCGTCGGTGTCGCGAAAAAAAGCACTTTAGCGTCGTTAAATCCGATATTGTAATCGGCGATAATCCACTTTCGTTTATAGGCATCAGTGTAAAGCGAAAATTTATCGGCCTTTCCGAGAGAAGTGATTCTCACCCGTTCGGAGGCAAAATTGCGGTAACGGTAAATCGGGAACCCTTTCAGAATCTCCTCACCCATGAATCGGGAATCGGAGAAAAAACGTTCGGCATCCAATCCGTCCGGAAAGACAAACGACGCCAACGTAAAACCGCCCAAAACGCCGTAGGTCCAACTTCCGTTGCCGTCAACGCGCGTCTCCTGCAGCTGCTGCGGACGGAAAAGTCCCCAGCGGCCATCCGGTCCCTGTCCGACCATATGCGGAAGCGTTGTCTGAAAAACCCCGCTCAAAACGGTTTCAGAACCCTCTCCTTTCGGAAATCCCTTCTCCTTCCACTCTCTTTTGATTTCGGCGACCAAACGCCCCGTCCAACGATCGTAGGCGGCAAACATTTCGGCGCTCAGCTGCTGCAAATTGAGCGGCAGTTCAACGGAGTGAGAAAAAATACCGCGTTTGAAGTAATCGAAAAAAATGGGAACGGAGTATTTCAGCTTCATGTAGGCGGCCGCTGTGTTTTCGGGCGCGTTGAGATACTCGGAAATCGGCAGCGCATAGTTGAGATTTTCGTTCTGACTTTTCATTGTAATGATACCGATGACTTCACCGCTGTGATTGATCAACGGTCCGCCGCTGTTTCCCGGACTGGCAGCCGCCGAAAAGCGGATCCAATCCCACTCCCCCTCCTCCATTTCCGGTGTATAACTGGTTAAAAGTCCGTCGCGGATGACGATGCCCTCTCCGTAAGCGTTGCCGACGGCGTAAACCCGCTCATTGAGCGTTGTCTGAGTTTGAACGTCCAACCCGCGGTGTTCGGGCAATCCTTCCGCTTTAAAAGAAATGAAATCACGATAGTTGGAGTATTTATATACATCCGTAATTTTATACAGATTCTTTGCTCCATCGCGTAAATAATAATTTTTGTTTTGAGAAAGATTGATAACAGAAAAAACGTGAGCTGCTGAAACAATCTCTCCCGTAGAAATACGGAATGCGGTACCGATGGAGAGGTATTGATCGGTTCTCACTGCATAGGGAACAGTGTCCCAAGGCAAATCCCGCTCATATTTGATTTGCGGATCTTCGTTTCGGGGAACAACAACTTCAAAAACCGCCGCCTCCAACGCCCTGATCACATCAACTGAAACCGCCGTCGACTGTGCCGTTGCCGCCGGTGCGAAAGCGCAGACCATCCAAGCGATCAATAAAATTCGATTTTTCATACAGTTATCCTCAATTTTTGCGGTAATGGCAGCCGATCGACTTGACATTGTGCAGAGCCGATTCCGCAATTACCTGAGAAACAACGGCCGCATTGCGCAATTCAATAATATCGCGCGTCAGAGCCGCTTCTTTGTAAAACTCCATCACCCGTCTGAAAAAATATCCCAAATCGGAACGGGCTCGCGTCAGACCTTTCTCCGTACGGACAATGCCGACATAATTCCACATCGTTTGCTTGATCGTTGTCCAATCCTGCTTGATGAGCATCGGATCGAAGTGAACGTTTTGCCGGCGAGGACGCTTCCAGTCGGGGATCGAATTGAAACGCTTGCTGTCAATTTCGTCAAGAGATTCGGCAATCGATTCCGCCGCGCTCTTTCCCCATAAAACCGCCTCCAGAAGTGAAGTCGAAGCAAGGCGGTTGGCGCCGTGAAGCCCCGTACAGCTGACCTCACCGACAGCATAAAGTCTCTTCACCGCTGTTCGCCCGTGCGTATCGACTTTGATTCCTCCGCAAAAATAATGCGCTCCCGGAACGACAGGAATCGGATCTTTTGTGATGTCGATACCGGCTAACAGACAGTTTTTGAAAATTTTCGAAAATCGCTCCTGCAGCGGTTCGCGGCCGCTGTAATAGGAAGCCAAATCCAAAAACATATACTCTTTTTTATCGGCGTTCATCTTATCGAAAATCGCGCGGGAAACGATATCCCTCGGAGCTAAATCCCGCTGCGGGGAATAGTCTTTCATGAACTCGTATCCGTTGTGATCTTTCAGACGGGCTCCTTCGCCGCGCAGCGACTCGGAGATCAAAAAACGGCGCACGTCGCGGTGAAAAAGCATCGTCGGATGAAACTGTATAAATTCTGCATTGATGATGGGAGCCCCTGCCCGATAAGCCATGCTCAGACCGTCTCCCGTTGCGCTCGTCGGATTTGTCGTGTATTGATACAGATTGCCGACGCCTCCGGTTGCCAACACGACCGCATCGCCGAAAAGAGTTCTGACCTCGCCGCTTCGGTTCTCGAGAGCGTAAACGCCGAAAATCTCCCGCCGTTTGTAAATTTCCTGCGGATCGGTTGAATGGTGGTTGTTGGAAATCAAATCAACAGCGGTAAAATCTTCGTAAAAATCGACTCCTGTTGTTTTGACATACTGAAACAACGTCTGTTCGATAGATTCTCCGGTCAAATCGCGGTAATGAGCGATGCGTCGGATGGAGTGAGCCGCCTCTTCCGTAAAATCGATCTCTCCGCTTTCATTTCGAGAAAACTCGACGCCCGCTTTGTCGATCAAAAAATCAAAAACGATTTTCGGTCCGTTTTCGGAAAAAAAGACGACAGCTTCGCGGTTATTGTAACGGCATCCGGCATTTTCAATGTCTTTCGCCAACAATTTCGGATCGTCCTTCGGGTTGTAGGCGATGATTCCGCCTTGAGCACAGAACGAATTGGACTGCGACAGATCTCCGGTTTTTGAAAGCACGGCGACAGTCAGTCCCTTCATTCTTAAATGCGCGGCACAAGAGAGACCGGCCGCCCCGCAGCCGATAATGATGGCGTTGTAGCGCTTTCTCATACGTTCGCCTCGGTAACGGATACCATTCGCCCCAACGCTTTACGCGCGTCGGCTGCCGTCTGCGGATCAACCGTCACTTCGTTGACGGCAGATGTTCCCCCTCTGATAATTCCGTCAATTTCTCTCAACACCGCAGCCAATTTTTCCGGAGTGATTTTATTCATGTCGGCGCATGGATACGAAGCCAGCGGCAGAACGGTTTTATCCGGACAGTCGGAAGAAAGCCGTTCGACAAAGCTCGATTCGGTACCGACACCCCAAACCGTTCCCGGCGCCGCCTCTTTCACCGTCCGCAGCAGAAATTCGGTCGATCCGAAACCGTCTGCACTGTGAACAACTTCATAATTGCACTCCGGATGAACAATGACCGAAATTCCCGGATGTTCCCTTCTGATTGTTTTGACTTGATCCTCTGTAAAACGGTTGTGAATCGGACAGTACCCCTCCCAAAGGAACACTTTTGCCTGTTGTGCGTCGCCGTCAATGTTCATATCCGATCCGATCCGAGCTATATCGGAATTCTCCGTCAAGCCGCAGCCGACGGCGGTGTTGTATCCGAGCCGCGAATCGGGGGCGAAAAAGACCGGGGCGCCCGTTTTCAGAAAGTGCCTGAGAATTTTTTCCGCATTTGAGCTGGTACAGACAGAGCCGCCGGCGCGTCCGCAGACTGCCTTTACGGCGGCCGTCGAGTTCATATAAACAACGGGAACCGCCTCCTTTCCGCACGCTTCCCGAATACAATCGAGAGCCTTTGAAAGCTGCCGCTCATCGATCATGTCGGCCATCGGACAACCTGCGGAACGATCGGGAATGAACACCCGCTGGCGGCCGTCTGCCATGACAGCGGCGCTTTCGGCCATGAAAAGAACGCCGCACATAACGATGAAGTCAGCCTGTCCGGCGGCACAGTCGACAGCCAGCCGGTAAGAATCTCCGACAGAATCGGCATATTTGACGATTTCCGGCCTCTGATAGTGGTGGGCAGCAATCGCAATGCGGGAACGGTGTTTGGCAATCAGCGCGCGGATTTCTTCGTCCGGACTCATTGTTTCGACTCCCCGCGGTTTTTTCTCAGCGAAAAATCGAACGCCTCAACCGAATGCGTCAGCTCTCCGAACGAGACAAAATCCACTCCCGTCTCTCTGACAGAAGCCAATCGATCGAGATTCATATTTCCAGACGCTTCGGTTTCACAGCTGCCGCCAACCAACGCCGCCGCCGCTTTCATTTCGTCGTCGCTCATATTATCAAACATAATGCGGTCAACCCGGCACGCCAACGCTTCCTTCACTTCATCTGCGTTGCGAACTTCGACCTCAACCGCGTATCGGTCGCCCCACTTGGCGCGCACCTTTTCGACGGCGGCGGACAATCCCCCGGCCGCATCTTGATGGTTGTCTTTGATCAGCACCATATCAAACAGCCCGATGCGGTGATTTTCGCCTCCGCCGCACTTGACCGCATACTTTTGCAGCAGCCGGTAACCGGGCAGCGTCTTTCGCGTGTCGAGAATACGCACTTTTCCTTCGGCGGCCTTCACCAGCCGAGCCGTCTTTGTTGCAACGGCGGAAAGATGACTTAAAAAATTGATTGCGGTGCGTTCGCCTTGAAGAATCGAAAGAACCTTCCCGGAGACGTCGGCAACACAATCGCCCTTCTTAAGCGCATCCCCATCGGAAAAATGAAAACTTACGTTTACGGAAGGATCCACCTTCGCCATCACTTTTTCAAAGAGGCGGCGGCCGCACAGAACTCCTTCCGATTTGGAAATTAAATAAAATTCATCGGTTTCGTCGGAAAAGACAGCGGATGAAGTCACATCGCCGACGCCGTCCAAATCTTCCAACAACGCCATTTCGATTAAAATATCCTCATTGGAGGAAATCACATTTTCTTTCATATTATTTTATTATACAAGAAAAAAGAGGGAAAATCAATCACCTTTTCAGATAACGATTTCTACCCCCACCCCCCCCCCCCCCCCCCCCACAGTTTTCTTCTTTTTCTTTTTTTGTATATTATTTTTTTCGTTTGTTT
>CALXKN010000004.1 GCA_944388995.1 uncultured Spirochaetota bacterium | reverse complement strand
TGAGCTTCTGCCTGCCGTTGAGCTTCTGCCTGCCGTTCGGCTTCTGCCTGCCGTTCGGCTTCTGCCTGCCGTTCGGCTTCCGCCTGTCTTTCGGCTTCGGCCTGCTGTTCGGCTTCCGCCTGCTGTTCGGCTTCCGCCTGCCGTTCGGCTTGGCGCTGCTCTTCCGCCCCCCGCTGCGTTGTCGCTCTTGCCGCCCGCCGCTCAGCCGCTGCGGCATTCAGCGCCTCGCTGTCGCCTCCGCCCGCTCGCCGTTCCCATTCGCGGCGGGCCGTCTCGGCCGCCGCCCTGTCCCGCTCGGCCCGCTCCTCATCGCTCAGCTCCGCGTACAAATCCGACTGTGCGCGGGACTCTTCCCGATCCTCAATGGCCTCCAGCTGCCGCCGCAGCATCTCTTCCCTCCACGCCCGGCGGCTGTTCGCCGCCGCTTCGGCCTGCCGGCGGGCGTTTTCCCGCTGCCGGATCTCTGCCGCCCGGGCTTCAGCTTGTCTTTGGGCTTCAGCTTGTCTTTGGGCTTCAGCTTGTCTTTGGGCTTCAGCTTGTCTTTGGGCTTCGGCTTGTCTTTGGGCTTCCGCCTGTCTTTCGGCTTCCGCCGCCTCTCTTTCGGCCGACTCCGGATCTTCAGATTCGGAAACAGCGTCCGCTCCGCGTTCGTCCGCCAAACGGGCCGCTTCGGCCTCAGCCTCGGCGGCAGCCGCACGCCGTACAGCCTCCGCTTCCTCAGCGGCGGAAGCGCTGTCACCGCTTAACAAATCCGTGACGGGAACCGTATCCCCCGACCGCCGGGTGCCGCCGGTTCCGCGGCGGCTTTCACTTTCGGAAGAACCGCTTCCGAAAACAAGAAACAAAATCAAAAGCACAATCACCGCGGCCGCCGCCCCGGCAGCAAGGCTCCGCCACAAAATTTTCTTATTAAATTCTTTCTTCGCCATATTTCACTCCACGATATCCAAATTCAGCATATAATCTTCCAAACCGGTATTGTCGGTTTGTAAATTTTTCGATTTGTCCAGACCGGAAAGCTCGTCCTCAACCTCTCCGCGGATCTCCGCCAGTCTCCGTTCCCGTTCCAGCCGCACCTGTTCGGCGGCAGTTGCTCTTTCGGCGGCAAGGCGTTCCTCTTCCGTCAGCAGCGAAATCATCCGTTCAATACTTGCTTTTTGAGGATGATCCGGCGCAAACGCCAACACGCGCCCGTAATCTTCAGCCGCCTGCGCATACTTTCCGCTGCGCAGCAAAGTGTTTCCGCGGTTCAGGTATGCCGCCGCAAACGTCGAATCTGCCTTCAGCGCTTCTCCGTAAAATTCGGCGGCTTCATCCCACCTTTCCAGCGCATATAAATTATTTGCCAAATTAAACGCAATCTCTTTTTGGCTGCCGATCCGGTAATACCCCTGCTTCAAAACGTCAACCGCCTGTTCGAACAGTTTCTGCTTTTCGTAAACGGCTGCCAATGTCAGATACCAGGCCGCTTCACCGCCGTAAACCGCCTCGCACGCCTGCAGCGCCGCCTCGGCGCCGGAAAAATCACCGTTTTCCAGCATTCCGGCCGCATCGGAAAGCGGTTGTTGGGCGGAAAGTGAAAATGAAAGAAAAACCGCAACCGCGCACAAAAAAACCGTTTTATTCATTCCGTAAGCCTCTCCTGAATCCGGTAATAAGGGCCTGTCAAAACTCCGTAACCCTCTTCATCGGCAAAATAATACAAATAAAGTTTATTCTGAAGCTCTGACTTTAAATCATCGATCCGAGGAAAATTATCCGCCGTCAAAGTGCCGTCGGGGGCAAACGCAAAATCAAGGAAACGGTCGGAAGCATTAAAATAAAGGAATTTCAGATTTTTTCCTCTGTTGACAACCGAAGCGGTTTTATCGGAAAAGGAGAGCTCGGGAAAAGCGAACTTCGTCAGATCGACGCCGGGCACATCAATACGGACCTCAATTTCATCCCGGTCTCCCGCCTGATCAGAGGCAATCACCCGGTAAGTTCCCCGCGGAAATGCGCTCCCGTCGGGCATCTGAATGGCGCTGCTTCCGATCCACCGGCTCCCCTTACGGTCGGTTTTCTCCCAATTCAGGGAATCCAGCCTCCAAAACAACTCCTGCCCGTCATTCAGAAGATATATCGATTCGATATCATCCTCTCCGTCCTCATCGGAAATCACAAGAAAGAGCGAAAGGATCTCTTCCGACTGAAAAGTCCTCAAATTTTTAAAGATCGTCACCTGCGTAAACACTTCCGAAATTTCGGGCGGCGCTCCGTCGCATCCGAAAAGCGCAGTCAAAACCGCAAAAAAAACCGGCAGCTTCCTTTTCATGTCACTTCTCCTCTTCCGCCGTTTTGGCCTTAACGGGATTGGCGTACTGAAGCAGAATTTTACGGTAAACGGCCGCGTCATAGCGTCGGTAAAGGTCATCAAACTCCGCTTCATCCTCATCCGTATACATATGCGTAAACCGGTCGGTTGAAAACATCCGGTCGTAGGCAATATAATGAAATGCGCCGGGAACAAACCGGGAGTGAATGAAACGGTCGATTTCGGCCGCCGCCGCATCCGTATTTTTCCCGAACGGTCTGAAGTCGATCGGAGATCCGACAACGATGTGGACATCCCCTTTGTATCCGGTGACGCCGCTCATAATGTGCTCCAAATCCTCGTTGCGGCTCTTCTCGTAGCTGCCCTCCCGCTCTTCAATTACCAAAGCCTTCGCTATCAGCGGCGCGGCGGGATCCCGTCCGTAAGAAACCGCCACGGGAACCACCCGGCAGAAATTCAGGTACTCCGCGGGCGGACATTTCTTTTCCCGCTGCGACAGGCAAATCATCTTCAAAACCGCCGGATGGGTCTGATAGGAAGCGTCTTTTGACCGTCCGGGACTGTGGGCTATCCACAAACTGCGGTTTTCGTTCATCAGCTTTTCGATATAGGCAGAAAAACGGAAATAGGCCTCATACTGGGCCCTCATCTCCAAACCCCGGTAAACAATGCACCCTTTATTGCAGCGGATTAACGTCTCTACCAATTTATTGATGAGAAGATTGCTGCCGAAGGCAATCTCCGTTGTTTTTAATCCGTATTGAAGCATTCCGTCTTCAAAAAAAGCGGCGTCGCAGACGATATCGCGGTGATTACTGAGAAAAATATACCTTTCGGAGGGATCCAGATTTTCGAATCCGGAATAATGAACCGTCCCGACCGTCCTGCGTTTGATTTCGGCGATCACCGTTTCGGAGATAACCTTCTTTTGGAACGAATCGACGGAATCGACCGCATCCAAAAGCGAAAAAAAAGCTTTCATTGTCTTTTTTTTCAAAAACGGCTGCAAGAGCGCAGGTTTCCCGGCCGAAAAATAGGCGGCAACCGTTTCCAGAAAACTCTGATTTGCCGCCAGTTTTCTGACAGCGGCTGCGGTCTCTTCATCAGTATAAGAACGGATGTCGTCAAACCGATCATCAGGGGATACAGGCGGAAGCGGCGGCTTAAAAAAATTCATTTTTGTTCGCTTCCGGTAAGAAACCGAATGTACTGATGACGCTCGTAAGCCGAGGGATCGGCGGAACGTTCCTGCGCCATTTTTCCGCAGAAATCGGAAAGCGAAGCGTACCCTTTGCGGTCCATCAGCGCTAAAAGTTCCGAACGCATCCGCTCCGCCGCTGCGACGCCGTCCTTCATCAGAACCGAGCAGAGCTGAACGGTTTTTGCTCCGGCGGCAATCATTTTGAAAGCGGTTTCGGCTGAATAAATTCCCGTTGCCGCGGCAAAATCAACCGGCAGTTCCGCCGCCGACAGCGCAATCCAGCGCAGCGTTGTCAAATATTCGTCGGGAGAGGAAAGCGGCGCCGCGGGAACGACATTTTCCGAGTCAATATCAAAATCGATGTTGTAATAACGGTTGAACAGAACGATTCCTTTGACGCCGCATCCGGCCGCCTCTTTCAGAAAATGCGTCATTCCCGTGAAATAACTTCCCAACTTGACGCAAACGGGTATAGAAACGGATCGCACCGTTTTTTTGATGATCTGCAGATACCGGCGCTCCAGGTCGGCGGAAGAATCCCTGACGTCCGAAGGCAGAATGAAGAGGTTGAGCTCCAGCGCATCGGCGCCGACATTCTCCGCCCTTTTTGCGTATTCGTACCAACTGCCGTCGCGGACGCAGTTCAGGCTGACAAAGACCGGAACCGACAGCGTTTTTTTGGCCTCTTCCAGCAGTCCGAGGGAGGCGTCGACCGCCGTATTTTTGGCAAAATTTTCGAAATAAACGGACGCGTCCGCAAATTCTCCGGCCGAAAGCCCGTCAAGCGCCGCCTTCGATTCGGATTCGATCTGTTCTTCAAAAACGGATTTGAGAACGACCGCGCCGATTCCCGCCTCCTCCAGCGCCTTCAGATGCGCCATATCGGCCGTCAGCGGCGAAGAAGCCGCCGTCAGCGGACTTCTCAGCTTCAAACCGGCATACGAACATTCCAACCGATTCATAAAACCTCCCTTTTTATTATGAATGATAGAAAAAAAATAGTCAACCGTATTTTCCGTTCCGACCAAACAAAAAGCGGCGCGTTTCCGCGCCGCCTGAAACCGCCGCAGCGGTCAGCTCTCAGTAGGCTTTGCCCTGCTGGCTCTTCCGCAGTTTTTTCAGCTTTTTACGCTGAAGCTGCTTGTTTTTTCTGTTTTTGATGGTCGACGGTTTTTCGTAGTATTCGCGCTTCTTCCATTCGCGCAGAATGCCCTCTTTTTCGACAACTTTTTTAAAGCGTTTGATTGCCTTCTCGACAGGTTCGTTGTCTTCAACTTTAATATAAGCCATATTCTTTTATCACCACCTTCCCTCTACCGGGCCCGAATAATTTTTTATACCGCATTTCGGCAAATTGGTCAAGCCCTAACCGAAAAGAAGCAGACTGAATGCCATTAAAATCATTCCCGAAACCAGCCCGTAAATCGAATAATGGTGTTTACCGTATTTTTCGGCTGTCGGAAGCAGCTCGTCTATCGAAATGTAAACCATAATACCGGCTACTGCCGCAAAAACAACTCCGAAAACGGCCGAGACGGTTGCGGTCCGCATCGCAAAAAGAAAAAGAAGGGCAAAACCGAGGGCACCCCCTACCGGCTCCGCCAGTCCGGACAGCAGCGAGAGGGTAAATGCCCGGCGGCGGTTTTTGGTCGCATAATAGACCGGGACCGCAACCGCAATTCCTTCCGGAATATTGTGAATGGCGATAGCGGCCGCAATCGATAGTCCAAGACGGGGATCGTGAACCGCGCTCATAAAAGTTGCCAACCCTTCGGGAAAATTGTGGATACCGATGGCAAATGCCGACATCAGCCCCATCCGCAGCAGCTTTTTTCCGGAAACGGGAAGAGTGCTTTGATCAAAATCTGCGAAATCTTTTATTTCGTGCGGGTTCTCCTCTTCGGGAATCAAACCATCTATAAGCATAATCACTCCCATGCCGGCAAAGAAAGAGAGAACCGTTATCAGGGAGGCTGTTTCCGTGGGAAAAACGGTTTCCAATGTTTCTTTCGCTTTCGGAAAAATCTCGATCATCGATACATAAATCATTACGCCGGCCGAAAAGCCGAGAGAAACGGACAGAAAAGCCGGCCTCGGCTTCCGTGAAAAGAAAACGGAAGCACCTCCGATGCCGGTTGAAAGACCGGCCGCAAGTGTCATAAAAAAAGCAATCAGAATCGCATCCGAATTCATATCAACCACTCCGTATCCGATTATACACCGCACGGACGTTTTATGTAACCGTCCGGCGTTCTTTTTCGAAAAAAAAGCCGCCCGAAAGGGCGGCCGAAAGAATGATTATTGGGAATCGAAAGAAGGTTGAGTTTCATACCCCACTGCTTGGAAAACGAAGTCGTCGGCCAGCATGGCACAATGTTCTTCGTAATTACCGGACCCCGCTTTCTTGAGCCGCTTTCTTAAAAGAAGTCCCCATGACTGGGTGGCGGGATCACCGTTATTTGCCGGCACAATGACCTTATCCAATGTGACCGATGACCAGCTCCCCCTGTTAACGGCAAAGGACTTCTCTCCCGATTCCTCCCCGTTTTTACGGTAGAGCAGCGATGCGGTTCCCGCATACTGAGCCGGTCCCCTCTGTTCGAAAAAGACCCATCCCGATGCCTGATAATGAATGCCCTTATGGACCGTCACATCCTGATAGACATCGGCCTCGATACCGCCGATTTTGTAATTCCTCTTATCATTCCATGAATTGGGACTATAATGATTATACCCGCGGGCGAAATAAAGGGACATCGATCCGCTTCGGGGATTCGGAACCCGTAAGGCCTGTGCGTTCCCGTACGACCAGGCTTTCGCCGCCGCCAGAACCACCGCACCCGGATTCCGGCCGGGAGTGTTATTGTCCGCGGTGTTGTACCAGTTATCCCCGTAGGTATTCCCCCACGTATCCGCATTATAATGACCTCTCAAGGCAAAACCGGTCACTTCGCCTGTAAACGAAGAGGAGGAATCATCCAGGAGTTTGATATGACTGGTCGACAAATTGGCATAATATGCTGCAGTATTTGTCTGAGCGGCCGCCTCACCGTAGTTGACTTTTGCATTTTTTACGGTCCATCCGCCGGCCGTGTAGAAAACACCTTTTGCCAGACTGACATCTCCGCTTGCATAATTCTCGATGACATCCGTTTCCGCCGTCTCGAAACCCGGATTCTGCAGCAGGTTTCCGTAATAGGACTCTCCCGGCGGCTGAATATTGATCGCTATAAATTTTTGGTCCGATGTGTTTCCGGCACTGTCAGCAACCGTAAACTTAATCTTCTGACGTCCCGCCTTAAAGGTGTTGGCCGTTGTTTGAATAGTGACCGTCAGTCCGTTGGCCACCGTATCACCGGACAAATCGGAAATGGAAACAGTCTCTCCGTTTACACTTTGTGTCGCAAGAATGGTTCTCAAGGCATCATCGGTCTGAGAGGAAGCCCACTCAACACTGTAGCCGGGATCGATAAAAGCACTCGGAACCGTCACTTCAGGTTTTGTCGTATCAACAATTTTTATGGTTCTCGTTTGTGTCGATTCGGCCGTATTGCCGAGCCGGTCCGCAATCCTGTATTTGAGAGTATAGGTTCCCGTTTTTCGACCGTTGCACATTCCCGAACCGCCCCATACCAGTTGAGCTTCACTGCTGTCTTCCACGCCCGATCCGTCATCGGTTACGGTAACCCCTGCATCACTGTAAGCACCGGTATTGCAGTTGACCTCCTGTGATACCGACAGATTGCCGTTCAGCGTGATAACCGGCGGTGTCTGATCGACATGGACAGCGGAACTTCCGTAGGAAGAAGATTCGCGGCCGAAACGGTCGATCGACCAGACTTTGACAATGTATTCCCCGTCTCCGTTAGAAGCGACCGTTCCCGTATTGGTTTGGGTTGTCGTCTGCGTAAGAAGAGGCGTGGCGTTTCCGGATTGAAAAATTTCATATTTGTACGATCCCGCATCGGAAACGGAGACCCACTCCCAGTATAACGAAGAAGATTTGGTATAAATACTGTTAGTCGTGGGATTCATCACGCAATCGATACCCGCCGCAATCTGAGGAGCGGGAGCCGCTGCCGGCGTCACATCGACGGCAAAAGGATAATGCGATGATGCGGTCTCGCCGCCGGCACCGTATTCGATGACTTCGAGTGTGTATTCGCCGTCCGACAGATCGAATCCGCAAAGATATTCCGAACCTGCATCCGATTTTGATAAAACTTCGCTTGAATCCTGAAGCAGACGGAGGTCGAACCGTCCCGTTCCGGAAGAACCCTCGGCGGTCGCAAAAGTCCAAACAGGAGTTTTGGCTGTCGAGTATTTTTTACCGTCGCCGATATCGACCGCATCTTTCATGGTTATTACAGGCGGTAAAACAGGCAGGACATTGCTGGCCACCGCACTGACCCGAATCCGGATTTCGCTGCCGGGAACACCGCCCGTATTGCTGACAACCGTCAGCACGGTATCGACATTTTTTTCCGCAGCGGAAGAAAATGTAAAAACAAGAGGTATATCGGCTCCCTTATTGAGCGACTGTCCGACAAGAGCCGAAGAATCGACCGTGATTCCCTCCGATGACAAATCACTCAGCGACTCAACCGTCACGGGAGTCGATCCCAAATTGGAAAAGGTCACCGTTCTTTCGGCTGTTTCTCCCAATGTCACATTCGGAAAAGTGAGTGTATAATCGATCCCTTCTTCCGCAGAAGAAGCCACTCCCGTTCCGCTCACAACTAGAGTCGGTGTATCGACATTGAGAACCGTTCCCGAAAGAAGCAGCCGGAAAACACGGTTGTCGGGGTCGGAAGAATTGGTTGCCAGCGTCATCGTCGATTCCGATACCCCCTCCGCATCGGGAGTAAAACGGATCGGAAGACTAAAAGTCGCATTTCCGGCAAGAGACAGAACCGATTGGTCCACGGAAAACACAGCGGAATTGCTGAGCGCTATTTTGCTGATTTCGAGACGGCCCGTCGATTCGTTACGCAGATTCAAAACAATCTCCGACGCATTTCCGATTGTGGTCATGGGAAAAGACAACGAGGCTCCGTTTGTAAGAAGCGTTCCGTCTTTGTAAACGGACAGAATCGGCGACTCGCTGACGACTCCGTGTCCGCTCAGATAAACCGTTTCTGTCTTTCCGGACCCCATATCGAAGATCAGCTGTGCCGCATCCAGAGCCCTGGACGCCGAGGGTGTGAAGTAAATTTTATACTCTTTTATCTGATTGACTTCGAATCGTTCGTTCAAAAGCTGATATGTAAAAGTTCCGTTGGATTCGATCCGAAGATCCTGAGATCCCGAAAAATAAATCCGGTTGACGGAGAGCGACGAAGAAGAAATATTGGCGACACGAACCGTGTACGACTGCGCCCCCCCCTTGCTGACCGTTCCGAAATCGATCGAACAGTTAACGGGATCAATAATGCGCAGGCCGGAAGAAACAAAATCTTCCGAAGCTGTTTTTTCGAGTTTCAAAACAATCGTTTTGGTGTAAATCTCTTCCGAAGAATCGTATGAATAGGTAACCGTTACATTCACATTTTTTTCGACCGGACCGCCGACATAACGAACGTAAAACGAAACATCGGATTTTCCGGCCGGAATGGCATACGGGAAATTGATACCCGATTTAAATTCAGGGTCGGCCGAAAAAACAAGGCTCTTATCGTCGGAAGAAATTCCGCGAATCACAGCAGGTAATGTTTCATGAACATTGCCGAACAGAAAAGTACCCGAAGCCGATTCGTCGGACGAAAGCGATATTCCGGCATCCGGAATATTTTTCCGATTGTACTGAAGCGTCAACAACTCCGACAAATCTTTTTGCGAACATCCGAGTGTCAGAATCAGAATCATCCAGACAATTGCTTTTTTCATATACATACCTCCTTTCATTTAATATATGTCATACGGAAATCATCAATCAGAACCGCATGCCAGCTGTCGGTCACGCCCTGATTGTTAATAAAAATTCCCAACGAAACGGATCCTCCTGCCGGTGCCGTAAATTCAAGCTCGAGGGTCTGCCAGTCATTGTTGGCGGACGACCCGTTGTTTTTGGTCGTTGCATTTGCGGAATTGCTGACATACGCCTCGAAATTACCGGGACAGAAGCCGTCACCGGAAGTTTCCACAAGAGTTGTCTTCATGCTAGCGTCGTGAACCTGCAGCTGCACCCGATTCGGATACCAGCTGTTGGTATGCGGAGAATAATTTCTGGCCCGGACCGTGACCCGGTATTTCTGCCCTTCAATCACCGGTACTTTCTGGAAGAGAGCGGAAAGGGCTCCGACGGTATCGGTTGTTCCCTGAGCCGTGTGTACACGATAATTCAAATCGCAGAACTTGAGGTAAGCATTATTGCCTTCCAGCTGTGCGGGTCCGCCCGTCGGCTCGCTGATATTGTCGCTCGAGGGAGTTCCTTTAATGATCCGAATGTACGGTTCGTTACTCGAAGACTGGATATTCATTTCCTCCGTGAGCGGTTTATCGGAATTATAAGTGGTACTCAAATCCCAATTGTAGGACGCACGACCGAATGCTCCCGTGCTCCGCACATGCGGAATGGTGCGGACAAGCCAGTCGGAATAAGAACTGGTCTCGAAACTCGGATTTTTCAGTCCGATTTGCGGGTAAACAGTCAGATTTTGCGTCAGTGTGACCGCTTCGTCGGTTCCGTCTGCTTTCCGGAATGATGCCGTTACAGTAAAGGGCTTCTCTTCCCGTACCGAAGCATCCTGCGCATAAGGAATCACCAGCGATGCCCGCCGTGAAGACGACGATGCCAAATCGGTAAATTCGGTTCCCTCGATCGAATACTGAAACGTCAGCTGCGGATAATCGGTACCGAGCCACTGCGACATATACGATCCGCTTTCCGTCGGTAAAAGAGACTCTTTCTTTAAATCAAGTCCGATCCCGTCCGCCAAAATCGGAAAATCGACAGAGTCGTAATTATTTTTTCCGGTAATCGTGATTTGGGCCGTCGAAAGATTCAAAACAGCAAACTGCCGTTCCACCGTAACGGAATTATCCAAAAGATCCGTGACAGTATAAGTGGCTTTGTAAATTCCCTCGGTGAAAGCGGATATCAAATCATAACTGACCGTACATTTCAGATCTCCGTTTGAAAAGTTATTGTCCGAATACTCAAGTCCCGGATCAAAATCCTGAATTTGGAGTGTCGAATTGTACAATACGGGCATAATGACAATAGGTGTTGCCGCACTCTCATGCTGTTTTTTCAGCGTCACTTTCGGGGCAACCGTATCAATCAGAAGAAAACTTTGGGCAATTTCCCCTTCCCGACCGTACGCATCGACGGAGCGGACTTCGAAAACATATTCACCGGAAGATAACGATACATTGCCGCGGGAAAAGGTATTCGACGCCTGACCGGTCCATTCGACACCGTCGGCACCGGCCGATGCCGAATAGAGTCGGCATTGATAGGAAACAACGGCATCGGAATCCGCCGTCCACGTCCACACCGGTTTACTGCTGGAAGAAAGAATCCGTCCTTTCAGTGATTCCGTTTCTCCGGTGTCGGGATAAACCGAATGAGGCGATGTGATCGTGATGACGGGAGGTGCGGGCTGCTCCCGGGAAACAATCAGATTAAGCCGGACACTGTTCGAAGACTGATCGGAGGCATCTTTTTCGGTTACAATCAGCTGATAGGTTCCCGAAGGAAGAGCGGATCCGTTTTCGCTTTGTAAATTCAATACGGCGGAAGTCTCCTCTCCCTTTTCGACAGTCGACCGATACAAAGCTGACCATGTCTGACTGACAAACTGCTGCACTTCGTATTCGAACTTTCCGACTCCCGAAGAACCCAACGGCGTGGAAAGAGTAAATTGCGGATCGCCCGTTTCTTCACCGAAAAACGAAGGTCCGGTCACGACAGGCGGCAAAAGTTCGCGTGAATCGTCGCAAAGACCGGACAGGTAAAACGTAAAGGTCTCGGCACTGCTGTCGTTTGAAGAAATCACAATTTTAGCGGAGTAACTGCCTTTCTGTTTTCCCGAAACATTAAAGACTCCGTAAATCGTGAGGTCTTTCCCGCTTTCCAAAACTTTTTGGTTAATTTCTCCGTCTTTCAGCGAAAAAGCTTCTCCTTCCGTATTTTCGCAGGTAACGGAGAGACGTAACGATGCCGTTCCCGTACTCTTCAGAAGAATCGGCAATTCGACAGCCTCATCCTCGGGAGTCAGCTGCGGGAACGAAATCAAATCACCGTCGGATAACAAACTGTCCTCAAAAAGAACCTGCAATCGCGGCATATTGTTCTGAAGAACCGAACCGGACAACGTAAAATTTAAGTTCGGCTGATCAACGGAATTGGACCGGACAGTCATTTGAGACGAAATATTGCCGATTCGTGTCGGATGAAAATAAATTTTAAAATCGAAAGAGGCTCCCGCATTCAGCAGAACCGGCAGCGAATAGGTTTCCGCAAAACGGAAATCCTGTGATCCCGAAGAAAATTCCAAACCGGAAATACGCAACGGATTGGAACCTTTGTTCGTCACCCGAAATGTTTCCGGAGTTCCTTTTGTGTTAACCGCGACTTCGGAAAAACGGTAAACAGATCCCTCCGTTATTGACTCTCCACCGGCCGTCAGAACGAGAAAAGGCTCGTTGGAAACAATCGGAGAACCTTCCGCATTAAACGAAAAGGATCCTGTTCCTGTTGTCACGGTTACCGGTTCCACAATCAGACCGGAAGGAAGCAGATCGTGCGACTCAAAGACAACCGGAATACGGATTTGTCCGCCCGGCGCAACGGCAACCGGAAGCGTAAACGACGGCGAGAGCGAAAACGGATCTTCGGACTCGACGGCCGTTACCGTGACCGTTTCCGAAGTCACGTTGGTAAACGTCATCTCTTTTGTCGAAGAAAGACCGCGGATCACATCTCCGAAACGCAGCGTCGTCATATTGCCGACAAAAGAGAGGCCGCTGTTTCCCAATCCCTGCGCCAACGAGTGGACAGCCGCTTTCACCGAAAAAGAAACGGTGGCCGCAGGGGTTTTTCCGTCGGCGGCGGCAAAAGTACAGACAATACTGCATGAGGATTCGCCGACCTCCTCAGGGGAAAACTGCACCACAAACGGATATCGTTCGCCCGGTTCCAGATCGAACGGGAAAACAATATCGGTCAGACCGATCGATTTTAAAATGAACCCGCTCCCCGACGTCTTCATCGAGTTGACATTCACCGTCTGTTCGGTCGGATTGACGATATCCAGCGCAATCATGTTCTTATTGGCGTCAAACGAGGAAAAATCAACCCCTCCTTCGCCCAGCGCCTGATTTCTGAAATCAAAACGGAGCATCGGCTGTTCCGCAGGACAGGCTGAGAAAACCGTTAAAACAATCAGAAATCCGAAAAACTTTTTCATACTGCCTCCTTATTAATACTTGACGGGAACGATCTGCACGTTGTCAAACCACATGGCCGTTCCGTCGCGGTCTGCGCCGTATCCCAAATCGCTCTTCTCGAATTTCAAATCGATATAACCGTCGTTGTCGGCGGTAAATTCCAACTGAATGGAATTCCACTGATCGCCGCGGCCGTAAGGCCGGGTCTGAATCAAGTGGGTGATGGACGAACCGTTTTTAACCGTTTCGGTAACCGCTCCGTTCGTCATCCCGCTTCCGGAAAGTTTCAGCTGCGCCGTATTGTTTGAAGAGACAATGAACTTGGCGTCCTGTGAAGAACTCTTAATCCGGTAGAAGAAATCAACCGACAGGCGGTAAGTCACATCGCCGTAAACAAAAATTTTCTTCTGTGTGACCGCTCCGCGCGAAGTGGTCAGATAGTGCGCAAGACTGATAGGAATCGCCGTATTCGGGACATTCTCCTGCTCGGCTGTCTGCACCTGTCCGACCAAAAAGGCCGCGAAAAATCCTTCGCTCGCATTGTCGCCGTTGGCTTCCGCAAAGTTGACGGAGGCATATTTTTCGGAGTAGGCATACGGTCCGACGCCGGTGTACGCATCTCCCCAGGCATCCCACGTTCCCGCAACCTGACGGGCCTGGGCATTCAGGAATTCCCAGCCGACAACCTCTCCCGTATCCGCATCGACCTCTCCGATGGCGGGCGCATAATCTTCGAATCCGGCATTCTGAACAACGGGATTCGGCGGCGGCAGAATCCGCACAATCCGCGTAAAGCGGTAAGAAATATTTCCGGCATCGTCGCGGGCGTAAAAAACCGTTTCGTAGGTTCCCGGAACGCGCATATTGATATCATTTGTCTGCGTCTTTTCGATTTTCAGAATATTCCTCGACGACGACTCATCGGAAGCCGTCACATCGGAAACCAACTGTGTTTTTGCCGAAGCATACTCCACTTCCTGCAGAAAACTGAAATCCGACGTCAACGCAACCGGCCGCCATTCAATCTGAGTCGTCTCACCGTCTTCCCCGGCGGCAACCTCCTGCGGAAGCGTCACCGTCAGAACCGGCTTTGTCGTATCGTAAACCTCAATCAAACGCTCGACGGACGCCGTATTCCCCGCGTCGTCGGCAGCCGAATAAACCACTTTATAAAATCCGATATTGTGAAGGATATTCGGAAGATCCGCAGAGGAAACGGGATCCTGCCGCGTCGGATTGGTCAGACTGTCAACGGAAAAGACATCCACCGTTTTGATGACGGTCGCAGAGGTGTCGTCCTCGGCGTCAAAATCTTCCTCCATTTCTTCCAAAGTCGCAAAAGTGGCGGAGGCATCGGCGGCAATCGACGAACGGACATCCGTATACAGTGTGATTTCCGGAGGAAGGGCGTCGTCGACAATGACAACGTAACGGGAAGCGGTGGCTGTCTGCGCCTCCTCGCCTTCACCGATTGTCAAAGTATACACCGCCGTCTGAGGCGTGAGATTGACCTTGTCGAAGCTGATTTGCGAGTAATCGGCCGTAACAAAAGCCGAAACGTCGCCGTAACGGCGGCTGTAAGCCGTCCAACCGGGATCAAGTTTTCGGGAAGCGGCAAAGAATTCTTCCTGTCGTTTCGCCTGCCCGAGACGCAGCGGGTTGTCAGCCGTTTTCCCCGCCCCTTTCAGAATAATAATCGGTTCTTCGGGGATCACGACATTGACCGTCCGGGTTGCCGAATGGGTTACGCCGAGCAAATCCGTAAACGAGTAGACAATCGCATAACTTCCCGGAACTTCATTGGTATAATCGGACTGCACCGTCACTTTGGAAAGGGCATCGCTCCCGTCGACATCAACAACCGTCAGGCCGGGATCGTTAAACGTTTCCAGCAGTTCAACGGTGATCAAAGAGTCTCCATCGAGCCGCAGAAAAGCCGTTGTTTCCGTTACTTTAACGATACGGGAAGCCGAGACGGTTTCACCCAGCCGGTTGCGGATTTGGTATCCGACCGTGTACGTTCCCGGCACGGAAGTATTGACTTTTGAAGCGTCGACCGTCACGCGGGCGGAAACATCACCGTCAACGGAAGAATTGGCAATGAAACCGGGGTCGCTGTAATCGCCGCCGACGGCCACATAAACAACGGGCGCTCCGAGCAAAGAAATCACAATATTATCCGTGCGCTGTTCTTCACATCCGAAAAAAGTAAAGACAGATAAAACTAAAATCAATAACTTTTTCATTCGGCACTCTCCTCTTCTACCCGGTGATAAAGCGTATTCCTCTCCTCGCCGATTAAAGTCAAGGCTCCGGCATCGACAACGTAACTGATCGTCATTGTCTCCTCCGGCGATGCGCTGTTGACGGTAAAACGAATCCGCGGAACGGCAACCGAATCATGACGGTAACGCACTTTGACGTCATAAGTTCCCTCGCTGCGGCCAACCTCGGACGTTCCGTTTTTATCGGTCATAAAGCGCAGCCAAAGGAAGCTGCCGTCTTCGTTTAAGGTCAGCTCTTCTTCAAGAATCACGCCGTCTTTCATCGATTCGGTCATCCATTTGCCGACGATTTCCTCTTCCTGCTTCTGAAAACACGCCGCCGCCAAAAAGGCAACCGGTAAAATGATCAGTAAATTCAAAATCCGCTTCACGCCGCCCTCCTACTTAACGTAATTGTAATACTGTTCGGGATACCGTTCTTTCGCAAAATCAGCGTTGACGGGAACAGGGCGGTACTTCAGGTTGATGCGGGTAAAGGTCATCGCATTGGTATCGCCCGGGAACGGGAACTCTTCTCCGCCGGTATCAAACGCTTCGCGTCCGAGCACCAAACCGTTTTTAATCAAACTGGCCTGCCCCTGATTCGTCGCTTCATAATAAGGAATCAGATCGCCCGGTTTGAAGGTCTGGGAACCGACTCCGGTATATGTGACGGCAACCGATCCGTTATTGTCCCACAACCCCCACTGGTAGTTGTAGTCGCGGACGCCGATCTGCATATCGCAGCTGCCGCTGTACAGCGGAGTCGTAAACGAAAAACGGAATCTCATTGACTGCCGTTTGTTACTGTCCAGTCCGGCGGTCAGCGAAATATTTTGATCGGTTTGAATCGCAAACCCGGGCCAGTCGGAATAACCGCGCTCAATACCGCCGTTTCCGCTCCCCGAAAAACCTTGAACGACAACGGTCAACCAGGCCGCCGCTTTTCCCTTCGAATTTTCGCCGTAAACTTTCTGATTAGCTCCCATCAGGAAAGAAATGGTCTTTGTCCATGCGTAACGGGGAATCATGATAATAGAAAGTCGGTTGATGGCGGTGTCTTTCAGCCAGTTCGCCAAGTGCGCAAACTCAAGGTAAGTTAAAGCCGGCCAACCGGTCGCTTCCATTCTGGAAGGATTCCATTCGGGATCGCCTTTGCGTTCAATCGAAACGGTGTAGTGAATTTTAACGGCCCGTTCCATATCAAACGCCTTCTGCCGCTTGATATCCTTCCACGCCTCCGTATCCCATGCCGCATAATCCCACTTGTGGCGGCGGATTCCGTCGGAAGACGAAGAATCGGCAATCGGCTGTCCGTCGCGGAATGCGTGCATCGGGTCGTTAAAAGTGAATTCCTTTGTCGTTTTATTGAAATATTTGTTCAAATCAAAGGTTTCGACCGCTTCGACATGCGGCTGCCCTTTCTTTTCAAACGAAACGCCGCCGATCGACTTTCTCGGCTCGGCCAGCGGGTAAACCCCTGTCTCATCGCCGTAATAACAGACCCGCTTCAAAGTAAAGTTCAGCCGGGAAAGGTTTTCAAGCTCTTCGTCCTTAATATCGATTTTTCCCGTCACGCGGACATTTCCCAAATTGTTTTTATCTGCCTGCGTGGCGCTTACGGAGAGAATCTGCGGAACCGGCACCGTGTAATCGCTTGCCGGCGCCGAAACTCCGCACCAACCGATCCGGTTTGCATTGAGATCGCTCAATTCTTCCGCCAATTTTTCTATGGTAATGCCGCCCCCCCACAACTCCAGCTTCTTAATCTCTTCCGTCAGGAAACCTTCGGCGCCGTCTTCATCCTTTTTGAAAATATCCGCAGTATTCGGAAGCAGATTCTGTCCGCCGAACGAGGCAACGGGCACAACGCGGTAGAACATCTCTTCCTGCTCGATGTCGGCGCCCGATTCGGTATCCAGCCACGACGTTTCGGAAGCGGAGGCTTCATAAGCAAATTTCCACTCATCGTCGCTGATAGCCGACGCCTGCTTGGAGCCCGGTACCGCCACAGGCCCGTAACGGAAAATGTAATACGAAGAAGCGCCCTCAACGGGAGTCCAACCGACAATAAAGCCCTGCCGACTGACGGCAACCGAAATCTCTTCATCATCAAAACTGCGAAGACCGTAACCGTAAGAGGCTTCCTGCTCCGCAGCAGTTTCAAATTTACTTGAACGGCCGATTCCGACACTGTTTTTTGCCGCCACGCGGTACCAGAAGGCGGCTCCCTCGCCGATTGAAGGATCCTTATCGTAGTAAGTGACGGTGTTCGATCCGTTTTCACCTTGTATCAAGTCATTCTGAATATCGCGGATTTCGGTGCCGACCGTATTTCCCGAATCCAAATCCGCCTGAGTAATCCGGTAAAGCAGGTAAGAGTCGCTTGTCACGGCGCTCCAGGTAACGCGTATCTGATTCTGAATCAAACCTTTCGTAACGTTAAGAACGGTCGGCTGTCCGGGAACACCGATGGCCAGCAACGCGCCGCGGGCGGCGTAACTGGGACGGCTCTTTGTCGCCGAGTCTTTGTGTACATAAAGGCGGTAAAAATAGTCGTACTGCGGAATCAGATCTCCGCCCTCGGAAGTCGAATAATCGCGGTAAATAAACTGCTGCGCCTCTTCGTCAAACGACGATTCGGTGATCGGATTCCCGATTGCAGAATAAGCGCCATCCGAAAGCGGCGCGTCGCCTCCCGATTCGACCCGCGCCCGCTCCAGCGTATAATACAATGCGCCGTCAACGGCATCCCATCTCACTTCAACATAATCGGAGTTTTCGCGCAGCGTTGCCGAAAAGTACGACGCGCCCTGAACGAGCGATCCGGACGCCGCGACGCTCAGTCCGCCGGCAAGGGCAAAAACTTCGGAATACGCCCTGACGCGGTAATAGTAAACGACCTGCGGATCCAGTCCGTCAGCGTCGGCATACTGGGTGTACATCGGAGAATAAAGCGGAGACGGAGTGATAAGGGTATAATTGACTCCGTCTTCGGAACGATAAACGTAATAAACCGTCGTCTTTCCCCCGTAAAGCACCGGTTCCCACGAAATCTCGATACGGTCGGAGTATTCGCCCTTGGTGGCGCGGATACCGGTCGGCGCCGGAATCTTATCGGAAACAGTCCATTCGCCGTCGCCCTCCACCTCGATTTCGACAGACTCCTTCAGGTTCTCCGTTTCCTCCGGAATATTCGCATAATTCAGCACCCTGTCAATCAGACTGTTTTGCGCGCAGGAAAAAAGAGATAAAATTCCGAAAATCAGCAAAATCCGTTTCATTCCTTCCCCCTATTGTATGATAACCGTTTTTTTCCCGCTCAGACAGGAACGCTTCCCGTCCTGCTCCACGTATTCGAAGCGGTAGTCGATGTAATCGTAACCGAAAACGTTGGTATCCGTAACGGATACATCTTGACCGGAAACCTTCAGCGGCTCTTTATTGACAAGAACGTACTGGATATCCTCCGGCGTCCGCCGGTAAATATTAATTTGAGCCCCGGCAGGCGAACTTCCGTTCGGTGTTGCTACCGTCAAGTAAACGGAAAGATCCGTTCCGCTGCCGGAGATAGACGGATCATACAGCGTCCGTCCGTCGTCCTCCGCCTTAGGCCCAGAAGGATCAACGACATAACCGCCGAACAAACTGCTCTCGGGCGATTCATATTCGCGGACTTGATTGCCATTTTCGTAAACAGCCTTGACTTTAAAGTAAAAGAGAGACCCCCAACGGTAGTTATACTCGCCTTCACCACTGGGAGGAGGCTCCACGGAGAGGAGGTACCTGACCGTCAAGACCCCGTTCTCTTCCTTATGCCAATAATTACCGGATTTTTCAAAACCATCGTTTATTTCTCCCTCCCATTTGTCAAGCAGCTTCAGCCCGTGTTCGGTGTCGTCCGCCTCCGTAAAAGCCGGCGACAGAACGTTCCGCAACGGCTTGAATTCGGGATTTCCCGGCTCCATTAAAACGGAAATAACCCAACCGTCGTCGTTGTATTCCGGCAGGGGAAACACGCTCGTTCCCAAAGGCTCCGTATCCCTCCCCAGCACAAATTCGGAAACCGCATTTTTCATCGTCATATTCAGTTTCCACGTCAGCTCAAGAGTCTGCTTCTGATCTCCGGAATTTCCGTTTTCTACCGCCGGCAATCCGACCACCTCCAAGTCATACGGCGCGGGCAGCACGTACCCGATTTCAACCGTGTACATCGGCGATTTCTTGCCGTAACGGTCGCAGGCAACGACGCCGTAGTCGTAAATGATTCCCTCTTCAGCCGTTGAGTCAAGATAAACAATAGTCGGATCTGTATTATTGTACGGAATAAACAAATCGTTGACGCACTCCCACGCCACATCTTCTGCGGATCCGTTGACGCGCCGGTAAATTTCATAGAAAAAAGCGTCTGCGGCCGGAGAAAAAGAGAACTCAATCGTCCTTGCCGTTCCTTTTGAAAGGGAAAAAGACTCCATGCCGCCGGTAAATTCCGACTCATTGGAAATTAAAGTCTCCACACAGGGAGAAAGCGGACTCTCCTTCCCCGATCCGGACACGGAAGAAATTTTAACGTACTGCCTTATTTCGCCGGCATCTTCGGTAAAGGTATAGGCCGGCAAACGGTAAACCGGTTCGACAAGAGGATCTCCGTTCACCTTATAATAAGTACCGTTTTCGGAAGCGGCGACATACACATTGTAACCGACAGCCGTCGGACTGTCAGCCCAATAAACAGTCACCGCAAAACCGGCGCCGTCTTCTTCGAGATAGTAATTAATGTCGGAGGGCGGCAAAATCTGAGAAGAGGAAAAAAGCGTGTCAAGAACCGAATCTTTACCGGTGTCATTGGTTAAAATAACGGAAGAAGAATCAAGTAAGTCGCATCCGGCAAAAGAAAGGAAGGAAAGAAAAATCAAAAAATTTCTCATCTGTCAATTACCCCCGTTTTCAAAAAAACAAACGCTTCGCCGCTCGTCGTGTCAACCAGCGAAAGCGTTTCACCGAAATCTTTTAATATAAAATTGCAGATAACAGGCGTGATCAATTCGTCGGAAGGAATAAAAGCAACGGTAAAGTCGGTTTTTGAAATTTGAACGGATCCGTCAAACGAAAGATCGCTATCTTTTTTACCGTCAACAAGATAAGTCCAGGAAAACGAACCAAGGATAACCGTTTTGTCAACTTTTCCTTCGGCGTCCTTCATTTTTTCATCCGTAAGCTCGATTCTCAGTTCTTCCTTAACCGACTCATCATTGACACTCTCGCCGGATCTGAACCAAAGACCGGTCAGATCGGTCTTGTTTGAAACATCAACCGCGCAAGACAAGAGAAAAAACCCGACACCAAAAAACAAAATCTTTTTTATCATAGCTCCCTATCCTTTTAACTGATATTATTTTATATTAACAAAAAGAAAAAAAAAGAAAATAACAAAATGTTATTTAAAAATCCACCTATGATTATTATATTTAGTTAAGAAATTTAAAATTCGGCACATTCCCGAAATGTTTTCGCGCACGCCGCATTGTGCGGAAGAGCGCTCAGATCGGCGACAAACGCCGTTTCTTCGTCTGCCGTCAGCGGAGCTTCATCCGAAAGGTCGTAAAGTTTTGCCGTCCGCAAGATTTTATGGTTGGTAACGACGTGAACGGTCTCGAATTCGCCGATCAGACGGACAAACGGCCGCCACCGGGGATTTTCGCTAAGCGGAAAATCGCGGGTGCCCTGCCTCCAGCGGCGGTCGTTTTCCGGAGGCGGCAGCCAGAGGCGTCCGTCGGAGCGGCGGTAAACGTAAACCGTTTCGGTCAGATTTTTAAACGCGGCGCGCTGCCTTTTTTCGGGATAACGGGCAACGGCGCGGCGAAGGAGCGCTTTGCAGCGCGGAGCCAGCGGACAGCCGCCGCAATCGGGAGAAGACGGCCGGCAGACAAGCGCGCCGAGCTCCATCAGAGCCTGGTTGACCGTCGACGGACGCAAACCGGCGCGGACGGTTTCACTGACGGCAAAACGCGACAGCCGCCACAAACGCTCTTTGTACGCGCCTGACCGCGGCAGACAGCGGAAGCGGCTCCACACCCGCTCAATGTTGCCGTCAAGAATCGCTTCGGGCTGATTAAAGGCAACCGACAGAACGGCCCCCGCCGTATACGGACCGACGCCCGGCAGCGCCTCCCACTCCCGCCGCGTCCGGGGAAATCCGCCTGCGCTGAGGATTTTCGCCGCGCGGTGAAGGTTTCTTGCCCGGGAATAGTAGCCCAAACCGGACCAAAGAGCCAGAACGCTTTCAGTATCGGCGGCCGCCAGCGTTCCGACGTCGGGAAACGTTTCAACAAACCGGTTGAAATACGGAATCACGGCGGCAACCACCGTCTGCTGCAGCATGATTTCGGAAATCCAGACGCGGTAGGGCGAAGGATCCGAGCGCCACGGCAGAGCGCGCGCCGAAGCGCCGAACCAGTCGGAAAGAGCGCCCAATAAATCCGAAAAAGGAACGGGAACGGAGTTCAAAGCGGCTGGGTCACTCGTATTTGCCGAAATCGTTCATCCGCGCCAAATACGAGGCAATTTCCGGCTTCCGGAGAATAAAATCAACCATCACAATGCCGTAACGGCGGACGCCTCCGTAAGAGTTGAAATCCGATTTCAACCGTTCAAGAAGCCACGGATTCATGACGTCGGCCCAAAAACCGGGATTGGAGAACCCCGTTGCCGAAGTGAAATTAATATAAATGATTCCGTCGTCCGGGTTCTGAGCCGCGCGGCTGAAAAATTGACTGACATAGCCTTGTTTGCGCCCGGACGCCGAACCGACACTGTCATCATAATTATAAGCATCCTGAATCATCAGCGGCGGCGTTCCGCGCGGCTGATCGTCATACCGGTCGTTAGGCCAGCCGGTTACGTTGATTCCGCAATCGGTAAGATAGCCGAAACGGCGCAAAATGATGAATTTCCCGCGCAGTTCACCGACGGTGAAGTCGCGCGAGCTTCCCGGCTTGTACAGTTTTCCTGTTTCCTCCAATGCGGCGCGCACGTCGTTTGTCCACTGCTGCTGATCGACGCCTCCGCCGTTTTCGTCCTTGACGGAGAGAATCAGGAATTCCGACGGATTTTCATCCAAAAACTGCGAAAGCTCATAGAGCACGTCCCGCAGTTTCGTATCCATAGAAAACACTCCGTGATATAAATAAAGATCATTCAGCCCCGTGTCTTTATAAATGCGCAGATCCAGAACGCGGACTCCCGCTTCAATCTGCCCTATGATGCCGCCTTCGGTCTCCTGGCACTGGGCAAAGCCGAAAGCAAACGACGGATCCCAAGTGGCTCCCGATTCGTGTGTTCCCGGCAGATTGAGCCGGGAAATTTTCAGACTGTCGTCAAGATGATCCATCCAACGGCTCATGTCGGTCGGTTTCGCATCCGAATATTGAAAGACGGATGAGACTTCATCGGAGTAAACGTCGGTTTCCGGATTCCGGGTTCTCATCTGAACCGTGTTGGATCCGTTTGAAAACGACTTGATGTTGATTCTGCCGGTATAAACCTCCCAACCGCCTCCCGGACGTTTGTATTGAATTTCCATGCCGGAAGCTGCCGAGAGTTTAATGTAGCCTCTTGATGGCGGACGCGAAAGCCCCTGCTCTTCGACAGTCAAGGTCGGAGGCGCCGGTTTACCGGGCATTTCGACGGGAGAGACCGTTAAATCGCGCACATACTCCTGCGACGGAATTCCCTCCTGAACGGTTACCGCCCGAAAAGTAAACGCACCCGGCGTTGTCAGAGCCAACCCGGATTCGGGAAAGAGATTTTTCATATACGGCCAAGACCCGTCCAGCGTGGCGTACACCTGCGTATCAGGCTGCGGATTTATCAACCGAATGACGGCGCCGTAAGGGAAACGACCGTCTTCAGGTTCCGGTGAAATCCCGAACTGCGGGGCGGCGGGCGGCTTCATTAGAGAGACCGTTACGGCGGCTGTCTGTGATTTTGTACCGCCGATAACGGCAACGGCCCGAATTCCGGTCACCGAACCGTTGTCGAACACATACTTTCCGTCTCTTTTATAAAGTAAAGAAGTTTCGTCCGGTTCGCTTCCGTCAAGAGTGTAATAAACGGCCGCCCCTTCCGCCGCCTCGATACGCCACTGCGAACCGAGCGGCGTAAAACCGCTTTCGGCTTTGAAAAATAAAATTTCAGGAGCGCTGACGAATGAAACGCCTCCCGGTTCGGGAGCGGGCATTTCACTTGCGGCAATTTCGGCTTTGACGGAAAACGAAAATGTCCGCACTTCTCCACCGGATTCTTCTTCGGTGACGGGCAGGTACGAAATTTCCCATTTTCCTTCCGCCGAAATACCGGAAACGGCTGAAGCCGCCGACAAGCGGAAAACAATGTCGCGCGAATCGCCGGGGTAAAGCAGAATCCGGGCATAAGATGAAAGCGAAGCTCCGTCAATATAGGCTTCAAAATCGGAAGAGATCATTTTCAGAGAAAGAATTTTAATCGGATATTCGGAAGGATTGGAAACTGTAAAAACGGCGCTCTCACCGCTGTCGACAAGCAGCACGAAATCTTCATCCGGAATCTCCCCCGACTCTTTCAGAGAAATGCTTAAGGCCGGAGGGAGATCTTCCGTACAGGAGAAAAAAGAAAATATTGTTAAAAAGAGAAATAAGATAAAGACCGTTTTTTTTAAAAAGACGTTACTTTCCATGCACTAAATTATAAAACAAAATTTCATTATTTGCAAAGAAATTTTTATAAAAAAAGCGTCGCGTCGCCGTAAGAGAAAAACCGGTAACGTTTTTCAACGGCATGACGGTAACAGTTCAGGACGGTTTCGCGGCCGGCAAAAGCGGAAACGAGCAGAATCAGGCTGGAATCGGGAGTGTGAAAGTTGGTAAAGAGCTTATCGACAACGCGGAAACGGTAGCCGGGATAGATGAAAATATCGGTTTCGCCGCGCCCTGGAGACAAACGTCCGCCGTCCCACGCCGATTCGAGCGTGCGCACGGAGGTGGTTCCCGCCGCGACGACCGGTCTGCCGTCGCGTTTGGCGGCCGTCACCGCGGCGGCTGTCTCCTCAGAGACTTCGTATTCTTCAGTGTGCATTTTGTGGTCTTCGACATTTTCGGCGGTAACCGGCAGAAAAGTTCCCGGACCGACATGAAGGGTGACAAAAGCGGTCGAAACGCTGCGGCTTTTCAGCTCGTCCAACAGATCGGGAGTGAAATGAAGTCCGGCCGTCGGAGCGGCGGAGGAACCGGTTTTGGAGGAGTCCGCATAGACCGTCTGATACCGTTCTCCGTCGGCAGCGGTCGCCGCCCTTTTGATATACGGCGGCAGCGGAACGGCGCCGTTGCGCTCAAAAAAATCTTCGGTAACGGGAAACTCAAACTCCAGAATGCGGCTGCGTTCTTTCGCGGCGGAAATGCGGGCGGTCGTTCCGTCGGAGAAGCGGTAGCGTCTGCCGACCGTCTGCTTTTTCTGCCTGGAGGTCACCGCCTCCCAATGAAAATCGTCCGCCCGCCGCGTGAAGAGGAATTCAACGCGGCCGCCGGTTTCCGATTCGGCAAAAACACGCGCTTTTCTGACCCTCGAATTGTTGAAGACCAAAAGCGCTCCGGGCGGCAAAAAACGCGGCAGTTCGGCGACAACGGTATCGGTCAGCCGGCCGGAACGGCGGTCGCAGACAAGCAGACGGGAATCGCCCCTCTTTTCAGGCGGAGTCTGCGCGATCAGCTCTTTCGGCAGATCAAAATAAAAATCGGCCGTCTTCATTTTCTTTGCCTTTGCTCCGGGGAGCATAGCCGAGGTGGGCGTAACCGGCGTCGGTAACAATGCGTCCGCGCGGCGTGCGCTGTAAAAATCCTTTGCGGATGAGAAACGGTTCGTAAAAATCTTCGAGCGATTCCGGCGGCTCCCCGAGGTGAATCGAGAGGGTTTCGGCACCGACCGGACCGCCGTTATAGACCGAAACGATCGTCTCCAAAATTTTCCGGTCCTGCCGCCCCAGACCGCAGCCGTCAATGTTCAGACGCGCCAGTGCGTCGGATAAAAGTTCATCCGTCACCGTTCCGTTGCCCTCCACTTCGGCAAAATCCCGGATCCGTTTCAGAAGACGGTTGGCGATACGGGGAGTGCCGCGGGAACAGGCCGCCAGCTTTTCAACGGCGGATTCTTCGATGTCAATGTGTAAAATCCGGGATGTTCTCTCAATGACTTTACGTAAATCGCGGTTATCGTAAAGCGAAAGCGAGAGATCGATGCCGAAACGGCTGTAAAGCGGCGCCGACACCGAACCGGATTTGGTGGTGGCGCCGATGAGGGTAAACGGGGCCACGGGAACGCGGATCGAACGGGCGGCGGCTCCCTGTCCGATGACCCAATCGATTTCAAAATCTTCCATTGCAGTATAAAGCATCTCTTCGATCACCGGCTTCAGACGGTGGATCTCATCGATGAAAAAGACAGAACCCGGCTCCAGCGCCGTCAGCATACCGGCCAAATCTTTCGGTTTTTCGAGAACCGGCGCAGAGGTCATTTTGATTTCGGCGCCCATTTCGTTGGCGACAATGTTGGCAAGCGTCGTCTTTCCCAGTCCGGGAGGACCGGAAAGAAAAAGGTGATCCAGCGGTTCTCCCCGCTGTCCAGCGGCCCGGATATAAACCGACAGATTTTTTTTCAGTTCATCCTGCCCCTGAAAATCTTTGAGAAACAGCGGACGGATTTTGGTTTCGCCGCCGTCCTGCCATTCGCTGTATTGACTGTCGTACAGTTCCCGTTCGTCCATAACCGGCTCCGTTAAACGCTGCTGAGACGGACAATCGCTTCCCGGAAGAGTTTCTGTTCAAAGTCAGCCACCGATCCGTCCATTTCGGACGCCGCCGCGGCAACGACCGCTTCCGCCTGTTTGGAGGGAAATCCCATTTCCGCCAACGCCCGGACCAAATCGCCGTAGGGGGAAGCGTCCGCGCCTGAGAGCGGTTTGACCGCCGCCGTCAGTTTTCCGCGGAGAGCGAGGATAATTTTTGCCGCCTTTTTGGATCCGATTCCCGGAACGGAGGAGAGCGCGCCGACGTCTTCGTTGGAAATCAAATCCGTCAGATCGGAGACCGTCCCCGCTCCGAGGAGGGTGAGCGCCTGTTTGGGACCGATTCCGTCGACTTTCAGCAGCTTCAAAAAAAAATCACGCTGATTTTCGGACGCAAACCCGAAAAGACGCACAGCGTCTTCCTTATGATAAAGCCATGTGAAAATTTTTACGGTACGCCCGATTTCCGCCGACGCGCAGACACCGGCCGGAACGGCCAACGCGTATTCGATTCCGTTTAAAAAGAGATGAAGAGTTCCTTCTCCGGCATAAGTAACGGTTCCGGTCAGACTGTTATACACCTTTTTGAATCCTCCGGCGAAACGTATGGAAGCGGCTACCTGCAACGGCGGCAGCCAGCGCGTCGGCAGCGTGATCCGGTTCCGGATTTTTTTTCATTCCGAGGATGTGCCGGATCATCATCTGCACCGCTTTTTTGTCGGCCCGGCCGTCGCCCGTGACCGACTGTTTGATTTGAACCGGAGTCAGCTCTTCTACGGGAATGTTTCTGCGCGCCGTTTCGGAAAGAATGACCCCCAGCGACTGCGCCACCGCAATGGCGCTGGTCCGGTTTTTGGCAAAAAAAAGCTGCTCGACGCACGCCGTATCGGGGGAAAACCGTTCCAACAGCCGCGCCGCCGCGTCGGCAATGCTGCGCAGCCGTTCGGCCGTCGGCGCTTCGGAGGAGGTCTCAATCACACCGTACTCCAGCAGCCGGACGCGGTTTCCGTCGATATCGACGACGCCCCATCCGGTGTTGGCCAAACCAGGATCGATGCCGATAACGCGCACTAAATTTCACCTTCGTAGTCGTCGGGAATTTCCAGGTTGCTGAAAACCGCCTGAACATCGTCCAAATCTTCAAGTTTTTCAATTAATTTCAGCGCTTTGGCGGTTCCTTCGGCGTCCGGCGTGACGCGGGTAATCGGCTCCTGCTTGACTTCCGCCTCCTCCGCGGCAAATCCGGCCTGCGTCAGAGCCGTGTTGACCGCCTCGAAATCCGCGGGATCGGTAATCACTTCGACGTATCCGTCATCTTCAATGACGTCTTCGGCGCCCGCGTCCCCGGCAATTTCAAAAACTTTATCGAACTGATCGGTCTGAATCGAGATAATTCCTTTCCGTTGAAAAAGATACGAACTGCTGCCGGCTGTTCCCAACGAACCGCCGTTTTTTGTCAGCGTGGATCGGACGTCGGCGGCCGTGCGGTTTTTGTTGTCGGTCAGGGTTTCGATAATCAGCGCAATTCCCCCGGGAATGTAACCTTCATAGGTGAGCGGCGTGTAAACAACGCCGTCGTTTTCCCCCGACGCTTTTTTAATGGCGCGGTCAATGTTATCCTTCGGCATATTGGCCGCCCGCGCCTTAATGATGGCGGCGCGCAAAGCGGCGTTGGACTCTTCGGCCGCACCGCCCTGCTTGACCGCAACCATGATTTCCTTTCCGATTTTGGTGAAAATTTTACCGCGTTTGGCGTCGGCGGCGCCCTTTTTGTGCTTAATCGTCGACCATTTGCTGTGTCCTGACATAAAAACTCCTTAACACGGCGATTCTACCACAAACGCGGTCTTTTTTCAACTATTCGAATGCGGTCTGCTGCCGCGCCACTTCTTTCCAATCATCCGATCAGATATTCTGTCACAATAACCGCTGCCGCCAAGAGAGTCAAAATCGATTACGACCGTCCGTTTAATTCCCGCTGAATCCGTTCGACTTCGGCGACGATTTCCAGCGGAGAGCGGCGGTAGACGTCCAGTCCGCGCAAATCGGCAAGGGCGATTTCTTTGGGTGAAAAAAGCCGGTTTTCGGAAGCCGGCGGAGGAAGTTCCGGTTTTTCGGCTGACTGCAGGGCTTCAAGGATTTCTTTGGCGCGGAGGATAACGGATTCCGGCAGTCCTGCCAAACGGGCCGCGTGAATGCCGTAAGAGCTTCCGCAGGCTCCTTCCCTGACTTTTTTCAGAAAAGTGATGGTTCCGCCGTTTTCCGTCACCTGCAGCGAAAAGTTTTTCATCGCCGGTGAGGAAAGAAGCGTCAGTTCGTGAAAATGGGTCGCAAACACCGTTTTAATGCGCCGCATCATCAGATTTTCGCAGACAGCCTGCGCAATCGAAAGGCCGTCGATGGTGGCCGTTCCCCGGCCGATTTCATCCATGATCACCAGACTGCGCTCGCCGGCATTGCGCAGAATGTTGGCTGTTTCGTTCATTTCGACAAGAAAGGTGGATTCGCCCCGGGAAATGTAATCGGAAGCGCCGATACGGCAGAAAATTTTATCGACAACGCCGATCCGGGCCGACGAAGCGGGAACGAAACTCCCGATTTGCGCCATCAGAACAATCAGCGCCTGCTGACGCAGATAAGTCGATTTTCCCGCCATATTGGGGCCGGTGATCATTGCAAAAGAAACGCCGCTGTTATTTAAAGAAAGATCATTGGGGACAAAAGCGCCGGCAGGAAGCGCTTTCTCAACAATCGGATGACGTCCGTCGCGAATATCGATTTCAAGGCTGTCGTCAACTTCGGGACACACATACCCGCGTTCGGCCGCCGCATAACTGAGGCTTTGGAACGCGTCCCAGTCGGCAGCCTTATCAGCCGCCTCATACAGCATTTGATAGCGTTCCGCCGTCCGGGAGAGCACCTGGGCAAAAAGCCGTCTTTCCAAAACGGACGCCTCTTCGTCAGCGGTTTTAATCTCCGCCTCGAGACGCATCAGACGGTCGGTGGTGTAGCGTTCAAGATTTGTCAGCGTTTGCCTGAGAATGAAGTATCCGGGAACTTTTGCCTTGTGGCTGTTGGTCACTTCCAAAAAACAGCCGGCGGCGTTGTTTTCGCGGATGCGCAGATTGGGGATTTGAGTCGCCTCCTTCTCCTCTTCCAGATAGCGCCGCAGATACTCCCTTGCGTTCTCCCTGACGGAACGCAGACGGTCCAATTCTTCGGAGAAGCCTTCGCGAATCCAGCCGCCGTCACCGATATCGGCGCCGGCGTTCTCTTCAACCGCTTCGTCAATCAGACGGGCAGTCTCTTCGCAGCCGCATTTGATCTCTTCGGGAACGGGAAAAAGTCCTTCCTCATCGGCTCCCTCCACGGCCCGCGCCATCGCCAGAAACCGGAAAAGCGCCGTTTTGACCGCCGTTAAATCGCGGGCGCCCGCTTTTCCGGTCACAATCCGCGAGGCGGCGCGTTCCAGATCGCAGAAGGAGCGCAACGATTCGCGCACGTCATCCCGCAGCGCCGCCTTTTCATAAAAAAACGCCGTTTTCCGCAGCCGCGCGCGGACGGAGTCCGCATCCTTCAGCGGATTGACAATCATTTTGTGAAGACGGCGCTGTCCGGCAACGGAACAGGTCCGGTTTAAAACAGAAAAAAGCGTGAACGAGCGGCCGCCGTCTTTGGTGTTGGCCGTCAGCTCCAAATGGCGGCGGGTCGACTCATCCAGTCCGAGGTAAATGTCGTCGCTGTAACGGGTCAGACGGTTTAAGTGCGGCAGCAGGGTTTTGACATTGGCATCCAAATACTCCAAAACCGGACCGCAGGCAGTCAGCGCGGGATCGTCGGCCTCAAATCCGAATCCTTTCAGGTTGGCTGTCCGGAACTGCCTCAGCAGCCGCTCAAACGAACTCTGCGGATCAAAACGCCAATCGTCAATTTCCGTCACCGGGCAGTTTTCCGCCTCGTCAAAGACCGAGCGGACGGCGGCGTCTTCGCGGAGACTCCTTTGCAGCAGCGCTTCCCGCGGAGAGAGCCGAAGCAATTCGCGCCGCAGCCGTTCCGCACGTTCTTCAAATAAAAACGCCTGCGTCTCGAATTCCCCTGTCGACAGATCGATACAGGCAAGCGAAAGGTAAATGCCGCTGCGTCCGACGCAAATCAGGTAGTTATTGGCGGCCGTATCCAGGTAACTTTCGTCAAGAACGGTTCCGGGCGTCAGAATTTCAACGACGTCCCTTTTGACGATGCCCTTCTGCTCCCCCGGCTGCGTCAGCTGCTCGCAGACGGCGACCTTCTTCCCCGCGTTCAAGAGACGGTTGATGTATCCGCGGGCGGCGTGATACGGAATTCCGCACATGGGAACCGAGACCCGTTTCGTCAGCACCAAATTCAGCAGCGCGGAGGCCTCTTTTGCATCGTCTCCGAACATTTCGTAAAAATCACCCAACCTGAAAAACAAAACCGCATCGCGGTGGGCGCTTTTAATTTCGTTGTACTGGCGCATTAAAGGCGTCAGATTTTGTTCGGACGGCGGACGGCTCATTTCAGTTCGAAGCCCTGACGCGGGCAATCACCTTGTCGGTGATGTCGATTTCGGTGTGGTACCAGACCAAATCGGCGTCGCTGGTCTTCAAAACGAGCGAATACCCCTCCGATTCGGCGACATACTGAATCGCTTTGTACAGGACCGAATAAAACCGGGAATTCAGCTGAAGATCGGACTCCTTTGCCGACAGCTTTGACGACATATTTTTAAAGTACTCCTGCTTATACGCCGTCTGCTTCTCCAGCTCCTCCTTCAGCCTGCCGGTCTCCTCTCCGGAAGCCTCGGCTTCGGAAATTCTCAGATTCAAATCGTCAATTTCCTCCTGGATACGGGCCAGCCCCTTGTTCATGTCGTTGCGGATGGAATCGTATTCGCGCAGTCCGGACGACTCCCGGTAATAACTCTTTAAAATCCGGCCGACGTCAACGACGGCAATTTTCGACAGCTGCTCGGCAAAAACCGAACCCGAAACCAACCCTGCCAAAAGCAAAACAAAAACCGTTCTTTTCATCGGTTCCTCCCTAATATTCGTAATTAAACGATAAAATGTAATCCAATTTTCCGTTAAATCCGTTTCCTTCCTGCCAAACGACTTCGCCGTTAAGCACCCGGAAGCGGCGCGCCAGATAAAATCCGATCGGCAGGCCGGGAATGGTCAGCCGCAAACCGGCGCCGATGGTATAATAAAAGTGATCTTCCAGCGAAGAGCGTCCGTCCTTCTTCTTCCGCGGCGTCAGGTCGCTCAAATTGTCCCAAATTCCGGTCGCTTCAAAGAAGAGCTCCGCCCAAACGTACTGTTCGTAAAGCGGCATCTGCAGCGCAATGTAATTCTGCCACGTCGCGTACAAATCGGTTTCCACATCCCAGCCCAGCATCGTATTCATTCCGTCGGTAAAAAGCAAATCGTTGGTCGTTAAATCCGCTTCGGTACTGTTGCGCCACGTCTTCGAAGCCTTATCATACATGTACTGCGGAAGGATGACGGCAAACGAGCTCTTTGTCTTCAGAATCGTCTTGTAATTCCAGACGTTTTCCTTGACGGGAATATCAAAAAGCCGTATGTACCCTTCAAAGTGGGTCCGGGATTTGACGTAGTGGACGTTGCCAAGCATCAGACCGCCGACGTAGGAGAGCGTCTCCTTAATGTAAAAGCCCTGGTTTGGAGTGTTGATGTTGTCGCGGAAATCCCACGCAAAGGTGGACGTCCAACGGTTGTTGAAGACCGCCTCCCGCAGGTTGTCGCGGAGATACTGCGAATACGGACGGTAAAGCGTTTCATCGTAATCGATGTACTCCAACATAAACCCCGGTCCCGAGCTGATTGAAAACCGGCCGATGTGAGTCGCCCACGTGTAGCCGACGTTGAGCCCGAAGTTGAAGTTGAACGATTCATAATGCATGAAAAAGTCTTCGTCAATCGGAAAGTTCATGAAACGCGCGTATTCGTAGTCGGTGACCAAATCGTATTCGTCGATTTCATCGCGCGTCGGAACCCCGCCGTACACCTCCCCCGCCCGGTGAATCACGGTATCGCCTTCGTAGACGTCGTATTTGTAGACGTAATAGCCTTCATAAGGATCGGGCACGCCGGTATCGCTCGGAGAACGCAAATCCTGCAGAATCCGCCCCCGCGTCGAATGTTCGAATCCGACATAACCGCCCAAATAAACCCGTTCGCCGCCGAGCCATGAATCGCTGAAGCTCAAAGTCAGGTTCTGCGTCGTCGTCGACAAATTGGTCGACACTCCGAATCCGTATCCCTTCCCCAGAAAATTGTTGTCGTTCCACTGCACAAACAGCTGAATCGGCGATTCGTAAACCGATCCGGAAAAATTCAGCCCGAACCGGATGTCTTTGTTCTGATTTTCCTGAACGATGATGACCAGCTCCATCAGCCCGTCGGCCGTTCCCTGCGGCGTTTCGATGTCGATTTTGTCGAAGTATCCCAGACCGTAGAGGTTGCGCAGTCCGTGCATAATGTTGAATTTTGAAAAAACATCGCCCTCTTCAAACGGCAGCTCCCGCAAAATGACCTCGCGGGACGTTTTTTCGTTCCCCCGCACCGTGATTTTTTCAATGTGCGCCCGCATCCGTTCAACGATTTCAATCCGGTAGTTGACAGAAAGCGAATCGCGGTCGATTTCATCGATCAGTTCAATCTGATTGAAGATAAACCCGTCGTTGTAATACAAATCGCCGACCGCCGCATGGCTGAGGGCAATCCGGTTGAAGTTCAGAATCTCGCCTTTTTTGACTGTAAAGTATTTAAGAATCTCTTCGTTTGTGTAGAGCCGGTTGCCGTAAACCGAAACATCCCCCATGACATACTGAAAACCTTCATGGACGCGGAATTTCAGCGCAATTTCATTGCGTTTCCGGTCGGGATTAAAGGTGATGGTCCGGTCGACGGCCGTCACGGCGGCCTCAATGTAACCGCGTTCCCGGTACATGGAAACCAGCTTTTCGCAGTCGGCCTCCAGCGTTTCGTCGGAAAAGAGCCCTTCGGCAAAAACGCTCTTCTCCTTGGAGTCCAGACGGAGTTTCAGCGAACTTTCGGAAAAAAGGGTCACACCTTCAAATTCGATTTTTCCGATAACCAGCTGATTTCCCTCTTCAATTTCAAAAACCAACGTTGTCCGGTTGGTCGACTGACTGCGTACAGAGGTCGCCTCCACTTTGACGTCGGGATAGCCTTTATCCCGGTACAGCACCTGAATCGAGTTGCGGTCCATTCTGACTTTGGCTTTTTTATACGGCTCTTCCGGCTTGGAAAGAAGCTCCGCCATGATATCCGATTCGCGCAGCTTTGTGTTTCCCTTGATGACAATGCGGTCGATAATCGGCCGTTCGACGACGACAAAGACAACCGTCACCTTCTCTTCGCTTCCGTCGGCGCTGACGGCGTTGGCGTAAAATTCATCGAAATAATCCAACGCGTACAGCTTGGTCTGCAAGTCCAAAAAGAGATCGTCGGTAAAAATCCGTCCGATAAACGGCCTCAGAACCGGTTCCAGCCGCTGCATCGGTACGTTTTGCAGACCTTCGAAAGAGATGTTTTCAATCGGTTTGCCGATGTACCACTGCACGTTTTGTGCCGGCAGAACCGAAGAAACAAACAGGAACAAAAGTCCGCAAATCCGTTTTCTCATCATAAAACCTCATTTTACTATATCAGAATCCGCCCGTTGGTGACAAGAATTTAAAAGGCAAAAAGTCCATTTTTGTGACATTTCCGGTAAAATCCGCTATAATAATTTATCATGAACAATAAAATCATCAAAGGATTCATTGTATTTGAAGGGATTGACGGAAGCGGAACGACGACACAGATGAACCGCCTGGCAGAACGGCTGAAACGGCTGAACATTCCCGTCCGCTGCGACGCCGAACCGACCGGATCCGCCGCCGGACGCCGCCTGAGAACCCTGCTGAAAACCGGAAATGCCGGGGATCCGCTTTTCAACACGGCAATGGGCGCGCTGTTTTCGCTCGACCGCGCGCTGCACGTCTACGGCGAAAACGGCATCATCTCCGCGGCCTCCGGCGGAGTCAAGCTTCTCTGCGACCGCTACTTCTTCTCAACCGCCGCCTACCAAGGCGTCAGCGGCAGCATCGATGAAATTCTGGAACTGAATGAGACGTTTCCGCTGCCCGAATACCTGTTTTTCCTCGACGTCGATCCGAAAGAAGCGCTCAGACGCATTGACGGACGCAGCGGCGGCAGGGAAATTTACGAAACAGCCGCCTTTCTTGAACGCGCGCGCGCGCTTTACCGCTCAACGCTGGAGCGCTATGAAGACAGCGGTATGAAAATTTTTACCGCCGATACATCCCGTCCCTCCGGCGAGACGGAAGCGTTTATCGCTTCCTGTTTAGATTTCCTCCCGGAATGCCGATAAAAAACCATGCGGAGGATTCTCTTACCCGTTTTTTTTCTGTGTGCGGTCTACTTGCCGGCGCACGCATGGCCGATTCTCTACGCCGAACAGTATTATAAACTCTATCATCAGCACTTCTACGCAACGGTTGAAAGCACCGACGAAAACATCTTTTACCTGCAGCAGGCGCTGAATGCCGACTTCGCCAATCCTCTGAACGCGCTGACTCGCATCGAAAATGAGAGGGAGTGGGCTTGTTACCGCGCTCTGTTCCGAATGAAGTGTCATCAACTCATTTTGGAGGAGTACCGAAAGCAGGCGTCAAAATTTGATAAACGCGAGGCGTATTTTTACAATCAACCGTACCGTCACATTATTCTGAGAAGTCTGGAAATGGCGCTGCTCAATTACGAACGGGCATTGGCGTGCTGGCCGAAAGTCAAAGAGTACGCCGACGAAACGGGAAAACCGGAATACCGTTGGATTCACTTTGATACTCTGTATAAATGGCAGGAAGATGCCCACCGGATGCGCACAGGCGATCTTGACTACGGAGAAATCATCTCAAAAGACATCGCCCGCCTGAAAAATGTCAGGCAGAAACTTGAAGAAATGGATGAAAATACCTACTCGGACATCGTCTTCCCATGAAAAAACGCGAACAAAATGCGGCGGCTGACTTTGAAGCCCGTTACGCCGCTATCTACGGAGAGCGGTGGCCGTCTCTGCGCGCTGCTCTTGAATCGGATGACGCCGATTACGAAACCGTCTCCTTTCCGCCGCGCGCGCCTTACGCGCTCAACAGCGCCTCTGCCGATGCCGCCCGGATACTAAACGTCTCGCCCGGAGATACGGTTTTGGATCTCTGTGCCGCCCCCGGAGGGAAGACCGTCATCCTGGCCGCCGCCCTCAACGGCCGCGGCCGCCTTGTTGCCAATGACCTTTCCATGGAACGGAGACGGCGGCTGAAAACAGTCATCAAAACGGTGCTGCCGCCCGAAATCGCGCAAACTGTTACTGTTACGGGACGGGAGGCCGCCCTCATCGGCCGAAGCGAGCCGGAGTGCTACGACCGCGTTTTAGCCGATGTTCCGTGCTCGGCGGAAGCCCATCTGCTGCGCCGCCCGCAGGAGTTGGCGCGGTGGACTCCGGCCCGCGTCAAATCGCTTGCCCTGCGGCAGTTTGCGATTTTGGTTTCGGGTCTCGACGCGCTGAAAATCGGAGGCGAACTGCTTTACTCGACTTGCTCAATCGCACCGGAAGAAAACGACGGCGTCATTGCCAAACTCCTAAAAAAACGGCCGCATGCGGTGGAGCTCATTCCATTTGCATCCCCTGGAGAAGCGACAGAATTCGGACGAATCGTTTTGCCGGACATCGAACGGGGACGCGGCCCGCTCTATCTCTGCAAACTGAGAAAAACCGCCTCTTCCCAAAAACCGAGACAATAACCTTTTCATTTCCGCTCGATTGTGTATAATGGAATCCGCATCGGAAACACCATGATCGATTTAAAAAAAGAACTTAACGACAAACAGTACGAAGCGGCCGCCTCAATTGACGGACCTCAGCTTATTATTGCCGGCGCCGGAAGCGGAAAAACCCGCATGATCACATTCAAAACCGCGTTTATGATTGAAAACGCCGGCATCGCGCCGGAAAACATTTTGGCTCTGACCTTCACCAACAAAGCCGCCGCGGAAATGAAAGAGAGGATCCAAACGCTGATTGGAGAACGGGCAAAAAAACTGACTGTATCGACTTTTCACTCGTTCGGACTGTCGCTGATCCGCCGCTACGGAGCCGAACTCGGCTATTCGGGACGTTTTTCCGTCTACGATGCGGACGATGCACAAAGCGCAGCCAAAGAGGCTGCAGTCGAACTGAAAATCCCTCTCGAATCGGTCAACTTAACAGAAACCGCAGCGCTTTTTTCCGCGGTGAAAACCGGACGAACGCCGCTGCCGGCCGCGTACAAAGAGTGGTATGAATTTTACAACCGCCGACTGAAAGCGTTTAACGCCGTCGACTTTGATGATTTATTGGCTCTGCCGCTCAAACTGCTGCGGGAAAACGCGACCGTCTGCGAAGAGTGCCGCAGCCGTTACCGCTACATTCTGGTTGACGAATTTCAAGACACTTCAACCATTCAATACGAAATTGTCAAAACCCTCGCCGAAAAGCACCGGAACCTCTCGGTTGTCGGCGACGACGATCAGTCGATTTATTCGTGGCGAGGCGCTGATTTCAGCAACTTCCTCCGCTTTGAGCGAGATTTTCCCGAACGGCGAGAAATTAAACTGGAACAGAACTACCGTTCAACCAAAAACATTCTGGAAGCCGCCAACCGGCTCATTTCCCGCAATCTCAATCGAAAAACAAAAAACCTCTGGACGGGAGGAGAATCCGGCCGGCACATCGAACTTTTCACGCCGGAGGACGAAGAAGCCGAAGCCGCCTTCATCGCGTCAACCATCCGTTCCCTTCGCTTTAACCACAAACTCAAATACGACGACTTCGCCGTGTTGGTCCGAACCAATACGCTCTGCGCTCCAATCGAAGCAGAACTGCTGAACAACAATATTCCCTACACCGTTTCCGGTGGAACATCGTTTTTTCAACGAAAGGAAATCAAAGATGTCATTGCCTACATGAAAACCGTCGTCAATCCCGACGACGAAATCAACCTGCTGCGAATTTTAAACACTCCGAGACGCGGTTTAGGTGTCAAATCGATTGAACGGTTGAAACAGTTTGCCGATGCGAGAAAATTTTCCCTTTATACTGCGCTTTGCACCATTGCCGCCTCCGCCGATCGTGAAGCGTTTTTTCCCAAAGCCGTCGGGGATGAAATCGAAGAGTTTGTCGGTTTGATCGAGACTTACCGCCAACGCTTCGACGAACCGGGCAGCCGCGCGTCGGTCGTTCTTTCGTCTCTTTTGGAAGAAATTTTTTATTACGCCTTTGTTATTAACGAAACAAAAAATAACGAACGCCTTGCCAAATTCAAACTCGGAAACATCGCGCGGTTTATCGATATGATTCGGCGGTGGGAGTCCGATCCCGAACGGGAGAACCGCTCCCTCCCCGATTTTCTCAACCGCATTACGCTGCTGACGGATGACCGTAAAGACGGCGACGGTGAAGACAAGGTCAATCTGATGACGATCCACGCTTCGAAGGGATTGGAATTCAATGTCGTATTTTTGGCGGGAGTTGAGGAAGAAATCATTCCGCACAAACGAAGCATTGAAGAAAACGCCGAAAACATTGAAGAAGAGCGGCGGCTTTTTTACGTTGCACTGACGCGCGCCAAACGGCATATCGTCATTACCTCGTGTGCCAAGCGCAAACGCAACCGCATTGCCGTAACAGCGAATCCGTCGCCTTTTCTGTCGGAAATTCCGGAAGAGCTGACGGTCAGGCACGATCCGTCAAAAAAAACGGAGAACTTCGATCCAAAAACGCTGTTGGCGAATCTGAAAAAAACGCTTTCAACATCTTGACCTCAACCGGATTTTGATATAAAAGGGAAGAGAGCCCGAGTGGTGGAATCGGTAGACACAGGGGACTTAAAATCCCCCGACCCGTTAACGGTCGTTCCAGTTCAAGTCTGGTCTCGGGCAACTTTTTCCATTCGTGTCAAAACCGCATCGAATCGGTTGGCAAAGTCAAACGCCTCTTTTTTTCCGTAACTTTTCAGCCCCTGGACCGCCAATCCCGATTCGTAAAAACTCTTCATGATATCCCGTTCACTCAATTTACTTTTAATGTTGTCCGACGTAAATTCAAAGCCGCGGTCGTTGATAACAACCGCATTCTTTTCAAGAAGCCGAGCCGCAAAAGGAATATCACGGGTGATGATCAAATCGCCTGCATCAGCAGCGTTAAAAATCCAATTATCTGCGGAGCCGGCGCCGCAGATGACTTTTTGAAACGAAACCCAGCCGTTTTTGCTCAAAGGAACCGGACGGTCGGCAACAAAAACGGTTTCCAGGCGGCGACGGGCAGCGGCCTTTTCGATAATGGGGCGAATCAAAACAGGACAGGAATCGGCATCGACAAAAATTTTCACGGTTCTCAAAAAAAAGTTGCGTTCGTAAGTGTTTCGTGATATTCTAAAAAGAAACAGGTTTTTTTTCAAGGAGCATATCGTGAAACCGGCAGAAATCGTTAAAAAATTAAACAACGGCGCCTATAACGCCCGTTTTGAAGCGTTGTACGGAGCCGACGAAGTCGAAAAACAGACCCAGCGGTATTTAAAAGCAACCGAATTGATTCCGAAAGAATTGGCAAACAAAGATTTTACCATTTTCAGCAATCCGGGACGAACCGAATTGGCAGGGAACCATACCGACCACAACCACGGCTGCGTTTTGGCCGCCAGCGTTCAGTTGGATCTGCTCGCATTCGCCTTCAAACGGGATGACACCGTTGTCGAAATTTTTTCGGAAGGCTATCCGCCTGCTATCGTTGACATCAAAGACATCGAAAAAAAGGAATCGGAAAAAGGAACAACCGAGGCGTTAATCCGCGGCATTGCGGCGCGGCTGAAGCACCTCGAATACAAAGTCGGCGGTTTTTCCGCTTACACGACCAGCAACGTTCCCGGCGGAAGCGGATTGAGTTCCTCCGCCGCCGTAGAAGATTTAATCGGCAATATTTTCAGCGTTTTTTATAATAACAAAAAAATCGATCCCGTTACAATCGCAAAAGCCGGACAGTGGGCGGAGAATAACTATTTTGACAAACCGTGCGGACTGATGGATCAGATCGCCTGTGCATACGGCGGAATCGTCGCCATCGATTTTGCGGATCCTCAAAACCCCGTCATTAACGACGTGCAATTCTCGTTTAAAAAATACGGTTACGATCTTCTTGTCGTTAATACCGGCGGCAGCCATGCGGATCTGACCGATGAATACGCTGCCGTTCCCGCTGAAATGAAGAGCGTTGCCAAACTCTTCGGTCAGCCTTATTTACGAGGATTGACCGTTACCGATTTGATGCTGCGTTCCGTTGAAATTCGCAACAAATGCGGCGACCGCGCTTTTTTGCGGGCGCTTCACTTCATCAATGAAAACGAGCGTCCGATCAAAATGGTGGAAGCGTTGAAAGCCAACCGGATTGTAGACTATCTGAAACTGGTCAAAAAATCGGGACTCTCCTCGTGGCGTTTTTTACAGAACTGCACCAGTGTCAAAGACATTCAGCATCAAGGCGTTACCACCGCGCTGGCCGTCACCGAGCAGTTTTTCATCGATCACGGCCCCGGCTCCATCGGCGTCTGTCGCGTTCACGGCGGAGGCTTTGCGGGAACGATTCAGGTATACATCAAAAGCGAATACACGGGAGCCTACACCCGTTTTATGGAAAATATGTTCGGAACCGGAAGCGTGACGCCGATTAAAATCCGTTCGGAAGGAACAACGGTCATCTGACGCCGAAAAGACCGCGGATCCTCCGCGGTCTTTTATTTAATCCTCAATCCAAGGATAAACGTCAGTCAGTTTTTTAAACCCCTTTTTCCCGGCCGCGCGGATGAGAAAAAGCCACTTCCCGTTCGTCCAGCCGACAGCGTAAGCGCCGCCGCCTTTCGCCTGCACCTGCCGCCGTCCGTTGATATTCCACCGTCTGACGGAAGAAAATCCGGCAAAAAGCGGCATCACCTCCGCGTCGAAAAACGCGGCGGCCGACGCTTCGTCGTTCGTTCTGTACACCCAAACGGAACCGACGCCTTGATACGCGTATGCCAGTCCCTGGCTCAAACCGGAATCGGTCAGCCTCATCGGCGCTCCGTCCACGGAGGCCGGAAACAGCTCCGTCACGGAAGCAGAATCGGACGGCGGCGGAAAATCAACATTCATCCGCCCGCAGCCCGGCAAAAAAACGGCGCAGAAAATCAGTCCGAAAATCGTTTTCTTCATGATTTCATCATAACCGTCCGCCGGATTTTGTCAACGAAAAACCACCGGAAGTCAAATTCTTTTTCGATTTTCCCTTGCCACACACCGCGGGAGAGTATAAAATGAATCATCTTATTTTTTTTCTCGGAGGAATCATGGATCTCTCACCCCTGCAAAAGGAACGGTACCAATACCGGCCCAAACTGCCGGCTCTTTTGAAAACCCGCAAACCGGCCGAAATCAAGGCGGTTTTAGGGCAGCCGACTTCGGCTTACGCCGATGCCGGCGAGCTGAAAAAACTCTTCAAAAACAACTTCGGAGCGCCGATCGCGCTTTTCGAACCGGGAAACAATCCCGGCGCGGCCGTCGTGCGCAACGTCGGCGTCATCCTCTCCGGAGGACAGGCTCCCGGCGGACACAACGTCATTGCGGGACTTTTTGACGGAATCAAAGCCGCAAACGCCTCCAGCAAGCTCTTCGGATTTCTCGGAGGACCTTCCGGAATTGTCGACGACCGGGCGGTTGAAATCACCGCAGAAATGATGGACGCCTACCGCAACACAGGCGGATTCGACATGATCGGATCCGGAAGAACGAAACTGGAAACCGCCGAACAGTTCGACAAATGCATCGAAGTCTGCCGGCGCCGCGGCATCTCCGCGGTCGTCATTATCGGCGGAGACGACTCCAACACCAACGCCGCCGTTTTGGCCGAATACTTCGCCGAAAAACAGACCGGAATTTCGGTCATCGGCTGCCCAAAGACCATCGACGGCGACCTCAAAAACGAATACATTGAAACCAGCTTCGGATTCGACACTGCAACAAAGACCTACGCCGAACTGATCGGCAACATCGAACGCGACGCCGATTCCGCAAAAAAATACTGGCATTTCATCAAACTGATGGGCAGAAGCGCTTCTCACATAGCGTTGGAATGCGCCCTGCAGACACAACCCAATTTTTGCATCATCTCGGAAGAGGTAGAAAAAGAACAGAAAACGCTGATGCAAATTGCCAAAGAGATTGCCGACATCGTCATCACCCGTGCTTGCGACGGAAAAACGTTTGGAGTCGGACTCATTCCCGAAGGATTAATCGAATTTATTCCTGAAATGAAGACCTTAATTGCGGAACTGAACGACTTAATGGCGCAAAATGAAAGCGAATTTTCCGCGTTACCCGATTTCGCTTCCCAAACCAAGTGGCTGAAACAGCACTTCTCGAAGGAATCGGCGGCCGCTTTCGATTCACTTCCTGAAGGAATCGCCAAACAGCTGCTTTTAGACCGCGATCCGCACGGCAACGTTCAAGTTTCGCTGATTGAAACGGAAAAACTGCTCTCCGAAATGGTCAGGAAGGCGATCAAGGCACGCGGGGAAAAAGTGAAATTCTCGGCTTTGCACCACTTCTTCGGATACGAAGGCCGCTGCGCCTTTCCGTCCAACTTCGACGCCGATTACTGTTACAGTCTCGGATACAACGCTTCGCTGCTGATTGCCAATAATCTGAGCGGCTACCTCTCTTCCGTGCGGAATTTGGCGGCGCCGGCCGACGAATGGATTCCCGGAGGAATTCCGCTGACGATGATGATGAATATGGAGCAGCGCCACGGCGCTCTGAAGCCGGTCATCCGCAAGGCGTTGGTCGATTTGGAGGCGGCACCGTTCCGCGCGTTTGCCTCCAACCGGGAGCGGTGGGCCCGGGAAACCTGCTACACCTACCCCGGAGCGATTCAATACTACGGTCCCGCTTCCGTCTGCGATCTGACAACAAGAACCCTTGCCTGCGAATCGGGGAAGAACTGAAAAAAGAAAAAAACGGCGTTTCTTTATGAAACGCCGTTTTTTGTACTTCTGCTCACTTACTTCAATCGGAAAACTATGAGCCGCTGCCGTCCGCCTTCACCTCAAAATAGGCGGTCCGCTTTACCCCGCGTTTTCCATCCGCAGACAATGCGAATATAACGGAGTAATATCCCGACGGAACAGGGGGAAGAGTGCCCGAGACCGTCTGCGCATTCCCGTCTGCGGATAAATTCCGCCTTTCAATTTCCCGTGAGGTTATTCCGTTTAAAACGATAACCAATTCGGAAGCCGTCAGCGACAACACTTTGGCGCAATATTCAAAACGACTTCCTTCCGAAGCCGAAACCGGAGTTATTTTCACTTCCTCAATTAAAAACGGCTCATTTTCGGCTATGCAGGACACCAAAACAGCTGTCAAAACAATCATTATAAAGCGCATCACAAAACATCTCCTTCTTCCGCGGAATGCCGGTAATACGGACAGTCGCGAAACACAGTATCGGCATTCGGAGTGATTTTTACATAATCAATATCCAAATGGTTGTAAAAATCATCGGCGGCTGTCCCTGCGAAACCGGAATTTCTGACAACACTCATATTAAAAATCAGGAAAAACGCCGACTCTTCCGTAAAAGGATAAGCACGGATATTTCCCGATTCAGATTCGACTCTTTTGGTCCTGACTCCGTTTATGCTCCATTGAAGACCTTCGCGGCTCCATTCGATACCGACTGTATTCCATTTCGTCCAATCTTCTTTTTTTCCGAGTCCGCTCCGAACACCTTTGACATTGTATGTATCGGGATTTCCGCCTCCAAGCTCTCCTGTTTCTTCCGTATGGTAAGTCTGCCAAATTTTCCAGGCGGAAGTATAAACCCGTTCCATAATATCGATTTCCCCGCCAAACGGCCAAACACCGCCGTTTTTGGCGCCGGGATCCGGTATTTGAGGCATCATCCATAACGCCGGGAAACTTCCGGCAGCTGATCCGGCAAACCGGAAGCGGATTTCGACTTTCCCGAATGTAAACCAAAAACGATCGCTCGAACGGATTCCGGATCCGATCAAATCCTTCTTGTCCGAAACCGTTCCCTTCAAACGCAAAAAGTCGACACCGTCTTCATTCAGACACTCGGCATTGCGCCCGTCCCCCCGCATACTGTACGACCAATGCATGGTTCCGACATTCGGATTTTCCCGGTTCGCCCAAAACCAACGCTTACCGACGACTTCTTCCGTGTCGGCGTAAGAAAAATCATCATAAAACAACATTGCCGTCCGAAACGCCTGCGCGCTCCCCCTTCCGTTTTCGTCCCTCAATGTAAAAACGTAATCGGCGCCAGGCATCAGGTCGTTAACTTCCGCTTCTCCGTTTCCGACCTCAAGAGAAGCAGCGGCATTTGTATAATCAAGAAACAAAACGGCAGTTTCATCCGAAACTTTCCATTCAAACCCGGCCCAGGTGTCAAAGACATCTGCTTTCGTAAACCGCAAATCAAGTTCCGAAACCGTGTGAGGAACGGTTATTTCGGCGCTATTCCGACCTTTTCCGTCCGTCGTAAAAAGAGTGATGAAATAGGTATCCCCAACTACGAGCTTTTCCTTTGGAACAGTGTAACTTTCGGCTCCCGGATCGACGGTTCCCCTATCGACGGACGCGCCCGAGTCCGATACAGTGACCACGGAAACGGATTCAATTCCGTCAATAACCGGATCTTTCCAAGAAAGAACAATAGAACCGCCGTCTTGCCCGATCGTCAAATCAGTCATTTCCTCAGTCCGAGGATCAATTTCGGGCAAATGAGAACACGCCGACATAGCTCCGCATAAAATCCAATACGCATACCGCTTTTTTTTTGTCTTCAGCACAGTCTTCACCTCTTTCTTAAAATCCGCCGGGAACCGCTTCCCGCATTCTTTTCGGAAAAACCAAAACGGTGAAAAGAACGAATCCGCAGACCGCAACCGCAACGGAACCCCAACCGAAACCGTATTCGGCGGCCGTACCGAGAGCCGGAACCGCAACCGCCGCCAGAACAAACAGCAGAACCGCGGAGGAGACAACCCGTCTCCGCTCATCTTTATACGGAGAACGAAGCGCAAAGAACCCGGCCGCCGCCGTCATCATCACCGCATCAAGAAACGGCTGCCCCAACGCCTGCCATACATTCAGGAAATTCTGAAAGTAACAGTATCTGAAAATTCCGATGAACGTTAAAAGGAAAAAACCGAGTAAAACCCCGGAAGCAAACGGAATCCGGCGGTTCAAAAAAAGAACAAAAACAACAATATAAAGGAATGAAACCGCCGCATACGGCAGAAGCCCGAAATTCAGCGTATAAAAAGACCAGCACTTTCCGACCGAAATTTCGGCAATGTTTTTCGGTTGATGAAGAAACAGACCGAAAAAAAGCGGCAGAAAAACCCACAGAGCCCGGAAACAGGCCGTCAGCGCGTCGCGAAGCGGAAAAACGATTGCGAACCGGTTGATGAGAATCAGCATCCAGAGCAGCGGAAAAAAACACATGAACAAACCCATGATTGCAGTTTGCATAAAATCAAGAAAAAAATCAATAATCCCGATAAACATATAGACAAGAACTTTGTTTTTATATATAAATAAACCAATACACAAAGGAATGGAGTTATCTTGGCTGCAAAAGATTTGAGAACGAACAGACAGATTCGGGTTCCCGAAGTCCGTTTGATTGACAGTGAAGGCGTCCAGCGCGGCGTCCTCCCTACATCGGAAGCTCTGCGGAGAGCCGAAGAACAGGGTCTGGATTTGGTCGAAATCGCACCGAACAGCGTTCCGCCGGTCTGCCGGATTGTCGATTACGGAAAATTCCGCTACGAGCAGGAAAAACGCTCGCGCGAATCGAAGAAGAAACAGACCGTCGTTCGTTTGAAAGAAGTCCGGATGCAGCCGAAGATTGACAAGCACGACCTCGACTTTAAAACCAAACACATCCGCGGTTTTTTGGACGAAGGAGCAAAGGTCAAGGTCACCATCCGCTTCCGGGGACGGGAACTGGCTCACCCGGAGCTGGGAAAAGAGGTTTTGGACACCATCGTCAACCTCCTGACCGAACAGGAAGTCGCATTCAACCTGGACAAGCCTGCGTCAATGGAAGGAAAAATGATGTCCATTATTTTGAGTTCGAAAAATAAAAAATAAAAAACGGAGAGACAGGATATGCCTAAGATGAAAACAAAGAAATCTTTCTCAAAAAGATTTCACGCCACCGCGAACGGAAAACTCAAATACAAAAAACAGGGATTGCGCCATATTCTGACCAAAAAGTCAACGAAGCGCAAACGCAACCTCAGACACGCCGGCGTTCTGAGCCCCGCCGAAACGCGCAAAGCGAAGGTCTTGTTGCCCTACCAATAATTCGTACCAGGAGTAAATTATGCCCAGAGCTGTTGACGGAACCAAAAGAAAAGATCGAAGAAATAAAATGCTGAAAAAAGCGAAAGGCTTTTTCGGTCGCAGAGGAACCAATAACCGGATTGCGAAAGACGCCGTCCGCCGCGCCGGCGTTTACGCATACATCGGCCGCAAGGACAAAAAAGGCGATTTCCGCGCCCTTTGGATTGCCCGCATTTCCGCCGCCTGCAAAGCGCACGGCCTCACCTACTCCCGCTTTATGAACGGGCTGAAAAAGGCAGACGTTTTGCTCAACCGCAAAGTGCTGTCCAATATGGCCATTGAAGATGAAAAAGCCTTTGCGGCGGTTGTCGAAACCGCGAAGAAGGCGCTTTAATTCATGATCGACGGGCAGATGGTTCAATTAACGGAACGGATCGACGCCGTCGTCCGGCTGGTCCGTTCTTTAAAAGAAGAAAATGCCTCCTTAAAAAAGGAAATACTTGCAATCCGTTGCCAAGACGCTTCTTTTGAACCGGATTCCCGACGTTCGGAATTTTTTAAAGAATCTGACATTTCAACGCTTTCCCATCCGACGGACGATCATCCGGCAACCGCCCATATCAGCCCCGTAGAACGGCAGACGGTTCCGGAATTGAATCCTGATCCCGCCCCGGCAGACACCACCGAATCCGCTCCGCTCCGTTTAAATCCCGAATACGATCCTTTTTTTGAAAATTGGGAAGAATTCGAAGAAAATTCCCCCGAATTGAGCGACGGCGCCGTTTCCGTTACGGAAACAACCGATGATTTTTCTTTTAGTTCTGCGGCGGAACCTCCCTCTCAGCAAACGGCAGACAAAGAGGCGCCAAAACCGCAGGATCCCTATTCCCGACTGGATATTTTCTACTGATGAGAACTCCTGAAAAAGATATCATTGAGCTGACCCTTCTCAACACAAAAATGCGCATCCGGACAAGCGAAGATAAAAATCATCTCAGCAATGTCGTAAAAGAATATAAAGAAATGCTTGACACCGTTGAAAAAAAAATGAAAATAAGCGATCCGTTAAAAATTGCCCTTATCGCCGGTCTTTTTATTACCGACGAGTTGATTACCAAAACCGCAGATCTCAAACCGATCGCCGAACGGGAAAATCAAATTTCCCGACAACTGGCCGAAATGCTCGACCGAATCAATCAATGCTTTTAATTCCTGTTCCGTCCGTGTTTATTGATGCATTTCTCTTGGGATAATACAACTGACGGGATGCCGGCTTTTTCAACCGATGTTCGCCGACGGCACAACAGAAATTGAAAACAGGCAACCCACTTGACCCAAGGTCAAGAGTCTTTCATCAAAACGGCGGAACGGGTTTTTTCTTTTTTTTTCAGAAAAACCTTTCTTTTTTGACTCAAACGTGTTAAAATATAATCAGTTGATGACGATAATTGTAACGTAAGAGAAGGTCTCTTACAAAAAACGGGCAAGGATGCCCAGAGAAAATCATGGAGGAACAGTATGATTATCAATCACAACCTTAGTGCAATGTATGCACACCGCACGTTGGGAGTTACCAACTCTTCCGTCACGAAGAACATCGAGAAGTTGTCTTCCGGTCTTCGGATCAACCGCGCCGGCGACGATGCTTCCGGATTGGCAGTATCTGAAAAGATGCGCTCTCAGATTCAGGGCTTAAACCAGGCTTCTCAAAACGTGTCGAACGGTATCTCTTTCATCCAGGCCACAGAAGGTTACCTGCAAGAAACTCAGGACATCCTTCACCGTCTCAGAACGCTTTCTGTCCAAGCCGCCAACGGTATTTACACGGATGAAGACAGAATGCAGATTCAGGTTGAAGTTTCTCAGTTGGTTGACGAAATCAACAGAATTGCTTCCCATGCCCAATTCAACGGAATGAACCTGCTGACGGGACGTTTTGCCCGCGAAACCGGACTGAACACGGTGACCGCATCTATGTGGATTCACACCGGCGCGAACATGGATCAAAGGGAAAGACTGTATGTCGGCACCATGACTGCGGAAGCGTTGGGCGCCAGCACCGGCGGCGAAATCGTCTCCCTGCTGACAATCGAAGACGCCAATAAAACAATCGGAATCATGGATTCTGCGTTGAAAGTCGTCAACAAGCAGCGCGCCGATTTGGGTGCATACCAGAACCGCATGGAACATGCCGTCCGCGGAATCGACGTTGCCGCCGAGAATATGCAGGCTGCCGAATCCCGCATCCGCGACGTCGACATGGCGAAAGAGATGGTCGACTACACCAAGAACAGCATCTTAGTGCAGTCGGGAACGGCCATGCTCGCCCAGGCCAACATGAAGACGCAAACCGTCCTCCAGTTGCTGAGCTAAGCGGATTGATGAGCGGGCCCCGGTTTTCGGGGCTTCGCTTTTGTTCTTAGACATCATCCTCCTTGTTTATCCGATTTTTTATACAGAAAAATCGGATAATTGCAAACAGATACAGGCGTGCGTCCCCGAATTTGTTTGTAAGTATATCTTAAGCCAAGGAGGGTTAAATGATCATCAATCATAACATGAGTTCCATTTATGCGAACAGACAGTTATCTTTGGTAGATTCGAATCTCCAATCGAACATCGAAAAGCTGAGTTCGGGAATGAGAATCACACGCGGCGGAGACGATCCGTCGGGACTGGCTGTTTCAGAGAAAATGAGATCTCAAATCAGAGGATTGAATCAGGCCAACCGGAATACTTTGGACGGTGTTTCTTTTTTACAGGCAACCGAAGGTTACTTGGAAGAAACAACGAATATTCTCCAGAGAATCCGACAGCTTTCGGTTCAAGCCGCAAACGGAATCTACAGCGATGAAGATCGGCTCATGTTGCAGGTCGAAGTTTCACAGCTGATAGATGAAGTGGATCGTATCGCAAGCCATGCACAGTTCAACGGAATGAACTTGCTGCTCGGCGATTTTGCAAAATCCGATACGGCCGTAAGAGAGATGGCGATTCATTTTGGGGCGAATGCTTATCAGAATGAACGCATCTACATCGGCACCATGACTTCCGTCGCGCTCGGATTGATTGACGGTGAAGGCAATTTGGGTAGCTTGGCCTCTATTGAAGGCGCAAACCGATTGATCGGAACGGTCGACGCCGCTTTGAAAAAAGTGACAAAGCAGCGGGTTGATTTGGGTGCTTACCAAAACCGATTGGAAGAGACTTCCAGAGGAATCGGAGTGGCAGCGGAAAACATGCAGGCCGCAGAGTCCCGGATTCGGGATGTGGACATGGCGTTGGAAATTACCGATTATGTCAAAAATTCCATTTTGGCAAACAGCACAACGGCAATGCTTTCACAAGCCAATTTGAGGACTCAAAACATTTTACAACTCCTTTAACGCAAGAGATTACCGGATTTTGTCTTTTGCGTGAGAAGATTCCGGCGCACAATCTTCTCTTTTATCAAAGGATAGGAGGTTAACATGGATGTGAAACCGATGAATTTAAAAAGCACAGAGACAATTCAACAATTAACCAATTCCCCAAAACAGGCAATGGCCGCACAAACTGTCAAAACTTCGGTTCGCGAAGCCGCACCTGTCTTGGGAGACGGAGCTCCTTCCGAATCAGCTCAAATGTTACAGGAAGTTCTCCAGATCTCCGATACACTCAATCGAAAAGTCAAATTTTCGATTGACACCGATTCCAACCGCGTAATTGTCAGAATTGTGGACAAAGAAACAAACGAAGTCATCAGAGAACTCCCCCCCGAAGCTTTGGTTAAACTCCATAAAAAAATGAAAGAAGCGATGGGCATTTTGGGCGTCTTTGTAGACCAAAAGGCATAAAAAAGTTATAATGTCTTATGCCTGACATTACCATTCCGGGCGTAAGCTCCCGTTTCAACACCGATAAAATTGTCGAGGATTTGATGAAAGTCGAAAAAATTCCTCTGACAAAAATGGAAGCGCGTGTTGAGGAACTGGAAGCGGACAAAAACGTTTGGCGGAATTTACAAAACCGAATTTCCACGTTATCGGCTCAATGCACTTCAATGTACAATTATGACAACCCGTTTGCCGAAAGGGTTGTTTCATCCTCTGACAACGCAGTTACGGCAACGGCTGTCCGAAACGCCGATTTGACTGAGCACTTAGTAAAAGTTATTCAGACTGCCGCCGGCGATAAGCTGATAACCTCCCCTATTGAGCAGGACTCAAAAATTCCCGCAGGACACTATGTTTTTGCCATAGGAGAAAAAGATGTTTCTTATTTTTTCAACGGAGGTTCTCCTAAAAGCTTTGTCGACGGATTGAACCGGCGCTCTTCGGATTTATTGCGCGCTCAAATCATTCAGGCCCGTCCGGGAGAACAGGTTATACTCCTTGAATCCCGCCTGACTGGAGCCGATAATGCCATTCGATTTGAAGGTGACGCAAAGCAGTTGGCAGAACATCTCGGGTGGATCCGTCCCGTCAGGCAATCTGACGGTTTGCGCACAACATCCGTCGATCTTTCTCCGTATACACAAAGTAACCCGTACCGCATTCAATACCCCGATAGCGGCTGTCTTTTGAATCCCGGAGAAAGTATTTCCGTAGCCATTGAGAGCGGAAATGCCGAATCACTTTTAATCCGTCTGAAAACCGTTGACCTTTCGGAGAATCCCGACTTTAAAAGCGGGAAAAAGCCTTTCTCTATGGATATAATCGGTACGGCAACTTTTAAAAGTGTCACACTGCTCAATGAAACCTCTGTTTTACCGGATGAAATCTCTTCCGGTTTTCCGTCAGAGGCTGAAACTCCCGCAGAGACGGTTTTTATTACCGTCGAAGGATCTTCCGACAGCCGTAAAATGCCTCTAATCCGTTCTGTCGGAGATATGGAAGAATGGACCCTTTCATTAAGCGAATTCGGAGAAATTCCGCATTCAGTCTTTATTGAAAACCGTTCGGAACGATTGGCAGTAGCCGTCGAATCCATCTCAATTTCGGAAAGAACCGGATCTTCGGGTAACGCAGATGAACGCGGAGTCAACGCCATTGAAACGGCGCGCGATGCCGTATTCGAATACGACGGCATTAAACTGACGCGCCCCGTCAATCAAATCAGCGACGTCAACGATCAAATCACCTTCACGCTCAATGCGCCCACATCGGAGCCTGTTTCCCTGAAAGTCGGGACAAACGCCGAAGCCGTCAAGGATAAAATTATTGAATTCGCTTATAATTACAATAAACTGATTGAAGATATCAATATTTATTCGACAAGGGACGAAAAAATTCTTGACGAACTTTCTTATCTCGAACCGGCGGAAAGAGAGGAAAAAGAAAAGGTTTTGGGCATCTTGCAGGGCGACGTTACATTAATTCAGACGAAAAACCGCCTGCAGCAGATTGTCAACAACAGTTACGACATTCAATCGCCGGATCAAATCTCGATGCTGTTTCAGCTCGGTATCGGCTCAAACTTATCCGCCTACTCCGGATATTCGGCGGCGCGGATGCGCGGTTACCTCGAAATCGACGAGGCGAAACTGGACGAAGCGGTTAGAAACAATATCAATGATTTACAGAAAATCTTTGGATTCGATACAAACAACGACTACATTACGGATAACGGCATCGCTTTTTTAATGAACGAATACCTGACCTCTTTTTCACAGCAAGGCGGAATCATAGACGGGAAGATTCAGACATACGACCGGCAAATTGCCCAACAGGAAAGGGATATTACGAATTTCAACGACAGAATGGAAAAAAAAGAGGCCGATTACAAACGGCAGTTCGGCAATATGGAAGCAATGTACGAACGCCTGAAAGACAGTTCCCGGGCGCTTGACTCCCTGAACACCAATAATCGCAACGAATAACAATCGGAAGACAGCTATGGAGATTTTTTTAAACAACGAACCCGTTCAATTTGAACTCAACGGAAGCGAAAGCGTCAAAGACGTGACGGCGGCGCTCTTTCAGTGGCTGGAACAGGGCAGCGGACGGATCGATTCGTTCTTGATTGACGGCGAACCGCTGGACGGAATTTTTGACCGGATAAAGGATGAGCCGCACTCAAAAATCGAAAAAATCGAAATTACATTCACTCCGGCGGAATGGATTCGTACCGTCTGGGCTCACGAAAACCCGAAAGCACTGCTGAAAGAGACACTTGCTTCCCTCCGGGAAAAAGAAGAAAAGATCAAAATGTTTTCCGTCGACATTCAGATGAACAAACCGGACGAAGCTTATCAGAACGCGGCGGAATTAATCCGGGAAATCAGAACCGCGCTGATGATCCTCCGCCGCCTTCAGGAAGAGAAGCAAATCGCCTCCGATGAAGAAATCGGCGGAAATTTGACCGTCGCGGATTATCCGGCCGCCGTCAACGGGCAGTTAAAGAAAATCAACCGCGCATTGGCGGAAAACGATTTTATCGAAGCCGGAGATCTGTTTGAATATGAAATTCTGCCTTTAATCGACGCATTAAGAAATTCTTCCGCCGGGGAAAATCCATGAACATCATTGAGCTGCGCGATGTCAGGCGGGAGAACGAACACATTCACTACCGCAAGCGGTATTCGGCTGTTTTGGTTTATACAACCGACGGACAAACCGAACATTTGGCCAACATCGTCTTTGTCTTCGAATACAACGCGCTCGGCGGCAAAAAACTCATTATTCAGTTCAAGGATCCGATCAACTATCCTCTTCTGCCGGCAAAAAAGAAACTGGAAGAGTACCTGTGGAATCTCTTCGATAAAGGTGAATTGGAATGAAGTGGATTGCCGATTCACCGAAAGACACCGTCCGGCTGGGGAAAAAGATCGGCAGACGTCTGCGGCCGAACGATGTCGTGACCCTTCACGGAACGTTGGGAGCGGGAAAGACAACCTTTGCCAAAGGTATCGCCGAAGCGCTGGGAATCCGGGAAGCGGTGACCAGTCCGACCTTTACGATTTTATCGCAGTACAGCGGTTCCCTGCCGCTGACGCATATGGATCTCTACCGGCTGGGAAGCGAGGAGGAATTCGAACTGCTCGGCGGCGAGGATTTTTTTTACGCGGAAGGCATCACTCTCATCGAATGGAGCGAAAAAGCCCAGCCTTTTCTGCCTAAAGAGACCGTAGAGGTTTTTATTTCCGTCAATCCCGATACCCAACAGCGGATCATTGAAATTCAAGGAGAGCGTTTTGAATCTGTTCGCCTTTGATTTGCGTCCGGAAGCCGTTGAACTTTATCTTCTCCGGGACGGAAAAGAAATTTACAAAGAAATTCATGCCGGAAAAACCCAATCCGAAATTTTAACCGAAGCAATCGATATTTTTTTACGGGAAAACGGAATGCCTTTAAAAAACCTGGATCTGATTGCCTGCAACCGCGGTCCCGGATCGTTTACGGCGCTGCGTATTGCCATGGCGGTCGGGAAAGGTCTTTCGGAAGGCTCCGGCGTTCCGATGATCTCCGTCTGCGGACTGGACGCCTATGCGGCGTTTTCAAAGTCGCATTCCGGATTTCTGCTGCCGGTCATCGACGGCCGGAAAAAACGGTTTTATGCCGCTTTCTACCGCGCCGGCGAGCGTTACGGCGGTTATGCGGATTTACCGGCGGAGGCTATTGTGAAAACCGCTCCGAAAAACGCTGCGGTTGCCGTCTGCGGCTCTGATGCGGAGATCTTCCGCGGCGCGTTGGGAGGAAACCTGCCCGCGGGCTGGAGCGTCATACCGCGGTTTTCCCGTCCGCCGATTTCCGAATGGAGCCGGATTGCCGCCGAAAAATACGCCGGCGGAGAAACCGATTCGCCGGCGCAGGGTCCTTTTTACATCCGCAAAAGCCAAGCCGAAGAAGGCAACGGCTGATTACAGGTTGTTTTTTTCAATATCCTTAAAATAATTGTAAGTTCCGACCTTCAGTTCGTAGGTCGCCTCTTCATCGCAGACAATCACCGCTTTCGGATGCAGCTGCAAAACGGAAACCGTCCACATATGGTTGACGCCCTGTTCGACAACATTCTGAAGCGCCCGCGCTTTATTGTGGCCGTTGATGATAATCAAGACCTCGTCGGCGTCGGTGACCGTTCCGACCCCGACCGTCAGCGCCGTTTTGGGAACCTTATTGACATCGTTATCGAAAAAACGGGAATTGGCGACGACGGTATCGTAAGTCAGCGTTTTCACGCGGGTGCGGGATTTCAGGCTGGATCCGGGTTCATTGAAAGCAATGTGTCCGTCGGGTCCGATTCCGCCCAAAAAGAGATGAATTCCGCCGTAGGAGTTGATTTTTTCCTCATAGCGCCGGCACTCCTCCTCCAGATCGGGGGCATTGCCGTTTAAAATATTGATATTTTCCTGCGGAATATCAATGAAATCAAAAAGGTTCTCTTTCATAAACGTATGGTAACTCTGAGGATGATCCTCCGGAATTCCGACGTACTCGTCCATGTTAAATGTCACCACATTTTTAAACGAAACCTTCCCCGCTTTGTTCAACGCAATCAACTCTTTGTAAGTTCCGATCGGAGAAGAGCCGGTCGGCAGACCGAGCACAAACGGTCTTTCGGCGGTCGGATTGAAATCATTGATTCGTTTTGCCACATAACCGGCAACCCATTTCGACAACTTTTCGTAATTCGGTTCGATAATCAAGCGCATTTAAAACTCCTTACAGCATTCCGCGCCAAAAGCGGAAATTGTTTTCTTCAATCTCCTTCATCTTCGGCATGGAAAAAAAGCGGACTCCTTTTTCGGAGGCAAACATAAAACCGTGACGAATCAACGAATAAGAGATCCTGTTTAAATTATTATCAAGTCCGAGCCCTTTTGTCAACTTATTCGGCTTCAGCCGGAGTTCCAGAATGGCCGAATGAAGTTTTGACGGGTGAATTCCCGGAATCGGCGAAGGAATCAGTGAATTTTTCTCCCATTCAGACAAAAACGACTCTTCGTCAAACTCCAGCTGCGTATACAGAACCGCCGGCGCGCTTTTCGGATTTTCTTTCTTCGTGATTTTCCCTCCGAAATCGATGAAATTCTGACGGGTCAGAATCAGCATCCGAAGCGGATTAATGAGGGCAAAAAGCCGCAGCACTTCGGGAGACCGTACAGTCAAATTCGCATCGGCCGGCTCCAGTTTCAGGACAGACCCGTCGGGATTGGTCAGGAAGAGATTCAGAATGACCGCAGGGTCAATGTGCTCCAAAACCCGGTAGCATGAGAGGAATTTCGTTGCCTTCGGTCTTCCGTCGGAGTGCGGTTTCAAATTTTCCAGCGCGCCGTCGATATCAAACCACCCGTTGCGGTACGAAGGATCCAGTTGCGCAAAAATCACTTTTCCGTCGTAATAACGGGTCGAGCCGGAGATATAATGCATCGCAAACTGTTGCGGCTTCAGGTGAGAAAGAATCAGCGCCTCCTGCGGATGCAGAACGGCGTATAAATAAGTCGCGTATTCCATAAATTACCCCCAATAATCCTTCAAAACCGGCGCAATGACCAGCGAAACGACGGCCATCAGTTTAATCAGAATGTTCAGCGACGGACCGGCTGTATCCTTGAACGGATCGCCGACGGTATCACCGACAACCGAAGCTTTGTGCGCTTCGCTGCCTTTTCCGCCGAGGGAACCGGATTCGATCATTTTTTTTGCATTATCCCATGCTCCGCCGGAATTGGACATAAAAAGCGCCAGTACGATGCCGCTGAGAGTCACGCCGACCAACAGCCCCATCAACATATCGATGCCGCCCAAAAAACCGACCGCAACCGGAGTTCCCGTGGCCAGAAGTCCGGGCAGAATCATCTCCCGCAAGGCGGCCGAAGTGGAAATGGAGACGCACTTTTCGTAGTCGGGCTTCTCCGTTCCGGTCAAAATTCCGGGATGTTCCCGAAACTGCCGGCGGACCTCTCCGATCATTTTAAACGCCGCTTTTCCGATGGCTCCCATTGCCAAGGCGGAGAAAAGATACGGAATCATCGCTCCGATAATCAATCCGATCAAAACGGGAACGCGGGTCAGACTCAGCGTTTCATCGCCGACGCCGGACTGTTCCTTAAAGGACGAAAACAAGATAATGGCAGTCAAAGCGGCCGAACCGATCGCAAATCCTTTGCCGATGGCTGCCGTCGTATTTCCGACCGCATCCAAACCGTCCGTCACTTCCCGGACGCGTTTGGGATATTCGGCCATCACCGCCAGACCGCCGGCGTTATCGGCAATCGGTCCGTAAGCATCAACCGCTAACTGCACGCCCAAAGTGATCAGCATGCCGACGGCCGCCAACGCGACGCAGTAAAGGCCGCCGAGCGCGTAGGAAACCGCAATGGAAGCGCAAATCAGCAGAACGGGAATCAAGGTCGAAAACATACCGACGCCGAGCCCGGTAATGATATTGGTCGCCGACCCGGTTTCGCTGGCTTTTACGATCTGACGGACCGGTTTTTTATCGGTGCCGGTATAATACTCCGTTACCAGACCGATGGCAATGCCGCAAATCAATCCGACAACGGTCGAGATAAAAAGCGAGAGCCACGAAACGCCGTCTCCGTAAGTCCGTCCGCCGATGAACAGATAAATCAAAGGAGCGGAGAGCAGAAGCGCCAATCCCCCCGCGGAAAATGTTCCGATATTCAGCGCCGTCTGCGGATTTTTTCCCTCTTTCGTCCGGACCGCCAAAATACCGATAACGGAACAAAACACTCCGAGAGAGGCCAAAAGAAGCGGCAGGGCAATCAGCCGAAACGGAAGGCCTTCATCCGCTCCGGAGACTGACAGACCGAGAATCATCGCGCCGACAATGGTTCCGGCAAACGACTCAAACAGGTCGGCGCCCATTCCCGCCACATCACCGACGTTGTCTCCGACATTATCGGCAATGACCGCCGGATTGGAGGGATGATCTTCGGGGATCCCCGCTTCAACCTTTCCGACCAAATCGGCGCCGACATCGGCCGCTTTCGTAAAAATTCCCCCGCCGACGCGGGAAAAGAGCGCAATGGTACTGGCTCCCAAAGAAAACGACGAAAGCAGCGGAAAAACAACCCGCTGAAAATACTCCGCATTCCCGTCTGCGGAATTTCCCGAAACGAGCGAATAAAGTTCTACGGAAACAAACAAAATCAGCGCCAATCCGCCGACCGTCAAACCGACAACGCCGATTCCCATGACGCTGCCGCCGGAAAACGCCACCTTCAGCGCTTTCCGCTGACCGCCGTTCAAAGCGGCTTCCGTCGTGCGTCCGTTGGCCGCCGTCGCCGTTTTCATGCCGATGAAGCCGGCTGACGCCGACGCAAAAGCCCCCAACAGAAACGAAAGACTTTGAAAACGCAAAGCGCCGTGATTGAAGACCGCCATGGCAACCGCCACAAGAACGGCAAACGGAATCAGAACGCGGTACTCTTTAAACAAAAACGCCATCGCGCCGCCGGCAATCGCCTTGGTGATTTCCTTTAATTTTCCGTTCTCAAGCGGCTGACGGAAAATCCACAGAGCCTTTCCGAGACAAAACAGGAACGCCGCGGCCGCCGCAACCGCCGCAACAACAATTACATAAAACCCCATAATTCCTCCCTATTTTATAATAGTAATTGTATCAGAGCGAATTTAAATTCTCAACAAAAAAAATCTATTGACATTGTTTTTTTTCTTTTTTATATTAATTGCGGGCAGGAAAGAAAAATGATTGAATGGACACCGCGCTTTTCCGTATCTGATGAAACCATTGATATGCAGCATCAAAAACTTTTCTCAATAATGAACGATATCATCGAAGCGATGAAAACTTCAAAAGCCGACGACCGCGCTTTTATTTCCGAAATTCTCAAACGTCTGCTTGATTACACGGAGTATCATTTCCGAGAGGAAGAAATCAAATTCAACGCCACAACTTATCCGAAAAAAACGGAACATATAAGGGCGCACAAAGAATTCATCAAAAAAGTCGAAGAGATGATCTCCAAAAAAGACAAAGGCATTCCCTCCCTGAACGCCATTCAAATCTCAAATCTGACCTATTCGTGGCTTTCAAACCACATTCTGAATTTCGACAAGACCTACACCGATTACATCACCGGGAAAATCAAGTAAGCGCTACAGAATCGGCGGCAGAGTTTTCCCTTCCATAACCGAATCGATATTCGCTTTTTTGACGGCGTCGTACACTTCACTGCGGAAAATCTGAACCGAAAGCGGCGCGGCAATTCCGATTTTGACGGTTTCACCGCAGACGTCGACAACGGTCAGCCGGATATGATCATCGATGATGATGGATTCGTTTTTGCGACGAGAGAGAATCAGCATTTTCCCTCTCCTTTCTTTTTCAATGCATTCATCTCGCCGATTACGTCGTGCCGTGTTTTGTATTCGGGATTACGGGAAACACATTGGCACCCCTTCCCCGTTTCTTTATTAAAAACCAGCGGTCCTTGAAGATTCGCCGTTACCAACGGAGCGTCATTGAAATTCACAATGACAAAAACCAGCAGTTCTGTATCCTTTCCCGATTCCATCTCCAACGAAAGCAGTTCCGACTCTTCCACATCCAACCGATAATCTGGATGAAAAATCTCAGGACTGATGAGGGCGAACGAAAGATACGGCTCACACAGCGATTGCAGATAAAAATATGGAGGATGACCTGAATCAATCAAAGCAAACCGTGTCAGTTCCGGCAGCCCCAAAAGACCTCCCGGAAAATCAAAAACCTGCCGTTCGTCGATTTCAATCTCACCTAAAACCTTGGTATTGATTTTCATCCTTTTACCTCAAAAAATCCATTAGAGTCGGCTGGAGCACTTTTGCCGTCGTTTGAAGCGTTGCTTTATGCATGTTCTGCAGTTCCTGCATTTCGACAATGGATTGCGCTAAGTCGTCCGGCGTTTTTCCCAGCTGTTTATTGCTCATATCCGCATACTGAACAGTGTCCAGCGTCAATCGAGACTGAACCGTGTCGAGACGGTTTTCCAAATTACCGATATGGGCGATTTTTGCCAAAAGATTGTCCTGCGCAATCGAAATTCCGTTCAACCCTTTTCCGCCGGCGTCAATCGCGTTGTTTCGATAGAGTTGATCGCGCAAGCGGATAACTTCATCGAAAATCGATCCTCCCGAACGAATCACTCCTCCGGCTAAATTGTATGGCGGCAGTTGATTGGTCTCGATAAAACCCAAATCGGATAAAACGGTGCCGCCGCCGACATCTTCCAGCCAAATTTGATGCGGTTCGGTTGCCTCCAAAACAATCGAACCTCCGACTTCATCAAACGAAGCGCGAACACGCAAATCGGCTTGATTGATTTTATTGATGATGGTGTGAAGATTGTCGCCCGCTGAAAGCGCAACTTCTTTTCCGTCAATCAGAACCGACGAATCCTGCAAAACCCGGTAGCCGAGAGCGTTAAACGGCGAGTAAATTCGGTCGTAGTTTGCCCAAAACAGATGGTCGCCGGCGTTAGAAAATTCGGCAAAGCGTCCGTCAGCGATTTCCGTCGCCCGACCGCCGTTGTCGCCGATGTATTCGACCGAAACAATAACAGGGTGCTCGCTCCCTTCGACAGAACCTTCCAGCGCCTTAAAAGCGTCTTGAGAGCGGCGCGTTCCGGAAAAAAGCGCGATACCGTCTTCATTTCGAGTATTAGCCAAATCAAGCAAACCATACAAATATTCGTTTAATTGATTCGCCATAATCTTTCGATCGTACTCTGAGTAAGTTCCATTTGAAGCCGCTACAGCCAATTCCCGTACATCATGAAGAATCGTATTGGCTTGCTGCAAACTATTTTCCGCCAAACGGATATCATCCTTCATTTGTTCGGCATTCTCGACAAAAGTTTGCAGGCGGTCGATCTTTGAAGAGAGCAGCACTGCATTTGCGGCTGCCGACGGATTGTCCCTCGGATCCAAAACCCTCGTATTGCCGGCAACTTTATTGGATAGTTCATTGCTGCGCACCCCGTTACGACGCATATAATACTGCATATCGTAAGGGGTCATTTGCGAACTGACTCTGTCCATACCATCAGACTCCTATCCGATTGATGATAATATCCAGCATTTTATCGATTTCATTGACAAACCGGGCGGCGGCGCTGTAGCCGTGCTGGAATTTAATCATTTCGGTAAACTCTTCATCGACATTGACACCGGTAACGGACGATTTCATGTCGTTCAATTCCTTCAAAACCAGTTTCTCATTTTGATGAGTGTCCCGTGCAACCGCTCCTCGCACACCGACATCGGCGATTCGTTCGGCAAAAAAAGCATCGAAACTTCTCAGTCGTCCGACCATAACTTCGTTGTTGCGGATATCGGCGATCGACTGCGCTCCGCGGCCGTCACCCGCTTCGGCAGGGCGCCCGTTCACCCCCCAACCGGCGGCAATACGGGAAACATCGGCGGCAATCAGAGGATTCACCTCTATCCATCCGGCCGGATGTGCCAGCGGAGAAGTCGCGTAAGTATCGCCGCGCAAAGCAGCGACCGCATCCGCCTGCGCCCAGTTGTAGGCGCCCTCTTCTCCGGAAGCCGTTAAAATTCCGCTGTAATTGGTCAGAAATTCACCGCTGTCGGCCGCATAACGAATCACAAAATCGGGATTACCGGCGTCCGCCGCACTGACGGCGCGCAGCTGCAGCCGTCCGTCGCTGTCCAACCGGGCAACCACCTCGCTGCCGGAAGTATTAATCCGCCGCACCAGCGTTTCAACCGTGTCGGTCGGGTAATAATCGATATTGACAGTTCCTTCCGCCGCCGCAAAGGTCAGCGTCCCCTGCAGCCCGATTTGCTCCTGCGCCTGCAGACGGTTTTCACCGGTAATCCGAAACAGCCGCGTTTGATCCGCCGCGCCGTCGCCGTCAGCATCAAAATTTCCGTCGACATTATTGACAAACGGATACTCGCTGAAAAAGTCGACGCCCGTTTCTCCCTGCAGATTATACGCCTTCCGGTGGTTTTCATTCACCAGATCGATGAAATTGATAGTCATCTGATCGAGCTTGGCGATTTCGCGGCGCAAATCGACATCCCTCAAATCCAAATACGACGCCAATTTTCCGCCTTCAATCTGAATATCCTCGCCGTTCTCAACCCAGGCGACGCGGAAGTAACCTTCATTTGCGGGATCATCGACAAGCTGAAGATGATAGGCGATTTTTCCCTGCAGCAGATGACGGCCGCCGGTGTGGACATTGAACTCATCGGGGTCCTGTCCGTTCGTCGAAACGTTGAGGTAAGTGCCCAGTTCGCGGATCAAAACATCCCTTTTATCATACAAATCGTTCGGCCTGTCGCCCAACGCCTCAACGCGGGCAATTTCATTATTCAGCTGCGCCGTATTATCAAGAATTTCGTTAATCCGGTTGACCGCCGTCTCAACTTCGGTATTGAGCATATCGCGCACGGTTTTTAATTGTTTGAAATTTTCATGAATATTGTCGATCAGCGCCGCTCCCCGTTCGCGGACAGTGTCCCTCACCGCCAGGCTTTCGGGATTTTTCACCAGCTGCTGCCACGACTCCCAAAACTGATCCATCAAAACGCGGCCGGAAATTTCGTCCGGTTCATTGTAAATCCGTTCAACCTGAAGCAGATAGTGGTCGCGCGTCTCCCAATAACCGCCGCGCGCCAACCGTCCGACAATGCGGCCTTCCATTAATTCATCTTCGATCCGTTCAACCCAAACGGCATCGACACCCTGTCCGACCTGCCCCGGCGTATGCTCCCGGTTCAAATGGGGAAAATAGAGCGGCTCTGACGCCTCCATGCGCACCCGCTGCCGGGAATATCCTTCAACTCCGGCATTGCTGATATTGTGACCGACCGTCCCGATCGCCTTGCTGTGAGCAATGATGGATTTTTTTCCCAACTCGATTCCCGCAAACGATGACTGCATAATTTCACTCCTTGAAAAACAGTTTCCTGTTTTTATTATCGGAAGAAAACAGCCGGCGGGTTAGAGAAAAAACAAGATTTTTACAGCTCCGCGGAGACAAAAACCGACTGTCCTCCCTGAGAATCGGAGGGAAAGCGGCCGCTGCGGTTGTAAACGCCGCCGGAATTCCGGCTTGAAAAGGTCTCCAAAACGGCGGTAACGGTTCCCGTAACGGTGTAGACATAATCGTCAAGATTTTTCAGGTGGCCCTGGTAACGGATAACTTCGGCCCGCAGAGCGCGGTAAAGCGCGGCTGTCCGCTCCCGCTCCGATTCGGGAAGATGCGGCATCAATTCGTAAAAGGAAACCGTTTGCGGAAACCGGCTGCGGCATAACCGGAAATAGGATTCATTGCGCCGTTCCTCGATTTTTTTCAGCCGGCCGGCCTCTACGGAAAGTTGATCAAGCAGCGACTTCAAAACCGCCGAATCCCGGTTCATGACAGCGGTTTTCATTAAACCGGTCAGCCGGCCGCACTCTTTCAAAGAAACAATTTCATTTTCCATTCCGATTTGAAAAGCTTTCAGAACATCTTCGCTCAAACCAACCTCCGCGGGACCGGATACGAATCCCTGCTTTTATTTCGGACGAAAAGCGCCGGAGGATAAGCACAAAAACCTCCGGGAGACGGGCCGGCATAATAAAGGAGGTATATTACGGACAGACACGCCCCCGAAGGCAGTTTATTTTAACACAAGCGGAGAAACAAATCAACCGCTCCATCTTCTTTTGCAAGGAAGAACAAAGCGGGAAAAAATCTCTTTACTCTTCCCCCAAACCGTTGTATAATAATAATGTATAGTCAAGAGGGAGCTTTTATGAATACGGAGTGGGATATCATCATCATCGGAGGCGGTCCCGCCGGACTGACGGCCGCCCAATACGCCGCCAGAGCCAACATGAAAACAGTTCTTCTGGAAAAAATGTCTCCGGGAGGACAGGCGCTGATGATTGACGGACTGGAAAATTATCCCGGATTAAACGGACCGGTTGACGGATTTACGTTTGCGGAATCTCTGACGAAGCAGGCAAAAAAATTCGGCGCCGTCATTGAACTGACGGGCGCGGCTTCCGTGGATAAAAAAGATTCCCTCTTTTCCGTCCAGACGACAAACGGCGCCGTTCTGCGCGGCAAAGCGGTGATTCTGACCACCGGAGCCTCCCACAGACCGCTCGGTATTCCGGGAGAAGACCGGCTTTCCGGACGCGGCGTTTCGTACTGCGCCACCTGCGACGGACCTTTTTTCAAAGACAAGCGTATTTTCGTTGTCGGCGGAGGCGATACGGCGTGTACTGACGCCGTTTATTTGGCCAATCTGACCGACGACGTGACAATCGTCCACCGGAAAGACCGCTTCCGCGCACAAAAAGCGCTCGCACAGAAAGTTCTCAATCACCCGAAAATCCGCACGCTCTTCGGAACGGAAATAAAAGAAATCAAAGGAACGGATAAAGTCGAATCGGTGGTTCTCTCCGACAACAACAGCGGACGGACTTACGAAGAGCCGGCCGACGCCGTTTTTATCTTTATCGGAGTGTCTCCGCACACGGAAACGGTTCCCGCCCTTGAAAAAGACCCTTCCGGATACATTCTCACCGACGCCAAAATGGAGAGCTCCCTCCCCGGACTCTTCTGCGCCGGCGATGTGCGCTCGTCCCCGTTCCGGCAGGTGGTCACAGCCTGCGCCGACGGAGCCGTTGCCGCCCACGCGGCTGAAGAATACATCGAAAAAATGACGGGAACGGATTACCGGTAGATGAAATCTTTTTTACCGTCCCTCCTCCTCTGTCTCTTTCCTTTTACGGCTTTTTCTCTCTCATTTTTTCAAAAACAGCTGTCGGATGAAGAACTGCGGGAAAAAATTGCCTCGGAAATGACCCTTGACGAAAAAATCGGGCAGCTGTTTATGATCGGCTATCCCGAAACCCGGCCGGACGATTTTATCTTGGAGGAGATCCGGGCCGGCCGCGTCGGAAATGTCAAAATTTTCGGATGGAACGGAACGGATACGCAGGCCGTTGCCGAAGCCGTTGCCGAAATGCAGAAGGCGGCGGCCGAAACGCGGTTTGCTGTGCCTCTGTTTACGGCGACGGATCAGGAAGGCGGCTGGATCCGTCACGTTAAGGGCAACACTTCCGTAACACCGGGAAACAACGCCATCGGCGCTACGGGAAAACTGTCCGACGCTTATGAAAGCGGCCGCCTGATAGCGGCAGAGCTGCGGCTCATCGGCATCAACATGAATTTCGCGCCGGTCGTCGACCTTTTCGACAATCCGGAAGCCGATTTAATCGGTCCGAGAACCTTTTCATCGGATCCCCGCGAGACGGCTGCTTTGGCGATCGCCTTTTTCCACGGGCAGGAGGCGTCGCGGGTTCTCAGCACCGCCAAACACTTTCCCGGCCACGGACGGACAGGACTGGACTCGCACATTTATATGCCGCGCATTCCCGTCAGTGAAGAAGAACTGAAACGGCGCGAACTGATTCCGTTCGCGTTTTTGGTAAAAGAAAAAATCCCGGCCGTTATGTCTGGACACTTGAATTTTCCGGAGGTGACGGGCGAAAACGTATCGGCCTCCCTCTCCCCCCATGCGCTGAAGGATCTGCTCCGGGAGGAAATGGGATACGACGGCCTGGTCATCACGGATGATCTGCTGATGGGCGGCGCCCAAAAGCCGGGAACCGGCTATCCGGACATCCCCGCCGAATGCATCCGCGCCGGAAACGATATTGTCCTGATTTCAAAGGATTACCGTTACTACCGGGATGCTTTTGAAGCCATCAGGGAACTTTGTCTTTCGGACGCCGAATTCATGAATGAAGTCGAAAGAGCCGTCCGCCGCGTTTTAACCGCTAAAATCGAATACCTGAGGAAAGAGGACCGGGTTCCCCTCTTCCCGACAAAGGCCGATGCGGAAAAGCTTCCGCTGAAAGAATCGCTCTCCTATCAACAGTCGCTGGCATTGCGTTCCGTGACGGCGGCGGCGGATCCAATCGAAAAAACAACTCCTCTTTTGCTGGCCGGGAGCTACCGGAATTTCGGCCGGGCCGGTTCGGAAATTTTTGCGGACACCCGTTTCTTTTTTATCCGGGACTTCAGCCGCGGCACCAACCAGTACGAAACCGCCGATGACATTGCCGCTCTCGCCGGAACGGAAAACCGGACCGTCGTTCTTTTGATCTCCGATACGGAAACGGCCGCCGTCGGACGGGTGTTAAACCGGAGAGGAGTTCCCTGTATTCTTTTTTCATCGCTGAATCCTTACCGGGCAAGGAATATTCTTCTTCCGGAACAATCAATTCTGTATTTGTACGGAGTGGGATTTGAGTCGTTTAAGGCCGGATTTTCGGCTTTGGCGGGAGATTTCGTCCCGCAGGGACATTTGCCGATACAATGACGCCGCTTCGCTGGACGCCCGTTACATACGGAAATTTTCCTCACTTTCTTCAGTTTCTGATTCAGCAGGAACCGCTCGCCCTCAATATCCTTGCCGCGCTGCCGCAGAAAAACGGCAAACGCGTTCCGCCGCCGCCTTACGCCGTCAAAATGTTTCTTTTGGAAACCGGAACCCGCGCCGTCGGAGCCGCTTCCGTATCGGCAAGCGGGATTCTCTACTGCCACACCCTGCTGCCGCTGAAACAGGAAGATCTGAAACCGCTGACGGAAGCCGGCAGTCTCTGCCCGCGCGGACTTTTCCAAATCGCCGCCTCTTATCCGTCGTCGGAAGCCTTCCGGCAAACCTTCATCCGGCCGTCGTCCTCGACCGATTTTTTCGTAATGCACCGGCCGCTTGAAAACTATCCGTTCACCCAGATCGAACCGAACGCCTGCCGGGCAACCGAAGAGGATATCGGCCGCCTTCTGCCCGTCCACTACCGCTATTATGAAGAAGAGGTCTACCTTTACAAAAACACTCCTCCGCCGAATATCATCGAAAACAACTTGCGCCTGCTGATTAAAAATTACCGCGTTTACTTTTTAACGGACGGAAAAGGAAAAATCCTCTCAAAACTGAATACGACGCTTACGGGGGAACGGTGCGTACAGCTGGGCGGAGTCTTTACGGAAAGGGAATTCAGAGGGCAGGGATACGCAAAAAAGCTGCTGAGCTGGTTCCTTGTCAACGAACTGCCGAAAATCGGCAAATCGGTTTCACTGTTTGTCAAAAAAGAGAACGGAAAAGCCGTTCAACTGTACAAAAAATGCGGATTTGAAACCGTCGGAGAAAAAACCCTCTTCTACTTCGATCTCGGTTAAAAGAGATAAATCGGATGCGAATCGGGATTTTTCCCGAAAAAGGTCACATCATCGACGGTTTTGACAACCGCGCCTTTCAAAACGGAGAAAAGAAAGCGTTCCACTCCCAAACCGCCGCCGTATGTCGCAGGGAAATAACGTTCCCCGTCTTCCGTCAAAGCGTGCGCCGCGCACAAAAACGGTCCGTACCCGTCCAGATCTTCGGGATTCAGCAACTCTCCTTCCCGCGAAAACTGCGGTCTGGTTCTCAAAATCTTGTTGTCAATCAGCCTCTCGACAATCGGTTCATAAAGCCACTCTCTCAAGGCGCCGGAAAGAACCTCGTAAGGCTGCCCCCAAACGCCTTCATCGGAGCGGCTGCGGGCGCATAAATCGTAATTGTAAATCTGCTCGGAACGGAAATCCGACAAAGGAATTTTCGAACCGTCTTTGTTCAGATACGGGTAAATCAAATCGTAATTCTCCCGCATTAATCCGGTAATCCAGAAAAAATGGGTCTTAAAAACGTCGCCGAGAGGCGCTTCAAACGCTTTAGTTCCCGTTAACCGCACCGCTTCGTCTCTTGTAATACGGGGAAACGGAGTTTCGGGCACGTCAAGCGACACTTTCAACGCTTTTAAATCATCCGCATTTTTTTCGACAATTTCGCTGACAGCCGCTGTAATCAATCGTTCAAAAAACGACAGCGCCGTTTCTGTTTCATCCCGCAAAATCGACTCCACTTTTTCGCGCTGATGAAAATACTCATCCAAAGTCGGTCGGCAAGAGCGGCGCAGCTCAATATCCATCTGAGAAAAATCAATTAAATATTTTCCCCGCTGAATACCGTTTGGATCTTCAATCTCCAGTCGGATATTGGGGGAGTCAACAAAAATTCCTTTGATTTTCGGATTAAAACACGCAAGAAATTTGGAATAAATCATCGAATGTGTCGTTTTATACGGCTGTCCTTTGTACCGAATGGTCGGAGAGTGCTCTATGTCGTGAGCCAACGGATCGGTTACCGGACTGAGAGAGACTCGTTCCAAATTCAGCAGCCCTTCATCCGTCAAAAATCGAGTCATTGCTGCAATAAACGTCGTACGAATTCTCATCACCCGATAGAGATCGTCGCTTACCCATTTTTTTAAGTAATTTTTTTCAATAAATTCATTTAAACTGCTTCCGTTTTGATTCAGGGCATTCGCAAAACGGGCCAGTGTTCCACCAATCGATGATGCCGATTCCACAAAATTCTCCTTGTCCTATATTATATCGAATTTCTGATTTTTGCAATCCGTTTTAACGGACGCAGATCTTTTTTTCGTTTTCTTTTTCTCCGATTTGTGATAAAATGAGCTATGGAGCCGTTTTATCCCGATGATTTTGAATTTTTGACACAAAACCGGATTCAGCAGCGGCCTCTGTTCAGCGCGCGCGGTTACTACGAACGCAACCGGAACGAATTCGAACGGCTCTTAAAGAAATACGGAAAATCAATCCGCCGCGGGGAGATCGCCGACGTCGAAGTGCGCCCTTCTTCGGTTCACGGCTGCGGTCTTTTTGCCCGCAAAACGCTGGCTGAGGGCGACTGGATCGGTCAGTACACCGGCGAACAGCGCTGGGCGCTGCCGTTCTCAAGAAGAACCGACTATGCCTGGCTTGTACCGGCGCCGACTTTTCCGCGGCTGGAAATCAACGCTCTGAAAAAAGGCAATGCGCTTCGGTTTGCCAACCACTCGTTTACCCCGAACGCAGCCGCCGATCATCTTTTCATTGACGGGCACTGGATTGTCTTCTTTTACGCCGCCCGTACCGTCGAACGGGGGGAAGAAATTTTTACCGACTACGGAGAAACTTATTGGAGCGCCAGGCAAAGGGAACTGCGCATTCCGCGGGAACTCTTTCAGGCGCTGAAACAAAAACAAACGGCGCTGTCGCCGGGTGGGGAGTGCAACAAAACATGAAAATCATCTCATGGAATGTCAACGGAATCCGTTCGGCGGAAGAAAAAGGTCTTTTCGATATCATGAAAGGTTCCGACGCGGACTGCTGGTGCCTGCAGGAAACCAAAGCCCAGGAGACTGTTTTAAAGCGGCACTTCAAGGAGTTTTCTCCCTACCGGGTCTGTTTTGCCGACGCCAAGCGGAAAGGTTACAGCGGCGTCGCGGTTTATACAAAACGGGAACCGGATAAAATCGAAAAAATGAATATAGAAGAATTCGACGACGAAGGCCGCGCGCTGTTTCTGACATTCGGAAAACGGGTTCTGATCTCCGCTTACTTTCCCAACAGTCAGGAAGGCGGAAAACGTCTCGGTTATAAGCTGCGCTTCTGCGAAGCGATGGAACAGAAGCTGAATGAACTGACCGCGGCCGGATTGGAGGTGATTCTCTGCGGCGATTACAACATTGCGCCGTTTCCGATCGATTTAAAAAATCCGAAAGCGAACGAAGGCAATCCCGGGTATCTTCCGGAAGAACGGGCGTGGATGAAACGGTTTCTTGACGCGGGCTACACCGACTGCTTCCGTTTTTTCTACCCCGAAAAAACCGACGCCTATACATGGTGGAGCTACCGTTTTCAGGCGCGCAGCAAAAACATCGGCTGGAGAATTGACTTTTTCTGCGTCAATCCGGTTTTAAAAGAAAAATTAAAATCCTGCGAAATTCTTTCCGACATCACCGGCTCTGATCACTGCCCGATAATGCTGGAAGTTGCCGATTAAACCGACGGAAACGGCGGCCAGCCCATTTTGACCCCGCCGATCAAATGCAGATGAATGTGTTCAACCTCCTGTCCGCCGTCCGCGCCGTTATTGAATACGGCGCGGAATCCGTTTGTCAGCCCTCTTTGCTTCGCGATGACCGCCGCCGCCGTCAGTAAACGGCCGGCTGTCTCGGCGTCTGAGTGGCAAAGATCTTCAACGCGCGCAATGTGACGCTTGGGAACGATCAAAACGTGAACCGGCGCCTGCGGATTGATATCTTCAAACGCGTAAACAAATTCATCCTCATAAACTTTTTCCGACGGAATTTCTCCGCCGGCAATCCTGCAAAATAAACACGGCTCCATATCCGCTCCTCTATTTATTCAGATTCGTCTCTATAATCAACTGTACTTCGCCGAGTCCGATATTCAGCTTTTTCGCAATATCGGCAGCGCTCCAACCCTGCTGAGCCAAACGTAAAATCAAAGCATTCCGATCAACCTTTCCTTTTCCGCCTGAAAAGTTGGAAAGCTCCGTGACCTCCTTTAAAGTTGTCAGATTTTTAACGGCAGAGTCGTTGAGTTGAACCAGCCGGGACTCGGTATCGGCCAACCATTTGCGGGCTTTTGTAACAGACTCAATCTTCGCGTCGATATCAGCAAGCATGGAGTCCAGATCCATCAGTTTTTCAACAGCAAAGTCGGCCCGCTCCTTATTATTACTGAGAGATTCGATCCGTTTGGATGCTCCGGCCAATTTTCCGAGAAAATCATTGAACGATATTTCGAAATTTTTCAGCCTGGTTTCCAGCTCCTGCATCTCCTCAAAATTCTTATCAATTCCCATTGTGGTGTGATTGAGAACGTGCTCCTTTTTCTCCAAACGGGTATATTGATCCTCGACGGTTCTTTCCAGCTCATCCAACTGCCGCAGCCGCGCCTGCATTTCCATAACGGCGTCGTTGGAAGCCGTCACTTTATCGATACGGGAGTTAATTTCGGCAGAAGTATCGCGCAACCGTTTAAAGTCCTTCTCCAAATCATCGACAATCCGCTTATTGGCCTGCAGCTGCCCCAATTTCCCCGTCACATCGGCCTCTATCGCCTTCACTTTGGCTAAGGTGACATCAATATCTTTGAATTCTTTCTTTTTAATTACCAACTGATCAATTTCATTACGAAGAGAGGCGATATCATCGGTCAGCTTCTTCTTCATACTGTCGGCGCGCTCAAAAAGTTTTGTCTGCGATTCAAAATCGCGGATCCGTTTCGTAATTTCATCCAGACGAAAAGAGAGATTTTTCCGCCCTTCTTCGACATCGTTATGAAGTTTCTGCTGTACAGCTTCGATTTTTTCGCGGGTATCGGCGCTGGACTGACGGAAATCGCGGATTTTGTAATCCAACTCATTCAGTAACGTATCGGTCTTATAGTTGAATTCCGCATAAAATTCATCATACTTTTTATTCAGTTCGATAAGAGCATCGTCAGACTTTTGCCGTAAATCGATCCCCATTTTTTCGACATCCTGACTGACTATCAGAACCGCTTTTGCCAACTCCTCCGTATCCCGTTTTGCTTTTTCAAGCACACCGTCTTTTTGCGTCGCAAAGGAATCTTTGATGATATTGACGTTCTCGGAAACGGAAGTTTTCAAATCGGCGTATTTAGCCTTTAAATCAGCTTCCGTATTTTTCATCTGCTGAATGACGTTCGAATGCATAACCTTTAAATCGGAGTAAGCGGTTTCGTTCCTTTTCAATATATCGGAAATATTTTCTTCCAACTTTCCTTTTACCGACTCAATCTCTCCGTCCAGATTTTTTTGATACTCACCCAGCCTCGCCGCAATACTCATATCGTATTTCGAAAATTCCACTTCGAATGCGTTTTGCGCCTCGTTGCGGATGCCTTCGATATTTTTATTAATCTGAATTTTAAACTCTTCTACTTCCTGTTCGTTGCGCAGGGAATCCGAAGCAATCTTATCCTGAAGCGACTGAATGCGGCTGTTTAAATGGAGCAGTTCGCGGTCGGTCTGCTCTTCGATTTTCTTTAACCCTTCCGCGATTGCCGCCCGCCGCTGCTCTTCCGCTTCTGCCTGATGAGCACGGGATTCAAGCAAAATTTTTTCCATGTCCTTTTCGGTCTGCTGCTGCCACTCCAAAACTTTTAAATTCAAAGCGTCGGTCCGTTCGCGTAAATCGGCAAAAAATTGGTCTTCGTAAATCGACATCTGCTTATCGGTACTTTCGTACGCCGCCGCTTTAATCGATTCGATTTCTTTTCCAATATTCTCGATGGTCTGATGAATCTCGCGGTACCCTTCTTCCGTTTTCGCCCGCTCGCTCTCCCGCCGCTCCTGCGCTTCCGCCGCAAATGATTCCAGAAGCTCTTCGTTCCGCTTCCCGGCTTTTTCCAGAGAAACCGAAACCTCCTCCATATAACGTCCGATGCTCGATTCGACCTCATCGATTTGAGAGACTTTGTACTCCAAATGCGTTTTGTGGTCCTCAAACAGACGGTTCAATTCCGTTATTTTCCGTTCAATTTCCGCCGTAACGAGATTCAACGACTGATTGAACCGCGCTGAAGCCGATTCAATCATTTGAGTGCCTGAAGTGTCAATTTCCGACGAAATATGATCCAATTTGCGCGTATTTTCGTCCAAGCGCATTTCGGAAAGGTTCAGTTCGTCAGTAATTTTTCCCCTAAAGGAATCCATTTCCGAATTCATTCGTTCTATGAAACTGTCCAAATCTTCCCGCAGACGTTTACGGGAAGTTTCAGCCTCTTCCAAAATCCGGGTTAAATTCGAACGGTTAAACGCATCGGCTTCATGCAAAGCGGCTGAAATCGATGTTTTTAACTGTTCCAAGTCTTTTTTCGACTCTTCTTTTTTCATTTCGACTTCGCTGCGCATCTCTCCGAAATGGTGCAGAATTTCTTCATTTGTTGTTTCTATATTAGCAAACAGGGAAGCTAAATGGGATTCCAGCTGCTTTTCCGATTTTGCAGCCCTCTCTTCAATGTTGTGGCGGAGATTTTCGAAAATATCGTCCTCAAGCCGAAGGGAGCGGTCCATGGCGCTCTGAATGTTGCGCTGATAGCGGGTTTCGACCTCTTCGGCCTGTGTCTTGAATTTTCCCAGAAGTTTTTCGATATCGGATTCAAGCGTTTCCATCTGACGGACATAAACCGAACGGTTTCTGTTTTGTTTTTCCTGAAGAACGGAAAGATCTTTTTCGACGCGGCTTTTGGCGTCGGCAACTTTGGCATCAAAAATGGCCGTATATGTATCGGTTTTCTCTTTGACTCCGGAAAGAACGGAGGCGATTTCCTTTTTGATCTGCTCTTCCAGTTTTTCCCGCTGTCCGGCAACCAGCGCCAGCATTTGCATTTTTTCGGTATTCAGACGGTTTAAAGCCGCTTCGTGAGTTCCTTTGACGGACTCCAGCTGCGCCGACACGGAAGAAAGTACCTCCTGAAATGAATTTTTCAGTCCGTCCGCATGCTCCCGGTTTTCCCTTTGCAAGGATTCGCAGTCTGCTTTAAAGGCCGCAGTCGCCTTCCTGGAATCTTCCTTCATCTGAGCGGCAGTCTGATCCGTCAGTTCGGCGCTTTTTTGCCGCAGCTGAAGAAAAAGTTCTTCCATCTGCTCTTTTTCGGATTGAATTTGCGTCATTGACTCGCGGTGAGCAAACTTGACATTTTCAACCTGATCCGTCAGCTCTTCCAGCGCCCGGGCAAGCGATTCCCGAACGGACTGAATCTTGTCCTGCTGACTTTGAAGACTCTCCCCGCAGACGCTCCGGAAGGCATCGGCCGCTGCCGCCGCACCTTCGTTCATGCGGGAAACGGCCTCATCGGAAATTCGGGTTCCTTCTTCGGAAATGGTCCGGACAAATTCCCTGATTTCATCCGCAGCCCGATCGAAACTTTCCTTCTCTCCCGAAACATAAGCCGCCCAATCACGTTCGGCCGACTCTTTTGTATCCTCGATGGAACGCAGGCATTCCTTTTTCTCCTCTTCGAAATCATCCCGAACCTCGCGTGAAATCCGTTCCAAAGAATCGGAAGCTTTTGCTTCGAATTCGTTCAGAACCTCATCCATCTCACTGCGGATAGCCTGCGTCCGTTCGTCGATCTCCTTCACTTTTTTGGCAACGGCCGTAACAAAATCCGATTCGCGGCGGAGATTGCGCATATTCTCTTCAACACTCTGCGTCAATCCCGCAAGCTGATCCATCGCCGTTTCGGAATTTCTGACACTGTTTTCCAGACCGCCGATGCGCTCCTGAATTTCCGTCAGACGGGAATCTTCCCGATTGACATCGCTTAACAGCTCCCGCCCGGCCCTCGTATTGACCTCCAGATCCAAAGCGGTATTTTTCAGCTCCTGCACGGATTTCTCAACAATTCCGTCGATTTCTTCCTGAAGAGACGCCGCATATCGTTTCAATTTGTCCAAAGAGCGGTTATCCCGATCCATAATGCGGAAAACAATGACGATTGCAACGGAAACTGCCAAAGTCACGGCGTTTAAAAGCAGACCGACCATACTCACTTTTTCCCTCCCTGCAAAAAGCCGTTTTATTATAAAACATAATTGCAGATATGGAAAGAACTTTTTTGAGTATTTTGCAAGAAATAACGAGTTTTCCGCCGGATTCTGCCCGTTCTTATTGACTTTTTTATTTTTACGGAATACAATGAGCGAAATGTTGCATTAATGCGAGGTTTTAAAAAATGAAAGACAGTGATTCCGCTTCCGGAAAAGATTTTGACGATTCGAAAATATACTGCGCCAACTGCATTCACTGCAAAGTCATCAAAACACAAACACAGAACGAAGGCGAATATCAGCTCCGCGTCCGCTGCGACGCCGGTATGTGGAAAAAGAAAATGGGTGACGAAAAATACTACAAGTACTTCACCGTCATCCGCCGGAAACTGGATCAATGCGACGCTTACGAATCGATGGGCGACGAGGAAGAATATCTGAAAGATTTAAAGAAAAAACTGCCGGTCAACGACGAGGTCTTCCGGGTGTGAAAACATTTGCGCCGGTTTTCGCCGTTTTGCTTTTTCTCTTTTCCTGCGTAACGGTTGATACGGAAACGAACGGGAATCTTTCGGCGGAAGAGCTTTTTTTTCACGCCCAGGTCCAGCAGGGGCAAATCAAAACCAAAAAAGATTACGAAGCCGTGATCGCTCTTTTTGAAGAGGTGATTGCGCGTTTTCCCGAATACAAAGCCATCGGAATCGAATGCCGTTACGAAATCGCGTACCTGCTTTACAGACAGGAAAAGTACCGGGAGGCCGAAGACGCCTTTTTCGGGATTCTGCGCACTTATGAGACCGAAAGCAGCGAAGTGCTTCCCGAATGGCCGCAAATTCTTTCAACACAAATGCTCAGCCGGATTGAAGAGAAAACGGCTCCCAAAGAGAAAAAGCTCAGACCGAAAGAGAACGGTCAATCCGGGCTTTAACCGCCTTCAGCATCCTTTTTCCCGCTAACGACGCTTTCACTTGCGGAAATCCGGCGTTATACAGCCGCCTCGCTTCATCAAGCACATCTTCGGGCGTCACATTCGCCGTTTCGACCAAGAGCCGTTCTCGGTAATCGTCGTCGATCACCAGCAGCTCCTGCAGCATGACGCGGGAAAGCCGAGCCGACGGCCGAACCGGCTTTAAGTTGATCGCCAGCGATTGAACAATGTGGTGCTCCAATTCGGTTGACGACGGCGGATTTTCGGCGAAAGTCTTTCGCGTGTTTTCAAACGCCTCGAATGTGGAGGTAACCCGAGGATCACGGTAAGAGGTCATCTGCAGAAAACGGCCGCTTAAAAACGCAGCGGCTCCGTACGCCCCCGATTTAACGCGCACTTCGTCAAGCAGACGATTCTTCATTAAGTCAGTCAAAAGCCGTCTGCGGGCCAGACGAAGAAAATCAAAAGAATCTGTTTTTTGCACAAATGCATTAAACGCCACGTCGGAGGCAATCGCCGCCCCTTGAATTCCTTGCGGCGGCGGTGAGACGGCAAGGTCAAACACAGAAACCTCCGGCAGCAGCGCATCGGAAAGAGCATCGGTCAGTCGGGTCAGCTCGGCTGCGGTTTGAGCGATAGCGCGCCGGCTTCCGGCTAAACCGTAAATCACCCGCCGACGGGAACAGATTTCGGGTAAAAGCGCCGTCATGCGGGCGGCAAAACGGCGCAGGCGGCGACGGCTTTTCAAAACGTCGGACAGAAAGCGGTACTGACGAACGCCGTCAACAAGGTCTCCGGCCGCAGCCTCGGCGGAAAGAAATGATCGAGCGTAAGAAGCCGCAAATAATGAACCGTTTTGAGTTAAATCGGCAGCCATATCGTTTTTCGATTCGGTTAAAACCGTTCGAATACGTTTAAGATCGGTAAAAACCGTTTCGCAAAGCACGCGAATCAATGAATCGACGGCAACCTCCGCCTTCTCCTCCAAAAAACGGGTGCGGATAACCAGAAACAGATGCGGTTTATCCGAACGCGGCTCGCTGCCGATTTCAATATATGACGAAAAAGAACCGAAAACTTTTGTCATTTCACGAGCCGCTTCATCGTAACTTCTGTGTTTTTGTCCGGCGCTCAAAAGAAGTTTGGAAAATTGATTAAAAAACGGCAGCAAGCCTGACTCGGCCTGATCCAGCCGAAAGTACAAATCGAGATAAACGATACCGTTGGTCTCAGTTTCCGTCGTCAGAATCGGACAGCCGCCGACTTCATCCCGTCTGTACGGAATTTTCAGCAGCGGAGCTCGAACGTTTCGGCGTGTCAGCGGCGGAAAGCGGTTAAGGGCCTCTTCATTTTCGGGCGCATTGCGGTACTCGTTGAACGCTTTCTCATCCCGTTCAACCGCCCCCGGATCGGAAAAGCGGGTATTCATCAAATCAGCGGCAGCTTTTTCGGCAGCACGGGTCCAACTTTCGAAGTAAACGGATGAAGAGGCGACGACAATGTCCGCGCGGTGAGAATTGTCCGTCAGAAGCGTTTTCAGCCGCGATTTAATGAACGAAGGATCGGAGAAACGGCGGCGCAATTCCCGAAACACCCCTTCGATCTGAAACCATTCACACGGATCTCCTCCTCTCATCCACGTAAACATCATCCGCTCAAGGTAACGAAGACCGAGCGGAACGCCGCTTTTGATCTCCTTCATTGAAAACTCATAAGAGTCGAGCACTCCGTCGACAACATCGGAAGCAATTCCTTCCCGCGCGATTTCATCGACAGCCGAACGGATAAAATCAAACGCCGCATCGATGCGGCGGGTTTTCACACCTCGCAAACCGCAAGTGAAAAAAAGATAACGCAGCTCACTGCCTCCGCCCATATACGGAGACAAATCACTGCCTAAACCGGATTCGGAGAGTTTGCGATAAAGCGGCGTTCCCTGATGACCGCAAAGGCAGGCGGAAAGCAATTCAGCTTCGATACACGCTTCGGGAGAAACGGCTTCATCCCACAGCCAACTGAATGCCACAACGGCGCCCTCTTCACCGGGAGGCGCCTCAACCGAAAACGAACGCGGCCGCTTCCACCGCGTTTGATTCGGCAGCGGCGCCCGCTCGCCCGAAACCGTCACCCGGGAAAGAATTTTCTCATCCAAAAACGCCAGCTGCTCTTCCGTCGGCAGCGAACCGTAAAGGAAAAGTTTGATATTCTGCGGAACGTAACGGCGGCGGTAAAAATCGAGAAACGCCTCATAAGATAACGACGGAATTTCATTCGGATCACCGCCGTATTCGAAACGATAAGCGCAGTCGGGAAAAAGCGAGGAAACAACGCTTCGCTCAACGGCCGCATCGAACTGCGAATAAACGCCTTTCATTTCGTTATAAACAATACCGTTGAAGACGAACGCACCGGAACCGCTTCTTTCCGGACGCACGCCTTCGGTTTTAAACGTCTCTTCTCTCAGCAAAGGAAAAAAAACGCAGCCGCCGTAATACTCCAAAAGATTGTAGTAATCTTCGGGAACCGCCGAGGCGGCGGGAAAAACCGTTGCATCGGGATAAGTCATTGCATTCATAAAAGTCGCTGCGCTGCGCTTTTCCATTGAAAAAAATGCGTCTTTCATCGGCAGATCGCGGGAAGCCGAAAGAATTGAATGCTCTAAAATGTGCGGAATACCGCAATCGTCTTCCGGCGGCGTGGAAACGACAAAGCCGAAAAAATTTTCCCGATCATCGGTTAAAAAGTGGAACACCTCCAACCCGGTCTGTTCATGGCGAGCCGAAATACCGACGCCTTTTTTCTCAGGTAAATCCTTGACCGATTCGATACGAAAACCGCCGACAACATCGCCTTCGTTTACCACAACCACCTCCTCCAAATCCGCTTCGGCTTCATCCCGTAGCGCAGAAACCTTCCCGTGTTGACAGAGGCAATTTTCCGCATTTCCGAACCGAAAACTTCACGAAAGCGGGCATAGTAATTCTGAAGCGAACACTCTTTAAATTTGAGAATGAAGTAATCGGAACCGTAAAGGAATTTTTTCCGGACGGAGAGTTTGGTCTTATCGTAGATCTCTTTTTTGACTTCACTTAAAGAGTACCCTTTTTTTCCGTTATCGACGAAACAGCTCAAATCGGTGTAAACGTTCGGATACTTAGCCATGAACCGCAGGATTTCGGCGGTGTAATAACCCGAAGTCGACGATTCATGAATGTATTTGTAAATGAACTTATCTCCGCCGAAGTGAGCGAAATTGATATAAAGCTTCGGATAGCGATTGAGAACCTTCTCCCATAAAACGGGATGATTGAACAAATACCCGCGCATGGTAATTTCGCTCATCTTCTCTTTGATCGGGAAGGAAACGATACCGTCGGGATAGATTTCGCGCACGGGAACGGGACGTCCCGATTCGGTGTGAAAGATATCGCCGCAGACTTCGATACGCTTGGCCAACGCCGCATAACCGCGGAAACCGGAGTGGGTGACAATCGGAATCGAATATTTTTCGCAGTAAGCGTAAAGACCGCCGCTCCCTTTTTCACTGCCGTAGAGAAAAGGATCGGTAACAGAAAATCCGAGCGCCGGGTAAAGTTTGATTCCGACAAACGGCTTTCCCGGACCGACTTTCTGTTTGATCAGCGCCATCAGGTCGCAATCGCGGTTGCGCCGGGGATCAACGGGAAAAAACGGATAAACGCGATCGGGATAACGGGCTTTTAACCGCTCCATCTCTTCAATTTGAGTGAGAAAGCTGTCGGCAAACATATTCGGCAGCGCGCTGTAGTGGTTTCCGGAAAAGAAATTGACAATCCGACGAAAACTCCAATACGAACCGCGGTTGTCCGGTTCGTAAGAGCCGACGGCAGCCACCGTTTCAGCAGCAGTATGATCATCTCCCGGACGAGCGTCGATCATACTATATTTCAAATCCATGCAAAGCGGACAAACGGCAAAATGAGCTCCGTAAACGCTTTCCATCTCCTTAAAAGTTTCCAGTGCATCGTCTGCCAAAGCAGTATCAATGAAACCGGAAATCCGTCGAAGACGACCGTCTGTATCCGTGCAGCTGTCTTCCTTTGAATCTGTCAAAAAACGATTGAGAAAACTGAGAATCGACGAACCGGTTCGAGAGAGAATATCGTGGGTAAAGAGGTGACAGTGGACGTCGTAATACTTCACAACGCCTCCAAAACATCGATGGCAATGTCGATACGTCCGAACGGAGCGCTCACCTGAATTCCCGCTACATCATCCCGAATAGCCGCTATCATTTCGCGGGCAATGTCGGCGCCTTCTTTGAGGCCCTCCTCCTTTGTGCGGGTTTTGGACATCCTCAGCAACAATTCGTCAGGCAAAACAACCCCCGGCACCTCGTTCTTCATAAATTCGGCGTTTTTATACCCCGTCAGCGGCCAAATCCCGGCGATAACGGGAATCGCCGCGCCTGCCTCTTTCATCCAACGGATAATCGAAAGCAGCGCTTCGGGATCAAATACCGGCTGAGTAATGCAAAACTCGGCGCCCGCCTTCACCTTTTCAAGAAAGTGTTCCTTTTCGGCGTCGAGATTCACGGCACACGGATTAAGCCCGACTCCCGCAAAAAACGCGGTCGGCGGCTCGATAACGCGGCCGGCCGGATCGACACCTCTGTTTAAATGCGAAACCGTCTGCACCAAACCGACCGAATCGATGTCAAAAACACCGGTGGCCTGCGGATAGCTCCCCAGCTTCGGCGGATCTCCGGTGATCAGCAGCAGATTGCGCAGCCCGACAGCCGCCGCTCCCAACAAATCGGCTTGAATTCCGATGAGATTACGGTCCCGGCAGCAGTAGTGGAGCACCGTTTCGATGCCGATACGCCGTTCGATTTCCGCCGCCGCAATCATCGGAGATATGCGCGAATTGGCACGCGGTCCGTCGGGAATGTTGACCGCATCGACGCCCGCCTCACTGCAAAGCTTGACCTTTTCCAACATCGGCGTCAAATCAGCGCCTCCGGGAGAAACCATCTCTACGGAAGTCACCTTCTCTCCTGCAAAAATCTTGGCAGCCAACCGAGACCGTTCGGCCGCCGGAACCGGCTCCCGCTCAACAACCGCCTTTCCGGCTTCACTCACCTCCACCGTCACGCGGGTACGAAGCAGAGGCTTCAGCGCCGCCGCCGCTTCCCGAATGTGATCGGGAGTCGTCCCGCAGCAGCCGCCGATACCCCGCACGCCGAGAGAGGCGTAGCGCTTGGCATACTCGGTAAAGTATTCGGGATTCGTCAAATACATCAGCCGCCCGTCCACCATCCGCGGCAGCCCCGCGTTAGGCATCACAATCAACGGTTTGCGGGTATGCTTCAACGCAATTTCGGCCGCCGAAAAGAGCGCTGCCGGCCCGCTGCCGCAATTCATCCCAATCGCCTGGACACACTTCTCGTTATCAAGACGAGAAACAAAAGCAGCCACGCCCTCGCCGTCAACCTCGTCGGCAGCGCCTGTATTCCCGGGAGGCGTAAACGAAGCGGCTACCGGCAAACCGAACTCGGACGCTGCCTGCGCCGCTGTCATCAGCTCCGAAAGACGGGTAAAGGTCTCCAAAAGGAAAAAGTCGGCCCCCGCTCGAGCCAGCGCCTCCGCCTGACGACGAAACGCATCACGCAAAACCGTCTTCTTTGCCGAACCTCGCTGTCTGAAAAACGAACACGGCCCGATATCGCCGGCCACAAACGCCTGCGCTCCCTCAGCCTCAATCGCCCGCCGCGCCGCGCGCACAGCCGCCTCATTGATCTCATCGGTTCGATCCTCCAAACCGAACGCCGCCAACCGCAGCGGATTGGCTCCGAAAGTATCGGTGGTCAGCACATCGGCGCCCGCCCTCAAATAATCGCGGTGAATCGACTCAATCACAGCAGGCGCCGTCAAAGCCAGCTGCTCGTAACACGCATTTAAAAAATATCCTTTATCATAAAGAAGCGTTCCCATCGCTCCGTCAAAAATCAACACACGATTCTTCAACTCAGCCGCTAAATCCATAAGCACCCCTGCGACATTATAGCCCAAACCACCCGAAAGCGCAAGCACAGCCTTTTTCCCTCTATCTTCCGGGCGCGTGCGCGCCGCTTGCGGCGCGCACCGGGCTTTCCGCTGCAATTCGCGGCCTCCCTTACCGGCGTCCGCGGCAAAGCTGCCGCTTTGCCCTGCGCCTTCTTTCCGTCGGCCGCTCATTTCCGCTTCAATCCCTCGCGCCGGAGTTCCGCAGGCGCTCCGCTGAAAAAGGAAAAAAACGGCATTAATATTAATGGGGGTCTTTTGGATTAGCCAAAACTGAATTTGTTTTTCTAAAATAACCGCGCAGGGAGGCGCAGCCCTGCCGAAGGCGTCAGGCGCCCGGAGGGGGCCGTAAGGCCGTCTGCCCGCCGATCGGCGGGCAGACCGAGTCCGAAGGGCGCCGACGGCGAAGCCGGGACGCCCCAAAAAAAATTTTACAGTAAGTTCTGCAGCCGTTCGCCGAGGTAAGCGCTCTTTTGAACCAGTTCGAGAGTGCCGGTTTTGATGCGCAGAGTATCAGGGCGTTCGGGCCGGTAGATGACGGAGTCCGGATTTTCGGCGATCAGACGGACGGTTTTGCCGGGGTCGAGAAGGCTGATTTTACCGAAGACAATGTCCGCAAAACCGCCTCGTTCGCGAATCGAAACGATACCGAGTTTTTCGGCGAGCAGCTTGATGCGGGCAACGGCAAAGAGGGAGGCGACAGCAGGCGGCAGAGGACCGTAACGGTCGTCGATTTCGGCTTGCGCAAGATCGTAATCTTCTTCGCTGCGAATAGAGGCGATGCGTTTGTAGACCGCCATTTTCTCGCTTTTGTCGGCGATGTACTCGTTGGGAATGTAACCGGAGTATTCGAGGTCAAGACACACCTCTTCCTGTTTGGGACGATTCTGTTTTTCGCCGATGACGTCATCAAGAAGTTTGAGGTACATTTCGTAGCCGACCGAAGCGATTTCCCCGTGCTGTTCGCGTCCGAGAAGGTTGCCGGCACCGCGAATCTCCATATCTTTCATCGCAATGCGGAACCCCGAACCCAGTTCTCCAAAATCGGAAATAACCTGCAGACGTTTGACAGCCGCTTCCGAAAGCGGTTGTTCCTTCGGATAGAAGAGCCATGCGTAAGAGCTGCGGTCGCTGCGGCCGACACGCCCTTTAAGCTGGTAAAGCTGACTGATACCGTACATATCGGCGCGGTCGATGATAATGGTGTTGACATTGGGAATGTCGATGCCGCTTTCGATAATGGTTGTAGAGAGCAGTACTTGAAAGTTGTTATTGATGAAGCGGTGCATCTTTTCGTCAAGCTCTTCGGCGCTCATGCGGCCGTGTGCGGTTTCAATCATCACTTCGGGGAGAATCTTTTCCAGAAAAAGCCGAACCGATTCGAGACTCTCAATGCGGTTGTGCAGATAAAAGACCTGCCCGCCCCGTTCGACCTCTTTCATGACGGCGTTGCGAATCAGCCGCTCGTCAAAGGCGCAGACGACGGTTTCAATCGGCTTGCGGTTGTAAGGAGAGGTTGTGATAAGAGAAATATCACGAATTTTCAGCAGCGACATATGGAGAGTGCGGGGAATCGGTGTAGCCGACATTGCCAAAGCGTCGACGTTGGCTTTAAGAGTTTTCAGCCGCTCTTTGTCCTTTACGCCGAAACGGTGCTCTTCATCAACAATGAGCAAACCGAGATCTTTAAAAACGACATCCTTTTGCAATAACCGGTGGGTGCCGATAAGAATATCAACCTCGCCGGCGGCGACCGCCTTCAGTACTTCCTTCTGTTTTATTCCTTTGACAAAGCGGGAAAGCAGTTCGATGCGGACGGGAAAGCCTTCAAACCGTTTGACGAAATTTTCGTAGTGTTGTCCCGCAAGAATCGTCGTCGGAGCGATGAGAGCCGTCTGCTTGCCGTCAACAGCCGCCTTAAACGCCGCCCGCATCGCCACTTCTGTTTTTCCGTAGCCGGTATCGCCGCACAAGAGCCGATCCATCGGTTTGTCTGATTCCATATCAGCCTTAATTTCGGCAACGGAACGCAGCTGATCTTCGGTCTCTTCATAAGGAAAACGCGCTTCGAAATCCGACTGCCACTCCGTATCCGGAGAGAAACGGTAACCGCGCGCCTGTTCCCGTTCGGAATAAATATCCAAAAGCATGTCCGCCAAATCTTCAACACTTTTACGGGCGTGCTCCTTTTTGTGCTGCCAGCTTTTACCGCCGAGAACATCAAGCGACGGGGTTTTGCCTTCACCGCCGAGGTAACGCTGAACGAGGTTCACCTGCTCAGTCGGGATGAAGAGAATTTCATTTTGAGCGTACTCAAGTTTAATGTAGTCTCGTTCCCGCTCACCCGAAACAACCCGCTCAATGCCGCGGTAAACGGCGACGCCGTGGTTAACGTGAACCACGTAATCGCCCTCGTTTAAATCGAGAAAGCTGTCGATGACCTTCGTCTGAATGTTGCGAACAACGGAGACCTTACGCCGCTTCCGTCCAAAGATTTCGTGCTCGGCAATGCAGAGGATCTTCAGCGGCGGAATCACAAAACCTTCCGACAGCCGTCCGTCCGAAACTTCGACTCCGGTGTCCCGCAGCAGATAACGCAGCCGTTCGCCTTGCGCCGCATTTCCGGCAAAAATAAACACGCGGTAACCGGCGGCCGCCCGCGTTTGGAGCTCTTCCTTCAGATAAGCAATATTACCGAAGTAAGAGTGGGAATCGCCGGCGTCAAACGAAATGCGGTCGCGGTTCGCTGTCTGCGGAATAAAGTCAACCGAAATCGTTTTGCTGCAGCGCGCAGCCGCCTCTTCGTAAGTCTGTAAAAACTCCTCAGGAGTTGGTACAACCATACCGGCAGTCCGCGCCCGCGCGTAAAGCCCCTTCAGTTCTTTAAACGCACCTTCCGCCAACGCCCCGAACCGTTCGGGATTGACAAAAACCGCCGCATCTTTGTCCTTTAAATAGTCGCTCAAAAACGCGCGTTTCCCAAACGACAACGGGTAAAGCTGCTCTTCCGCCGCACAGCTGCGCTTCTCCCTCAAATCAGAGAGAAACAAGTCGCATTTCCCCCGCAAATAACTCTTTTTGGAGAGAAATGAGGCCAATCCGTCGATTCGCTCATCGCTCCAAATCCATTCGACAGCCGGATAAAGATCCGCCTCGGAAATTTCTTCAATGCTCTCCTGGGAAAGCGGATCGAAGCGGCGGATTTTCTCGATAACGTCCCACTCGGCAACGATGCGCACCGCTGCCTTCTGCCCCGGCGGAAATACATCAACCACCTCGCCGCGAACGGCAAACTCACCCGCCGCTGAAACCCTCACCGTACGCGTGTAACCGCCGTCGGAGAGAAACCGTTCGAGCGCCTGCGTATCAAGGCTGCCGCCGACTTTCACCGTCATCTTCATCGCCGACAAAACCGACGGAGGCGTCACAGGCTGTAAAAAAGAACGAAGCGATACGGTCACAATACACTTTTGCGCCGACGCCAACCGCTGCAGCAGCGCAAAACGTTCACCCTCTGCCGGCGAACTGCGGCGGCTCTCCGAATACGGCAGATGACCCGAATCGGGAAAATAAAATGCAGGAACACCCGCATCCCGCAAATCGGCGGCGGCCTGAGCAGCCTCTTTTTCGTAAGGCAGAATTATCAAAAAAGAGGCTTTACCTATAGAAAATAATTCCGATAATATAAGAGGAATCAAAGAGCCTTTTAATCCGTCAACGTGAATCGGATATTTTTCGTAAGCAAATGCGGAAAGAAGCGCATCGTAAGGCGGATAGCTCCTGATTTTCGAAAACAAAAACGAACGAAATTCCTTCATAGTAGATAAAAGGAGTCCAGATGAAACGAGTTATACTTTCGGCAACCCTTCTGTTTTGGTCGGCATCGGCGCTGTTTGCCCAAATCATCAACCCCGATGTCAATATACGATTTTACAACAAAAAAATCTATACTCCCGACTCTGCCGTTGAAATTTTGGTCGAATTGGAGAACAAAACCGAAAATCCGATCGCCTTTCTCTCCGCGGACAACAAAATCTACAACATCAAAGTTAAGGCTGCCACCCTTCAAGGCGTCCTCTGCGAACCGTCCGACCTCTACCTGAAAACCATGGCGATTCAGGAGCCGTATCAGTACAAAGAAATTATCCTTCAACCGAACGAAAGTTACAGCTTTCGCATCGTTCTGGCGGATTACGTCGTTATCAATCAAGCCGATTCTTATAAAATCGAAGTGCTCTTTTTCGGTCAGCTGAGTCAAAATTCGGGAGAAGCGGCCGTCTCCAATCCGCTTTTTTTAAATATCGGTGAAGCCGAATCGACGCAAGAAGAAATCTTAACCGCTGCGGAAGAAACAGTTCAGCCGTCCTCTGCTGCCGCTCGCCGAAGCGCAATGGAACCCGACCGCGTTGTCGCCTTCACTATCGATGCATTAATGAACAAAAAGAACGACGACTTCTTCCTTTATATTGATTTAGAATCACTCTATCTCAAAAACGCAGAGCGAAAAGATCTTTACATGAAAGGATCGGAAGAAGTCCGCAATGCACTTTTGAATGAATATCGTCGGAAAATCACGGAAGGAAACGCCGAAAGAGAATTTGTACTGATTCCCAACCGATACGAAATCTCATTGACCACATACACCGCGACAAATGCGCAAGTCACTGTCATCGAATTCTTTGATCGCGTGACCTTCACTGAAAAAAAAGAATACAAATACCGACTGGAGAAAAAAGATTCCGTCTGGAGGATTAAAGACTACGCCGTCCGGAATTTAGGAATCGAAAAATGACCCTTTTCTGTCCGGGAATTTCGAAAGAAACGGAGACTGTTGCCGATCAGTTTTGTCTAAAACACAATCTCAACCTCGTTAAAAGCGAAGCGAATCCGAAGAAAATCGGAAAAACAATCAAGCCGGACTTGATTCTCCTTCATGCCGATAAAGAACGAAAGATTCAGAAGCTCATTCGTCTATACGGAAAAGAGAAAACATTCGTTTTACCGACGGAAGGAAAGATGACGATCGAAGAGAGTGAGCGGCTGATTAAAGCGGCGCTATGCGAAAAAAGCGCGCTCTGCTTAGTCACCGTCCACCCATTTACCGGAACACTGCTCTTCGGAAAACTGATCTCCCAAAAGAACAACTTCGAATGGATCCCTGAAGATGACTATTTGATTTCGTCTTTACCGGAAGAGACAAAACTTCGCCGATGCACTGTCGGCAACGGAGAAAAGACCTTCAGTTCCGATTTCGAATTTTATTCGCGTGACGGACGCTACTTTCTGCGCTCTATTACATGAAAAAAAAGAAAAAAAGCGCTCCCCTCCTTCGTCACGCCGTTTCATGCGATCTTCACACCCACTCGTTTTATTCCGACGGTGCTCTGCCGCCGAAAGAAATGGTTCGGACAGCCGTCGAAAAGAACGTCCGTTACTGGGCCCTGACCGATCACGATACAGTTGACGGACTGCCGGAAGCAGCCGCCGCAGCCGCCGGCGCCGGCATCGTTTTCATTCCGGGAACAGAAATCACAATCGAAGATTACGAAGGCCGTCCCTTCCATCTTTTGGGACTCGGCGTCGACGGCGGGAGAGCGCAGCTCTCCGCGCTTTGCCGCAGGCAAAGCGCGCGGCGGCGGGAGCGCTTTCTCGAAATCTGCCGCCGGATAGCCGCTCACGGCATTGATATTGACGGCGAATTGATTCTCTCTTCGGAGAGAGGCGCTCCCGGGCGGCTGCGCATTGCCCGCGAACTGATTCGTTTAAAGGAAGTCTGTTCACTGCAAGAAGCATTTGCTCGTTACTTGGGAGCGCACACGGGCAACGTTGTTCCGTTTGAAAAAACACCGTTGGAGGAAGCCGTCGCCGCCATCCGCGACGCGGGCGGGCTGACTTTTGTTGCCCATCCTCTGTCGCTTAATTTGAATTGGGATCGAACCGAAGCGTTTCTTTCCGACGTCAAAGCCCGCGGCGTCGACGGGGTTGAAGTCGTCCACTCCAGCTGTTCAGCTGTCCGCATGCGTTATCTGCTGGCCGCCGCACAGCGGCTCGGCATGCTTATCAGCGGCGGCAGCGATTTTCATGGTTCCGACAAACCGAACGCCGTTTTCGGCCGCACTTCCGACGGCAAACCGATTCCCCTCTTCTGCCTGCCGTCTGTTTTAAAAGAAAAATATTGTCAATCTTCCTCAAATGAGTTATAATGCGCCTATGAAATTTTCCGCCGGCCGGATCCGCTCCCGAATTTTTGACTCCCTCCTTGACTTTTCGATTCTGGCGGCAGCCGTTGCTGTTTCCCTGATTACCGGCATTCTCATTGCTTCGCCGCTTTGGGCGTTTGCTGTTGAAGCGCCGACCGCTTACACACGCACCTGCATAGCTGTTTTTTTGACGGCCGCCTTCGGTTTCTGGCTGAGAAAGATTATCTTTTTGAAAAAAAAGCGCAACCTTTCGCTGAAAAAGAAGACGGTTTTCATCGCTTGCCGGACGGCGTCGTTCTTCTTTGCGGCCTGCCTGATTCTGTCGGTCGTGTGGCAGCTGCCGGTTCCGGCCCTCCTTTCGCTTCTTTTTTTCACCGCCTTGAGAATACCGCTCTTTTTGTCCAAGGACGCCGCATGAAAAAACGGCTTTCCCCGCTCCTTCTGCTGATTTTTTTTCCGGCCGCGCTTTTCGGCAACGGAACTTATCCCGAAATCACCGAACTTTACGCAGCCGATCCCCAATACGCGCAGCTTTGCTTCGATATTGAGGCGTATTACTCGGCGCAGGCGGCAGGCGGCGAACTTCCCGGCTTTGTTTTCCGCCGCTACACTCCGGCGGAGGGGATGACGCTGATTGCCCTCTCCTCCCTCCTCTCGCTGCCTTTTGAGACCATCGCTTCCCTCAACAGGATCTCCTCAAATATCGTCTTTGACGGCAAAACCGAGATTCTGGTTCCCAACCGCCCGGCGCTTTTCCTTCCCGAACGGCGGAAATCCGATCTTGAACTGATGGTTTTCGAAGGACACGACTGGAACGGGGAACAATCCGTCCGCATCCGGTCGGGCGATTTGAAGGAACTCTTTTTTTGGCTCGACGGACAGAGTTACGGCGATCTCGAACGGTCGTATTTTCTGGGTTTTCTGCGCTTTTTTCCCGTTCCGAAGGGGCGCATCACCTCCGATTACGGGCTCCGCAAGGATCCGTTTCACGGGAGGGAGTCGTTTCACGGCGGTGTCGACATTGCCGCGCCGGCCGGCACCGACGTCATCTGCCCTCAAAACGGTACTGTCGCCCTCTGCGGCGAAGGTCACCCGATTTACGGCACCTATATCGAGATTATCCACGACAACAACGTCCGCACCCGCTACGCCCACCTTTCAAAAATTTACGTGACCGAAAACCAATTTGTCGCCGGAGGCGACATCATCGCCGCCGTCGGCAGTACGGGCCGCGCGACGGGCCCCCACCTTCACTTTGAATTCATCTCCGACAACGCAAAAAAAGATCCCCGACTTTTTTTAAATTTTTAACCGTTCTCAATTAAGTTTATCGCCCGTTTGCCGATAAACTTAATGTCAGGCAAGATATAGTTCCCCTCCCAGTTTGCTATATTGAAGACTGACAGCCGACCGCCCGGCGGTCGGTTTTTTCATTAATAAGCGGCAAAACCCTTGACAATTCTCCTTTCAAAAAATATTCTGTTAACATGGTGTTTTCCCGCTTTCAAAAAGCGATTATGATTTTTTTCACAATCATCGGCGTCGCGGCGATGCTGATGACGTCGGTTATCTTCGGCGTCACGACGGGCTTGATTTCTTCATCCGAGTGGCACATGGAACAAGTCTTGGAAAACTACGAACCGGTTTTGCCGACAAGAATTTACGACCGGAAGGGACGGCTGATTTCCGAGTTTTACGGCAATCAAAACCGGAAAATTCTCTCGGCCCGGGATTTGCCGGCTCATGTCATTTACGCCCTCATCAGCCGCGAAGACAGGAATTTTTTCGGGCACCGGGGGCTGAATGTCGTCGGATTCTCGCGCGCTTTCCTTTTCCGTTTGATCGGACAAAACCGCGGCGGCGGCAGCTCTTTGACGCAGCAGACGTCGGGAATGATTTTCTGCGACCGCAGTGAAATTACTTACGCGCGGAAAATCAAGGAGTTGTGGTACGCTTTTCTGATGGAAGAGTCCTATTCGAAAGAACAGATTCTTGAACAGTATATGAATGACGCGACCCTCGGCTACGGAACAAACGGCTTTGAAGCGGCAAGCAACTTTTACTTTGAAAAACCGGCGCGGGAAATGACGCCTGCGGAAGCAGCTGTTTTGGTTGTCTGTCTTTCCAATCCCTCGCGATTCAACCTGATTTCCCACATCGACAACGCCAAATCCCGGCAGGAAGAGGTGATGAAACAGATGGTCGCCTCCGGCTATCTGACCCGTGAAGAGGCGCAAAAATCCTACGACGAGTTCTGGAGCTCCTACGACTACACCCGTTTCGTCAACAACAGCTCTTACGAAGCCAACGAAAAACAGGCGCCCTACTTCTCCGAGTACGTCCGCATTCAGCTGACCAAAATGCTCTACGGTTCGACGGATATCAATACGGACGGTTTCATTGTCAACACTTCGTTGGATCTGGATTATCAGACGATCGCCGAATCGGTGATGAGCCAGGGATTCCGCCGCATTAACGCCGATTACCGTCGGAACACAAAAGGCGGCAGCGAGCGCGACTTATCCGAACTCCTGCCGGTTTTGTCGGCGCTGGCCTATACGACCGACATACCCGCACTGGCCGAACGGGGCGATCAACGCGGACGGAGGGCGATGGAAACCTACGACAGCGAAATCAATCCGTTGCTTCACATGGTATCGCTGATGACTTCCGCTCCCGGACTTCACCAATCAACGGCGGAACGGGCGCAGTATCTGCGGCGAATCAATGAACGCAACACGGTGGAGGGCGCTTTTATCTGCGTTGAAAACGAAACCGGCAACATTCTGGCGATGATCGGCGGAAGTGATTTTCTGACAAAGGAGAACAACCGCGCCACAAACGCGATGGTGACGCCCGGTTCCTCCATCAAACCGCTCATCTATTCGGCCGGTATTTCGTCAAGAGTGATCACCCCCGCCACCTACCTCTCCGATACGCCGCGCGTCTATTTTGCCGAGCAAAACGACCCGTACATCCCCCGCAACTACGGCGGCCGTTGGTACGGCGATATGCTGGCGCGGCGGGCGCTGGCGTTCAGCATGAACATTCCGGCGGTTGACGTTTTAGAGCGGGTTGGATTCGAGCCGGCCATTGACCGCATCACGAAGATGCTCGGAACTTACGACAAACGCTTCGACAAGCAGGCCTATCCGCGGGTTTATCCGCTCGCACTGGGAATCATCCAGACCAACCCGTATCAAATGGCGCGCGCCTACTCGATTTTCGCAAACGGCGGAAAGGCCGTTGATCCGATTGCGATTTTAACGGTCCGCAACCGCAACGGTGAAATCATTATCGACAACGTCTCCGACAGCCGCCGCGTTCAAGCAGAAAATCCGGCGCTTTACAACGTCATGAGCGAACAGGACGCCTACATCATGACCGATATGCTGAAATCGACGCTGACCATCGGCACCATGCGCGTGCGCGCCTCCATGGTCAACAACTTCAACGGCATGCCGATGGCCGTCAAAACCGGCACAACCGACAACTGGGGCGACGTCTGGACGGTCGGTTTTTCACCCTACATGACGACGGCCGTTTGGTACGGATTCGACTACCCCGGCCTTTCCCTCGGAGCCAATATCACAGGAGAATCCCATTCGGGACAATCGTGGTGCGAATACATGTACGCCATCCACAAAACACTGCCGATCCGCGACTTTAAACGTCCGGCGTCGGGTCTGACCTACGCGGAGGTCTGTTCCGTTTCGGGAGCCAAACCGTCGCCCGCCTGCGCCCGCCGTTTCAGCGAAATTTTTATCACCGGCACGCAGCCGCAGGAAGAGTGTTCCATGTGCGCCGCCCGCTACACGCTCTCGGTCTCCGGAGAACACAAAGTGGAATCCGAGGTCAATCAAATCGGATCCGAATCGGTTTGGGCGTCCGTCGAAGAGGAGAACAACGAATTCCTTCAATCGATGCTCGATCAATATTTTTCGGAAGAAGAAATTGTTTCCATGTATCAATCCGACATTCTTTCGGAGAAGGCGTTTGAATCCGCCGGAAAACAGCGCTCTTTCGGAGAGGAAAAAAATTCTTTTGGAGAAAAGGAAGAAACCGAAACGCAGCCGGCCGAACAGAAAGAATTGGATCTTTTGACGGAAGAAAACCCGCTTCTGGGGATTTAACGCCGAACGGAGGGACAAATGAAAGTTAAAATCAGCGACATCAAAGTCCGCAACCGCATACGCAAAGACCTCGGCAACATCGAAACGCTGAGCGACAGCCTGAACCGCCACGGGCTTTTTTCCCCGATTTTAGTGACATCCGATTACCGGCTGATTGCCGGCGAACGGCGTCTGGAAGCGGCCAAACGGCTCGGCTGGAAATCGATAGAAGCAAAAGTCATCGACGATCCGGGGGAAATCAAGTCGCTTGAACTGGAAATCGAAGAAAACATCTTCCGCAAGCCGTTTACGGAAGCGGAGCTGAATGAAGGATACGAACGCATTCACCGCCTGAAAAATCCCACGCTGAAACAGCGCATCGCGAATTTTTTCAGACGGATTTTTGATTTTCTTTTCCGCCGCCGCAAAAAGCGGAGCGGTTCATAAATCCCAAATTTCATCGTAGTGAAACGGCTTTTCGCAGTATTTGCACTTAAAAGTCTGTTCGCCCGCCCGCAAAAATTCCGTCATCACCGATTCATGGTGCGAGGCATGGGAAACGCAGGCTTCGTTTTTGCATGAAATTTCGGAAAACCCGTAAACGCGCGGCGGCATGTCCAACCGCAGTTTTTTATACACGCGGGAGTCTTTGATAAAATTAATCGTGCAGCCGGGAGAAACGGCGGCCAGTTTCTTGACCTCTTTTTGGGAAAACGAAAGAATATCGGGAAGAGAAATGATGCCTTTGTAAAAGTTCGGATCGTTGCGGTGATAAACGCCGTGAGAGCTGCGGACATTCAGATGCAGCACTTTCCGGATTCGGTCGATATTGTTCCAAATCGTTTCAATAGACGGCCCGCAGGAGATGTGATCAATAACGATTCCGTTCTCAACCGGCTTAATGCCGACTTTGCGGTCTGAAATCTTCGGTTCGGGATTCAGCGGCATCTCTTTCACGAACGAAGACGACGGAGCGGGCTTTGCGCAAACCGGAGGAAGGCTCTTCTCCGCCTCTCCGTCATAAAGACCGTTAAGCAGTCCGATTTCGATGATCCGGGTAAAATAGCCGTTGACCGACTGGGCGTCCCAGCCGTTCAGTGCGGTGTTGTCAAGAAACGTCGGCACGGTCGGATGTTCTTTATGCCGGGGCAGCGGATGATAAAACCGCGTACCGGGTTTCAGTAACGGCATGAACTCGCGGCGGAATGTGACCGCCTTGCGCAGCTGACCGGCCTTTTCCAAAACTTCATCGCCCATCCGCTCCAGCTGCAGACGGGTAAAATACCAAATTCCGGCCGTATCGTCCTGAGTCAAATACTCTTCAATGGAAGCGAAAATCCGCAGCGAAAATCCGTTGCCTTTCATTTCGTCGATGTAATGCTCCGGCATCATCAGCTCTTTCGGCGCAATCAAATCGACCCGGACGGAATCAAAAATTCTCAGACCGTTGACCTTCGAATGAACCGTCCGTCCGTGAAAAAGATCGCCGACAATCGCCAAGTGAATGGCGCTGCGGTCCCAGTTCTTCTGTTCAAGAAAACTGAACTCATCCAGAAGCTCCTGCGTCGGATGTTCGTGTTTGCCGTCGCCGGCGTTGATGAAAACCGGCTTCTCGATACCGTGATGAACGCAGTACTCGCCGAGGGTATCGTCCAAAAACGCCGTCAGTCCTTCCAGCCGGCTGCGGATGATAAAGGTCGAAGAAGGCGCGTAACCGACCAGCATTTTAACCGTATCGGATATACTTTCCATTTTATTAAACGAAGAGCCGGCTGCATCGAAAAGATTGACCCGCCCGCCGTGAAAGGCGGCCGCATTGCGGAAGCTCTCCTTTGTCCGCGTGCTGTCTTCCATAAACAGAAGGTAGAACGACGCCTCCGGATTCTTCAGCCGGAACGCATCAAGCCCCCTTCCCTCTTTGTGCGCCTCTTTCAATTCGCGTGTCTTTTGATATAAGAAAATCTGTTCCTCTACGCTTAAATCATTAATAACCGACAGACTGCGACCTTTAAACCGTGCGCACATAATCCACCTCACTTTATTATAGCATTATTTTTGTTTTTTTTAATACTATTTTAATTATTTTTGAAAGAAAATCGGTTATAATAAACCATACAAATTAAAGGAGCAAATCACTATGAGTCAAATGGGAAAAGGGATTACCTTTACGGAAAAGCGGATTTTCGGAATCCAGAGAAAAATGGTCGCTTACATGACGCAGAAATCGTGGAATGAAATTCCCCACGTTTCCTACGTTTATGAACCGGATATGACCGATTTTTTTCAGTATTTTCAGGATAATAAAGAACGTTTTTCAAAAAACGGAAAAATCTCGTTCAATACGCTGATGCTGAAAGTCATCGCCGAGGGACTGAAGGCGGCGCCGGAACTCAACTCCAACTTGGAGTACTCGGCATCGACAGCCCGCGGAACGCATAAAATTGCCCGGGAAATCAACATTGCGCTTCCGTGGATGCTTGATAACGGAGATATGTTCACTCCGATTGTCAAAGACGTCGGCAACAAGAATCTTCATGAAATCACCGATTACATCAACGACATTGCCCGGCGGCTGAAAAATACCATTCTCGAAGAGTTGCTGTACAAGGTCAGTTTCGGCGAAAAAATCTCCGATTTGAAAAACCTGAAATTTTCTTCTCTGAAACAAATCATTCCGAATTTAATCGGCAAGCACAGAGTCCGGCGGATTTCCAGGCAACGACGCAAAGAGTACTATAAAATTCCGGAAAAAGACAGACTGACGCCTGCCGATATTTTCGGCGCGACGACTTTGGTTTCGAATATCGGATCCATTAACCGCCACCAAAAAGGCGCTGTTTCCATCCTTGAAATCATCGCCCCTCAGGTTTTCGTTATCGGTCTGAATGCGCTGCAGGACCGCCCGGGCGTGTACACCGACGCAAACGGCAGACAGCAAATCGGAATCCGTAAAATCCTGCCGATCTGCTGCACCTTCGATCACAGAGCCGTCGATTTCGGACAGCTGCTGCCGTTTCAGGATCGGGTCGCGGAAATCATCGCCAATCCGCAGGAAATCGATAAGTGGGTCTGATTTACTTTTTTCAAAAAAACCGTTATACTGAGGTATGCGCAGAGCGAAATCTTTCTGCCCCGCTCATATAACGGGATTTTTTACAATCAAAGACGCCTCGGAGAATCCGCTGCAGACCGGCTCCTTGGGAGCCGGTTTTTGTATCGGCAAGGGAACTTTCACCGCTGTCCGCCGATGCCGTTTCCGATCGGAGAGTATCGTCCTCATCAACGGTCGCCGCGTCTTTGCGCCCGTTTCTCTGAAAACAGCCGAGCTGTTTTTCGCCGCCGCCGGAATTCCTCCCGAACCGCTGAAAATCGCGCACCGCGTAAACGTACCGCAGGGAGCCGGCTTCGGAACTTCGGGGGCAGGCGCGCTGAGTCTCGCGTTGGCGCTGAACCGGCTTTACGGTTCCCCTCTTGATGAAAGTCAGACTGTCGGAGCGGCCCACAGCGCCGATGTTTTGTGCAGAACCGGATTGGGAACCGTCGTCGGCGAACAGCGGGGCGGTTTTGAACTGCGGCTGAAACCGGGCGCGCCGCCGTTCGGTCTGATTGACGGCTTTTTTCCGGAAGAGACGGTTTATGCCGTGTTTGCGCTCTTCGGTCCGCTCTCAACGGTCTGCTCGCTTTCGGATCCCCTTATCCGGGAGCGGATTAACCGATCTGCCGGCGAACGGCTGCTGCGCCTCAAAAACGAATCGTCGCCGCAACGGTTTTTGACGGAAGCGGCCGGTTTTTCGGCGGAAGCGGATCTTTTTTCCGAAAACGGACGCAAAGCGGCGGCTCTTTTGGAAAGTTACGGCAAACGCGCCGCCATGCTGATGTTCGGCGACGGCGTCTACACCTTCTGTTCCGGCAAAAGGGAAGCGCAAAAATTAAAAAAACTGCTGAAAAAGAATCTCAAAAGTGATATACTCATCTCAACCGTTGCCGAAAAAGGAGCCAGAATCCGATGAGCTTTAAAGACCTTCCGCCGAGTCACCCGCGCTACCATTCTCTTTTGATGCGCCATCTGATTACGGAAGGCGGAAAAAAATCGATTGTCGCCGAATCGGGACTGATTGCCCACGGACGGGGGGAAGCGTTCGATTATTTGTTGGGAGAAGAGACGAAACCGTTTGCGCTCAAGGCAGCCGAAGCGGCGGCGGCGCTGATTCTTGAATCCGAACGGCCGATTCTCTCGGTCAACGGAAATGCGGCGGCGCTTTGCCCCGATGAAATTGCCGAAATTGAACGGATCTCGCCGGTTGCCGTCGAAATCAATCTGTTTTACCGCACGCCGAAACGGGAACGGGCGATTCTGAAGCATTTGAAAAAACACGGAGTCAAAACCGTTTTGGGAGTGAAGAAATCCGATACGCTGCGTCTTTCCTCACTCGATCACGCGCGGCGCATTGTCGACCGCAACGGTATTGCGGCCGCCGACACGGTGATTGTTCCGCTGGAAGACGGCGACCGCGCCGAAGCGCTTGTCCGGGAAGGAAAGAAAACCGTCGTCATCGACCTGAACCCGCTCTCGCGCACGGCCGTTTCGGGAACGGTCACCATTGTCGACAACATCACCCGCGCGCTGCCGCTTTTAATCCGCAAACTGAAAGAGACGGCTGCACTCTCCGAAGAAGAACGCCGAAAAATTCTTGATGAATACGATAATACGGCCATTCTGAAAGAGGCGGAGAAAGCCGTCAGGGGAATTTTATGAAACGAAGTTTCGGGAAATACCGAGAAACGGGCGAACGGCTGACAATGCTGACCGCCTACGACGCGGCGTTCGCTTCCTTGCTTGAAAAAGCCGGTATCGACTGTATCCTTGTCGGCGACAGTTTGGGAAATGTATTCCAAGGCGTTTCATCAACGCGGGAAGTAACGGTCGGTCAGATGGTTTACCACACCCGCTCCGTCCGCGCGGGCGCGCCGAATGCGTTTGTGTGGACCGATATGCCTCATCTCAGTTACGAAACGCCGGAAACCGCCGTTGCAAACGCCCGCCGTCTGATTGAAGCGGGCGCCGACGGCGTTAAGCTGGAAGGCTACCGCAAAGGAATTGTCCGGGCGCTGACCGATGCCGGCATCCCCGTGTGCGCCCACATCGGACTTCTTCCGCAGACAGCCGAAAACTTCAAAGTCCGCGGAAAAGAGGAGGACGAACAAATCAGGCTCAAAACCGAAGCGGCGGCTCTTCAGGAAGAGGGCGCCGTCATGACTGTGATCGAGTGCACCTCTTCCGCATTGGCGGCCGAAATTACGGAGTCGCTCGACATTCCGACAATCGGAATCGGCGCCGGCAACGGCTGCGACGGACAGGTTCTTGTTGTCAACGATATGCTCGGTCTGAAAGAAGAAAAGGGCGCTAAATTCGTCAGACGCTATGCGGATCTCTGCGGCGTTATCATCGAAGCGGTCCACTCATTCGTCCGCGACGTCCGCTCGGGCGATTATCCCTCTCAAAACGAGTCGTACCGCTGATGCCTTTTCCGAAAAAGCCGTTCCCGAAAGCGAAAATCAACCGCATCCTGAAAAAAGAATTGCGACGGGATTTATCATTTCGAAGCGGAAAAATTATCGGCAGTATGTGTTCCGATCCGCCGGCATTTTGCGCCCGCATTTTCCGCCGCTATATCGAAAAGAACCTCGGCGATCCGGGGCTGTGTCCGGGGACGGCGGAAATCGAACGCCGGGCGGTTGAAATGCTCGGCTCCCTGCTCGGAAATCCGTCCGCCGCCGGCGTTTTTACGACCGGCGGAACGGAGGCCAACATTCTGGCGCTACTGACGGCCAAAAAACTGTCCGCCTCCAACCAGAGGGAAGTGATTCTCTCCGACTGCGCCCACTTTTCGTTCCGCAAAGCGGCCGAAATGATGGATCTCAAACTGATTTTTATCCCTCATAAAGAAGATTTTTCGATTGACGTCGAAGCGGCAGCCGCCGCTATTTCGGAAAACACGCTGGCGTTGATCGGCATTGCCGGAACCACGGGAACCGGAGCGGTCGACGATATCCCCGCTTTGGGAGCGTTGGCTGAAAAACACGGCGTCTACCTTCATACGGACGCCGCTTTCGGCGGTTTCGTTCTGCCTTTTTTGGAAAAAGCGGGGTTTCCTTCCAAGCCGTTTGATTTTTCGGTTCCCGGCGTCTCTTCCGTCACCATCGATCCCCACAAAATGGGACGGGGACTCACTCCCGGCGGCTGCATTTTGTACCGTTCCGCCGAAATTGCCGGACGGGTCGCCTTTCCCGTCTCTTATCTTTCCGGAGGAGAAACGGAACATCTGACGCTCGTCGGAACCCGCAGCGGCGCGGCGGTTTTGGCCAACTGGGCGCAAATCCTCAGACTCGGCGAAAGCGGCTATATCAAAATCGTCAGAAAATCGATGTCCCTCGCCCGTTCCCTTGCCGGACGTTTGGACCGAATCGACGGAATCCGCTGTGTAAAAGAACCGCAGCTCAACGTCGTCGCTTTTTGCTCGACAAAAATCGCAAATGAAATTCTTTCCGAACGACTGCGGGCAAAAGGCTGGGCGATCTCCTTCTTCGGAGAGTATTTGCGTATCGTCATTATGCCCCATGTGACGGAAAAGACCGTCCGCCGTTTTTTAAAGGATTTACAGAAAATTACGGAGACAGAAAATGGCTGAACCCCACCCGTCAACCGACATTATCGGAACCCTTTCTTCCGATTTAAAAGGAAAACGCATCGTCCTGGCGCTCTGCGGCAGCGTCGCCGTACTGAAAAGCGTCGGACTGGCCCGTCTGCTGATGCGGCACGGAGCGGAAATCATTCCCGTAATGAGCGCGGCTGCCGCCGGACTCATCTCCCCTCAGTTACTGCACTGGGCGACCGGACGCAAGCCGATTCTTGAACTGACCGGCGATGTCGAACACGTTTGTTTTGCCGGAAACACGAAGACGAAAGCCGATTTGCTGCTGATTGCTCCGGCGACAGCGAACACTGTCGGAAAAATCGCCTGCGGAATCGACGACACCCCCGTTACGACTTTTGCCACAACCGCGCTCGGCGAAGGGATTCCGATTGTCCTGGTTCCTTCCATGCACGAACCGATGTTTTACCATCCCGCCGTCAGGGAAAATCTGGCCCGGTTACGAAGCTGGGGCGTTTCGGTTCTCGCTCCCCGAATGGAAGAAGGAAAAGCCAAAATTCCCGATGAAGAAACCATTCTGAAGGAGGTCAAAATCCGGCTGCACTCACCGCACGGCGACCGTTTCCTGGAAGGCGAACGGATCCTCGTCACGACGGGACGGACCGTCGAATATCTTGACAGTGTACGGGTGATTTCCAATAATTCCAGCGGAAAAATGGGCGCGGCTGTCGCCGAAGCGGCTCAAAAAGCGGGCGCGGAAGTAACGATGATTGCGGGGAAAACGGCGTGCCGACTGCCGGACAATGTGCGCATTATCAAAACGGAAACCGCCGATCAGATGGCGGCCGCCGTTGAAACAGAATTAAAGGAAAACAAATACGACCGCATCATCGCCGCCGCGGCAGTCGGAGACTGGAAGCCGGAAGTTTCCGTTCAGGGGAAAATTCCGACGCACGGAACCGGGAGTCTCACCGTGACATTGGTTCCGACTGTCAAAATCCTCGACCGTATGCGGGAACAGTCGCCGGAAAGCCAAATCACCGCGTTCCGCGCGCTGCCGCAGGCCGACGAAGCGCTTTTGCGCAAAGACGCCGTGAAGCGCATGGAAAAGGCCCGCGCCGACTTTATTGCCGTCAATGACGTTTCCGCGCCGGGCTGCGGATTTGAAACCGATACGAACCGGCTGCTGATTATTTCCGCGGACGGAACGGTGAGCGATACGGGTTTTGTTTCCAAAACCGAGGCTGCCGTATTTTTACTGAAGCGGATCGCCGATCAGTGAGACGGCCTCTTTCGGAACCCAGCAACGCGAGCGGTCCCGCAAAACAATCCGCATCCAGCCGAACCGTTCGTCAGTCACCGTCACTTCGCTTCCTGCCGGAACCGGGCGCAGGTAAGCGGGGTCGTAAGCAAGGTGGTTGCCGGAGCGGCCTTCGGTTTCACTCAAAATGACCCCTTCCCTGCGGAAGGTTTTTTCAGCAACGGTCACAGTCACGGAAAGGAAGTCCGCGGCCAAAAGAAAAGCCAAAACGGCGGCGACCGCCTTTTTCCGCTTCCAACCGCCGCGAAGCAGCGCCGATGAGGCAAGAAGCGACAGGGCGAAAAGCAGTACGGGAAAGGCAGCCGCACGCACGGAAAACGGAATCCTGTAGTGAGGAAAGAAGACGGTTTCAAAAATTTTTACCTGAATCGGAATTTCAATCTCTTCGTTTAAACGCAGGCGGGCTGCGTTTAAAGCGGCGCGGACGGAAGCGTTGTCGCTGAACGACTGCGACTGGCGGTAATAATAAACGGCTTTCGGAAAATCCCGGCGTAAAAACGCCGCGTTTCCGAGACAGAGGTAAACCGCCGCATTGGGAAATTCGGCTGCAGAAGCGCGGTAGAGCGCTTCGCTCTTTTCAAACGCGGCAGCCGACGCGGAAGCGTCGGTTTTCATTAAATCCAAACCTTCCCGAAAAAATTTTTCAGCTTCGGCAATGCGTTCTTCGGCGTTCGAAGCGAATCCGGAAACGGCGAGCGCTGCCATTAAAAGAATCAAAACTCGTTTCATCGCAGTCCCTCCTTCAACCTCGCAAACGCCACTCCGGCGTCGAATTCACCGGCGCTTCCGGAAAAAAGCGCCCGTTCAACCTCATCTTCGATGATCGAACACACCGGACAGACCGCTTTAACATCATCGTACTCATTCAAAAGATTGAGGAACGATTCAAGCTTCTTTCCATCGTTTCGTCGAAGAAGAGATTCAAACCGCTGCAGCAGCTCTCTCTTACGGGAAGCAAGAGTCGGCGAACGGCGTTTACGAAGACACAAAATAACAGCTGCCGCAATCGGTATCAATGCAATAACAAACGAAACCGCGTAAACAATCCAAAACAACGGACGATACGGAAACCGACTCTCCTTTTTTAATAACGCCGAAGCAGAAGGATTGGCTGGCAGCAAGTTTTCGATTTTTTCCATCGATACTTTTTCCCGTTCGGCGGAATCAAACGAAAACTCTTCAATTTGTTCTTCGACTAAAGCCGGCGACGGATTCACCTTTAACGGCAGCGCTGACGCCGTTACGGTTTCGTAACTCTCCGATTCGGGATTAAAAACAACGCACGGATAAGCGGGAATTTCATCGACATCAGCCGAAAGCGGACGGATGGTGTAGACAAAGACCGTTTTACCGTTCTCATTCATTGCCGGCGAATGGTGTTCGGGAATCCGAAAGTGCGACTCAAACGAATCGATCCGATTCAACGGCGGTAAATCCGAAGGAACGTTTTCTACACCTTCGACCGTCAGCCGATAAGTAATCGGATCACCGACAAACGCTTCAGTCAAATCGGCTTCGGCACTCAAACGCGGAACGCCGACAATACCGGAAAAATTCGCCGGTTGAGGCTGCGGCAGCGCAAGAATTTCCAACTGACCGCTCTCCGCCGGAATGACAACCGACTCGTACTGTTTGTCAGCAACCGTACGGCCGAAAATATCGACCGATTCGCGGACGGATGTCACCGCTCGAAACGAAGCTCTTGCCTCATCGAACGAATAAACTCCCGGTGTTTGCGCTGCAAAACGCAGACGGGCAGAAAAAACCGCTCTTGAACGGACCGCCTCTTCCCTTTTAACGGGAAAATAGCCGTCGTTAATTTTGATATTTCCGGCATCCGTCTCCGTGTAATTTTTGACAGGTGAAAGCTCAGTTCCGTTTAGAAACGGAATTTCAATTTCCGGAGTCCCGATTTCGGAGGAAATTTCCAATTCGACAGTCAAATCAACCGATTCGCCGACATAAACGCGCTCTCCGTTTTCGACTCTCAATATCAACCGATACTTTTCATTGCGCTCAATCTCCTTTACTGTCAGCTTAGCCGGAGATGTACTCATTTCCCGATCGCCGACGGAAACCGTCGTTTGCGGAATGATATAAACGCCCGGTTTCTCCCCCGTTACGGCGTAAGTAAAGCGGTATTGGTACACTGTCCGCGTTTGACGGCGGCCGTTGACGATTGTTGTCGTCACCTGAGTCGAAACATTCTCCCCTTGATACTCAATTTTCAAGCCCAAAACCGCGCGCAGCGGCTTTAAAACCGGTTTTTCTTCCGTTTGCAAAGAAAACGAGAGATAGACTGTTTCGCCGACATATGACTCCGAACGGCTGAGAGAAGTCGAAACGTTCTGCGGAAATGCGGCTTGAGCGGTTAAAAACGACGGCAACAGCAATAAAAACAGAAATCTTTTTTTCATCACCAATTCCTCTCCGTATCATCATAGGAAGGCACCCGATTAAATAGCGGGCGTTGCCGGCGCATAGCCGCTTCCCGTTCCAACAACTCTGCCGCTTCCCGCATCCGTGCCGCCTCTTCCTGAGAAAGGGCGTCTTCTTCGGATTTCGGCTGCCCGAAAGCGTCTTTTTCTCCTTCTTCGGAAGCAGCGCCTTGACCTTCGCCGGGATTTTCTTCTTCGGAAATGCTGTCCTCTTCTTTTCCGGAATTCGTCCGGTCGGAATTTTCACTTTTGTTCTCTTGCGGATCCTGTTTTTCAGATGAATCTTCGCTGCTTTCTTCTTCCGATTCTCCGGAGGAGTTTTCTTTGTTTTCAGCAGAATCCGATTCATCGGATGAACTTCCTTCATTTTTATCGGAGTTTTGTTCTTCGGAGTTTTGTTCGCTGCCGGACAAACGAACTCTGACCCACTCCGCATTGACAGCCGCTGCTGCAAACGATTCGCTGCAACACGCCTGCGCCAGACAATAAAGTTCCAGAGCTTGACGAAGGCGATTTTCGCTGTCAGCAGAGGAAAGATCTGCCGATTCACCGGAAGAAGCGAGCGCTTCCTTTACCGACGCATTGCCCGCATTAAAATAAATTCGTGCTGCCAGCCCGGGCGATGGATCTTTTTCAATCGCTTCTTTGTAACGGTCAGCGGCTTCCGTAAAACGACCTTCCCGATACAACTCATTCCCCTCATTGTACAGCGACGCCGCCGAACGAAACGTACAGGCGGAAAAAAATATCGGAAACACTGCCGCAAACAAAATCCGCTTCATGCCGCCGCCCTCCGTAAAAAAAGCGCTGCTGTCATTAAAATCAAAGCCGGCAATAGAAAAATTCGATATTCGTTTTTGTAATCTTCAAAATCTCCCGAATCATAACGACGTTGATCGGCGCCTTTCACCAATTCGGTATAAATCGATGCCAGATCAAAACTGCCTCGTGAGATATTCAAATATTTTCCGCCGGGAGTTGCCGCCGCCATTTTTCTCAAAGTTGTCGAATCGAGACGGCTCCAAACTTCCTTTCCTTTATACATCAGAAAGCGCTCCGTTCCCGAAGGATCGGTAACCGGAATACGGGTGCCGGTCGCCTCGTCTCCCAGTCCGATGCAAATCAACCGAATGCCTTTTTTTCCGGCCGCTTCGGCCGCCTGAACCGGAAAACTGCCCTGATCTTCGCCGTCGGTAATCAAAATGATGTCTCGGTAACCATCAGAGGCTTCCGAATCGGGAAAGATGAACTGCATGGTTTTGCGAAGCGCATCGCCTGTCATCGTTCCGCCGCGATCAACCGTACTGACCGAAAGTTCGTCCGCCGCCCGCCGCAGAAACGCATAATCGGTCGTCAGAGGAGCCATAACGACGGTACTGCCGGCAAACGCAACCAAAGCCGCCCTGTCGCCTTCAAGCAGATCGATCGTATCTTTAATGGCCGTCTGAGCCTGAACCAACCGGTTGGGATTCAAATCCCGCGCCAGCATACTTTGAGAGACGTCGACAAGAAAAACCACATCCCGTCCCTCCGTCTGCACCGCCTGAAGCTCTTTTCCCCAGGCCGGACCGGCTGCCGCCGTCACACAAAGCGGCAAAGCCGCCGCCGCGCAGAACGCAGCCGCCCGGGAAAAAAAGCGGGCTCTTCGGGAACGGGGACGGCGGCGGGTGTAAATTTTTTCGATACGGCGCCGTTTTTTAACTGAAACGGCCGCCGCCGCAATCAAAAACGGCAGAAACCATAAAAGAAAAAACGCTTCGGGATAAAGAAAAACCAACTCCTGCATCAATTCCTTCCGTACACCGTCAGAGCCGAAACCGCCGAAACAAAAAAAAGCGCCACCGCCGCCGTTAAAAACGGCCGGTACCGTTCTTCCGTCCGAGTCAGGGAAGAAACTTCAAAAGCCGTCTTTTCCAACCGGTCGATTTCCTTGTAAATTTCCAGCAATTCACCCGTACTGTCGGCGCGAAACGCCTGTCCGCCGGTCATCTCGGCGATGGCCGTCAAATCGGGAAATCCGGCCGGATGACTGAAAACGGGAAACTTTTGTCCGTAATAATCGATGTAACCGCGTCCGCCGAAAAAGATGCAGTAAACGCGGATTCCCCACTCTTTTGCCAATTCGGCTGCCTCAAGCGGCGTTTTTTCTCCGACGTTGTTTTCGCCGTCGGTCAGAAGAACCACCACGCGGCTGTCGATTTTAAAATCCGCATCTTCATCAAAAGCTTTCAGTCTCGCCGCCGCCAACGCCAACGCATCACCGATATTGGTTCCGTCCTCCGTCTCACTGCCGAGCGGTGTTTCCACCGAATCGATAATCGGCCGCAACGCCTCGTGCGAAACCGACAGCGGATAAACGGTGTCGGCGTAGCGGGCAAAGACTATCAGTCCGATCAAGTCGTTCGGACGTCCCGGCAGACCTTCTTTTTCATCGCCGAAAACAAAGGCCTTTAACGCGTCTTTGGCAGCCGCAAGCCGCTTTTGCGGAGGCAGACTCTCCAATAAAACCGTTTCCATGCTCGAAGATCGGTCGAATACCAACTCGACGGCAATGCCTTCTTTGGGCCGTTCCACCGCTTCAGTGACTTTCTGAGGTCCGGCGGCCGCGGCAATGCCGGAGAGCAGCGCCGCGGCAAACAGCAGCTTCGGAATAAAGGCCGTTTTCGTCCGGAAGGTCGCCGGCGGCTTTTCCCCGAAAAACGAAACCGATGAAAAAACCGTTTCAGGACGCCGCTTTCTGCAAAAAAAAGCAAAAACAGGGTAGCAACAGAGCGGAATCAGCAGAAGAAACGCATACGGAAACGCAAAACTCATTTCTTCGCGGCCTCTTCATTTTTCAGCCGGATCCATTCTTTTTGAAATGCGATGAAAAAATTCAGATCCTCCGTCAGTTCGGTTTTGGTGACGGGAGTCTGCGCAAAGGCAATTTTCTGATACTTCTCCGTTTTTTCCCGCAGTTTCCGGAGCGTTCCGACGGGGAATTGTTCCATCACCCCGTCGATTTTCTCCCCGTCACTCACCGAAAGCATCACCGCCCGCAGGATCAGAACGGCGGCCTGATCGGTTTTCAGCGTATCGAAACGGTTGGCGGCCGCCTCTTTTAAGGCTGTCAGTATATTCAGCGGCTGAAGGTCAACCGCCTCCTTTAAACGTTTTTTGAGAATCCGGTAACGCACCAGAAGCGCAATCAAAACCGCAAACAGAAGAATAAAAACGGCCGCACAGACACTCAGCAGAATCAAAAACAGATCGGTTTCGTCATCCTGAATCGGAAGGATTTCCGCGGGAAGCCCGCCGCCTTCCGTTTCACTGAAAACGGTAAGCGGAATTTCGTCGGTGAAAAATTCCCGTTCATCCGGAAACGCCACTTTCAGCCGCGGCAAAACATAACGGCCGGGCACATCAGAGTCGAAGCGGTAGACGGTCTCCGCCGGCGCTTCGTAAGTCTCAAGAAGCCTCAGCGGCAGATCTCCGCTCCATGTCAGAGCGGGAAGCTTTCCGTCTTCGCGGCGCGTTTCGGCGCTCACTGTCAGCCGTTCCGCCGGATTAACGGAAGAACGGTCAACCGAAACGCTGAAGGTTCCCGTCGGAACCTGATACGTTTTAAGCAGATCCGGCAGCGGTTCCCCGCGCGCGCAGGAAAGAAAACCAAACAGCAAAAAGGCTGTCAAACGTACTGCGATTTTCATACACCCTCCCGAAAGCGGTGTTCCCTTCCGAAAAACAGCCGCCGCAACGGATCAATCCAGTCGCGGTCGGTCTCAATCAGCAGAGGATCGGCGCCGCACTTCCTCAGTTTCTTCATCAGTTCCCGGTCGCGGCGGGCGGCGGTTTCTTCGTAGCGGCGGCGCACGGCAGGCGAGGCCGTGTCAACAAACACCGTCTGGCCGCTCTCACCGTCGGCAAATTCCATCAGTCCGCAGGAAGGCAGCCGCAACTCCGCCGGATCCCTCAGTACGACGGGAATCAAATCGTGTCTGACTGCAGTCTGTTTCAGCGCCCTCTCCCATCCCGAATCAATAAAATCGGAAAAGAGAAAAACCACCGCCCGTTTGGAGGTGATTTCATCCAAATCGGTTAAGGCGGCCGAAATCGAGGTTTTCTTCTCCCGGCACTCAAACGCCAGCAGATCCCTTGTCAGCCGCAAATAGTGCCACTCGCCTTTCGACGGCGCCACGCGCAGCTCGCTGCGGTCGCTGAAAAGCAAAAGACCGGTGCGGTCGCGGTTCAGTCCGGCGGCAAACGCCAGAGCGCAGACCATTTCGGCGGCTGTTTCCTTTTTGGTTTTTCCGCCCGTGCCGAAATCAGCCGAAGCGGAGACGTCGACCGCAAAAAAAAGCGTCAGCTCCCGTTCTTCGGCAAAACGCTTGATGTGCGGCCTGCCGGTTTTGGCGGTCACGTTCCAATCGATGGCGCGGTAATCGTCGCCTGCGGCGTATTCGCGCACCTCTTCGAATTCGATGCCGCGGCCGCGAAAAGCGCTCAAATAACCTCCGGAAAAAGAGCCGGAGGTCTTTTTGCGAGTCATGATTTTAATATATTCAATTTTTTTTCTTAAATCGGCGTTTAACATGCGGGAATGGGACACGCCTTTTGAAGTTCGTCAATGACGGCATCCGAAGTCTTTCCTTCGGCCATTGCTTCGTAACCGAGAATCACTCGATGCCGTAAAATGTCCGGCGCGACGGCGGCGATGTCCTCCGGTTTGACCCAATTTCTTCCGTTTAAGACGGCAGTCGCCTTGGAAGCTTTCGCCAGCGCAATGACGGCGCGGGGAGAAGCGCCGAAGGCGATCAGCGGTTTCAGTTTTCCCAATCCGACGGAAGCGGGATCGCGCGTCGCCCGGATCAAGTCGACGATGTATCCTTTCAGCTTGCCGTCAAGATAAACTTCGTCAAGCAGGGTTTGAAACGAGAGCAGCGTCTGAGAGGAAACCGCGCCGCGGCGCACCGCCGGCATTTCGCTGAGACTCATCGACTCCAAAATCCGAAGCTCTTCGTCCCGCCGGGGATAAGTGACATTCAGCTTCATGAAAAAACGGTCGACCTGCGCCTCCGGAAGCGCATAGGTTCCCTCCTGATCGATGGGATTCTGTGTCGCCAGAACAAAAAACGGTTTCGGCAGCGGGAAGGTTTCGTCGCCGAGCGTTACCTGCCGCTCCTGCATACACTCCAGCAGAGCCGACTGGACCTTCGCCGGAGCGCGGTTGATTTCATCCGCCAAAACGATGTTGGCAAAAACCGGTCCCTTCTTGGTTGTAAACGCCCCCTTCTGAGGATTGTATATCAGGGTACCCAACAAATCGGAGGGAAGCAAATCCGGCGTAAACTGAATCCGTTTGAAGTCGGCGTCGATGACCTGCGACAGAACGGAAACCGTCAGCGTCTTTGCCAATCCGGGAACGCCTTCAAGCAAAACGTGACCGCCGCAAATCAGCGCCGTCAGAAGACGGTCGATCACCGTCTCCTGTCCGACAATGACCTTCGCCGTCTCGGATTTGATTTCGTTTAAAACCGCACACTCTTTTTCGAATTTTTTTTCGTCAGACACAACCGTTCCTCTTTCTTTTAAAACACCTTTCCGGATCAATCGTTACACGGGAAAAGCCGGTCGGCAATCAGGCGGCAGTTTCGTTCGCAAATGTCATAAACCGCTGCAAACCCCTCTCTGCCGCCGTAATACGGATCCGGTACGTCCCGGCTGCCGTCGGCATCGGGTTGATCCCACTCCCGAAACAGTCGGATTTTGTTCCAGTATTTTTCACCCAATTCATCGGAAAGGCGGTCATAAATCTCTTCATCCATTGCAAAGATATAATCGAATTCACTGCCGTCGCGGTTTGTGATTTTCCGCGCACGGTGGGTCAAATCGATTCCGTGGCGCGCCGCTTCCGTCCTCATCCGGGGATCCGGCAAATCGCCGCTGTGCCAGCCGGAACAACCGCAACTGTCGGCCACAACCGCCGGGCTCAATCCCCGCTCTTCGATTTCCTTTTCGAAAAGCGCCTGTGCCAGAGGCGAACGGCAAATGTTTCCGAGACAGACAAACAGAACGCGTTTCAAACTCACTCCTTGAAAATCCGCGGCACGCGGACGTTTAATCCGGTTGTCATTTCGTAGCCGATGGTGCCGGCCGCCGCCGCAACTTCGTCGGCCGACAGCGTTTCGCTTCCCTCAACACCCCAAACGGTCACCTCGTCCCCGACGGCCGCTTCGGGAACGGAGGTGACGTCAATCATCGTCAGATCCATGCACACCCGTCCGACAACCGGCACCCGTTTGCCGCGCAGCAGCATCTCCCCGCAGTTGGAGAGACAGCGGCGGTAACCGTCACCGTAACCGACGGCTACGGTCGCAATCCGCGACGGACGCCGGCTTTTCCACACCGAACCGTAACTGACGGGAAATCCGGCTGGAACCTCTTTGAGATAAATGATTCGCGAACGCAGTGTCATGACAGGACGGAAACCGAGTGCGGCGACATCGACAAATTCCGACGGACGCAAACCGTATTGTACAATGCCAACGCGGCACATATCGAGGTGCATTTGAGGAAATCGCAGCGTCGCCGCACTGTTGGCGCAGTGACAAATCGGCGGGCGCAGATTCTCTTTTTCTAAAATCCGAATCAGCCGCGAAAAACTGTCAAATTGGGTAAGGCAAAAAGCGGTCTCTTCTTCGGCGGCATCAGCAGAAGCAAAGTGAGTGTAGAGTCCTTCGAGTTCCACTCCCGGCAACGAGGCAACCGAACGAACCGTTCGCAGCGCATCGGAAATATCAGCACTGAATTCGTTAAAAGAAAACCCAAGCCGCCCCATGCCCGTATCGACTTTGAGGTGAACCTTCACCGAAGCGCCGCCGAGCCGGCTGCTCAATTCATGCGCATCATCAAATCCGTTGACCGACAACGTGATTCCGGCCTCGGCGGCTTCCCGCACGTTTTCCGGCGGCAGCGCACCCAAAAGCAGAACCGGCGCGCCGATGCCCGCCGCCCTCAGTTCAAACGCTTCTTCCGGCCGGGCAACAACCAAAAAGGAAGCGCCTTCGTTTAACGCCGTCCGGGCCGTCCTGACGGCTCCGTGACCGTATGCGTCCGCTTTGATTACCGCCGCCATCCGCGCCGTCGGCGCCATCAACGCTTTCAACCGACGGTAATTGCCGGCAAGCGCCTTTAAATCGATTTCCGCGCGAGGGAAAAATCGGGAATCCATGAAATCAATACCTGTCCGTCATTTCCCGGAACCAAGCCGTTACCTGTTTAACAGTTTTACCGACTTTTCCGTCTCCGATAACACTGTCATTGATTCTGACAACCGGAACAATTTCCTTATTGGAAGCCGTAATAAATGCTTCATCCGCATCAAGCGCCTCATTTAAACTGATATCCCGGATTTCAACATCAATCTTTCCGTCTAAAAGTTCCAGTAACGCCATTCTGGTAATTCCGCGGAGGATTCCGTCTCCGGGAGTCACCAATTTCCCGTTTTTAACAATAAAAAAATTACAAGTGGTTGCTTCTAAAACCCGCTTTTTTTCATCTGTATACAACGCTTCAACGGCGCCGACACTCTTTGCCTGGCGCTGCGCCTGAATTGCGGCAATGTAATCAATACTCTTGGCCTCTGGAAAGGCGCGTTTTTGATCAACAGTTATCGTTTTCACTCCGTCGCTGTACCACGACGCAGGACACTCCTGTTTACGGCTGACCATGACGTAAAATTTTCCGGCATTATCAGCCGGCAAAGTATTGTCGGGACTGCTTCCGCCGGTAAAGACAAACCGGATATTAGCCTCCTCAAGATGAGGATTGCGCGAAAGCGTCTCTTCGATCACGGAGGCCGTCTCTTTTTTGCTCATCGGAATTTTCAGTCCGATCACGTCCGCCGAACGGAAAAAGCGATCGATATGCGCCTCCAAATAAAACGGTTTCCGGTGATAGGTTCTCAAAAAATCAAACACCCCGAATCCGCGCAAAACAGCCAGATCTCTTGCCGAAACAAAAGCCTCGTCTTCCGGAACGAATTTCCCGTCTGCATACCAAATATCCATATAAACTCCTTATTCTGTCTCAAAAGCAACTGCCGACAGTTTTTTTTCTTCATTAATGCGCCGTGCTTCACCGATATCAATTTCCCTGAAATGAATGATTTGTCCCGGCATGTATTGCGCCAGCAAATCAACATCGGCCGAAATCACGTTGTAAATCCGCGGATACCCGCCGACTGTCTGCCGTGAGTGCAACAACACAATCGGACCTTGCGGCGTCAACTGAACGGTTCCATCGGCAACCGCATCGGAAATCATGTTTAGCGAATCCGTTTCCGGTACAATTCCTTCCAATCTCAATCCGCTGTGATCAGATTTTACTGAAATTTTCCAATAAGAACGGCAGAAAACCGACGGATCCTTCAGTAATGCGGCTTCCGGTCCCCGAACAACACGGATACAGCCGAATTCCGCCCAGGCATACCGTTCTTCAACCGGAAGCAGGCGGCGGCGGATCGGATCAGGAATTTCCGTTTTTTTCACCGATGTCAAATAAATCCGAAACCCTTTTATCCGTTCACCGCAGTTCAACCGCGAACCGGCAGGAGCAAAAAACGGAACTCCTTCCGCAACCGGTTCCGCTCCGCCGGAAGGCAGACACAGAAGAGCATTTTTGCACGGAGCGCCGGTCATAACCGCAAAAGAATCCTCATCCCACTCCCACCGTCCCGGCACAACCGACTCATAGGCCTCCCACGAATCTCCGCCGGCGCCCAAAACAGAGAGCGCGCACTCTAACGAAAACCGGTCAGCCGCTCCCCCGGGAGCAATACCGCGATCCTGCAGACCGTAAACAGGTAAGGAGACTTTTCTGGAAAATCCGGGTGCGACTTCTTTCAGCATTTCCGTAACAATTCCGCCAAATCCACAGCAATCACAGAATCGGAATGAATGCAGACCGTTTCGACAACAATCGGACAGAGACGCTCAATCCACTCCCCGCCGGTTTCAACAAATGCCGTCACTTCTCCGGAACGCACCATCCGCACGGATTGTTCAACCGCTTCCTTTAAATTTTTTATTGACGCCTCCGGATAACGGCGCGGCATCAAAGTCAGCTGCCGCGTCCGAGGATCCCAAATATACCGTCGTTCGGCAAAGCCCTCCGCCTCAACCTTAATTCCGGCGTTCCGTGCCGCCGCCGCCAACGCAGAATCATTCGGTGCAATGACTTCATTGACGGCATTCCGTTTCATCCATTCTGTCAAAAAAGAAGCAAGCCGGCCTTCGGCGACAGCATCATTGTAAAGCGCTCCGTGAAATTTGATACGTTTTACTGCCGGAGGCATCAATTCATATTGTTCGGAAAGAGAATCCGCTAATCGTTCCGGATCGATTTTCATGGAAATCCGCCCGAAATTTTCTTTATCGGGATAGGACAGATGCGCTGAAACGGTTACGTTATTCTTATCTGCCAATGCGCAAAAAGCGTCGACGCTTTCCCGATCTCCGGCGTGCCCGCCGCAGGCAATATTGGCGGTTGAAATAAGAGTCATTAACTTTAAATCTGTCGGATGATTGACTCCTCTCTCCCCGATATCGCAGTTGACAACCATTTTTTCTCCTTTTTATTTACTGACAGCTTTAAACAAAACCCGATCGCCGGGGCGCAACTGTTTCAGCAATTCCGGATCAGTTACTCCGAGAAGATTCCAACCGCCGGGCGAAACCTCCGGATAAATTCCCGTTTGCGCTCCGCCTACGGCAACGGAACCGGCAGGAACCGACAGCCGCGGAGAATCCAACCGCGGAGTTTCCAACTCAGCCGGCAATCCGATTAAATACGGAAAATACGGTTTAAATCCGATCATGGCAACGCGGTATTCGGACGAACAGTGAAGCCGAATGACGCTTTCGACGGAAATTCCGTGGATTTCAGCAACCCGCTCCAAATCCGCGCCGTTATAAACAACCGGAAATTCAACCGTCAGGACGGAACCTTTTCCATTATCCGCAGAATTCATATCCAAGCGGGAAAAAAACTCATCCGTCAAAGCAACGGCCTTCTGAATTTCATCGTTTCCGGCCTCTCTGAAATAAACAGTGACGGATAAATAAGTCGGAACGATATCTGTGATTTGCTTCAAAACAGGATTTTTACTTTCTCTCAAAGCCTGATAACAGCACAAAACCCGGCGAGAAGTTTCAACCGAAATCGTTTCCGCCAATTTCCATGAAACAGCGAAATCGCCCACCGCCGTTTTTTCAAACGGAAACATCTGCAATCCTCCGTATTTGCACGTAAACTTCCTCCTCATATCCGGGAGGCAGTCCGTCCACCGTAGTTTCATTCCGCCCGGTAACGCCGTCAACGCAACCGGCCGCCGCACACGCTTTCAGAACCGCCGAAAGCGTTGAAGCAGTCGGCATCAAAGGCCTTCCGCTCAGCAACGAAAGCATGGCTGCCAAAGCGTAACCTCCCCAATTACTGACTCCGGCACAAAGAGGAAAATCGGAAACGGCGACAGCGGCAAAAGGCCGTCCGTCCGAAAAAAGTCTTTCCGTTTGCCTGCGGAAATTTCCCATTCCCAACTCGTTACCGCCGTCACCGACAGCAACAATAACACTCCCCTCCGATTTGACCCGGTTCAAAAGAGCATCGGTATCGGCCGTAAACCGGGATACCGACTCTCCCCGGAAATTATAACACTCTCCGTCAACAGCTTTTCCGGGACGCTCCAACGCGATAAAATGCGACGGCGCAATTTCTCCTGAACGGAATGCGAAATGATCCGCACCGTCAACCGGAAGATCAGTCAATCCGAGAGCGGCCGAAGCGGAGTGAAAAATTCCGACGGAGTGTGCATCGGTAAAAACTCTGACCGGAATTTTTAATTGTTTCAAAGCGGATGCCAAAACCACCGTTCCCGGAGGTCCGTCGGTTTCCAAGGCGCCTGCCCCAAGAATCCAAAATCCGGAAACCATCCATACTGACGACGCAAAAAAAAGAGACTCCGCCGCCCGACGGTACATTCCCGGAACGGCAAAGCGCGGAAACCCTCTTTTACCGGGATCCTGTAATACCAAATTTTCAATTTTATCAAATGCGGTACTCTTCATTCCGCTTATCTCCGATGAACATATGCCCCGGGGCGTGTGAAATCATAAACGGCGGCTTCGCTTCCATGACTGCCGATTGCGGAGTGACTCCGCATGCCCAAAAAACAGGAATTTCTCCGGGATAGACCGTAACGGCATCCCCAAAATCCGGTTTTTGAATGTCTTTAATGCCGATAGCGTCGGGAGAGCCCTTATGAACGGGGGCTCCGTGAACAGACGGCATCCTTCCGGTGATTTCCGAAGCCCGTTCGGCGTCTTCCGGCGTGTAAGGTCTCATACTGACAACCATCGGCGTATCAGGAATTTTTCCGGCGCCTCTGCAAATCAATGAACTTCGGTACATCGGAACGTTGACTTTTTCCTCAATATGACGGACAGGAAGTCCTGCATTCATCAATTCCTCTTCAAAACTGAAGCTGCAGCCAATCAGAAACCAAACGAGATCCTCTCTCCAAAAATCGACGATATCGGGCACTTCACAGACAGGCTTTCCGTTCTCCCAAACGATGTATTTCGGTAAATCGGTTCTGATATCGGCGTCTTCGGCAAGCTCTTTCACAAGAAAATCACCAGTTTCACCGACTTCCAAAACCGGCACCGGACGGGGATTGCGCTGCGCAAAAAGCAGAAAATCATAGGCCCAATCTTTCGGAAAAACAGCCAAATTGGCCTGAACAAAACCGGGCGCCAATCCGCAGGTTGGTCCGTCCCAACGTCCTGTGCGGCAAGCCGTGCGCACTTCCGAAGCACTCTTCATTGAATTAATTTTCATTCTCCGTCCATATAATATTTTACACCGTCCAAACGGTTCCATGCGCCTCTTGTAAAATCGGGAAATCGAACAGGAATTCCGTTGTTTTCGGCCGAAACTTCCGTCAACTCACAAAAAGCGCTCCATTCGGCCGCATCATAAACATCCTGATCCATCGGCAGCCCGTGATTCAGGCAGTAAATGATTCGACAGTTCATAATATAATCCATTCCGCCATGCCCGCCGACGGATTTTGCTTTCCGTCCGTACTGTCTGGTAATCGGATGCTCGTATTTTTTCAGAAGTGCCTTTAATTTTGCCTTGGAAACCGACTGATGGGCATCTGGATCCAAAGCAATGGTCTCTACCGGATATTTCTGTGCAAATCCCTTTGTTCCGCTGACAGTATGAAGACGGCTGTACGGACGGGGAGAAGTCACGTCATGCTGAATCATAACCGTCTTTCCGTTAACGGTTCTGGCAACGGTTGTATTCATATCGCCCAACCGATAATCCTCTCCCGCAAATTCGGAATCCTTACCGAATTTATTTTCGGCAAATGCACTCATTCCGAATTGTCCAGAGGAAAGCGAAACCAGAACATCGATTTTATCACCACGATGGAGATTCAAAACATGAGCGACAGGTCCCAATCCGTGCGTCGGATAGAGATTCCCGGTATGTTTCCGAGTCTCCTGAAGACGCCACATATCCTCATAATGTCCCTCTTCCCCCGGCAAAGCAAAGTGCATGCTGCGCAAATCGTGGATATACGCACCTTCGACGTGAACGATTTCTCCGAAAACACCCTGCTGCGCCATATTCAGTATTGCCATTTCAAAAAAATCATAATTGCAGTTCTCCATCATAATACAATGGCGGCGGGTCTGTTCAGCCGTATCGACCAACTGCCAACACTCCCGCAATGTCAATGCCGCCGGAACTTCTATTGCGACGTGCTTTCCGTTTCTCATTGCCTCGACAGCAATCGGAGTGTGCAGCGGCCACGGCGTAAAAACGCAAATCAAATCAACATCGCCGCGACGGCAAATCTCTTTCCAATCTTCTTCGCCTGTATACGTTACAGGTTCCGATTTACCGAGGGCTTTTAACGCCCGAACCGTCTTTTCAACCGCTTCGGGATTTTTATCGCAAATAACGGTAATTTCGGCGTTCGGAACACGGGCAAAACTCAGCGTCATGGAAGATCCCCGCATTCCCAATCCGATGGCGGCAATACGCACGGTTTCAATCGGCTCACAACGCAAAGCCAATACATCGCTCTGTCCGGACGCCCTCGGAGGCGTGGGATAGACAAGAACCCCGTTTTCTGTCAGCGGAGTTAAATCAAAATCCGCATCAATCCCGTAACACAGGAATGAAAACAGGATAAATATAAAGAAAAAAAAACGTCGTTTTTGCATCGGGAACTCCTTTTTATTCCATATAGTTTCACTATACCACTCCCCTCCCCAAATATCAAGCAGGAATTTTCCATGAATTCGGATTTGACTTTTTTCCAGAAACAGGCTAATATCAAAACAGGAGGCTTTCATGACAAAACCGTCGGGAGATAAAGACTACAGAGCTACCGTCAGACGCATCCTTGTCTCATTTCTGATTGTCGTCCCTTACATACTTCTGTTCTTCTTCCTGGAACGCTATGGGGTCATCGACAACTTCACCAACGATAAAAAAGCCGTCTCTTCCGTGCAAACGCTCACAAAAGAAATCGAAGCGCTGAAAGCCGAAAATCTTCGTTTAACGCAGGAACTGGAACGGCTGAGTCCGGCTGCCGGAGAGAACGAAAATCCTTAAAAGTCAACCGAAAACAGATAGAGTTCGCCTTGCTCGTTAGTGACGGCGACCCTTCCGTCGCGGGTAAAACAAACGCCTTCGCACTGGCGGCAGCCGGAGGCGGAGTAAATTTTTATCACTTTTGAATCGAGGTTATCCGTTCCGCCGGAAATATCGTAAAAATACAGGTACCCGAGCGACAGAACCGCCAAAACAGCGCCGTCGTCGGTTGCGGCCGCAGAGGTAATGAGAGAGGGAACGGAAACCGACTGCACGAATTCGGCGTCAACGCGGTCGCCTTCGTCCAGCGGAATCCGGAACATCAGCGCCTTTCCGGAATTTTTGGTCATAACATATAACGCGCCGCCGTAAAAAAACAGCGCTTCGGTATCGGCATACACGGTTTTTCCGTCCCTGACACAGCGGAACCGGATTTTCCGGTCGACAACGGCGCGGTCGTTTTCGATTTTCGTGATAACGTAAATGGTTTTCCGCGTCCGGAAACGCCAGTTGTCGCCGATATCGGCCAAATAGAGCGTCCGGTTTCCGTTTTCATCGACGGAAGAGGCCGTATCTTCCCAGTCGAATTGCGTACCGCCCTTCAGCCGGAACTCGTCATAGCGCACAATCTCTCCGTCCTCAACCTGCATTCCGTAAACGGCCGACGGACAAAAACTGTCTCCGTGGGTGATAAAGTAATTTTCATCGCCGAAGATGTTCTCGACGCCGGAAGATTCCGGCGCTTTTCCGGTGTCAAAGACGATCTTTTGAGCCCTGTCGGTAATTTTTCCGTCGGTTTGCGGCGCTTCGACGGCGCGGGCGCTTTTCCAAATCACGCAGCCTGAAAACAGAACGGAAAGAATCAGAACGGCAGCCGGGTTTTTCATAAATCCAGATTACCCGGAATCTCAAAAGAAATCAACCGGTTTGCCGCCGAAAGAAAAAGAAAAAGAAAGGGAAGAAGCGCCGCAAGCGGACGCTTCTTCCCTTCAAATTTCGCTCCGAAACTTCCTGTCAGCGGCGCAAATCATCAAACGAAAGAATCCCGTAATGCATTTTGTTGCCTTCCAACTCGGCGTAGAGACCGACCGCGGGGAATCCTCTTTCGGAATAAATGGCCAGCGGAGTTGCGCAAGAGTAGGCGTAAGCGCCGTCGTGAATCGTCGTCGGCGTCCAGTCGATTTCATTCCCCGAGCCGTCGCGAATCAAACCGATCCACAATGTCCCTTTTTCCCTCGCCTTAACTGATTGCGGAGAGGCCAAAACCAGCGCGTCACAGCCGTCAACCTTGACCGGATAATTGAAAACCGTAATCTGACAGCCGGAACTTGCGGCATTGTAAATTTTTTCAATTTTTTGCGCCGTCTGCCACGTTTTTCCGCCGTCAAGGGAGAGCGCCGTACCGACCCGGCTCGATCCCGTCCGCGAAAAAATGCGGATATTGCCGTCCGGCATCACCGTCAGAACCGATTCCGACATCTTGACGGTATCGCCCAAATCAGTCAGCGTCTCGCCGCGCGTCCACGTCTTGCCGTTATCATCCGACCAAACCGCAACCGGCACTTCCGCCTTCACCGCTCCGTCGGGAGATGTATTCGTATAGCAGGCAAACATCACCCTTCCTTTGTAAGGACCGCGGTCAACATAAAGACCGGTTCCCGGCGATGCGATTTGGTATGTGACGTTTTCCGTCGGTTTTTGAATCATACCGGTCAAATTGATCGGGTCCGACCACGTCTGCCCTTTATCGTCGCTGTAAATCAAAAAGTTATACGACGTGCGGAACATTTGAAAAATCGAATATTTAAACGCGACGTTCATCGGAACGGTTTCCCCGCCGCCGATTTGCTGAACCTTCAGGACAATCCCCCGATCGCTGCCGTCGTCATAGCAGACTTCATACCGTTCGTTCAGAAAGAAATTCGTGTAACTGCCGTTTTCATCGTAAATTTCCCGCTTAAACGGCTCTTTCAGCCGCGCATATCCGTTTTCGTCGGACAAAATCCCTCCCGAAGCATCGGTTTGATAAACGGGATATTCGGAAACTTTTTTCACATAATAGGTTCCGGGACGTTTGACATCGGACAGACGCGCCGCTTTTTCCCAAATTTTTTCGGGATCCGGCGCTTCTCCGCTTTCAATCAAATCAACCGCCGCCTTCGTTGCCGTCAGCAGCATCACGGTTTCGCCGTCTTTTTCGACAAACGGCGTACCCTCTACGACGTTTCCGCCCATGATGCCGCCCCCCCATGGGAACATATTGACCGCGACGAAAAGCCGGCCCGTTCCGTAATTCTGAAACAGGGAACAGTCGATAAAGGAAGCCGAATCGGTTTTATGCTTTTCTCCGTCCGCTACGTCGCGGAAGGTGTACGGCGGCAGAAGACGGTGCCCGTCAAAGGTTTTTCCGGCGTCGTGCGAGATACGAATTCCCGAATCGATATTGGCGGGAGAATCCCCCAACCCGGAGAAACGGACGTCCTGAACAGCCACAACGGTATCGGTCAGGGAGCCGTCCGGACTGCGCAGCGTCAGCAATGCGGGAATGCGGAAATATCCCGATCCGGAGGCGTCTCCGGCGTAAGCCATTTCAAACTTCGTTATAAACGGAACCGAACACATCAGCATCGGCGCTATTACCAAACAAAAAATCAATTTTTTCACAAAGAAACTCCTGTGATGAATTCTGTTGCTATTATACATGCACTTTCCGCTGTTGTCAAATTATTTATTCGGAAACAGATTCGATTTACGGTAAAAAATTCCGCAGGTCATTTGTCTTTTATCAAAAAAACCGTATAATGAGGGCATGGGAATGTTCGATAAACTGGAAAAAATTGCCGAGAATTTTGAAAAAATCGAGACGCTGCTGGCCGATCCCGCGGTGATTGCCGACCGCAACCGCTACCGCGAACTGACAACGGAACACGCCGCGTTGTTTGAAATTAAACAAAAATTTGACGAATACAGAGAAACCGAACGTCAAATCAGCGACTGCCGTGAACTGATGACAGACGACTCCGACGAAGAGATGCGGGAACTGGCCAAAGAAGATTTAAAAGAATGTGAAAAAAAGAGAGAAATTCTGGAAGCGGAGTTAAAAAAACTGCTGATTCCTAAGGATCCTCTCGATTTGAAAAATATTATTATGGAAATCCGCGCGGGGACGGGAGGCGACGAATCGGCTCTTTTTGCCGCCGATCTCTTCCGAATGTACTCGTATTACGCCGATGCCCGAAAATGGAAGATCGAAGTGCTCTCCTCCAATGAAAACGAACTGGGCGGTTTTAAAGAAATCATTTTCAACATCAGCGGGCGGGAAGTTTACGGCGATTTGCGTTATGAAAGCGGCGTTCACCGTGTCCAGCGAATTCCCGCAACCGAATCGGGCGGACGCATCCACACTTCAGCCGTTACCGTTGCCGTTTTGCCGGAGGCGGAAGAAACCGACATTGAAATCAACGAAAACGACTTAAAAATCGACGTTTACCGCTCCTCCGGTCCCGGCGGGCAGAGCGTCAATACGACCGACTCGGCTGTCCGCGTCACCCACTTACCGACCGGATTGGTGGTTACCTGCCAGGACGAAAAGTCGCAAATCAAAAACCGGGCAAAGGCCATAAAGGTGCTGCGCTCGCGTCTTTACGAAATGGAAGAAGCCCGAAAAGCAGCCGAACGCGCCGCCGATCGAAAACACCAAGTCGGAAGCGGAGACCGTTCCGAACGGATTCGCACATACAACTTTCCGCAGAACCGTCTGACCGATCACAGAATCAATTTAACGCTTTATAAACTCGACCAAATAATGGAAGGAAAACTGGAAGAATTAATCGAAGCGTTGAAAATCAACGCCAACCAGGATGCGTTGACAGACAACGATGACTTTTAAAGAGCTGCAGACGCAGGCAATTCGCCGTCTGAAAGAGGCGCCGCCGCCGCGTTCTCCTGAAAATTTCGATTCACCGCAGTGGGACGTGCGGCTGCTTACGGAATATGCATCGGGATTGAATCAGACGCAGTTGCTGCTGGCAGCTGACGAGAAGGTTCCGGAAAACGTAAAGCGGAGATTTAACCGCTTTTTGAGACGACGTCTTGCCGGCGTTCCCGTCGCTTACATTACCAAAAGCCGTTGTTTCTTCGGCTTGGATTTGGAGGTCACGCCGGCTGTTTTGGTTCCGCGATCGGAAACCGAAACGCTTGCCGAAGCCGTCATTGAAAGCGGCGACAAGAATAAGCCGTTACGGGTGCTCGATCTCTGTACCGGTTCCGGTTGTATCGCCGCCGCGGTGAAAAACGCCCGTCCGCGTTGGACGGTCTGCGCATCGGATATCAGCGCAGCCGCGTTAAAAGTGGCGCGGAGGAATTTCCGCCGTCTCGGATTGGAAATCACTGTCTTTAAACGGGATTTGATGAAAAATCTTCCCGGACACTACGACATCATCGCCGCCAATCCGCCGTATATCAGTTTGACGGAAATGGAAAACCTCAAACCCGATTTATATGAACCGGAACCGGCTCTTACCGACGGCGGCGACGGTCTTTCCCTGATCCTGCGCATTCTCAGCGGCGCCCCGGTCAAACTGAATCCGGGCGGGCGGCTGCTGTTGGAAGCCGCTCCCCATCAAATGAAAATTATTCGTGCCAAAATGGAAGAATTGTGTTATACTGAAACGGGTGTTCTGCGGGACGCCGCCGGTCGGGAACGGGTCGTTTATGGAAACCATCATCACCTCCTTTCAATCTAAACTGGACCTCTTTTCAGGAAAAGACAGACGGAAAATTCAGGCCGCGCTCAGCAAGGCGATCGAACTCCACGGCAGTCAAAAACGGCTCAGCGGAGAACCGTACATCATTCATCCCGTAAGCGTCGCCTTAATTCTCATTGATATGAAAATGGACGCCATGACCGTAATGGCCGCCCTGCTTCATGACACCGTGGAAGACACCGGTTACACGCTTGAGGAATTAAAGACCGACTTCGGGGAGGAGACCGCCCGGCTTGTCAACGGCGTGACAAAAATTTCCGGCGTCAAACTGTCGAAAAAGAACGAACAGGAAGCCGAATCAATCCGCAAAATGCTGATTGCCATGACGCAGGACATCCGCGTCATCATCATCAAACTGGCGGACAAACTCCACAACATTCAGACGGTTCATTTTCTGCCGCCGGAGCGGGCAAAACGGTTTGCGCGGGAGTGCCTGGACATCTATGCGCCGCTGGCCGAGAGACTGGGAATTTCGTGGATGAAAACCGAGCTGGAGGATTTGGCGTTCAAAGAACTCAATCCGGAAGCGTACAACCACATCAGGCAGACCGTCCACGAAGACGTTGAAAAATACCGCGAAACTCTCGACCGCGTACAGGAAGAGATCAAGTCCGAGGCGCGCAAAGCCGGCTACAAAGTCACGACCTCGGCGCGAACCAAACACATCTATTCGATTTACCGAAAGACGAAACGGCGGCACATCAGCTTGCAGGAAATTTCCGATATTCTCGGCATCCGCGTCATTTGCCGCACCAATCAGGAGTGTTACATTTTAATGGGGCTCGTTCACAGCCTTTACACGCCGATTGAAGGGAAATTCAAAGATTACATCGCCATGCCGAAAGCAAATAAATATCAAAGTCTGCATACAACGGTCATGGTGCCCAACGGATTGATTTTGGAAATTCAGATTCGAACCGAAGAGATGCACAACCGGGCCGAGCACGGCATCGCCGCCCACTGGGCGTATAAAAAAAACATCAAACTCAACGGCGAAGACGACATCAACCTCTCTGTCATCAATAAAATGAAAGAGTGGCAAAACTCCATGTACAACTCCCGCGAATTTTTGGAAGAAATTCAGAGGGATTTACTGAAAGACACCATTTATGTCTTTACGCCGGCCGGACAGATTCTCGAACTGCCGAAAGGATCGACACCGATTGATTTTGCTTATCGGGTCCATACTCAACTGGGAAACAACTGTATCGGAGCCAAAGTCGACGGAAAAATCTCGCCCCTTAACCGGCCGCTGGAAAACTCTCAAATGGTGGAAATTCAAACGTCGCCGAACGCCCGACCGAATATCAACTGGCTGAAATTCGTTAAAACCTCCACCGCCCGTTCAAAGATCCGACAGTGGCTCAATAAAAACGATGAAAATTACATCATCGAATCGTCGATTATTGCGAAGAAAAAAGCGCCCGCTGTGTTGCCGGGCGAATCAAAAAAAGGAAAAAAGACGGCCGCCGCCGAACCGGGCGCTGTTGTCCGCGAATTTTTCGATAAAGCGCGGCTGGGACTTTCGGTCAATAAAGAGAAAAACTTTTTAATCAAGACCGCCACCTGCTGCCGCCCTGCCCCCGGAGATTCGATTATCGGCTACATTTCACACAGCCGCGGCATCATCGTTCACCGTACCGACTGCAAAAATCTCCAGCACATCGAAAACATCAAAGACCGTCTGATTGAAGTTGAATGGGAAATTTCCTCCCCCCGGAAAATTTACACCTTTTCGATTTTAAGCAAAGAGGTCAGCAATCTCTTTTCAGAAATCGAAAACATTCTGAAACCGTTTTCCGGTCATTTACTGCGCGGCAGTCTTCATGAAAACGAAAAAAATCTTCTGGAAGGAGAATTTATGATCGAACTTAACCGCGCCAAAGATTTGTATAAAGTCAAAAAAGGAGTGTCGGCAATTCCCAACGTCCTTCAAATTCGGAGCATTGAATCATGAAATCCGTCAGTGCGGTTTTACTCAGCGGCGGCAGCGGCAGCCGCATGGGAGGCAGCTGCCCGAAACAGTTCCTTGAGTTAAACGGAAAACCGGTTTTTGCATACGCATTGGAAGCGTTATCCGGATTTCCCGAAATCGGAGAGATCGTCATTGTTTACAGAGAAGGCACCCGAAAGGAGATTGAAAACATCATCGCCGCTCTGAAAATCGAACTTCCGCCGCTTCTGTGGCAGCCGGGGGGAGAAACCCGCCGGCAATCGGTGGCGGCCGGACTTACCCGCTGTTCGTTCCCCGTAACGCTGCTGCATGAAACGGCGCGGCCGTTGGTCACCCGGGAAACGGTTGCGGCGGTTCTCCGTCACCCGGCGGAAGCGGTGACGCCCGGCTGCGAAATTCCGTTTACGGTTTTGGAAAAAACCGAATCAAACGAAATCGGCCGCATTCTGCGCCGCGACCGGCTTTTCAATGTGCAGCTGCCGCAAAAGTTTCCGACGGAAAAACTGCGGGAAGCGCACCGGCTGGCCGAAGGATCGGGAAAAACGTACACCGACGACTCTTCCCTCTTTTTTGACGCCGGATTTTCCTGCGCCGTCGCGGAAGGCGATCCGCAAAACATCAAAATCACCCGTCCCGAAGACCTCTTCATTGCCGAAGCGATTTTAAAACGGCGGAATACGGAGCGGACGGAATGAGACTGACTTTTCTGGGAACGGGAACGTCCCACGGTATTCCCGTTATCGGATGCCGCTGTTCCGTGTGCCGCTCCGAAAACCCGAAAAACAAACGCACCCGTTGCGGCGCTTTGCTGGAGACCGGCGGAGAGAAGTGGCTCATCGATACGCCGCCTGAATTCCGTCTTCAGGCTCTGCGGGAAAAACTTGACCGCGTCGACGCCGTCCTCTACACCCATGCGCACGCCGATCACATCTTCGGTCTCGACGACCTGCGGGTTTTTACCGCGCGCCGGCCGCTTCCGGTTTACGGCAGCCGCGAAACGCTGAAAACGCTGCGGCGCACCTTTCCCTACGCCTTCACCCCGCCGAAACAGGCCGGAGGCGGATTTCCGTCGCTGGCGCCGCACCGCGTTCGGAGGCCTTTTGAGATCGGCGGCCGTCAGATCGTGCCGCTGCCGGTTTATCACGGACACCTGCGGATTTTCGGATACCGAATCGGCGGCTTGGTTTATATCACCGACGCCCTCCGCATTCCGGCCGAAACTCTGAAAGCCGCCTCCGGCTGCCGCGTCTTGGTTTTAAACGCCCTGCGCTGGCGCCCCCATCCGACCCACCTCTCCCTGCCTCAGGCAGCGGAAATCGCCGGAAAAATCGGAGCAGAGAAAGTTTATTTCACCCACATCTGCCACAATCTGGAACACGAAGCGGTCAGCGCCGAATTGCCGCCCGGAACGGAATTGGCCTACGACGGACTCACCGTCGATTTCTGATTTTTATTGACAAGGACAAAAAAATAAAATAAAATAAATCATGAAAAAAAAGAACGGAATTTTATTATTTATTCTTTCAGCGCTTTTTACCCTTTCCGTACACCCGCAAGTTTATATCCGGGCCGTTTATCCGGACGGAAACAACTATCCGGACGATCATTTTACAAGATTCGACCGCCTTTGGCTTTCAAGAGAACAGCCGCCGCTTTTTTTCCGAGCCGACTCACTTGCCGGACCGGCTATTCTGATTGACAACGAAAAACTGGAACTTGAAGCAGAAGAGATTAATCCCTATAAATTTTACGCAGTTAAGGATCGTGTCAAATACTCGTTATTCATCAGACCGAATATCGCTGCCCGCTCTTTTATCATTGAAGTCGAAATGAAAAAAAATTCACATAAAGAGGCTGCCCCTCACGATGTCTCCATTCTCTTGGGATTTGATATCGGAAACTCTCTTGACCGCCCCTCAGAAGAAGTTTACTACCCGACAATCCTGCGGCAGGAAGAAAACACTCTGTGGGGTTGTTTCACAACTCCCGGAAGGAAAATGTTTGCCGTTGCCTGTCCGAGTCCCGTTGAGCGCATTTCCTATTTACAGTTTGATCAAAAAACGCAGACAATCAAAATCGACTTATTGGCAAAAGAAAATTTCCGACAAATGGAATACAATGAAACTGTCAGATGGGCCTTTTCTCTGGCCGCAATTCCCGAAAACGACTGTCTGAAAAATGTCATTCTTGATATTTCGGGGATTCCGACCATTGATTTAAAACGGACATATTACTTTATCGGAGAAACCGTTACCGGTCGGATTCATACAAAGGCGCCGGTTAAACTGACGCTGACCGCCCCTGACGGCAGCAAAACTGTTTTCGAAAGAACACCTCAGCCGAAAAATCCCAATGCGGAAGAAGAAAAATCCGAACCGGAAGAACCGCCGACGATTCAGTTCGCATTCGAAGAAATGGCGGCGCCGGGTGTTTATCTGTTATCTGTACAGAACGAAAAAGGACAGACAACGAGCGCCGGATTTTCCGTGTTCAGAGATCCGCATGAAATTATCAGACAGGAAGCGGAACGGGCTGTAAAAACTCCGATTCCGCAAACTTCCGATGAAATTTGCTATGCGGATATTTTGGCGGCTACAGCCGGCGCACTCTTTCCGGAATTTAAAGAGATTTCCGAAAAGCGGATTACCGCTATCAAAAATATCTTTGTTCAACCGCAACTCAACAAACTTAATTTAAACGCCGTTAAAGATCCCGAATCGGGCTTCCTCCTTCTCAATCTGGCTCTGATCAGCAATGATTTGGATTTTGCCAATCTGATTTCCGATTATTTTTCGAAAATGCAGTTACCCAGCGGGAATATCTTTTATCCCGATACAAAAGAAGATCTGACAGCTTCTCCGTTATTGCTTTCTTCTTTCATGGCAATGTCGCACCTGAACCAAAAAGCCGGCAAAACGGAAGAAGCCGAACTGTGCCGGAATGTCCTTATAAAAGCGCTCACCTATTTGAAAAACAAGAAACCGAATTACGATGAATCTTATCCGCCGACAGCATTGATTTCAGCCAAACAATTTCTTGAACTGTCCGAACCGCAGACCGATTTTTCGGATGAATTGAAAACGGAATTTTTTCTGCTCGGAGCAAAACTGCTGAAAGCGGCAGAGTGCCATATTCAGAAAGAGAACGCTTCGCCGTATTTTCATTCCGCATACAGCACACCGCTGTATGCCGGAGTTTCTTTTCCGACCGATCCGACGGCTGTCTACCTGAAAGCGGCCACCGCTTTTTATGAAAAAACAGGATGCGAAGAAGATTTGGTGAACGCCCTCAACGCAATGGCGACCCTCATCAACCGAAGCAGGGAAAGCCAATACAAAACAGCCCATAATTACGGAATCAGGCAACACTGCCGTTTTCAGGCGCCGCTGCTGCTGTATGAATTTCTTTTCGATAAGGCCTACATTTACGCCGAATCGCCGAAAGAAGTCCGCGGTTACCATTGCCGAATCGATTCAATCTCCAACGGGACGGTCAATGTCGTTATTTCGGATGAAGACATCCGCAGGGTACACATCCGCACATTGGAACCGATGCGTTTCGTTTTTGAAACCGCCGACGGCGTTATTAACAAAGTGATAGAGCAATCAGGTTGGATCGATTTGAATTAAAGCGCAAAAAGAAAATGCGCTGCGCTTACTTTTTTAACTCATCGAATTTGGCCTGCATGGTCGGATTGTTTCGCGTCAACCGCTGAATCGTTAAACCCTCCGCTTTGCTGTTTGCCAACCGCAAATTATTTTCTGATGACAGCAACGCCTCTTTTGTTTTCCGCAGATGTTCGATTGTTTTGTCGATTTCTTCAATGGCTTTTTTGAATTTTTCGCTTGCAAGACGAAAATTTTTTGAAAACTTATCCTTAAAGTCGTTCATTTCCGCTTCAAAATTCGAAATATCGATATTTTGAGCTTTGATAAGAGCCAATTCGTTACGATATTCGAGCGAATGAAGCGCTGCATTGCGCAATAAAGTAATCATCGGAATAAAAAACTGCGGCCGAATCACATACATCTTCTCAAATAAGTGCGATACATCGACTATTCCCGTATTGTATAACTCGTTTTCCGGCTCCAGCATGGAAACAAGAACGGCGTATTCGCAATTTTTTTGGCGGCGGTCTTTATCCAATTCCTTTAAAAAGTCCGTATTTTTCTTTTTCGACGCTGTTGTTTCGACCTCATTTTTCATTTCAAACATGATCGATACAAACTCTGTTCCGTTTTGATCGTAATCTCGATAAATGTAGTCGCCTTTGCTGCCGAGTTTGGCGTCGTTATCCTTTTCAAAGTATGCGCTTTGAAAACCGGTTGCACGGAGGCGATTGAACTCCGTTTCGCAGTGGTGTTCCAAACTTTCGCCGACCATTTTTGTCGACTGCTTCAGTTTATAGTTTTTCAGCCGTTCGATTTCTTCATCTTTGTTTTTCAATTCATTTTCGTACTGCTCTTTCAACGACTGTTCTTTCAGTAAAACCTCTTTTTTAAAAAGCTCTTGTTCACCGCTGAGCAAAAGAATACGACTCTCTTTTTCTGCAAGTTCCCGTTCTTTTTCTTTGAGAAGAGTGTGAATTTCAATCTCTTTGTCTTTAGAAAGGGCATCAAGTTTGCCCTGCAAGTCGGCGATCCGCCGATCTTTTTCAGCAGTCAATTCGCTGACGGTCGCCTTTCCTGCCAATCGCGCGGCTTCAATTTCCGATTTCAATTTCTCGATTTCACCGTCTTTTCTGTTTAAATCATCCTTAAAACGGTTTTCGGTTTCGAGGCGGGTCAAACGCAATGCACTTTCTTTATCGGATTGAAACTGCGACTCTTTTGCCGCGAGTTCCCTCGAAAACTCTTCGTCTCTGACCTGTTTGACAATAGCCGCATATCCGGCTTCATCAGCCTGAAACACCTCACCGCACTTAGGACATTTAATTTCTCTCATATTCGCTCCTTTCATTAAAACCGAAAATGACCGTTTTAGAGCGAATCGCGACGGTCAGTCGGCAACATCAATATGTGGAAATTTTTTATTCACTAAAAGAATCCGTTGACAAACGGTCGGATAACCTGTATCATCCGTTGTTACCGATTGTTTCATTGCAAACCGATAACTAAAAAAGGTATCTCCGTAATTTTTCCCGTCAAAACCGAGAGAAATAATTCTATTTTTCCGATAAAACCATAAATCTTTGAGAGGCTTCAAAACCGTGCGGCAGCCGTCAAGCTGATGCAGCTGCAAAAAATTACAGTCAAAATCCCATTTAAACGCGACTTTCGTTCCGTTCGGAACAAAAAACACATGAGAATGCAGATCAACAGGGCGGTCGTTTTTGTCGGTGGAGTAACAGACCTGATTCGGCAAGAGAGAAATTTCTTTCCGTTCGGAAAAAACAACCGCATCCCTCAGCGGCACCGGTTTCGGTGAATTTCCTTCGCGTACAGCCCACGTAAAACGGAAGTGCAGCCGCCCGCCGTCGCGCTGCGACCGGAAACGAATGTCGGGAACAAACGCCTCATACTCCCGCGGATCGCCGTCCAGCGCAAACCAGCGGATTTTATCGAACGAGTAAACAAGTGTTTTCCCCCATGCGGTAAAATAAAAATTCCGATTTAAAACGATTTCACCATTTCCATTTAAAGCGAACATGACGGAATCGTCAAGCTCTTCGGAGGGAAAAGCGCTCTTCTCAAATAGAATTTCTTGAGACGGCGGAAAATGCCACAGCAGAGGATTCGGCAGCCAATACGGCTTCAATAGATCCAGCGCGGAGAAATCGTTGAACGAATCCACGATCTCATCGGACGTTGTATCAAGAAAATCCAAAAACAGCTGTGCCTTCATCTCTTTCGGCGGAGCGATTCCGCACGAAACAGCGAGTACTGCGATAAAAAGAAGAAATCCCTGAATTGCCCGGTTCATTTTGCAACTTGATGAATTGTAACGGGAGTTTCGTCCATATAAATCGTGTAAACGGTTCCCGGCGCATCGTAATACGGAAAAGAAATAACATCGCTCATAAACTGCATGGAAAAATAATCTTCTTCCCGTTGATTGACAGGGGTTCGCGTCACCTTCAGTAAAACGGGAACACGCGGGCGTTCAACGGCTGCGGAAACTAAACCGAAAACCCGATCAGCAGAGACATAAGTCGGCGGAACGACGTTAAACACACAGCCTTCGAAAACGGAAATCAATTCACCGGGTTCGACGGATTGTGAAGAGATGGTAAACGGCGACTGCCGCGTTTGCGGAGCCTCTGCCGTAAAACGAAACGCAATATTCCGGTTTGCAAGCGTCAGCATCGTTTCGCGGTAAGATTTTCCGACAAAATTTTCAATCGACGTCCGGTACAAGTCCGGACCTCCGGAGACAAACAGGCGCAGTGAAATATCGCCGTAAATCTCCGTCCCGGCAGGAGGATCCTGTCCCAAAACGGTCCCCCGCGGACGGTTATTGACGACATATGAAAGCGGATACAACAACGTCAGCTGCGATTGATACGCTTTCAAAAAAGGTTCCACGTCGTCAATGTCCCACCCCGAAAAATCAGTGATTTTATCCGAAACAGGTCCCTTTCCGACATTCAAAACGACCGTATAATCGACTTTGACAACTGAACCGGGAGTTTTGGTTTGTGAAACCACAACCCCTTTCTCAGTCAAATCTTCTGTATTGACTCGATTAATTTTAACGCGGAGAAAATGATTTTGCATTGTCTCCATCGCTTCATCCAACGTCATACCGACAACGTTCGGAACGGAAACGGTTTCCCTCTCTTCAAAAAGAGCAGAAAACAGAATGCTTGACAAAAGAATACAGACAGCAATGACGGTCAAAACCGTATAAGAAACGACTTTGACGGTCTTCACCTCCGGAGAATCCGTTTCTTCATAGAAAAGACTTCTGAGAAAGGCGAGAATCCTCTTTCCGAGGGATCCGGATGTTTTGATTTTCATGGCTCACTCCCCAAACGGGTCCCGACAATTTCGGGAGAACCGTTTTTGAAAGACGCCGCATCCAACGCCTTTCTTGACTTCAACTGCAATTCAGAAACAGCCAAAATTCCGTCTCCTGTTTTGATTAAAAATCCGATCGGTTTCAAATAACCGAAAATCTCACCGGGAACAGCCGCCGCCGCAGTTTCAAGAAGCGAAAGAGGCAGCCGCGCCGAATCGAATACGTCGCAACGGAGAAAATACAGCTCGATTCCGTTAAAATACGAACGGGCTTTCGGCTGAGGATAATAGGCGCGGACGCAAGCGTCAATATCGACCGCCGGCATCGTCCAATCGATGATTCCGTCTTCTTTTTTGATTTTGCGGCAATAAGTCGCTGCCGACTCGTCCTGCGGCGTCCGATTGCGATAAAATTCTTCAAAATTTTCAACAACGCAAACCGCCGCCTCCGCTGCCATTGAGGCAAAAAGAGTATTCAGCGATTCCGCAGTTTCGCGGCCGCTGAGAAAGACCTTTTCGCTGTACAGAATATCTCCGCAATCCATCCACTTATCAACGGTTTGAATCGACAGTCCCGTCTGAGTGTCGCGGGCAAGCAAGGCGGCAGTAATCGGGGAAGGTCCGCGCCATCGCGGCAGCAGAGAAGGATGAATATTGATGCCGCCGTTCGGAAAGAGCGAAAGGAAATCCCGGGAAAAGATTTTTCCGTAAGCGAATACAACCAACAACTGCGGTCGGCAAAAACGAATCACGTCAAAAAAATCCTCAGCCAATGATTCAGGCTGATAAACGCGCAGCTTCAAGTCAAGTGCTTTTGCTTTTACCGGCGTCGATTCGTAATGACGCCCCCGGCCAACAGGCCGATCAGGATTGGTCAATACGCCCACAATCTCGATATCAGGAGAAGCGTTCAGTGCTTCCAGCGTCGGAACGGCGATGGCGGGAGTCCCCGCAAAAAAAATCTTCATTTTTTTGCCGGCTCCGCTTTGTTTAATTTTTTTTGATATTTTGCCGACTGTTTTTCATCAAAGTGATCAACAAACAGAATGCCGTTGAGATGATCGTATTCATGCTGAATGATGCGCGCCAGATAACCATCGGCAGAAAGCCGAAAAAATTTACCGTCACCGTTTTGGGCTTGAATCTGAATCGATGATGGACGGGAAATCACTCCCCAGACGCCGGGAACGCTCAGACAGCCCTCTTCAAAACCGCTCATTTCCATCGAAGTGCCGATGATTTCGGGATTGACAAAGAAAAGCGGCTCTTCTCCCGGAACCTGGACGACGAAAAATCGTTTTTTAATGCCTATCTGCGGAGCCGCTAATCCGACTCCCGATTTTTTCCGCATCAGCTTAACCATTCCGTCAAGCGTTTGCCGCAAAGAGTCGTCAAATTGTTCTACCGGCCCGGCCTTTTCACGAAGGACCGGATCTCCGATTAAGGTCAGTTTCATTATTTTCATTGTACTAAAATTCGGCCGCTTTGGCAAGTCTATTCAACCGATAGCGGATCGGCATCGATATCAATTTGACACCGACGGAATTCGCCGACAACCGCCGCAGCCGCTTCTTTGACAATCTTTGCGTATTTTTGCGGCCTCGAAGTGCGTATCAAGCAGTGAAAACGATATTTGCCATTCAATTTAGCAACCGGTGCCTCTGTCGGCCCCAACAACTCATCCGCCCCGATTCCATTGTTCTGTAAAACTTCCGCCAGTCGGGTGATAGCCGTTTCTGCTGTGTCCCGATCGACCGATTTGCAAACCAAGTGAACCAATCCCGAAAACGGCGGAAACCCGGCAGCTTGGCGCATCATTAACTCCTCCCGATAAAATTCATCCGCTTCTCCTTTTACTGCATGCACCAATGCCGGATGATGTCCCATTTCGGTTTGAATGTACACTTCGCCGTCGTCGGAATATCGTCCTGCGCGGCCGGCTGCCTGCATAATGAGAGAGAACGCCCTCTCCGCCGAACGAAAATCGGGAATCCGCAGAATGTTATCAACACTCACGATTCCGACCGTCTTCACTCCGGGAAAATTCAGTCCTTTGGCAATCATTTGCGTTCCCATTAAAATCCGGGTCTCGCCCTGCCGAAACCGTTCCAATACGGCACCCAATTCCTTGGCATTTTTGACTGTGTCGCGATCCACTCGCTCCGTTTTTACGTCGGGAAAAATCGCCGTCGTCTCCTCTTCGATTTTTTCGGTTCCGATTCCGGCATAACCGACATCAAACGAACGGCACTGCGGACAATAATGAACCGGCGGCTGCATTCGTCCGCAGCAGTGACAAATAAAGCGGTTTTCTCGTTTATGGTATGTCAGCGGCAGCGAACAATACGGACATCGAAACGTAAAACCACAAGTCCGACAGCGAAATGCATAAGAAAATCCGCGGCGGTTTAAAAACAGAATGACCTGCCGGCCTTCGCGGAGCGTCCGGGAAACGGCCTGAATCAACTCGGCGGAGAGCAGCTCCCTGCGTCCGCGCATATCAATGACATGAAACCGCGGCAACCGGCCGCCGGCCGGCCGTTGTTTCAGAACCAACGGTTCGACCTTCCGCGTCCGCATCGCTTCGTAGGCCTCCGCCGACGGAGTGGCGCTTCCCATTACCAGTTTGGCTTTTTTTTGCCGGGCAATGTACATCGCCGCCTGCCGGGCATGGTAGCGCGGCACCGACTGCGACTTATAGCTGCCTTCATGTTCCTCATCCAAAATAATCAGTCCGGGATCGGGAAGCGGCGCAAAAACCGCGCTGCGGGCGCCGATGACAAAATCGGCCTCCCCTCTCAGGATCCGCCGCCACTGCGTGTATTTCTGCGCCGGCGTCAATCCGCTGTGAATAACGGAAACTCGATTTCCGAATCGGCTGACAACCAAATCAGTCAACTGATGCGTCAGCGCAATTTCCGGAACAAGATACAAGACGCCGCGTCCTTTCTCCAACGTCTGCCGGGCAACATTCAGATAAACCTCGGTCTTGCCTGAACCGGTAATTCCGAAAAGATAAAAAAAGATTTTATCCGAACCGAGAATCGTATCGACGGCGCTCCGCTGCTCTTCCGTCAGACAGGGAACTCCGGCGGCTGCGGCCGGTCCGCCGTCGTCCCACAGTGAAAGCGAATCAACCTCCCGCTTTCCGCCGGGAACCATGCAGGAAAGCGCTTCCCCGACGGAACAGAAATACCGTTCGGCAATCCACCTCGCCAGCCGAATCTGAAATTCTCCGAACAGCGGATCGGCGTCCTGAATTTTCAGAATCGGTTTGACGGGATAACCGAACGAACCCTCCTCCGCCTCATAGCTTCGGATTGCGTAGCCGGTCATCCGGCGGCCGTTAAAGTCGACAACAACCCTTTTCCCGACGGGATCTCCGCAGTCGCCGGGAACCGCATAAGTGTACGCCGAATGGAGGGGGCGGTTGAAGCAAATATCGGCAAAGCGCTTAACCATTGCCCAACCGGTTATCCAAAAGACGGCGGACGCTCTTCAAATCCTCCCAAACAGGCCGTCTCAGCTCGGGCCGCTCCAAAACCGTCTGGGGATCATAGGTTACGATAACCGGAACGGAACGGTACTCGAACAGCCGGCCGCGGACCGCCGGCAGCGGTTCCTCCGAATTTAAAAAACGGCGTAAAAAAAGCGTTCCCGTCGCCAAAATCACCTTCGGGGAAGCGACGGCCGTCTGACGTTCCAAATACGGACGGCACATTTCAACCTCGCGCGCGTCGGTTTCCGCCAAACTGCCGGGACGGCATTTCAAAACGCTGGTGTAAGCGGCGTTCTCCCCGACGGCCGCCCCAATCGAGTTCAGCCACTTTCCGAGATACCCGAATGCCTCTCCTCCGTTTCTTCCGGAGAAATCCTCCTGCGCCGACGGACAGTCTCCGATAACAAGCAGATCGAATTTCCGGGCCGCCGTTCCGGGTACGACGGAGCGTCTCGTCGAAGAAAGCCCGCATAAACGGCAATCCCTCATATTTTCACAGCAGCGCTGCCATTCGCAGTTCTTCTCCCGGTCGGAGAGCTCCTTGTATTCGAGAAAGGCGCTGTCCGGCGTTCCGGCGGCTGCCGTTTGCGTTTGATCGCTGTCGATTTTCGCGAAAACAAACGGTTCGTGTTCTTTCGCGATTCCCGAACCGATGTAATCCTCAAAACGCCCGACAAAATCCCAAAAATTTTCGATTTCACTCTTCTTCGTCATAATTGACCCTTATCAACGACAGCCCGCGCGCCGGCGCCGTCGCCCCGCAGCCGCTGCGGTTTCCCTTTTCCAGCAGCCCGCGAATTTTTTCTTCGGCATTCTCATTATCGTATTCGCTTAAAACGGTTCCGACAACGGAGCGGACCATATTCCACAAAAACGCGTTTCCGGCAATTTCGAAAACGAGAAACGGCGGCTGTTCGAAGAAAAAAGCGCGGTTGATGGTTCTGATTTTTGAGCGGCTCCGATCCGATGCCGAACAAAACGCAGTAAAATCGTGCGTACCGACAAAAACCGCCGCTAAACGGTTCAGCCGTTCCGTTGAAAGCGGATGCTTCAGCGCAAGAGCGTAACGACTCCACATCGGCGGCGCCGGAAATCCCGGATAAAAACGGTAACGGTAAACCCTCTCTGTCGCCGAAAACCGCGCATGAAAGCGGCTGTCGGCGGCGCTGCTTTCCAGGATCCGGATATCGGGCGGCAGAAAGCGGTTTAAGGCGGGCGCAAATTTGTCGGCCGGAAGCGATTCGTTTTGCGTATCGAAGTGACAGCTTTGGCGTTCGGCATGAACCCCCGAATCCGTCCGGCCCGCTCCGATCACGCGCACCGTTTCTTTTAAAAGATCCGACAGGGCCTCTTCAACAACGCCCTGAACCGTCCTTCCGCGCGCCTGAATCTGCCAGCCGCAAAAACCGCTGCCGTCGTAAGAGAGATCCAACCGAATGCGTCTCATACCGTCTCTTCGGCTTCGTTCAGCTCCTCGCTCTGCTCCGAAATGTATTCGCCCAACTCGTTGTACAAATCGCGCGCTTTATCAAGAATTTCCTTCGGCTTGTTTTTATCCGACTTTCCCATTCCGAAAACACGGGAGACGCTTCTGCGCTGCTCCTCCAAAATCGCGATCCGTTTGCGCATATCGGCGCGGCTGCCGTAACGGTACTCCAGAAGCCCGGCCAGATAGAGAACCCCGTCAAACCCGTAATTTTTGTCGATGTCGGGCCCCAATCCGGCAACGGTCGAAAACGCCTCTTTTCCGGTACTCTCCTGCTTGACGGCAAAACGGTACAAACGGGCGGCATTTTGATAGAAACATTTTGCCAGCAAATCGTAATTGCGTCCCGGTTCCTTTTTATTCAGATCGAGCAGAAGCCATGCCGCGCGCAGACAGGAAATTCCCTGCTTAATCGTCGGCGCCAAATCGATATTGCGGTATTTATAGCACGAACACGCCAAATAATAACTGGCAATCCCCTCCTTCAGCGTGCGTTCTTTCGAAAAATCTGCCTCCGGAAAAATCAGCGACAGCGCCGCTTTTCTGTCGGATTCGCTCTCCGTTAATCCGGGGCGTTCTTTATTTTTAATTTCAAAAAAATCCTTTTCAAAAGCGGCGAACCAACAGTGCGGACAAACCACAACATAATAAATCAACGGATAGATCTCACCGAATTTCTCCGTCGGTTTATAAAAACGACGCAGCTCGTCCGATAACCGATCGGAATTCAAACGACCGCCGCCGGTTCTTAATGTCTCCCGATGGAATGTTCGTCCGCAAATCGGACATTTACTCTCCGATTTTTCAAAAAAAGTAATCGACACCTCTTTTTTGGCAGCTTCAGGCATGTTCCCCTCCTTCCCAAATCGCATAAGCGACAGCATAATTTTTTTCGTGGCTGACGGACAGATGCATTTTCGAATCGGAATGCTTCTTCATCAAGTCTTCGGCTTTTCCGTAAAAACGAAAATAAGGCGCTCCGTCGGTTTCTTTTACCGTTTCGATTTCCGTCCAAGCAACAGGACCGATACCGCAGCCGAATGCCTTTGCCGCCGCCTCTTTTGCCGCAAACCGCGCTGCATACGAGGCCGTCCGCTCCTTACCTTTTCCATCGCAGTATTTCCGTTCGGACTCAGTAAAAATGCGGCCGGTTTTTTCCGTTTCCGTCAACAGCCGTTCAATCCGTTCCGATTCTATAATATCACATCCGATTCCCAAAATCATTAATTTTCTTCTCCGTTGTATGTAATAGTCACCGTTTGCGGCGTTTGCTGCAAAACGGTTGTTCCTTCCGGCACAGACGGAACAACCGGCAATTCAACAGATTCCCCCGGAACCAACTCCGGCAAATCGACTTTCAGCGACACATCCGCAGCGCTCAAACCGTCCATTAAAAGCTGCCGGCCGGAGAGACTGAGACTCCCCGTCTGCGGTTCGATACTCAGTGTTCCACCGGAAGGCGGATGATTCAGCTCAATCGGAAGCGGCTCAAAGGTTTTTTCGACATAAACTTCCGAAACGGTTACATACAAACGGACGATCGGATCACCGGTGAAACTCACCGTTTTATCATCAATCACAACCTCCGCCAAAACCGAAAACGAATTCCGACTGCCGTCAATCGGAATGGGAATGGTGGAAACCGTTTCAATGGGAGCAGCAACGGATTCGGGAGCCGAAATTTCCACAAACGCCGGCTCGACTCTGACCTCCGCCACTTCAAAACCGGGCGCGGGAAATCCTTTTAAATCAGCCGTCACTTCAACCTGTTTCGTAACCTTCCAATCGAAAGCCAAATCGAGAAACTTCGGATCAGTATCAATTTGAATATCGTTTAAAAGTTCGGCTGAACGAAGCGATTGGACGGAAATGGGAACAGCATAACGTCCGGGAACGTCATGTGCGGAAAAATCGGCAAAAGCGCGAAAATCCTCATCGGAAAAAAGGTAAATATCCTCCGCTCTTCCGCGGACGGTTAACTTGACAGCTTCCGGATAGGAACGCAGCGGCGCCACCGTTTCGTTTATCGACACTTCCAACGGAACCGTTAAATACCTCTCTTCAAGAGAAATCATATCATAAAAAAACCAAGTAAATACCGCTCCGACCAACGCCGCAATTTTCAGCTGCCACTCGTCGGTGAAAAGCGATAAAAAGCGGTTCTTATTTTTCATCGGAACCCCCGGACGGTTCCGCAGATTCGGGAAGTTCTCGAATCGCGCTTTCAAATTCAAAAATTCCGCTCAGATAAGAGCTCAACTCGTCTCGTTTTAAATCGTAAAAAAACTCCGATTCAAACGCCAGTGAAACGGCCTGCGTCTCTTCCGACACAATCAAAACAACCGCATCGCTGTTTTCCGCCATTCCCAATGCGGAACGGTGACGGGTCCCGAAACTCGAACGCAAATCCCGCTGTTCGGACATCGGTAAAAAGCATCCGGCCGCCTCAAGCCGCCCCTGTCGAATCAAAACAGCTCCGTCGTGAAGATGGGTATCTTTTTCAAAAATCGAACAGAGGAGATTAAAGGAGATCTCAGCGTCAATTCTCGTTCCGCTGGAAACAACCGTATCGAGACGGATGCGGCGCTCTAAGACAATCAAAGCGCCTCTCCCGACAGAAGAGAGATAATAAAGCGCATCAATGATTTTCTTGATTTGACCCTCTTGCGCCAACGAGGAAGGCTCTCCGAAAAATCCGCCGCTGCCCAACCGTGTAAAAATTTGCTTAAACTCCGATTGATAAGCAACGATAACTGCAATTCCAGCCAGAACCATCAATTTATTAAAAACCCACAAGTTGGTCCGCAAATCCAAAATGTACGCAACGGCATAAAACGCAAAAAAAACAGCGACCACCGTTACCAGCCGCCGAATGCCGGGAACTTTTCGGAGAATGTGCAAAACGGAGTAGACGATAAACGCCAGCAGCAGAATATCCAAAGCCGGCCGCACCCACGTCAATCCGATCCGCAGGTTTTCATATAAATTCATACGATTTAGTATACTATAAAATCCCAAAAACCGCAATGAAAACTTTTTGCATTCGTCGGGCGATTGAAATTTTTCCGGCTTTCAATACAATGGGATTCGAGGTGAGTCAATGGAGTGCCGAACCGTTATTTTCGATATGGGCGGAGTGCTTTTAAACTTCGATTTCGACGTCTATTTGAACAGTTTTCGGGAAATCGGATTGAAAGAGATCGATCAAATAATGAGGTGTGATAGCGATAGCGGCAAAAAGCTAATAAAATCAATGGTTTTGCGGACAGCGGATAGACAGG
>CALXKN010000003.1 GCA_944388995.1 uncultured Spirochaetota bacterium | reverse complement strand
GGAGCCGACGCAAGTTGTCAACCATGACCGCCGCAACATGGTAGATGTAAAAAGTATCGCTATCTAACCCCAGCAAATGGCAGACCGCTACCGCCAAAAAGGGCCGTTCTTTGAAATTGAAGCCGGTTTGATTGATGAAAAAGAATTTTTTGATCAAATCCGCGCTCGATTGCCGAAGCCGCACTCCGACAAAGAAATCGCCAAAACTTGGTGCCGTTTTTTAACCGGCATCAAACCGGAGAGTCTGGAGGCTGTCGAAGAAATTCACCGCAGAAAACCAACCTATCTTTTAAGCAACTCCAATCCGATTCATTGGAATTGGGTTTGCAGTCGTTATTTTCCGACGGAAGAAGTTTTCCGCCGCTATTTTGACGGACGTTTTCTCTCATTTGAAATGAAAAAAAGCAAACCGGATCCGGAAATTTACGAAGAGGTTGAACGGCAGCTGAAACTCAACCCGCATGACATTCTGTTTATCGACGACTCCGAAGAGAATTGCCGGCAGGCTGAAAAGGCGGGATGGCAGACCATATGTCCTGCTTCGACAAAAGAGTGGATCGATTTTTTGAAAACGATTAAATAAAGATGAAATCGTCACAAACGTTCCGCTTTGCATTGAATCAACTCGTTTAAAATGATAAAGTCAAATATGCGCATTAATCGTTTTTTATGGAACTCTTTAAGCGAATCAGAAAAAGAAAAAATTTTCAGCCGATCGCAGACTGACATTCGCGAAGTTTTGCCGGCGGTGCAGAAAATCATCGATGAAGTACGCTGTTCCGGCGACTCGGCATTGCTCCGTTTTTCGCAGCAATGGGATCATGTTGATTTGGGATCGCAGCCGCTGCGTGTGCAGGCGGAGGAATTCGAGAACGCTTCTTCTTTACTGTCGAAAGAGCTGAAACAAGCACTCGATTTTTCCATTGAAAACGTCCGCCGTTTTCATGAAAGACAAAAACCGCACGGAATCGAACCGTTTGAAATTTCACCGGGAATTTTTGCGGGTGAAAAGGTTACCCCGATTGAATCTCTCGGAATTTACGTCCCTCGAGGGCGCGGCAGTTTTCCGTCGATGCTTTATATGACGGCAGTCCCGGCTCTTGTCGCCGGAGTGGAGCGCATCTGCGTCGTTACGCCGCCAGCCGCCGACGGATCTGTCGATCCGGCGTGTCTTTACGCTGCCGCAAAGTGCGGCGTCAGTGAAGTTTACCGCGTCGGCGGCGCACAAGCTATCGCAGCCCTTGCATACGGAACCGAATCGATTGCACCGGTTGTCAAATTGACCGGACCGGGAAGCCGTTATGTCACCGCGGCCAAGCAGCTGCTTTACGGCGTTGTCGATGTCGGTTTGCCTGCCGGTCCTTCCGAATCGATTTTACTGGCAGATGGAACCGCCGATCCGTTCACTGCCGCATTGGATCTGCTCACGGAAGCCGAACACGGAAGCGACTCTTCGGCACTGCTGATTACACCGTCCGCTGAACTGGCCGCCGCTGTTGCTGCCGAACTGCCGCCTCTCATCGAAAAACTGCCGCCTCAAAGAAAAGAATTTGTTTCAGCTGTCCTTTCCGGCTACGGCGGAATCATTCAAACCGAAACGATGGACGAAGCTGTCTCCATAGCCAACCGTTTGGCAACCGAGCACTTAAAAATCGTTGCCGCCGACAGCTTTGCCGTCGAAGCAAAAATCCGCAATGCGGGAGAAATCATCATCGGCGAACAGACACCGTTTTCGGCAGCCAATTACTCCATCGGTCCAAACGCCGTTTTACCGACGGGAGGCAGCGCCAAAACCTTTTCCGGCGTTTCAGTACGCGATTTTGTCAAATACTCTTCCATCATTTATACGAATGAAACCGGATTTTCCGCGTTAAAAAACATCGTTCCCGTTATCGCCGAATACGAGGGATTCGCCGCTCACGCAAACGCATTTCACCTTAGAAGGAAATAATATGCCCGCTCAATTTCTCACCGCAGACGATGCGTTTAAATGGATTGAATCTTTCTATAACAATGAAAAAATCGGCGTCTGCGACGACCGTTCTTATCGCCTTGAACGAATGGAGACGCTTTGCCGCATCTTCAAAGATCCTCAGAAAAGCTTTCGATCGGTTCACATCGCCGGATCCAAAGGGAAAAGCACAACAGCGCGCTACGCAGCATCCATTCTTTCGGAGTGCGGCGTGAAAACCGGACTTTACACCTCTCCGCACTTGAAAGATTACCGCGAACGCATCACACTCAACGGCTGCTTTTTTTCCGACAGCGCTTACATCAAAGCCGTCAAAAGCATCAAAGCCAAGAAAGCGGCGATTTTGAAAACAGAAGCGTTCGCGGCTTTTCCGCCGACTGTTTTCGAATTGCTGACACTGTGCGCGTTTTTGGTTTTTCGGGATGAAAAATGCGATTACGCCGTTATTGAGACCGGTTTGGGCGGCCGCCTTGATGCGACTAACGTCATCGTCCCGCGGCTTTCCATTCTCACGTTAATCGAAAAGGAACACACCGCGGTGCTCGGGGATTCTTTGGCAAAAATTGCTGCCGAAAAAGGCGGAATCATCAAAGCCAACGTACCGGTTCAATCCGTCGATCAGGAAGAAGAGGTTAAAGCGGTTCTCAATCAAATCGCATTTGAAAAAAACAGCGAAATTTCCTATCTCTCCGATTCCATCAAAAAAATCGAAACCGAAATTTCTCTCTCAGGAACAAAGGTCATCGTTGAACCGAACTTCGGACCGACGGAGACGTTTACGCTCGCAAACATCGGCGATGTGTTTGCCAAAGACGCCGTTACAGCCGCTCTCGCTGTCCGTCAGCTTTCTCACCTCGATTTCATCGAAAACGTTTTACCGAAACATATTCACTCGGCTCTTTTAAAAACGGAGGTTCCCGGACATTTTCAGATTATCGGCGAAAAACCGCTCGTGATCGCAGACCCGGCGCACACCAAAAATTCCGCAAAATATACCGCCGAAACTTTTAAAAAAATCGTAAAAGGCAAACGAATTCTGATTTTTGCCGCCGCTCCCGACAAAGACGTCGAAGAGATGGCAAACGCTATCGGAAAGCTCTTTTCCTCCGTCATCGTCACAAAATTCGAAGGATTCCGTTCCGGCGGAGGAGAACGCGATTACCGGATTTTTTCCGCTGTCAACAAAAAAACGGTTTTCGAACCGGATCCTGATAAAGCGCTGCAAAGTGCAAAAGAAATTCTGGGAAAAAAGAAAAGAAATCTCGAAGACGGAGGAATTTTAATTACCGGATCGTTTTACCTGATTTCCCGCTTTTTACAGGAGGCATCCGAATGGAATCAAGACTCCTTGCCCGGCTGACGGCCTACACGCCCGGGGAACAGCCGCGGGACAAAAAATACATCAAGCTCAATACGAACGAAAATCCGTATCCGCCGTGTCCGAAGATTCAGAAAAAGAAAATCAATGCCGAAGACTTCCGCCTCTATCCGGACCCGGACTGCCGAGTTTTGAAAGAAGCGCTCGCCGATACGCTGCGGGTACCGCCGTCTCACATCTTTACCGGCAACGGCAGTGATGAAGTGCTTTCGTTTGCGTTTGCTGCCTTTTTTGACGCGGATAACGGTCCTGTCCTCTTTCCCGAAGTGACCTACAGCTTTTACCCGGTTTACTGCCGCTTTTACGGTCTTCCGTTCCGAGAAACAGCCGTCAACAACGATTTATCGATCGACTTTTCATCTTTTACGGAATCAAAAGCCGACGCCGGCGTTATTTTCCCTAATCCGAACGCACCGACCGGAATTGCCGTCGACAGAAAAACCATCCGCCGTATTTTGACTGCACGGCCGAAAGACCGCATTGTCATCATAGACGAAGCATACATCGATTTCGGCGGAGAGAGTGCCGTCGAATTAACCGGAGAATTCGAGAATTTACTGATTACCGGAACCTTTTCGAAAAGCCGTTCGCTGGCCGGATTGCGCCTCGGGTACGCCGTCGGCAATCCCAAGCTCATCCAATCTTTGGAAAAAGTAAAAAACAGCTTCAATTCGTATACAGTCAATCGCTTTACTCAGGAGTGCGCCGTCGATGCCCTTCGCGACATCGGATATTTTGAAAAACGCCGCGATGAAGTCATCCGAACACGGGAACGGATTGCCGATGAATTGCGCAAACGGGGCTGGGATGTCCTTCCGTCGCTTGCCAACTTTCTCTTTGCGGCCCATCCGACGCTGCCGGGAGAAGCCGTTTACCGACGGCTGAAAGATGAAGGCATTCTTGTGCGATACTTTGATCTCCCGAAAACCCGCAATCGCGTACGCATTTCTGTCGGTACGCCGGAAGAGATGAAAGTCTTTCTCCGCACCGTTGACGGCTGGAACAACGATGTCTCTCAACTGCGCTGAAATCGATCTTATCCTCTCGGAATTAAATCTTCAAGGATGTTTTATCCAAAAAATCCGTCAGCCGGATTTCGAATCGTTGATTTTTGAGCTGTATCGACCGGGGGATAAGCGATTCTCTGTCGGTTTTTATTTGGGACACGGGAAAACCGCCGTGCTTCCGATAATGGGGAAGCCGCCCGCTGACGGCAAACCGCAGCGTTTTGTTCAGTTTCTCAAAAGCCGCATCGACGGCGGAAGAATCGAAGAGTCCCGCCAAATCGACTTTAACCGAATTATATGGCTGAAAATCGTTCGGGGCGGAACCGTCTCGAATTTATACGTCCGCCTGTGGTCGGGGGCGGCCAACATTCTCGCCGTAGATGAAAAAGGAATCATTCTCGATGCATTTTACCGTCGTCCGAACAAAAAAGAAATCGGCGGAGAGCCTCTGATTCTTCCGCCGGCAAGCACCGATTCCGGGAAATTCGTCCCGCGTTCGTTTGACGGTGACGGCACTTTTGGCGAACAAGCCGCCGCCTTTTACGGTCGAAAGACAACGCCGACGCCGGATGTCGAACGGCTGCGCTCGGAGCTGAAAACCCCGGTGGAAGCGCGTCTCGAACAGCTGCGGCGGCTGGCGGAAAAACTGTTGCCTGAAACGCAATTCGACGCCCTTCACTGCTCGGAAAAACAGGCAGCCGATCTGCTGCTTTCATTACCGCCGCAGCCGGCCGGAGCCGCTTCCGTTACAGTCGAAACCCCCGACGGACATAAAACGGAAATCACTCTCGATCCGCGGCTGACATCGGTTGAAAACAGTCGGGAATATTATAAACGGTACAAAAAGAAAAAAGCCGCCGCGGCTGCGGCTGCTCTGCGCCTCAACGAAATTCAAACCGAAGCTGCCGCCCTCAAAACAGAGCTCTCTTTTTTCGAAACCGCCGCCGACGAGGAAATTTTACAACACGGTGCGCTGAAAAAAACACATCTCAACGCGACCGAAAAGAAACTCGCCGCAGGCTTTCCGACTTTTATTTCAGGCGATCGGCAGATTTTAGTCGGCCGCAGCGGCAAAGAAAATGACGAACTGCTTCGTTTCCATGTAAAAGGAAATGATTGGTGGCTTCACACACGGGACGTTCCCGGCGGCTATGTTTTCATCAAAAATGGGAAAAAAGAAACCGTTCCTCAAGAAGTTCTTCTTGACGCAGCGCAATTGGCAAAATGGTTCAGTAAAGCCAAAAACCATGCGGCAGCCGATTTATACTGCACGCAGGTGAAGTATTTACGGAGAGCGAAGAACGGTCCCATCGGAACGGTTCTTCCGTTTCATGAAAAAAATATTTTTGTTAAAGAAGATCGAGAGCGGTTAAAACGGCTGTTGGGGAAAAATCTTTTGTAATCACCCGGCGCAATAAAATTCAGCAACAATTTTATCGATTTCTTCCTGCGTCAAATTGCGGCCGCCGTTTTCGATCTTTTCATAAATAATGTGATCGACTTTACAGCCTGCCTTTTCTGCAAGGTGATAGAAGACATCCGCTTTGTCCAAGTCCTTATCCGTTCCCAGACCGTGAAAATAACATTCAGCCAACATGAAAAATGCGTCTTTTTCACCGGATTGCGCGCCTTTCAGAAAATACCAAAAAGCCGCATCATAATCGGGAAACAATCCCGATCTATTTAAAACTTCTTTTCCTTTTTCTGAATAACTTGTCATATTTGTCTTCCCTCTGCTATTCTATCATAATAATGAAAAAAAGTACAATTATCTTTTAAATTTTAATAATTATAATCTTCTTTTTTAAATATCGGCATTCTTCGAAAATTTCATCTGGATTTTTTTAAAAAAAGACTGTAAACTGAAAAAATGAAGCTCTTCCGTCTCTTTTTAATCGCAATTTTTCTGACTTCCTCTCTTTCCGCATGGTCCGTTTCCCGTTATCAAATTGAAACGGAACACTTCGTTTTTATTTTCGAGAAAGACAACGAACGGTGGGCGCGGGAAATTGCATCGTTTTCTGAAGAGGTTTACGAAAATTTGGCCGGATTGCTGGAAAATCGACCGCGGCAAATCAAAGTCGTTATTCACAGCGACGTCAATCAAGCCAACGGAAGCTACTACCCCGTTCCCGAATATCTGAATCTCTACGTCACATCGCCGCGTGATTTTTTTCTCGGCGCACGGACCGAAAATTGGCTGCGATCGCTTTTTACCCATGAACTGACGCACTATATCTCCATGTCACCGGAAAGCGGATGGCTTTATGAACTGTCAAAATTTTTCGGTCCGATTTTGCGTCCGGCTCCGTCCGTCTTTCAACCCGGTTGGGTCATCGAAGGAATCACAACGTACACCGAAACCCGTTTTTCAAAAGGCGGAAGGGGGCGAAATCCTTATTTTGAAATGATTTATCGCGCTCAAATAACGGAAAACGCCATGCCTTCGCTCAAGCAGGCAGCTTACAATCCGTACATTCAGCCTTACGGAAGAATTTACGTCGTCGGTTATATGATGATCAATTATCTCTTTGAAACTTACGGCGACGACGTCATGGCGCGATTCTACCGGCAAATGGAAAAGAATCCGCTGGCACCGTATCGGGCTTTTGAAATTGTTACGGGAAAACCGACAGAAACGCTTTACCGCGACATGATTCGGTTTTACTCGGAGCGATTTGAACCGCTCTATGATCTGCCTCTCGGCGAACGGTTCTCAAAAGGCGTCCGCATCGATTACGGCCGCCCCGTAGCGACTATCCAAGGCATTCTCTCCTATCAGAACGCTTCGAACGAAAATCCGTCCCGCTTCGTTTTCTTGGATCCCGATACGGGAGCCGAACAGCCGATTGCGTTTGCCTCCCTGACCAACGCAAACGATTACGACGCTCTTTTTGACGGCAGCCGTATTCTTTATTCGGGCTATGAAATTGACTACGCCGTCGAAGGTCATCCTCATTCGGTCGCCGACTTGTTTGAATGGTGTGCCGAAAGCGGAAAAACGCGGCGGATTACAAAAAACGCTCGGCTTTTCCAACCGGCGTACATCGACGAAAATACAGCTGCCGCCGTTCAAACGGACGGACCGTATTCGCGTCTTGTGTCGGTTGATCTCAAAACGGGAGCCGTTCAAACGCTCTTCGACGGCGGTGAAGTCAACGTCTTTCATCCGACCGTTTCGCCGGACAGCCGCCTGATTGCGTTTGCGTACAACCGTGCGGGAGTCCAATCCGTTGCCGTGCTCGATCGGGAGTCACAAACTGTCGAATTCTTGACGGCGGAAGACGGCGGAATGCTTTATTACCCGGAGTTTGATCAAAACGGATCGCTGTTTTTTATCGGAGACGGCAGCGGATCGCTCGAACTGTTCGAACGGAATCCCAAAAACGGAGGTGAAGCCGTCAAACGACTCTCCGATCGCATCGGTGTTTTGGCAGGCATCCGATACGGCGGCCGATTTTACTACCAGTCTTACGCGTCTGACGGCTATGTCATAAAAATTGCCGAGGAGACCGCCGCTGCGCCCGAAACGCTGGCGCTCACTGTAACCGTCCAACCGACAGCGGTTGAGCCGACGGTTCCCGATCCGGCCTCCCTTCCAGGCGTATCGTTGACTGTCAAAAGATACATCGACTCGGCTCAATTTGTCGGATGGACACCGTTTCCGATCAATTATTCTCCGGTCGGAGGCTTTGCCAATCCGCTCGGTTTCGGATTTCTGATGTACGCCCAATCGGTTGTCAAAAACGATTCCGTTTTTTTTATGACGTCGTTTCCGTTTGAGGCTGAAGGGAATTCGGTTTTTCAGCCCTCTGTTTTTCTTGACGCCGCGTTTGAGGCTTCGATACTGAAATTTTCGTATTCGCTGCTCAACGGCGGCAATTTGTTCGAGGATGAAACAGGATCCGAATACCGTCAGGAATTCTCACAAACGCTGTCGGTCTCGGTTCCGCTTTTTACCCGATCCCTCGCCAACCGTCAGTGGCATGCAGAGATCGGCGGCGGATTGACTCACTATTGGACAATGACGGCGGCTGAACCGTTTCACGCATTCGGAATGGCAAATGCCGCTGCCGGAGGCATTGAATCGGAGCACTTTCTCTACTCCAATCAAAATATCGATTTTCAATATTCATGGCACAGCGGATTCCGCGGTTATCCGTCGCTGGCGCAGTACGTCTACGCGGGGTTCAACTCCTCGGTTTTGTTGCCGATCGGAGAAATCGAAGAGCCGGTTTTTCTGGGCGTCTTTGCTGTAATGGGAACGATTCCGATCACCGGCGCGCATTCGTTTTTTTCGGAAATCTGCTTTTCCGCCTCGACGGACGTCAACCAGACGCATCAGCTGCTGCTGCGCGGCTTCGAATACGAAGACCGCAACACAACCGCCGCTTTGAGCGCGTCATTCGGCTATCAGTTTCCGATTGCGGTTGTCGACGCGCCGCTGTTCGCAACATTAGCCCTTCACTCGTTTTCGGGCGCTTTGTTTACGCAAATTTATGCGAATTTTAATACGATCGAGCAAACGGCGGCGTTCGGTAATTACGTCTATCTTGGCGGAGAATTAAACATTCAAATCGGGTTTGCTCAGGCAGTTTTTCCGTTGACCGTCGGCGTTTCCTGCCGAATTCCGACCTCAGCCGGTGTCGTTTTCGATATTCGGGAAGATCTCAAACCGTACTTTTCACTTGACATCGCCTCGGCACTGTCGCTGCTGCGGAACGAGGAGCTCCGGCACCCGATTCGCTCCGTCCGGATGTAAAAAACGGCCGCCTTTCAGACAGCCGTTTAAAAAAGATGTTTACTCCGCCTGAGCAGTCGGCGTTTCGGCTGCGGCGGTTTGTTCATTCTCGGAAACAGTTTCGGCTGTACTTCCGGCGGCTTCTGTGTTTTCAGGAACCGCTTCGGCCGCAGCCTCGGCGGCGTTTTCGGCATCCGCCTGGGAATCGGTTTCAGCCGATGCGGTTCCGTCAACCACCTCTTCCGTTACAATCGGCTCGTCTTTTCCGTCGACATTATCGATTAAGTACATCAGCTGAAAATAATTTCCGACCAATGTGATTCGTTCGTTCGCCGTCGAAATCAGACTGGTCTGATACTCAATCAGACTGCGCAAATAATCGATTTCCCGCAGCTGCCCGGCGTTATAGCGAATCCGTTGCCGATCGGCCAAACGCTGATAATTGGCCTCTTGATCTTTCAAATACGCAATGTTGGTGTAATTGTATTCGATATTCGAGTACAAAGTCGAAACTGTCGATTCGATTGTAAATTCCCCGGACTGAAGCTGATACTTCGCGTTTTGCAGCTCCTGTTCGCCGAGCATAATCGTCGAAAGACGGTCTCCGCCGTCCAAAATACGCGACTGAATTCCGATCGAAGCGCTTAAAATCGGCGAACCGCTTGTATACCAGCCGCGTTCCAAAAACGGAAATGCCGTTCCCGAAAATCCTGCCTGAACCTGCATTCCGACCGCCGGTTTCAAGTAGCTGTCCGCCTTGGCGATATCATACTTTTGTTCATAAACTTCAACCTGAGCGCGCAATAAATCCATTTCAACGCTCGCCGCCTTCGCCTGGGAAACGTATTCGTCGAGAGTTTTCATCCAGTCGGCGGTTTCAAACTCCGCCAGCCGCTCTTCCGCTCCGGTAAAATCGATATTTTCCAAATCGATATTCGTTCCGCCGAGAGCCGCGATCAATTTGTATCGGATCATGTTAAAGCTGTCTTTAACGCGCGAATCGGCAATCTGAACGTCTTTGACCTTCGTTTGAACGTCCTGAAAGTCGGTCAAGGTGATGAATCCGTTTTCGTAACTGGAGCGGGTTAAAAGCAGCAGCCGATCCGAATACTGCATCTGTTCGCCCAATGCGGCTGAAATTTGATTCAAATAATAAATCGAAAAGTAATAGCCGTTGACGGATGCTTCCAATTCTCTCTCTTTGCGGGCGCACTTCAGCTCAGCAGCCCGAGCGGCTTCCCGATAGAGTTTGACGGCGGCAGGAATTTTTCCCCATGTGAAGATCGGTTGCTCCAATGTAAAGACAAACCGATAAAACGAATTGTCGCGGGCATCATAGAGGCTGTAATCCTCCATCGGAAGCATTACAGAACCGACGTTGGGAATTTCGACGATCCCCAATTCACCCTGTTTCAAACCGATCTCTTTCAGCGGATTCAAAAACCATGTCATCGACGCCTGAAAATCGACTTTGGGGAAATAGTTGGCCTTCGCCCCCATAACGCCGATTTTAGCCTGATTAACCTCCGAGCGCATCTGCCCCAATTCAGCATTGTTTGTCAGCGCATGCTCAATCAAATCTTCCAATGTAATTTTTCGGTCAGTCGGGAGCTCTTTTTTTTCTGTCGGAGGCCGCCAAACGCCGATTCTCTTCCCCGCGGAGACCGAAAGCCCTTTTTCGACAAGGGGATCGGTGGTAATCACCTCGGTGTAGCTTTTCTTCTCACCGAAGGCGAAGAGGGAGAGAAACAGGAAAAAAACGGCGAAAGGCAGCGTTCTCCCTTTCATTCTTCTTTCCACGGCCGGCTCCTTAGTTCTTTGTGAAATCCACCGCGTTTTCCGAACGTCCGGAGAGCAACGTCGCTCCGTTCGTATTCGGTTTAATTTCCGTTCCGCCGCCGGGCGTCGCCGACATATAAACCAACTGATACGCATATTCGGTGCTGTAGTTGTAAACCGTCCACGAGTAGTTCATTGAATATCCGTAAACGGGTTCGCTTCCGCCGACATTGCTGTTGACGGTATTGGCGGTTTGGGAATTCTTAAAGTCGGCTGAAGAGGAAAGCGAAACTTTTCCGTAGAGGGTCTTTCCCGTTGAGTCTGAAATGCTTCCCGTAACGGTTGTCGAAAAACGGTACTGCTTCAGATAAACGCTCTCGCCCAGCCGGTAACTGCTGCCGTTGGGGCTGTCGGTATTGCAGGTCAGCGTCACCGGCAGACACACCTCGTCCTCGCCGTCGTTGTCGATGTCGTATTTCTCCGTAAAATCGGGGCCGGCTCCGCCGCCGACGCTCTCGGAAATATCCGAGACTGTTGTAGCCGTTCCGTCAAAGCCTTTGTACGACAGGGAAACGCTTTCCGATCCGTTGAGCAGCACCCAGTTGGCGGAATCGCGTTCGACGTCGGCAACGGCCGCCGTTCCGTTCAGGCCGCTGTATTGGTTGGCGGCCTCCGAAGTCAGCGTGTAGCCGACATAACCGTCCAGCTCAAAGGTAAGTTTGACGGTGCATTTCTGGTTGACCGGTTCATTGCGTTTCGTAAAATTGATTTTCTGCTCAAAACGGCCGTCGGAATCGGTCAGAACCGTGTACTTCGGCTCCGTTTCCCACGCTTCGGCGGCTCCCGTCGAACTGTTGAATTCAACCGGCATGTAAATACCGACCGTCACGCCCTGCAGCGGCAGTTTTCCGCCGGAACCTTCCTTCTTTTTGTTCATGTCAACAACGTAACCGCTGAGAATGACCTCGCACAGCGCTTTTTTGATGCGGAACTGCGGCAATTTATTGGTGACGCCTGAAGTGGCAATCACGGGGTTATCAGCTTTCACCATGCCGTAATCTTTATGGTAGAAAAGAAAATAGAGCGTGGCGCGGTCGCCGTCGTTACCGAATTCGGGGAAAAAATTCCTCCACATCAAGCCGTTGAAGTTGAACACGCCGTTTTCTCCGCCGGAAGCGGCTGTCGTGGTCTTCTGATAATAAGCCTGCTCTTTGACGCCTTTCTTGTTAAGCCGGCCGTCGGGGAGGGTTCCGTCGTTGCCCCACGCCGTCAAATCTTCATCCAAAAGCGTTTCGTCAAGATAGAGGTACACATCAACGTCGTTGATTCCGGGATCCTCCACGGCGGCGCTGTTGTAATCGTCCCAATCCACCACAACGCCCTGTACGGAAGTGTCATAAACTCCGTCGCAAGCAGCCGGTAACAAAAACGCCGGCAACAACAAAAAAACCGATCTTTTCATTTCGAAACCTCTCCTGAAACTGAAATTTCTTTCTTTTGCTTCCGGTTTTCCATGCGCTTTTCGACCGTCGCATAGAGCATCGGAATAATGAACAAAGTCACCGCGGTGGAAGTGATCAGACCGCTGCCGATGGTCAGCCCCAGAGGAGCGTAAATTTCGGCTCCTTCCCCGCCTCCGAAGGCCATCGGAATAACGCCTAAAATGGTTGTCAGCGTGGTCATCATAATGGGCTTAAAACGGGACGCGGCGCCTTTGTAGACGGCGTCCATCAGCTCCATATGGTAATCGCGTCTCAAAAGATTGGTAAAATCGACTAACACGATGGCGTTGTTGACGACCGTTCCCGCCAGCGCAATGATTCCCAGCATGGAAACGAGGGAAATCTGCGTATTCGTCAGAAACAGCGTCAGCGCCACGCCGATGACGACAAACGGAATCGATCCCAAAATGATAAACGGCTGAAGGAACCGTTCAAACTGAACCACCATGACAACGTAAACGAGATAAATCGCAATCAGCAGCACTTTTACCAGACTGTCAAGGGACGAAGTCAGAAGCTCGGACGATCCGCCGATTTTCCACTGAACGTCTCCCGGCAAAACAATTTCATTCATTTTGGCCGCAAACCGGTCGCCGATGGCTTTGATATCGGGATCCCGCTGATAACCGGTCACCACAATCGATTTCATCCGGTCAATATGGGGAATCTGGTCGACCGTCTTCTCGATTCTCATTTGAGAAATGTTCTCAAAACTGATAAAATCGTTCTGACGGTTTTTGATGCGGATTTTATTGAGGATGTCATCGGTAATTTTTTCACCGGCGACATTGGAAACCAGATTGATGGTGTAATTTTTACCGTCTTCGTTAAACTGTCCGACTTCCATTCCGTTGAAAATGATACGGGATGTCACGCCGGCCTCAAACGGAGTGATGCCGAGATAATTCAGATACCGCAGCGTCAGTTCATTGATGACTTCGTACTCGGTAGTGACAACGTTCATGCCGGTTTTGTAAATTCCGGGATCTTTGCTGAGTATTTCGGAAACGGTAACCGCCGACTGCAGAACATCGTCAAAATCCTCTCCGAAAACCTCGATGACCAAGCCGGCGCCGCCGGTCGCATACGAAAGCATTTTGTCAATTCCTCCGTTGGAAACGACGACGTTGACGTCGGTTACCCGCGCCGGAATTTCCTCCTGCAGCAGCAGAATGACATCCTGAACATTGCGCACGCGCCCGTCAACTTCCGGTCTCTCCGACTTGCGGATCAGGCGCAGTTTGGCAAACCCCTTCTTCGGCACATAGACAACATCGTAGGCGCCGGACAAACCGGTGTAGTAATACCCCGAATCCAACTCGGGAACCAATTCGTTGACAATCGCTTCAATTTCGCGCATTTTTTCACGCGTCTGCTCCAGCGAAAAACCGGAAGGCGCGGTCACTTCAATCTGAAATTCGTTCATGTCGGTCGACGGAATAAACGTAAATCCGAGCAGCAGAAAGAGCAGTACGCTGAGAATCAGAATCAAAACCATCAGCAGCGCAAAAAACTTTTTATTGCCGATAACCCACCGCAACGCAACAATGTAGCCGTCGCGGACTTTATCAATGACAAAATCGATTTTATCCGACACTACCTGATAAATGCGGCCGATCCGCCCCGCTTTTTCGGGCTGCGGCGGCTTCAGCATCAGCGAACACATCCACGGAACGATGATGACGGCGACAAAGGCGGACGCGGTGATTGCGAAACAAATCGTCAGACTGATGTCCTTCAGGATGGCTCCGACCAATCCGGTCAGAAAGAGAATCGGAACAAAGACCGCCAGCGTTGTCGTTGTCGAAGCCAAAATAGCACCGCCGACCTCCCCCGCTCCGACAGAAGAAGCGGTTTTCCGGTCGCCGGTCTTCTCAAAGTGGTTGTAGGTATTCTCTAAAATAACGATGGCCGAGTCAACCATCATACCGATAGCGACGGTCAGTCCGCCCAGCGTAATGATATTGATGTCGAGATTTCCGAACCGCATGAAGATAAAGGAAATGACAACGGAGAGCGGAATGGCCGAACCGATAATGAAAGTCGTCCTGACGTTGTGAAGAAAGAGAAAGATAACCAAAATCGCCAGAATGGCGCCCTGAACGGCCGAATCGCGTACCGAATTGACCGCCAGCCTGACATCGAACGAACTGTCAATGACCGGGGTGAACGCCACGGCGCCGTTGGTATCCAGTGAAACCTGCCGGAAGACCTCTTTCACCTGATTGATAATCGCCAGCGAATCGCCGTCGGATTTTTTCATAATATCGAGAACAAGAATCGACTGTCCGCCGAATTCGGCGTAGTGATCCGGCTTTTTTTCGACGATTTTAATGTCGGCAATATCCTTCAGCAGAACGAAACTGCGTTCGTCCTCTTTGTACCCGACAACCATTTCGCCGATATCGCTGACGGTTTTAAAGTTACCGACAGTCCGGACGTTGAGCTTCTTATCGCGGTAACTGACGCTTCCCGCAGGAAAGGTCAGATTGTTGTACATCAAAAGCTGATAGATATCGAGGATGGAAATATCCCTTGATTCGAGTTTTTCCAAATCGATGACGATATCCAGCTGCCGCTCCGACAGACCGACCAAATCAACCGCCGAAATTCCTTCAACACGGTTAATCAGCGGAATGACTTTCGTCTGAATGTAGTCGGTCAATACCGTCCGGTTCATCGTACTCTCAACCTGCACCGAAAAAATCGGATACATATTTGAGCTCATGATTACCGCCATCGGCATTCCGCTGATGTTATCAGGCAGCGAAACCATTGACGCGTTGATTTCCGCCCGGACCTCGTTGATTTTTTGATCCAGATCCGCTTCCGGATTGAAAACCAAAATGATCATCGAAAGCGAATTCTGAGAAAATGATTCAACGCTGTCAATTCCCTGAATACCGGCGAACCGTTCTTCAAGAACGTCGGTAACGCTCTGTTCGACGTCTTCAGGCCCGGCTCCGGGATAAATCGTGAAAACGGCGATCTGCGGCAGGGAGATGTTGGTAATCAAATCCTGCTTCAAAGTCGTCAGTGAAATTCCTCCGAACAGGACAATTGTCAGCAGCATAATCCCGATGATGACGGGATGTTTAATGGCAAAATTCCACGGTTTCATGCGGCCGGTTCCTCCGCCGCATCCGGCTGCGCGGAATCCGTATCAACGGCTCCGTCCGCTTCCCCGGCGGCCGCGCCGTCCGTTCCGGCATTTGCCGCGGCCGGTTTCTCCGTCTTTGCGGCGGCAGATGACTGCCTTTCACCGTCCAGTTCCGGGTAATCTCCGGTATTTTTCACGGAAACCGGCTGTCCGTCATAGATAAAGTTCTGCCCTTCGACAATGAAATAGTAGTCTTTGTATCCGTTCGGGATTTCAAATGAATCGTCGTCGGAAAACACCGGCTGAAAAATCATCCGTTCGGCTCTCATTGTATCGGGATTCACATACCAAAGCACATCGTCTCCGACCAAAGTCCGGATCGGCAGACTGTAGACATCCTCTTTCCGTTCAAGAACAAAGATGACATTGACAAACATGCCGGGACGGAGGAAATCATAGCCTTCATCCAAATTGCAGACAACTTCGAAGTTTTTCGACTGCGGTTCCACCATCTCCCCGATTCTCTCAATATGGGCCGCATACAGCGTATCTTCGGCGGGATGCTTGATTTTAACGGTGATTTTGTCCCGGTCCTTGTTAAACCGGAAAAAGTTGTCTTCCGGCAGTTTGGCGCGGACAACCAATTCGGACAAATCGGCAACGACAAGCAGGCCGACGTCGGGAGAGACCAACTGTCCCGTGCTGACATACTTCTGCAAAACGGTCCCGTCAATCGGCGACTCGACGCGGGCGTAGTCCATTTGAAGTTTGGCCAGTTCATACTGCGACTTGGTAGCTTCGTAACGGGTCCGCGCTTCGTCATACTCCTGCTGAGTCGCCACCCCCTGATTGTACGACCGCCGCACCCGTTCGTAAATCTTGCCGATTCCGTCATAGGCGGCCGATGCCTGCTCGAACTGCAGGCGGTACGGAGCGTCATTAATCAGAAGAAGTTCGTCGCCGGCCTCAACCTTGTCGCCGATATCGACGCGGAATGTCGTAATATTGCCGCTGACTTTTGAGTGAACCTGAACCATGTTCTTCGGCTCGATGTAAGCGTTGATTTTGTAATCTTTCTGCAAATCGCTGAGAATTCCCTTGGTTACGACAACGGGAACCGTCGATTCCGGAGCCTGGGCGGTCTTCGAATACAGAAGTCGGAACAATACCAGCAAAATAATCACAAGAACGGCGGCAATAACGCCGATTTTAACGATTCTTTTTTTATTCTCCATACTCAAATCCTCCGCAGGGGTTGCGTTCCCTCTCTTTTTACTGTATTATAAATTATAGAAAAGAAAAACCTTCATGTTGATTAGATTAGCACAATTTCATCAATATGGGAATACTCGTATATTAAATTTATCTTAAAACTAAACGGAACTTCTGATGCCGAGCGACTCCGAAAAACGAAACGATAAGTTCTTCATCCTCCTCTGCGGAATCAAACACTCGGGAAAGAGTTCGTGCGGAAAAGCGTTGGCGGCAATGCTCGGCGCCGCGTTTGCCGACTCGGACGAAGAAATCGAAACGCTTTACCGCCGCGAATACGGCGCGGAAAAAACCTGCCGCGATATTTTCAGGGAAAAAGGCGAAGCGTTTTTCAAAGACCTCGAATGCCGCGCGGCGGCCCTCATTTCCGAACGCAGGCCGGTTGTCGCGGCTGCCGGCGGCGGGCTCTGCGACAATCCGCCGGCCGTTTCGATTTACAAGGCGGCGGGCGCGTTTTTCGTCTTTCTTGACGAACCGCAGACGCGGCTGTATGAACGCATCGTCAAAAGCGGAGTGCCGCCGTTTCTGGAATCCGGCGACCCGGAAGCGGCTTTCGGCCGCCTCTATGAAAGACGGCGGCGGCTTTACCGGGAGACGGCCGACGCGACGCTTGAAGCGGCGGAAAACGGCGAACCGGTCTGCCGGAGGACGGAACGGCTGGCGGATCTGCTGAAAAAATCCCGGAACGGAGGAACTTCATGAGCGGAAACACATTCGGAACCGTTTTCAGGGTAACGACCTACGGAGAGTCCCACGGACCGGCGCTCGGCGCCGTCATCGACGGGTGTCCTTCGGGTCTGCCGCTGTCAGCCGCCGATATTCAGAAGGAGCTTGACCGCCGCAGACCGGGACAGTCGGCGCTCACCACGCCGCGGAAAGAACCGGACGTCGCCGTTATCGAATCCGGAGTTTTTGAAGGCAGGACAACGGGCGCCCCGATTGCCGTGCGCATTGTCAACGAAAATCAGCGCCCCTCCGATTACGGCGATACCGCCCGCCTTTTCCGTCCGGGGCACGCCGACCGCACGTGGTTTGAAAAATACGGGTTGCGGGATTACCGCGGCGGCGGCCGATCAAGCGGAAGGGAAACCGCCGCGCGGGTGGCCGCCGGCGCCGTCGCCAAAAAACTGCTCGGGCTTTACGGAATCCGCATCTGCGCCTGGACGGAAAGTATCGGACCGATTGCGGCGAAAAGCGGCGCTCCCGAAAACGCCGAATCCAATGCGGTGCGCTGCCGGGACGCCGAAGCGGCGGCGGAAATGGAAGCCTACATTCAGGCGAAAGCCGCCGAAAAAGAGAGTGTCGGCGGCGTTGTTGCGTGCCGGGCCGACGGACTTCCCGTCGGCTGGGGCGAACCGGTTTTCGATAAGCTTGACGCCGTATTGGCGCACGCCGTCCTATCCGTCGGCGGCGTCAAAGGAATCGAATTCGGCAGCGGATTCGCCGCATCCCTCCTCTGCGGATCGGAAAACAACCGTCCGGGACACAGCGGCGGCGTACTCGGCGGCATCTCCGACGGCGAGCCGCTCTTTTTCCGCGTTGCCGTCAAACCGACTCCGTCGGTTTTCAAGACACAGATCTTCCGCGGCGAAGACGGGACAGAGACCGAAACCGCCCTCCGCGGCCGCCACGATCCGTGCCTGTGCCCGCGCATCGTCCCCGTCATCGAAGCCATGACGGCCGTCGTTTTGGCCGACTTCGCCTTGCTCGGCCGCTGTTCCCGAACGGGAAAACCGGCTTTACAAACCGAAGAAAAGACGCTAAAATAAGAACAAAAGGACTCCTTGGGTTATGCATGAAAAAATTTTGATTGTTGAAGATGAAAAGAAGCTCTCCCGGTTTATCGAGCTGGAACTTCAGCACGAGGGATACAGAACGACCGTTGCTTTTACCGGGAAAGAAGCCGTTTCCGATGCGCTGGCGGAAAATTTCGATTTGATCTTACTTGATATTATGATTCCCGAACCGGACGGCATTGCCGTCTGCAAAAAAATTCTCAGCATTATGCAGGTTCCGATCATTTTTCTGACCGCCAAAGCGCAGACATCGGAGAAAGTCGAAGGTTTGGATTCGGGAGCCGTCGATTACATTACAAAGCCGTTTGAAATCGAGGAGCTGTTGGCGCGGATCCGGGCCAATTTACGCAACCGCTTCATCGAAAAAGGCGAGATCCTGCGTTATGACGACCTTGAAATCAACAAACGCACCCACGCGGTTATGCGCGGCGGGCAACCGATCGAACTGAGAAAAAAAGAATTTCAGTTGCTGACTTATTTCATGGAGAACGCCGAAAAAGTTTTGGATCGCGATGAGATTCTTAATAAAGTCTGGGATTTGGAATTTTGCCAGAGCAGTAACATCATCGACGTGCACATCCGGCATCTCCGCGAAAAAATCGATGACGGCTTCAAAAGAAAACTGATCCATACGGTTCGCGGCTACGGTTATGTTTTTAAGTCGGATTTATAACCGCATTCCCCTGCTATGGAAATTAATTTTAACGACGACTCTCCCCTTTCTGCTTTTTTTCGTCATGCTCGTTTTTTTCATTCCGTATCAGATGGATCGAATTTCACTGCACTCCGTCGAAGAATCTCTGAAACTTGCCATAGACGACGTCGCGCTTCATTTTGACAACCAAACCGCCATCCGCCAGCCGCAGCAACTAAACACGCAGGTCGTCGTTTACGACACTTACCTGATTCCCCTGCGTTATTACAACTACACCTACGAAGTCTATCCTCCCGACTCCGTCGACAAACTGGAGATGAGGGAAACGCCGAGCCGCGAATACCGGACAACCGAAGACTCGGCAAAGAATCAGGAGGTTGCGGAGTACACAAAGGAGATCGAAATCGGCGGGGAAAAGTATTTTTTTCAGGCCAGCAAAAACATCGATTACCGGAATGAAATCATCCGTTATTCGCAGCTGATCAGTATCGCGCTTTTCTGTATTGCCGTCACGCTGGTTTTCATCACATCCCTGATCAGCGTCAAACGCAATCTGCGGCCTTTAAAGGCCATCGCCGAAACCGCGGAGAACATCACCATCAACAATCTGTCAGGACGGATTCCCTACGAACAGAGACATGACGAAATCGGACGGCTGGTTCAGGCATTCAACAACATGACGCAGCGGCTGGAAGAGGCGGTCTCTAAGCAGAACCGTTTTCTCTCCGACGTATCGCACGAAATCAAAACGCCGGTCGCCGTCATCAAGGGTTATGTCAATATGATCCGTCGGTGGGGATACTCCGAACCGGAAGTTTTCAACGAATCGGTCGCCGCCATCGACGCCTCCGTCACCGACATCACCGACCTCATCAACAATCTGCTGCTGCTGGACAACCTCCAGAACCGGCGGATAAACGCCGATTTCAAAGAGGTTGACATTGCGGAACTGATTTCAAAGACAGCCCAAACCGTCAGAACACTCCGCCCCGACCGCAAGGTTTCAGTCAGACTCGACAGGAAACGGACCGCCGTCTGCGATGAAAAACTGATTGCGCAGGTCATCCGGATTTTGGTCGATAACGGACTGAAATACAGCCCCGACGGATCGCCTCTGGATCTGGAAGTGCGCATCGATTCAAAAAAGTGCGTAATCCGCGTCTGTGACAGCGGCGAAGGAATCGAGGAGGAGGAAATTCCGAAAGTGTTCGGCCGCTTTTACCGCGTCGAAAAGTCGCGATCCAAAGAAACCGGCGGATCGGGTTTGGGGCTTTCGATTGCCGCCGACATCATGAATCTCCACGGCGGGGTGATTTTACTCTCCAACCGCGAACCGCACGGTCTGTGCGCCGAAATCCGGTTTCCCGTCAATCCCGGCCGGACGAATCCCGATACGAACGGAGCGCCTTCAGTGCCGACGACGCCTGATGCGGAATCACACACATCGAACAATCAAGAATTTTCACTTTGCCGTCAGAAGAGAAACGCTGCGCCGCCGGCGAACCGACGGAACAGCGGCCGCACTCGGTTTCATTCCCCTTCTCCTCGACAGTCAGCTCAAAATGAGGACAGTAACAGCCGAGACAGTTGAGCCGGTCGCCGGAAAGAATGTGGCACTTCTGACCTGAAGCGAAAAGCGGGCAAAACCGTTTTTCGCTTCGGACCAAGTTGTCGTAAATAAAAAAATCCAGAATTTCCCGCTCCGAAAGCCCGCGCCTTTTCAGCTTCCGGATTAAACGCGCGCTGCGGCGGGTCATTTTCTTTTGCCAAGACTTTGAATTGCGAAGATATTTTTTTACCGATCTCAACATACGCCTGCCTGCGCGCCGGAGCCTGTCCGGATGGCGGAAACCGCCTTTTTGGGCGATGAGGGACTCGAACCCCCGACATTCTGCTTGTAAGGCAGACGCTCTAACCGACTGAGCTAACCGCCCGGAACGGATTCATCATAACAAATGCGGAAAAAGTTGTCAAGCCGGAAAAAAAAGGAATGGAAGCCCTTTCCCGCCGTCCCGATTCATGATAAAGTGAACCATGCGGCGACTTTGGACAAAAGACTACATCCTCGGGATTTCGATCAACTTTCTCGTTATGGTCAACTATTATATGCTGGTCGTCATCATGACCGATTACGCATTGAAGTTTTACGACGTTTCCGTCACTACGGCGGGACTGACAGCCGTCATCTTCATCATCGGAGCGACACTCTCACGCTTGATCTGCGGAGCCGTTATGGAAAAGGTCGGCAGGACGCGGATGCTGATGATTTTCCTCCTGCTGAACCTTTTTATGTCGGGGCTTTACTTTTTTGTCCGCCACATCGTCCTGCTGCTGGCGGTCCGCGCCGTTCACGGCGTCTCCTACGGAGCCGTTTCAACGGCCGTCGGCACCATCGCCGCCTCCGTCATACCGAAGAGCCGTTCCGGCGAAGGAATCGGCTATTATATGCTCAGCACCACGCTGGCGGCCGCCGTCGGTCCGTTTCTGGGAATGACCTTTCACGGAAACGGCAGCTTTTCCCTCCTGTTTGCCGTCTGCTGCGCCCTGACGGGAGCCGCGACGCTGGCGGCGCTCTTCATCACCCGGCAGCCGCCTTCGCAGCCGGTCGCCGCCCCGAAAACGGCCGCCGAACGCGGTTGGAAGGCGTTTCTCGAACCGAAAGCGTTCCGCGTCAGCGGCTTTGCCGCGGCCTTTTACATCGGTTACTCGGCGCTGCTGACCTACCTGGCAATCTACGCGGACGAAAAGGGAATGGCCGCCGCCGGACGCTTCTTCTTCGTCGTCTACGCGCTCTCCATTTTTGTTTCCCGCCCCGTTACCGGTCCGCTTTTCGACAAAAAAGGAGAGGCCGCGGTTCTTCTGCCGGCCTTCCTCGCCTTTGCCGCCGGAATGCTCCTGCTGGGGTGGTGTCCGGACAGCCCCGTCCTGCTTGTCTCCGCCGCGCTGCTCGGCTTCGGCGTCGGCGTCACCCAATCAACCGGACTGGCCGCCGCAGTTAAGGAAGCCCCTCCGCAGCGGCTGGCCGTCGTCAACTCGACCTTCTACATCTTCCTTGACGTCGCCGTCGGGCTCGGTCCCGTCCTCATGGGATTCATTCTCACGGCAACCGGCAACTCCTACGCGCTGCTCTACACCGGACTCGGTCTTTTCTCGCTGGCAGTCACCGCCGTCTACTTTGTTTTCCGTCCGCGGCGCTCTCCCTGACTGTTCTGCGAAGGCGCGAGGGATTGAAGCGGAAATGAGCGGCCGACGGAAAGACGGCGCAGGGCAAAGCGGCAGCTTTGCCACGGAAACAGGCGGAGGGAGGCCGCGAATTGCAGCGGAAAGCCCGGCCCCGCAGGGGCGCGCAAGGAGGAAAGCTCTGATGCCGGCTAAGGGGAAACGGGACGGGTAACGGTCAGCAACCCGTCGGGTTCGACGGTAAAGGCGGCGGCTCCGGGGTCGTCGTCGGCGCTCCGCGCTTCTTCCGGTGTGCGGGCCGGGGCGCCGCCTGAGGTATAGCGGCAGGCGGGAGAGCCGGAACCGGCATAAGCGGCGGTGTATTCGGTGAGGGCGTTGGAAAGGAGGCGGGCGTCGGTCTCCGTAAGTCCGGAGAGGTCCGCGGCCGCTGGATCAACGGATTCAAACCCGTAAACTCCCTGCCCTTCCATGTTGCCGTCGGAAGCGGCCGCCCACTGGCAGACGGCGGCCCACAACGGCGAATCGGGTGGCAGCGTGCCGGAAGCAAGGCCGTCGGAGACGGCGAGCGTCAGGGTGACGGTTTCGTCAGCCGACAGCGGATAGGTGCAGACGATTTGCGAATCCTCTTCTTTGACGGTGACAGGAGGCAGAAGGGTGACCACGACGGGGGTGTACGGCGTCACGTTGCCGTTGCTGTCGCGGGCGAAGACGTTAAGGTAAAGGGAGGCGCTTTCCGGAAGCGCTTCGATAAGAGTGTCGGTAACGGCCGCCTTTTCGAAGCAGATATGGCGTCCGTCGGCGGTATTGTAGTAGTCGCCGGCGGCGCCAAGGTTGTCGGAAGCGGATCTCATGACGACGTAGACGATGTCCTGCCCGTCGGTGTTGTTGTCGGACGCGGGGTTCCAGGCGAGGCGCAGCGATTTTGAGGTGATTTCGTTGACCGTCAGCGTCGGATCGCCGACAGTCGGCGCGGTGCGGTCGGTAAAGTCGACTTCCAGCGGCGAATAAAAAGAGATGGTTCCGACGGTGTCGCGGACCATGACATTGTAGTAGAGAATCCGTTCGCTTCCGTCCAGATCAACTTCTGTCGAAGTGTAGTTGACGCCCCACGCGCGCACGGTCCGGGCGTTGCGGTTGATATCCGAAAGTGTCTCAATCTCGGGCGATTCGGAGACAACCAACTGATACTCCAGCGTTTCGTTGTTGCCGTTAACGTCCTGAGCCTGCGACCACGCCAGCGTCATCGACTCAAGCGATTTGCTGCGCACGGAGAGGGAGGAGTTGACGACAATCGGTCCGGTTGCCGGATTGCATCCAAAGAGCATCCAAAGAGCTGCCAAAAGAAGTGGGAGGAACTCTTGTTTCATGCTTTTATTATAACGCAAAACGGCGGCAACGGCAAGGGGAAGGATTCAGCCGATCTCCTTTAAAATCGCTTCGGTAACAGCCTCCGTTCCGAGGGCGTCTGCTCCGCCTCCCAAATCGACTGTCCGCACGCCTTTGTTCAGAACCGCCTCCACAGCAGCTTCGACGGCGGCCGCTTCCTTTTCCATTTCAAAACTGAAACGCAGCATCAGCGCCGCGGAGAGGATGGTCGCAATCGGATTGGCTATACCTTTTCCCGCAATGTCGGGAGCTGAGCCGTGAATCGGTTCGTAAAGGGCGATCTCCCCCGGGTGTCCGACGGAGGCCGACGGCAGCATTCCGATAGAACCGGTGAGCACGGAGGCTTCGTCAGAGAGGATGTCTCCGAACATGTTCTCTGTAACAATGACGTCAAACTGCTTCGGATTGAGAATCAGCTGCATAGCGGCGTTGTCGACATAGAGGTGGTTGAGGGTAATGTCGGGGTGGGCGGCGTAAAACGCTTCTGTTTGTTTGCGCCACAGTCGAGAAGAGGCCAAAACGTTGGCTTTGTCGACGGAGGTGACGCTTTTGCGGCGCGCCCGCGCCAGCCGGCAAGCGACTTCGTTGATTCGCTTCACTTCCTGCGCGCTGTACTCCATGGTATCGCAGGCGCTCTCATCCCCTTCCGTGCGGCGGCCGAAGTAAATGCCGCCGATTAATTCCCTCACGATGATAAAATCGACGCCGTCAACCGTTTTCAGCGGAGAGGCCTCTTTCAGCGCTTCGTAAATTTTAACGGGACGTAGGTTAGCGAAGACTCCCAGCCCTTTGCGCAGACGAAGCAGTCCGGCTTCGGGGCGCTTGTTTCCCGGCAGACTGTCCCACTTTGGACCGCCGAGAGCGCCCATCAATACGGCGTCGCACCGTTTCATGCGGCTGAGCTCGCTTTCGGGCAGCGGATCGCCGAAACGGTCAATCGCAGCGCCTCCGGCACAACAGGTTTCGTATTCAAAGCGGCCGACCGCGTTAAGAACCTTCACCGCCGCATCGATGATTTCGGGACCGATGCCGTCCCCCGGGATTAAGGCGATTTTCATTGCCGTTCCTCCCTTCCGCGCAGCGAGGCAACCAAACCGCCGGCTTCGATGATTTTCGTCATGAACGGAGGAAAGGGAGGCACCCGATAACGCTTTCCCTTTGTTTCATTGACAATCGAGCCGCTTTCAAAGTCAACGCTCACCGTGTCGCCGGATTCGGCGTCAGCGGCCGCTTCCGGCGATTCGATAATCGGCAAACCGATGTTGACGGCGTTGCGGTAAAAGATGCGGGCAAAACTTTCGGCAATCACGCAGCCGATGCCCGAAGCCTGAATCGCTATCGGAGCGTGTTCCCGCGAAGAACCGCAGCCGAAGTTTTTTCCTCCGACAATGAGATCACCCTTTTGGACTTTTTTCACAAACTCCGTGTCGATGTCCTCCATGCAATGAGCCGCCAACGCCCGCGGATCCGATGTGTTCAGATAGCGGGCGGGAATGATGACATCCGTATCGACATTATCACCGTATTTGAAAACCGTTCCTTTGACATTCATTTCAATACCTCCTCCGTTCCGGCAATGCGTCCGAGAACCGCTCCGGCAGCCGCCACATAAGGAGACGCCAGATACACTTCACTTTCGGGATGGCCCATACGGCCGACAAAATTGCGGTTGGTTGTCGCCAACGCCCGTTCGCCGGCGGCCAAAATTCCCATGTGTCCTCCCAGACACGGTCCGCACGTCGGAGTGCTGACGGCCGCTCCGGCTTCCACAAAGGTTTGAATCAGCCCTTCCCGAATCGCCTGCAGATAAACCGCCTGGGTTGCCGGAAAGACAATCAGCCGTACGCCTTTTTTAACGCGCCGCCCTTTCAGGATTTCCGCTGCCTGACGCAAATCCTGAATGCGTCCGTTGGTGCACGAACCGATGACTACCTGGTCAATCGGGATTTCTGGAATATCATCGACAGTGTGCGTATTCTCCGGCAAGTGGGGAAAGGCGACTGTCTGTTTAATTGAATCCAAGTCGATGTCGAAAACCTGATCATACACGGCGTCATCATCCGCTTCAAAAACGCGAAAAGGTTTCTTTGAATGCGCCTGAATGTATTCCATCGTAACTTCGTCGACGGGAAAGATTCCGTTTTTGGCGCCCGCCTCAATTGCCATGTTCGCGACGGTAAAGCGATCGTCTATTGTCAACGAGGCAACGCCGTCGCCGGAAAACTCCATCGATTTATACAAAGCGCCGTCAACGCCGATTTTTCCGATAATGTGGAGAATCAAGTCTTTTCCCGTCACATACGGCTGCAGTTTTCCGTGAAGGCGAAAGAGGATGGCTGAGGGCACTTTGAACCAACACTTTCCGAGAGCCATAGCAGCGGCCATATCGGTACTGCCGACGCCGGTGGAAAATGCGCCCAATGCGCCGTAAGTACAGGTGTGAGAATCGGCTCCGATGATCAAATCACCTGCCGTTACCAAACCCTTCTCCGGCAGCAGAGCATGTTCGATTCCCATTTCTCCGAGTTCGAAATAGTTCTCAATCCCCTTCTCTTTTGCGAAGACGCGGCATTTGCGGCACTGTTCCGCCGATTGAATGTCTTTGTTTGGTGCAAAGTGATCAGGTACAATGACCACTTTCGAGCGGTCGAAGACCTCTTTCTTCCCGATTTCTTCGAAAACCCTGATTGCGACAGGCGAGGTGACATCGTTTCCCAAAACAATGTCGGTTTCGGCTTCGATCAGCTGTCCGGGAACAACCGATTCCAAACCGGCGTGCGCCGCCAAAATTTTCTGCGTCATTGTCATTCCCATCATGACCTCCTCAAATTTGTGCTTTCATCAATTTATATTCAACCGAATCAACCAAAGCCAGCCAACTGGCTTCGATGATGTCCTGAGACACGCCGACCGTCGTCCACGTGTGCTTTCCGTCGGAAGTACGGATCAAAACCCGCACGCGGGCGGCCGTCGCCTCTCGGTCGTCAATCACCCGAACCTTGTAGTCGCTAAGAAAAATAGAACGAATTTCAGGATAAAAGACCGTCAAAACCCGGCGCAGCGCCTTGTCGAGTGCGTTAACCGGACCGTCGCCCTCCGCCGCTCCGATTTCGTCAGCGCCGTCCACTTCAATTTTTACCATTGCAGCCGCCGAAAACTTTTCTTCCAATCGCGGCTCGTCAATCGAAACCTTGAAGTGTTTCAAGTGAAAAAACGGCCGGTAAAGCCCCATGACCTTCCTCGCCATGATTTCAAACGATGCTTCGGCATCCTCAAAAACGTACCCGTCGGCCTCCAGTCGTTTCAGCCGCTCTAAAACCTCACCGACAACGGGAGACTCTTTCTGCAGCGACGGATCGATCTTCCTCAACCGTGTCAGCAAAAGGGATCGGCCGGCCTGATCGCTCATCAAAAAACGGCGGACGTTTCCGACTGCGGCGGGGTCGATGTGTTCGAACGATTCCGAAAACTTTGTCACTCCGTCAATGTGCATTCCGGCTTTGTGAGCAAACGCTGATTTTCCGACAAACGGGCGGTTAGCGTCGGGCAGAAGGTTGGCGATTTCATCAACAGCTCGGGAAGTTTCGGTCAGTAATGCCATGTTTTCCGACGGAACGCACATGATTCCCTTTTTCAGCTGCAGATTCGCAATGACCGCCACCAAATCCGCATTCCCGCACCGCTCGCCGAAACCGTTAAACGTGCCCTGAATGTGAGAAGCGCCGGCGTCAACCGCCGCCAGCGAATTGGCCACTGCCAATCCGCAGTCGTTATGAGCATGAATCCCGATTTGAGCCCGTCCGGCTTTTTCGACCGCTTCTTTCGCCGCCCGCACCGCTTGCGTTACCTCTTCCGGCAGCGCACCGCCGTTTGTGTCGCAGAGCGTCACAATATCGGCGCCCGCGGCCGCCGCACAGGCGCACACCTTCAACGCGTAAGCGGCGTCAGCTTTGTACCCATCAAAAAAGTGTTCGGCATCAAAAATCACCTCGCGGCCGGCCGCCTTCAAAAAAGCGACGGTCTCCTCTACCATTCGCAGATTCTCCTCCGCCGTTGTCTGCAGCACCTTTTCCACGTGCACCGCCGACGCTTTTCCGAAAATGCACACAGCCGGCGTATCTGCGTCAAGCAGCGTCCGCAACCGGGGATCATCAGCCGCTTTCGCACCCTTTTTACATGTGCTTCCAAACGCCGTCAACTTCACCCGAGCCGGATGGAGTTTCGCCGCCTGTCGAAAAAATTCGAGATCTTTTTGATTGGATCCGGGATTGCCGGCCTCAACGTAATCGAGTCCAAAACGATCCAGCTGCCTGACAATGCGAATTTTATCTTCTACCGTAAAAGCGATTCCTCCTCCCTGCGCACCGTCGCGCAGCGTCGAATCGAGAACAGTCACTTTCATTTCATCTCTCCGATGGATCCAGTATAAGATTTTTTTCACAGGGTGTAAATATAAGCAAAGACATTTTTTATTATATATGATATAAGAAAATGTTATGAACCTGAATTACGAATGGTACCGAACCTTTTATACCGTTGTCAAAGAAGGCGGATTTTCAAAGGCTGCCGACAAACTATGTGTGACGCAGCCGGCAGTCAGCCAAGCTATCCGCCGTTTAGAGGAGTGCGCCGGCGTCAAACTCTTCGTCCGCCGCTCGGGGCAGCCGATTCCGACGGAAGCCGGCAGACGGCTTTTTTCGTTTATCGAGCGGGGCGTCGAGTGGTTTGCCTCTGGTGAAAACTTTCTGGGACGTCTTTCGGATCCGAATGCCGGCGAAGTCACCGTCGGCGTCAGCGAATCCGCCTGCCGTTTTTTCATCCTGCCGCACATAAAAGAGATGCGTCAACGCTTCCCCGATTTAAAACTGAAAATCAAAGAAGGAAACACGGCGCAATCCTTGGAAGCACTGACACGGGGAGAAATCGACTGCGCGCTGATCATGACGCCGCTTAACCGCCTGAACGCATCAATCCGCCTCACAACGCTGAAAAGCTGCCGTTTTGGTCTGTATTCGTCGGAGATCTTCACCGACATTCCCGAACAGCCGCGGCCGTTGAAAGATTATGCCGCCTGTCCGTTCCTGATGCTTGACAAACGGACGGAAACCCGCAAGGCAGCCGATAAATTTTTCACAGCTCACAATATCGCCGTCAATGTTCGTATTGAACTGAGTTCTGTCGGTTTGGTGAAAGATTTTCTGAAATCGGGATTCGGAATTTCGATGCTTTTGGAAGATTATGTCGGCGAAGAACTGGAAAACGGTTCTCTGATTGCTCTTCCTGTCAAAGAAACGATGCCTCGCCGTGATTTAGCTCTGGCAACCTGCAAAGAGATGCCCTCAACGCCGGCGGCCGCCTCCTTCTTCGATTTTCTTCAAAAAAGGTTTTCCGCAGCCGTTTAACGCACCGCTTCGCCGACTGAAGCCGTCAGCCGCGCTTCCATTGCCTCCGCCGATAATCCAAACTCATCCAGAAGCTCACGACGGGAAGCGTGCTGAGGAAAACACTGCGGGAGACCGTGTGCTTCAAACCTCGGTTTCAAACGACCGTCAAACAGCGGAGCCAACGCCTCTCCAACGCCGCCAAAACTCATATTCTCTTCAAACAGAAAAACCCGATCGTAATTTTTGACCGCATCAAGAAAAAAATCCGCGTCAAACGGTTTCAGCGATCGAAAATCGTAAACATCCGTCGCAAACCCTTTCCGAGTCGCCTCTTCCGCTGCACGCAAACAGTGCGGAAGCAACGCTCCGCAGGAAATGACCAGCTGCTCGGAATTTTTTCGCAGTACGGCAAATGCCCCCCTTCCGGGAACAAACGGCTCTTCATCCGGTGCAGACGGCGGGCAAACGTCTTTCGCCAACCGAATCAGAACAGGGTGAGCCGAAGCGAGTGCGTAATCCAATACGGAACGGAGAACACCCTCTGTCGACGGCATAAAAATTTCGAGACAGGGAACGCTTCGGTAAATTGAAACATCAAAAATTCCTTGATGTGTTTCACCGTCTCCGCCGACCAATCCGGCACGGTCTGCCACAAAAATAACGGGCAAATCTTGAATCGCGGTGTCGTGAATCACCTGATCGACGGCTCTCTGCATAAAAGTCGAATAAATCGCGACAACCGGGCGCCGGCCTCCTTTTGCTAAGCCGGCCGCAAAAGTCACTGCATGCTCTTCCGTAATGCCGGTGTCGTAAAACCGCTCCGGAAAACGGGCCGCAAACGGAGCCAAGCCGCACCCCTCCGTCATTGCCGCCGAAATTCCGACCAAATCACCGCACCGTTCCGCAGCCTGAACCATCCACTCCGAAAAACACGTCGTATAACTTTTCCCCGAAACGGAAGGCGTCTCCGCTCCGCTGCCGGCAACTCCATGATAACGCGCCGGATCAGCTTCCGCCTCCGGAAGCCCCTTTCCCTTTTTCGTCAAAACGTGAACGACCGTCGGCACCGGCAGACGCTTCACCCGTTTTAGAATTTTTTCCAACCGCGCTTCGTTATGACCGTCGATGGGACCGACATAAACAAATCCGAAATTCGAAAAGAGATTTTCTTTTAAAAATAACGCCTTCAACGCATTCAGAATACGCTTACGCAAATGAAACAGAAAGCGGCCGATAATCGGAATTCGCGGTAAAAAGCGGTCGGCTGCATAACGAATATGAAAAACCGGCGCACAAACGCCGAATCCGGTGATAATCGAAGAGATAAAACTTTTTCTTGTGTGACTGGAAAGCGCACCGACGTTTTTACCGATGGACATTGCATTGTCGTTTAAAACGACAATCAAATCCCGCTTTAGAAATCCGGCATGATTGAATCCTTCGAAAGTCATACCGCCGGTCAGCGCGCCGTCGCCGATAACCGCGACCGTTTTGTTTTTCCGTCCCGCCAACCGATCCGCTTCCAGCAGACCGAGAGCCGCCGAAATCGAATTGGAAGCGTGACCTGAAACAAACGCATCGTAACGGCTTTCATCGGGACGAGAAAACCCGGAAAGCCCGCCTTTCCGCCGCAGTGACAGAAACGCCTCTTTTCCGTGAGTTAAAATTTTATGTACATAAGTCTGATGACCGACATCCCAAACAATGGAGTCCGACGGCAATGAAAACACGCGATGCAGTGCCAAAGTCAGCTCCACCACTCCCAATCCGGAAGCAAGATGTCCGCCGTTTCGGGTCGTCACGCCGATAATCAAAGCGCGGAGTTCTTCGGCTAACGCCTTCAACTGCCGCCGGTTCAACTTCTTGACATCGGAAGGAGTCTTGATGAGCGATAAAACATCCTTCTCTTTCATGTGCCGACCCGATGCAATTATTTTTTCTTGTGTCTGTTCTTTCTCAGTTTCTTTTTCCGTTTATGAGTTGCAATTTTGTGCTTTTTTCGTTTTCTTCCGCAAGGCACGATCGTTCTCCTTCTGCATTTTCTTTTATTATGCACACCCGCCGAAAAAAGTCAACCGGATTGCAATGATTTTAAACGGCGGCCAAAAGAATCACCGGTTTTTTATCACATATGACATTCAATCAATTTTCGGAGTAATGATCAAAATCAAATTAACAAATGGGTTTCCATTCGGTTTTGCATCGGAGCAACAAAGAAATTTGACATATCGTTATTGTCATCAAGAACTATCAAAAATTCTTCTGCCACAAAAAAGGCCTCCGTTAGACGGAGACCTTCAAACGCAAACAGCTGCCGAAATTTACGACAAAAACGAGGAAACCGTCAGCGCTGCCGTTTCGACTGCTTCAACAGCGGCCGCATCCAAACGCGGAGCTTGAGCAACAACCGTCAGCATCAGAGCCATAATGAAAATCGCGACGGTTTCAATCATACCGAGAACGATAATATAGTTCGCGCCGCCTTTTCCGGTTTCCGCATAAGCGTCACAGGCACACGCCGCCGCCTTTCCCTGAGCGTAAGCCGAAGCTCCCATACCGATTCCGCCGAAAATACCCGCTGCGGTAATCAACCACGGATCCACAACCGAAATGTTCGGCAGCAGTGAAGCGAGAATCAACACGAAGCCGTACAGCGTCTGAGACAGCGGAAAACCGCAGTAAACGACCAACATAAACGGAGCCGCTTTGTTCTGCTGATAACTTTTCTTCCATGCCCCGATAGCGGCCTGCCCTGCAACACCGATTCCCATCGCCGATCCGAACGCAGCCAACGCCAACGAAGCTGCCACACCCAAATAACCGAAATTAAACATAAAATCTCCTTACTCCTGATTGGTTTTCGTATTTTCAAACGGACGGTACTTGATTCCCACCCATTGCTGCCCCAAATGTCCCGCAAATTCCAACAAATTCAGCCGGACAGCGTGAACCAGAATCGCCAAAACGCCCAGCATCATGTTCAGCGCATGTCCGAAAAGAAGGACAACCGCACCGAAAATCATTCCGGGAACGCCGAGCGATTCCGACAAACTTCCCGCAATCGAAGAAAACGCCAGTTCAATCTGAAACGACGCCAATCCGACGGCAAAAAGCCGAATATAACTCATGATATCCGAGAACATATTCACGGTATTCAGGAAAGTTGACACGATGCCGAGCAAACCTTTCCCGATATTTTTAAAGAAGTGATTATCATCCTGTTTGCCGAAGAGAATCAAAAAGAGCACGCCGCCGCCGATCAATCCGTAGGAAACCGGCAGCATCGGTTTTTTCAGAATCAAATTCAGCATCAAGTTAAACAATCCCCAGCACGCCATCAGCCAGCCGATGTCAGTCAGCGCTTTGACGCGGGGCTTTTCCCTCAAACCGCGGATAAAACTCCAAATATGAGCGATGGAAATCTGAACGGTTCCGATAAAAAAACTGAGGAATTTAACCGAATCCGACGACTGAGCTCCGAATGCGTCGAGAGCCGGAACGGTAATCGCTTTCAGCGGAGCCCACTGCGCCAGCGTCTGGGAAGCAAACCAGTTTCCCGACAGAGCGCCCCAAACCACGACACAAAAACTGAGCCACGTCAGCAACACCGTCACCGGTGCAACTTTTCCCGACTTCTTTTTGGTAAGAAACATTCCCGCAACCGAAGCGGTCAGAAAAATCAGTCCGTAGCCGGCGTCTCCCAAAATCATCGCGAAGAAAATTGAAAAGAAGAACAGCACAAAACCGTTGACGTCAGCCTCTTTGTAACCGGGCACCGTTCCCAAAAAATCAAAGAGCGGCTGAATCAACGAAACGATTCTTCCGTTTTTAATTTTCGTCGGCACGGGATCATCATCGTCCGGTTCAGCCAAAACCAATCCGATTGCATTTTCAGCGCACCTTTTTTTCAGCGTATCCAAAGTATCTACGGGAACAAATCCGCTGACCCAAGAGACCTCTTCATCTCCGTCGGCTCCGCTGCGCACCGTTTCGAATTCAATCTCGGCATCCAACGTCTTAATCCGGCTGTGCAGCGCAGAAAGAGCACCCGCATACGACTCGATTTTTGTCCGCGCAGCCGCCGTCAAACGGTTATTCTCTTCGATTTGATCATACCAATGCTGCAAAGAATGTTCAGGAAGAGGCTGTTCGGTTCCGTCAATTTCCCCATCTTCATTCAAAACAGCAACCGCCGTCATTTTTTTTGTTTTTCGTAAAACGACATAGGAAACCGTTTCAGGCAGCGCTTTCAGCTGCTTTTCCGACAGCGAAAAAAGTCGAATTTTCAATCCGGCGGCAGAGAGCGTTTTCAAATCTTCGGGAGAGAAGTTGCCCCACGGCTCCAACGCCGTAATTTGCGCCCGGCAACGGGCCGAATCTTCGTTTAAACGGGCAATTTCCCCGTGCAGCTCCGCAACCGAAGCGGCAACCTCAGCCGCATTGAATTCAGCCGCTCCGCCGTTTTTTTTCTTTTTCAAATCCGAAAGCAGGGCGACCGCCAGCAACGTCTGCTCTTTCGCCCGTTTCAGCTCTTCAAGAGACGAGCCCTCTTTCGGAGTTACGGAAGAGAGGTGAAGCACGCCGACGTCACGCAAAATTTCCAACGTCCTTGTTTTTTGCGATGTTTTCATAAAAACGACCGCTTTTTTCATCTTCACAATCATGATTCGGCCGTCCTTGTCAATTTTTTCTTGGCAATCTTCCCGCGCACCACTTCGGAAGTTTGTTGATCACCCAGATAAATAGAAATCTTTTTAATGATTTCGCGAGTTTCCGGAATTTTGACCTTTTCAAAGAGATTGACCCGCTGCGTTGCTGTCCTCAATTCGCGGCTGAGCACAGCAATCTGTTCATTAAGAACCTTAATCTCCATATCCAAAGCGATGACCTCTTTCATTTTGACAATCGCCTTATCGATCCACAGCGGCGTTAAATACAAATCGTAGCGAGTTTCGACAAAATCAACGCTCTCGAAAACAGGAATTCGGATACCGGCAATATTGCCTTCTCCGCGGCGGATGGCTCGAATTTCAATCCACTCCGGTTTCAATTCGAACGAATCGCCGAAAACAGCAATCCAGTCTCTAAAGTCAGCCTCCAGCTGCCGTTTCCGTTCGAACACAGCTGTCGCACGCGCTTCTATCGAACGAATTTCCGTCTGCAGCTGCTGCTTTTTTAACTGCAAAGTAGGCAGATAGCGGGTAAACATTTTCAGTCGGTCTTTCTGCTTCTTCTGCTCGTTTTTTGTCAGTTTAAACTTAGCCATCGTCTAAACCTCTTTCGGCCAGAATTTTTCGATTAACTCCGTTTTGATTCCGGTCTCCTGTTTCTCGAAACACTCAGCCAACATCTTCCAGCCTTCATCCAACGCCTCTTCAAGCGGAATATTCACCGAAAGATTCATCATCTTGGTTTCAAACAGGTAGCCGTATTTCAGCAGCTTATCGTCCCACTCGGAGAGAGAAAATCCCATCGATTTTTTCTCCAGAGTATCTTTGTAGGAAGCATAAAGCTTAATCATGGCATCCATAATGGTCCGATGATCTTCGCGCGTCTTCGAATTCACCTGCTGTTTCAACCGCGACAGAGACCCAAACGGTTCGATACGGCCGCCTTTTAGGTAATACTGCCCCTCCGTAATGTAACCGGTGTTATCGGGAACCGGATGCGTGACATCGTCACCGGGCATGGTTGTCACCGCCAAAATGGTGATGGAACCGGCTCCGTCGATGTCGACCGCCTTTTCGTAACGGGACGCCAACTGCGAATAGAGGTCCCCCGGATAACCGCGGTTAGAGGGAACCTGTTCCTGTGTAATCGAAATTTCCTTTTTGGCGTCAGCAAAGTTGGTCATATCGGTCAGAAGCACTAAAACGCGTTTTCCCTGCAGCGCAAACTTTTCAGCGACAGCAAGCGAAATATCGGGAACCATCAGACATTCGACAGTCGGATCGGAGGCGGTGTGAATGTACATAACGGTTCGGGAGAGCGCGCCGCCTTCTTCCAGCGTCTCTTTAAAATAAAGGTAATCGTCGTATTTCAAGCCCATTCCGCCGAGAATAATCATATCGACCTCAGCCTGAAGCGCAATTCTCGCCAACAGTTCGTTATACGGTTCCCCGGAAATGGAAAAAATCGGCAGCTTTTGAGATTCGACCAACGTGTTAAACAAATCGATCATCGGAATACCGGTACGGACAATCTTACTCGGGACAATTCTCTTTGCAGGGTTAAACGACGGTCCGGCAATGGTAATGAGGTTATCAGTCAGCGCCGGACCGTTGTCACGCGGCTCGCCGGAGCCGGTAAATACCCTCCCCAACAAATCGGGAGAAAAGGAAACACGCATCGGATTTCCCAAAAACCGCACAGAATCTCCGGTCGAAATTCCACGGCCGCCGGCAAAAACCTGCAGGGACACCAAATCGCGATCTAATTTAATCACTTCCGCCAACGACTTTCCGAACGAAGTGGAAATTTCCGCCAATTCGCCGTAAGCCACGTTTTCGGCTTTTACGGTAATCACGTTGCCTGAAATCGATTCGATTTTACTGTAAATTTTTTCCATTTTCAGATTTCCTCCGCCGTTTTCAAAACACCTTCGCTGTACGGTAAATACCCCGTTTTTCTTTCATCAACAAACGCTTCAATTTCCTTTTCGATGCGCAGAAAATCTTCGGAAAGGTATTGAGTTCCGTTAAAATCAAGAGTTTTCAAACGCAGTTCAGCAAACCACCGCCGAGCCTCGTCTTTGCTTTCGAATTTCAAGTCAGCCGCTGCGATTTTGACAATCAGTTTGAAGTAGCGGTGCTGGCGTTCGGTCGGAACCGCAGCGTCAACGGGATCAAACGAGTTCTGCTGAAAATAAACCGCGTCAACATATTCACCTTTCAGATACACCAGAAAATCGTCAAGGCTGGTGCCCTCTTCGCCGACAACCTTCATCATTTGATCGATTTCGGCGCTTTTTCTCATTACATCATAAACATAACCGGTCACTTCCGAAGGAATCAGGCTCTTATATTTACTCCACGACTCCAACGGGTGAATGGCGGGATATTTGCGTGCGTCGGAACGTTCGCGGGAAAGACCGAGAAAGGCGCCGACGACTTTCAGTGTTGCCTGTGTCACCGGTTCATCGAAATTTCCGCCGGCAGGCGAAACCGTTCCTCCAATGGTGACAGAACCGATCGATCCGTCCTTCAGCTTAACCAACCCGGCTCTTTCGTAAAAAGCGGCAATGGTTGACTCCAAATAAGCGGGGAACGCTTCTTCGCCCGGAATTTCTTCCAAACGTCCGCTCATTTCGCGCATCGCCTGAGCCCAGCGGGAAGTCGAATCGGCGATCAAAAGAACGTTCAGTCCCATCTGCCGATAATATTCAGCCAATGTTACTGCCGTATAAACCGACGCTTCGCGGGAAGCAACAGGCATCGACGAGGTGTTGGCAATGATAATGGTGCGTTCCATCAGCGACCGCCCCGTTTTGGGATCTGTCAATTCGGGAAACTCTTTCAGAGTTTCCACAACCTCACCGGCGCGCTCACCGCAAGCCGCAATAATGACGATGTCAACGGCAGCGTGACGGCTCAACGTCTGCTGCAAAACCGTCTTTCCGGCACCGAAAGGCCCGGGAATACAGAACGTTCCGCCCAACGCAACCGGCAGAAACGTATCAATCAAACGCACCTGTGAAATCATCGGATTGACCGGCTTCAAACGCTCACTGTAGCATTTAATCGCCCTTTTAACCGGCCATTCAAACATCATGGTCAAATCGAATCCGTTGCCTTTTGAATCTTTGATGCGGGCGATCTTATCCGTTACCGTATATTCACCTTCGTCGGCAACCGATTCAACGGTATAACGGCCCCGCATTGAAAACGGCACCATGATGCGGTGGGTGAACGCCCCTTCGGGAACCGTTCCCAGCGTATCGCCGGCCTCGACTGTCTCTCCTGTCTGAACAGCGGGGGTAAAAGCCCACTTTTTACTTCGATCCAATGCATCCAAATAGACGCCCGGCGCCAAAAAGAAACCGGTTTTTTCCGCCAGTTCGGGAAGCGGATTCTGCAGTCCGTCGTAAATCTGTCCGAGAAGCCCCGGTCCCAACTCGGCCGCCAACATTTCTCCCGAAAACTCAACGTTATCTCCGACTTTAATACCGCCGGAAATTTCGTAAATCTGCATTTGCGCTGTCGTTCCGTTGATGCGAATCACCTCGGATTTTAAGCGCTTTCCGCCGGAAAGCACATAACCGACCTCATTCATTGCGATTTTATCCGAAACATCAACGGTAATCATGTTGCCGTTGACACCCGATACTTTTCCTTTTGCACTCATCGTTTACACTCCGCTTTTTGACGCCTGATCAATCACCGTTTTATAAAGCTCCGCATAATTCCGTTCACCCGTATCGACTCGAAACCGGGCGTTTCGTTCGGCAATTCGAAGCTGCAGCGCATACAATGCCGCTGCATCGAAATCAAAACAGTGTCCCGTCTTTAAATTTTCCAAATAATTCCACCGTTCGGAATCCCAAAATTGCTCCGCTTTCAACGGAGAATCGATTTTCATCAAAGCCGCCGCCGTTGCCGTAGCTGACGGAATCGATTCGCCTTCCCTGCAATCAGCTGCCGATTCGCCGCCGGCACGAAGTTTGACCAACGCATTTCGAACCGCTTTATCCCACCGCAAATAATCCGCCGCAGCGCCTTTAACGCAGCTGGGTTCATCCGATAAAATTTCAAGTAAGGCGGACGCCTCCTTTTCAGAAAGTTGGGCGGTTACAGCTTGAATAAAGTCCCTCAACGAAACGGTCGGCGCCGTTTTTAAATCAAGCGAGGGAAATGACGACATCAGATAGTAATAACTTCCCAAAACCGACTCCGTTACGCATCAAGCAATTCTGCGATTTTCGGATTCAGATAAACCGAAAGCATTTGAGCGATTTTTTCGTCGCTGAAATCATAATAAGCAGACCCGTCTTTTATTTCAACCCGAAAACCGGCAGCACTTCCGGGAGAAACGGCAATTTCCAGTCCTGCGGAAATCTCTTTGGCAAGCGATTTTTTCAAAAACGCCGTCACAGCTTCCGCATCTTTTCCCGAAACAACGGCTTTCAAACGATCCGGATTTTCGCCGGAAGCCGCAATAACGGAAGGAATCAACGCTCCGACCGTTTCGGCGGTTAAATTTTCATCAACGGCAGAAATCAAAATCCGCGAAAAAATTTCTTCGATTTTCTTTTTCAGATTCAAAATCAAATCGCGACCGGCCTGTTGCAGCGAAGCCTTCCCCGACTCTTCAAATTTCCGAATTTTAGCTTCCGCCGCGGCTGTTTTTTCATCCGCTTCTTTTTGAGCCCGCTCAATAATGCGCCGGGCTTCGCTTTCGGCTTCAGCAATAATATCTTTTTTTTGTTGTTCGGCCGCTTCCAACCCGTCTTTTTTAATCGATTGAATCAATTCGTCAAGTTGCAATTCCATTCACTGACACCTCACTTTACAGCATATTTCATTATGAACCGACGAAAACAACAAGTCAAGCATAAATGAGTTTTAAAGAAAAAAAAAGAGGAAAAATTGCGTTAAAAACCTACATGGAGAAGAGAGACGAGCGAATGCGTTTACAGTGTCTCTTTGATTTGTTCGAACATCTGCCGAGCCAATCCCAATCCGGCTGTTTCTGAAATTTTTTCGGCGTAAGAACCGTAAAGACGATCCTCGAAAATTTCCCGGCTCATACCGCCGTCGAAAAGTCCGCCCTTCGGAACAGTGTTTCTCATGGAATCAAGCATTTGTTTGACAAAAATCGCCTCGAATTCGACGCACGCCCGATACAACCGTTTTTCATCACCGGAAAAATGTTCCGGACTTTGAAGCTCCGGGCGGTTTGCCGCCAAAATCTGCTGCCCATAACTTTGAACAGAACCGATCATCGCCTACCCCTACCGTCTTAAGTTGTTGGCAATCCCCAGCATTGCATCGCTGGTTTGAATCGCCTTCGAATTTAATTCGTAGGCACGCTGCGCCACAATCATATTGACCATTTCGTTTGCGACAGAGACATTGCTCGCTTCAATAAATTTATGGTGAATCTGCCCCATTCCTTCCGAACCGGGTAATCCGGCGATCGCTTCACCGGATGCCGCCGACTGTTTGAACAAATTGTCACCCAATGCATTCAAACCGGCCGGATTAACAAAGCGATAAAGCTGAATTTGTCCGATAACAGCCGCCTCTTCCTGACCGGGAATTTTGCACGAAACTTCGCCTTGAGGTGAGATAGCAACCGAATCGGGAATGAAATTTTCCGGAAAAGTGACCTGCGGAAACGCGTACAATCCTTTGTTGGTCACCAACTGCCGGTCGCGATCGACTTTAAACTCACCGTTTCGGGTATAGGCGAATGTGCCGTCCGGCTGCAGAACGCGGAAAAAGCCCTCGCCGTCAATCGCCATATCGGAGAAAACGCCGGTTTCCCGCAGACTCCCCTGCTCAAACAGCCGCTGTGTTGCCGAAACTTTTGTTCCGTGTCCAACCTGCATCGGAAGCGGAACCACTGTCAGTTCCGTCGCCGGCGTTCCCGCCGTCCGCTGTGTTTGATAAATCAAATCTTCAAACTCGGCCCTCATTTTTTTATAGCCGGTCGTATTGACGTTTGATAAGTTATTGGAAATGGTATCTACATTGTACTGCTGAGCGGTCATTCCGCTTGCTGAAGTCCACAACGCTCTCATCATAACGCATCACTCCTATCGACGCATCACGTCGTTAATCATTTTATCGGCTAAAGAGTCGTGCGCCTGCAGCGATTTTTGATTAGCCTCATAAGCGCGGTTCAATTCGATCATTTTTACCATCTCTTCAACCGAATTGACATTGGATGTTTCCAAAAAACCGGAATGAACCTTTCTCTCAACTCCCAATTCCACCGTCTGCGCCGCACCGGAGTATTCGGTATCAATCCACAGCGAATTTCCCTGTTTGCGGAGGTACCGAGGTTCTTCAAAATCAACAACGCGGAGCCGATCGACAACTTCTTCCTCTTCCCAATCGTTTTCTCTCATTGTCACCAACCGATTGGGATCGTCGGCATAACGGGGATTGTGATAAATCGTCCCGTCGGCATCGATGCGGAAATTATTGAGTTTGAGGTAGATGTAACCGTTTTCGCCCATAACAGGAAGACCGTCTTTATTGACAAGAAGACCGTTATCGTCAAGAGTAAAGCTGCCGTTTCTGGTATAACGCTCGCCTTGAGGCGTCTGCACGCAGAAAAAGCCGGTACCGCTGAGCGCCACATCAAACGGATTCTCCGTTTCCCTCAACGAACCTTGTTGAAAATCGGTATAAACTTCATTTAATTCGACGCCGGTTCCCAATTTTCCCAAATACGGAGCTTTGTCAATCGAACCGACGGGAAACCGTTCGACAATGTCAGTATTCAGCCGGCGCATCATCAGTTCGGGAAAGGCTTTGTTTGCCGTATAATCCCGTTTGTAACCGATCAAATCGACGTTGGCCATGTTGTTGGCAACGGCGTCCATTTTATGCATTTGAACAATCATGCCGCTGGCGCCGGTATAAATTCCTCGTAACATCGTAAACCTCTGTTTTTATATCGGCGCAACGAAAAAATTCTTTACTTTTTCTTCATTTGATTTGTCAAGCAGATTCAAATACCGAGAGCCGCTGTAATTTCGTTACAAATACGCCCGGCAATTTCATCGCGCACCTCTTGCGTCTGATTCATAAATCCGTGGTCGGCGCCTTCAATAACATTTAATTCAACAGGAACTTCTGCCGCTTCCAACTCGGCAATCAATTCTTCGGTTTGAGAAAGCGGAACCAGTTCATCCGCATCGCCGTGATAAATCACCATACGGGGAAGCCCCGACCGAACCCATTCGACGGGAGATTCCGCGCGGCGGATTTTACGGGAAACGATTCCGACAGCCGGCTGATCTTTTTGCATGGTAATCAAATCAGCAGGACCGTATTCGTTGACGATTAATTGAATGCCTTCAGGGTGGCGAAACGCTTCCAACATTGCCAAATGCGCTCCGGCTGACTGTCCGTGAATCACAACACGGCTCATGTCGAGGCGGTACAGTTTTTGGTTGGCACGTAAAAATTCCATAGCGTCATGAACGTCTTTCGAAATATTTTTAAACGACGTCTGCCCGAAAAACCGGTAGCCGACCGACACCACAATAACCCCTTGACTGCGCAACGGTTTGACGACGGTTTCATCATACATCCGGATAAATTCTTTCGATCCCATAAGCCATGCCCCGCCGTGAACAAAGACATAAACGGGGGCGGGATCGCTTTCCCACTCCGACGGTTCTCCCTCCGGCCAAAAAATGTCAAGCACGCACTGTTTTCCTTTGTCGCTGTAATGAACATTCTGAAAAACCGTTCCCGAGACCTCCGGCAATGCTTCGACAAAACGATCATAATCGCGCCGTGCAGCCGTTAAACAGGAAGAAAAACCCAAAAGGATCGCAACGCCAAAAACCAAAACTTTTTTCACAACAACCTCCCCTTACCGGACAGAAACAAAAAAGGTTGTCCCGCTACCGGAACAACCCTCCTCCCCCGGACGGACTTGAACCGCCGACCCAATGGTTAACAGCCATTTGCTCTACCGACTGAGCTACAAGGGATTACTTTTTTATGATACATAAATCGGCAAAATCTGTCAAGTCTTTCCCAAAAAAAATTAACAGGGAGCGGAAAAAGGTCGATATAAAAATAAGAAAACTTTTTAGTCAGAGGTTACCATGTCTCGAAAATTTTTCAAAGGCATTTCCGTTGCGGCTGCCGTATGTTGCGTTTTGTTTTTTGTTGTCGGAGGTTTTCAACTGACTTCCGAAGCGTTTCGTTGCAAAGATGATATCGCCCTTAAATTCGAACAACTTGATTCCGTCTTTATGAATCAACTGAAAATCAACGACGCTGTTTCCGAAGAGTTAAAATCGCTTCTGAGAGAAAAAGCCCGTACCGATACGGATATCGCTTCCATTGCCGTATTCAAGAACGGAGAAAAAATTTACTCAGCCGTCAAATCGACGCCTTCCGGCGAAGCGGTTTACTCCGAAAACAAAAACCTGCTGCTGGCGAAAACCTCGCGCAATTACGATCTCGAAGACGCCGAACGCTATTCTTTGACCGTCGCCTTCCGTATTCTTTCGGAAGCCGATATCAGCGCGTTTTTTTTTCAAACGCTGATTCTGTTTTTGCTGCTGGCGGTTGTTCTGACCTCGCTGACCGTCATCGCCCTGAAACGGAAAAAATCGCCGGCCGGTCCTCTTTTTGACGAAATTGAAATCAGCAGACATCCGGAAGCCGTTCCGGAAAGCGCCGCGGACGGCGGAGACGGCGGTTGCGGCGAAACTGCGGAAGAAAACGAGGACGAACCTTTCGTTTGGAGCGATTTGCCGGACGGTGAAGGCAGCGAAGAAGACGGAGAAGCTTCGGAAGACGAAAGCACTGAGCAGGAAGCCGAAGAGAGAGACGAAATCATTGATCTGGATTTCAAAGACGCTTCATTTGAAGTCTCGGCCGACGAGATCATTTGCCGCGCCGCCGAAAACAAAGAAAACTGCGTCGTGATGGCGACCGGATTCAAATCCGCAGGCGGAGGCGAAAAGGATGAAGAGTTTCAGGCGCGGTGGGAAACGTATTTATCGGAGCACGGAGGGGTGTTTAAAACCGAACGCAAAAAGACGGTTGCCGTTTTTCCGCGTTACACACTGACCGACGGCATCAAGCTGATCCAGGATTTCCGCGAATCCGGGGAAAACGAAGGCGACTACGTGTGGAATGCCGGAATAACCGCCCTGAACGGACGGAAAATGCGTTACGAAGAGATGATCAATGAAGCCGACCGCGCGCTGATCAAGTCTCAGCTGGATAACGACAATACCGTCGTCTGCTTCAATGCCGACGCCGAAAAATACAACCGTTACAATAAAATCGACTGACGGCGTTTACCAGCGCAGCCGCACGGGAACGCCGGCAGCCGCCAGTTCCGCCTTGATTTGAGCCGTCGTGTAGGCGCCGTAATGAACCATTGACGCGATCAAGGCGGCGTCGGCCTTTCCCTCCGTCAGAACTTCGGTTAAGTGCCCCGGAACGCCGGCGCCTCCCGAAGCGACGACGGGAACGGAGACGTTCTGCGAAACCGTTTTCGTCAGCTGAATTTCGTATCCGTCGCGGGTTCCGTCGGCGTCGATGGAGTTCAGAACCACCTCTCCTGCGCCGCGCTCTTCCGCTTCCCTGACCCACTCCAAAACGTCTTTATCGGTTTGCGTGCGCCCGCCGTTGATGACAACGCGGTACCCGCTGGGCATCCGCCCGTCTTTCAGCGCATCGACACCCAAAACCATGCACTGACGACCGAAGCGCGCAGCGCCTTCTTCTATCAGCTTCGGATTTTTAACGGCCTGCGAATTCAGACTGACTTTTTCGGCCCCGGCGTCGATAACGCGGCAAATATCGTCCAAAGAAGCGAGCCCGCCGCCGACACAAAACGGAATAAAGATTTTTTGCGCCGTTTTTCTGACGACATCAATCATAATCGAACGTTTTTCCGCCGACGCGGTGATATCATAAAAAACCAATTCGTCAGCGCCCTGCCGGTAATACTCTTCGGCCATTTCCACCGGATCGCCGATATCTTTATTCTCCCTGAAGCGGATTCCCTTTGTCGTTTTTCCGTCCCTCACATCGAGACAAACCACAATCCGTTTTTGAAACACAACGGCCTCCTACAATTTCAAGAAATTTTCAAGAACGCGCAGACCGAAACGTCCTGATTTTTCCGGATGAAACTGAACCGAAAAAAGCGGACCGGAATTGACCGCCGACGCGAACCGGACTCCGTAATCGGTCGTTCCGATGACAACGTTTTGATCCGACGGCGCCGCATAGTACGAGTGAACAAAATAAAAACCGGCGTCCTGCGGTATGCCGGCAAACAGAGGCGATTCCCTGTCGCGTTCGACAGTGTTCCATCCGATTTGCGGCACTTTCAGCCCGCGGCGGGCAGCAAAACGGCGCACTTCTCCGGGAATCAGACCGAGACAGTCGGTATTTCCCTCTTCGCTCTTTTCAAAGATGATTTGATGACCCAAACAAATTCCCAACATCGGCACGCCGCTTCGGAGCCGCTCTTTCAGAAAATCATCCCATCCGAGGGAGCGGAGCGTCTTCATTGCGTCGGCAGCCTCTCCGACGCCAGGGAAGATCAGTTTATCGCACTTCCGCAGCAACTCCGGCGAGCGTTCCGCGACAAAACCGACACGGAGATACGAAAGCGCCGAACAGACGCTGGTTAAATTTCCGGCGCGGTAATCCACAATTCCGACAAGCATGAAAGCCTCCGTCTTTTCTTAGCATAAAACACAAGAAAAAGCAACGCGGCGCTACATTTGGCCTTTAAACTGAACAATAATCGAAATCAAAACCGTTGACAGCGTACCGGAAGTCAGATTGAGCGATGAAATCTGCACTTTATTTTCGGTATTGGTGAATTTCATTTCCCGGGAAGCCGTCCGTCCAGCGTCCCCCGCATACGAAATCAAATAATTGGAGACAACGCCTTTCAGCAGACCGCGGAAAAGACGGGCGGAACGGGGATCGGAAAAATCGATGGAGCACTGAATTCCGTAGAGATCCTCTTCGATTTTATTGCCGCTCAGCGTCAGAGACTGAATCGGCAGCTTCATCGCGTTTCCCGACGAAGCGCCCAAACCGGCGATTTTATTGAAATCGGAAATCAGCGCAAAAAAATCGTCATTCAACGCGGCGGAATCAAGCGTAATCCCGGTCGGCCGCCCGGACTGACCGGAAATCGTTGCCACCAGCAGATACGGTTTGACGATCCGCAGAGAAACGGCCCCGTCGTTTGCGGTAAAATGTCCCTCTTCGACTTGTGTCAGCTGCTTTTGTTTCGACAGGCTTTTTTGGAGAATCGACGCGGGAAAGGCGCCCGACAGGGCAATCGTGACGCCCGTCATGCCGCCGCCGCTGTCGGAAACTCCGAGAAGAACGTGTTCCACCATACCGACCAGCAGGGAAATCCGTTTGTCGGTCAAATTAATCTGCTCGATAACCTGTTTAATCAGAGGCCGGTTATTCTTCGCTTTGAAGGAAAACAAGATGTGGGCGTCGGCCGGAATGTACTCGATCAGCTCGTTTTCACTGCCGGGAGGCACCGTAGCGCATCCGGCAAAGAGAAAAATCAGCAATAAACCGACCAAACGTCTTTTCATTCGCGGTTAAACCTTTTCCAACCTCAAAACACAATCAGAGTCTCCGATTTTCACCGAGGTCCCCTGTAAGCGCTCTTCGAAAAACAGTGCAACCGACAGCGTCTCTTCCGCAATTCGATCTTCAAACGCCTCGACAGCTGCTCTTATTTCGGAAGGACCGCTCCATCCCGTTCGAATGCGGTCGGAAACCTCAAAACCGCTCTCTTTTCGCAAATTTTGCACCGCTCGGATAAAATCCCGAGCCAAACCTTCGTTTTTCAGATCTTCGGTGATTTGCGTGTCAAAAGCGACTGTCAGAGAATCTTCATTCAGAATTTTGAGATTGTCCTTCTCGCGACGCTGAACGATGATTGAATCGAGATTCAAATCGAGCGGACCGAAGCCGTCAACATCGATGGAAAGAACCGCTCCGTCAATCAGCGACTGAATCTCGGAACCTGTCAAGCGGGAAATTTGATCGGCGGCCGCCTTCATTGATTTACCCAGCCGCGAACCGAGTTTTTTGAAATCGGCTTTAGCGGAATATTCGACCAGCGCGTCTTCGTTATCTTTAAAAACAATCGATTTGACGTTGAGCTCTTCTTTAATGAAATCTTCCATTTGCCGGAGAATATTGCGCTCCTCTCGATCGCGGGTTACGATGTGCATCTCTTTCAGCGGCAATCGGGTTTTCAGTGAATGCGCCGCCCTCAGCGCCCGCCCCATGACAACGGCGTGGCGAGTCACTTCCATTTTTTGTTCAAGCGCCGGATCTCGGCGATTTTTATCCGGTTCGGGATAATCACACAAATGAACGCTTTCCGGCATGCTGTCTGTCCGCAGATTTCGGTAAATCGCTTCGGTCACAAACGGAATAAACGGCGCCGCCGTCTTAATCAGCTTCATCAGCACCGTATAAAGCGTATCGTAGGCCTGTTCCTTGTCCCGATCGTTTTCACTCTTCCAAAAACGGCGGCGGCTCCGGCGGATGTACCAGTTATTGAGCAGATCGAGGAATTTGAGAATCGGTTCGCACGCTTTGCTCAATTCGTACTTTTCCATATTGTCAATGACGGATGCATTCATACGCTCCGCCTCGGAGAGAATCCAACGGTCCAGCGGATTGCGAGGGGACTCTTCAATGAGTTTCGCTTCGGCACTGTCAATATTAGCGTAAGTAACAAAAAAACTGTACGCGTTCCAGAGCGGCAGAATGACGTTGCGTAAAACTTCGCAGACACCGTCTTTGGAAAATTTGAGATTTTCAGCCCGAACCACCGGCGAACTCATCAGATAAAAACGAAGTGCGTCGGCGCCGTATCCGTCAATGATTTCAGAGGGGTCGGGATAATTTTTTTTACGTTTCGACATTTTCATGCCGTCTTCAGCCAAAATCAGACCATTGACAACGACATTTCGGTAAGGACTTTGATTGAAAAGCAGCGTTCCCAACACCATCAGCGTGTAAAACCAGCCGCGAGTCTGATCCAGTCCTTCGGCGATAAAATCGGCAGGGAAAAACTCCGCTTCCCGCCCCTTTTTTTCGAACGGATAATGGTGCTGAGCGTAAGGCATCGATCCGGATTCGAACCAACAGTCGAGAACTTCCGGCGTTCGGCGGTACGTTTTGCCGTCTTTTTGAATCACAATTCGATCGATGACGTGTTTGTGCAAATCTTCAACCTTTTGCCCCGACAGATTCTCCAATTCGGCCACCGAACCGATACAGATACGATCTTCCGAATCGGCTTCATTAATCCAAATCGGAATACAGGAGCCCCAAAAACGGTTTCGGGAGATGTTCCAGTCTTTCGCCTCTTTCAGCCAGTTGCCGAACCGCTTTGCGCCGACGTATTCAGGGATCCACTTGACCGTGTCGTTGCAAGCGCAAAAACGGTCGCGAACATCTTCAATACGCACATACCACGCCTCGATGGCACGGTAAATGAGAGGCGTATCGGTGCGGTCGCAAAACGGATAACTGTGCGTCACAGTTTCGCGGCGAATCAGTTTGCGTTCATCTTTCAGGCGGCGGATAATTGCCGAATCGGCGTCTTTGCAGAACTGTCCGGAATACTCGGGAACCCGATCCGTAAAACGGCAGGAGTCGTCCAACGGATCGACAATACCGATTCCGGCGGCTTTGCAAACGCGAAAATCGTCTTCACCGTAAGCGGGAGCAATATGAACAATGCCGGTTCCGTCTTCAGTCGAAACATAACCGTCCTGTAAAATCACAAACGCATTCGGAGTATCGGCAAAGTACGGAAACAGCGGTTCATAGTGCAAACCGGTCAAATCGCCGCCTTTGTATTCAGCCGCAATGCGGTACTCCGATTCGCTGCGGTAGTAGGCATTCAACCGCGCCTTCGCCATCAGGTAAATTTCTCCGCTTTCGGTATCTTCCGCCGCGACGTAATCAATTTCCGGTCCGACGCACAACGCCAAGTTGGACGGCAGCGTCCACGGCGTGGTGGTCCACAGAAGCGCGTACACCGGTGTTGAAGCGTTCAATCCGGGAACAGCGTCTAAAATTCTGACCTTTACCGTCACGGAGGGATCCTGAACCATTTTGTAGTTGCTTCCGGCTTCGAAATTGGAAAGCGGCGTCGTCAGTTTCCAGCTGTACGGCATAATGCGGTAAGATTTGTAAATCCGCCCTTGATCGTAAAGCTGCTTGAAGACCCACCAAACCGACTCCATGAAATCTTTGTCCATGGTTTTGTAGCCGTTTTTGAAATCAACCCATCGCCCCATACGAGTGACGGTCTTCTCCCATTCGTCAACGTAAGTCGAAACCATTGAACGGCACTGATCATTGAAACGGTCAACCCCCGCTTCGAAAACGGCAGCCGTTCCTTTTAAATTCAGCGCCTCTTGAGCCAACGCCTCAATCGGCAGTCCGTGACAATCCCATCCGAAAACCCGTTCCACATACTTTCCCCGCATGGTTTGAAAACGGGGAACGACGTCTTTAATGGTTCCCGCCAGCAAATGGCCGTAGTGCGGCTTTCCGGTCGCAAACGGAGGACCGTCGTAAAAAATAAATTTTTCGGCGTCCGCACGGTTTTTTAATGACGCTTCAAAAATCGAATTCTCTTCCCAAAATTTTAAGACAGCTTCCTCCATCTTCGGAAAACTGACTTTCGGATCGACCGGTTGATACAAAATTCCTCCCCGGGATTGAAATTTACCCTATTATACTCGTAAATAATACGGCAAACAGAGTAAAATTTCAATAGGGAAGAGGCATCCTGACGGAAATTCACAGATGAAAACGGCCGTACCGCACGACTGCTGCGGCAACGGTTAAACGTCGTCGTTGTCTTTTACGGTGCCTTTGATGACAGCGCGGCGGATTTTTCCGCTGATGGTTTTCGGCATTTCGTCCACAAATTCGATAATTCTCGGATATTTATACGGAGCCGTTGTCTCTTTAACGTGTCTCTGCAGCTCTTTTTTCAGTTCTTCGGAAGGAGAGAATCCTTCGTGAAGGCGGATAGTCGCTTTGACAACCTGTCCGCGAATCGGATCGGGAGCGGGCGTAACGGCGCATTCAAAGACAGCCTCATGTTCCAGAAGAGCGCTTTCAACCTCAAACGGACCGATTCGATATCCCGAACTTTTAATAACATCGTCGGCGCGGCCGACAAACCAAAGATACCCCTCTTCGTCTTTCCACGCAATGTCGCCGGTGTAGTATAAACCGTCATGCATTACCGAATCGGTCCGCTCTTTGTCGCGATAATAACCGTCAAACAGCGAAACGGGATATTCCTTTGAAATATCGATGGCAATCTGCCCATTTTCTCCCGCCGCCACTGGATTTCCGTTTTCATCAACCAATTTAACGTCGTAAAGAGGAACAGGAATTCCCATGGAGCCGGGTTTGGAAGGAAGCTGTGCCGGCGTCATTACAGTGATTGCCAATTCGGTTTGACCGTAACCTTCTTTTAACGAAAGCCCCGTTTTCTCATAAAACGACTTGAAAATCTCGGGACTCAGCGGCTCTCCGGCAACGACGCTGTATTTCACCGATGAAAAATCGTAATGAGAAAGATCTTCCAGCATCATGAAACGATAAATCGTCGGCGGAGCACAAAAAGTTGAAACACGGTATTTCTGAATTTTTTCGAGCAGAGCCGCTGCGTGAAAGTGCTCCATATCGTAAACAAACACGACAGCGCCGCAAATCCACTGACCGTAAATTTTCCCCCAAGCAGCCTTAGCCCAACCGGTTTCGGAAACTGTCAGATGAAGACCGTCGTCCTCAACATTCTGCCAATATTTTGCCGTCACAATGTGACCGAGCGGATAAGCGTGATTATGGAGCACCATTTTCGGATGGCCGCTTGTTCCCGAGGTGAAGTAAATCAATATCGGTTCGTTTTTTCGTGTCGCTACCCTTTCCAAGCGGCCGCTCTCGTTTTGAATTTCCGCATCGAAATCCAGCCAGCCGTCCGCCGCACCGCCAACCGAAGCAACCGCCTGAACCGTCGGCGACTGCGGCAGTGCCGCTTCAACGTGAGTGCGGATTTCTTCCTCATTGACAGTCAAGATCATCTTCACCGACGCCGCATTATTGCGGTAAATCAAATCTTTTTTGGTCAGCAAATGAGTAGCGGGAATAGCGACTGCACCTAATTTATGCAATGCCGTCAACGCATACCAATACTGATAACGCCGCTTCAAAATCAACATAACAGCGTCGCCTTTCCCGATACCGTGACGCCGAAAAAAACCGGCCGCCCGGTTGCTCAATTCACTCATTTCGGCAAACGTAAAGGTTCTCTCGGTTTCATCGTTGCACCAAACCAACGCTTTTTTATCGGGAGCCTCCCGCGCGTACACATCAACGACGTCGTATCCGAAATTAAAATCTTCAGGAACAGTGATTTTCAATTTTGTCAGATAATCTTCCAATCGATCGAAAGGTCCGGTCGCAAATCGGTTGTACAAATTCATCTGCGTCTCCTATAAAATAACAGCTAAAAAAAGCGCCGGTTCGTCGCCGACTACCTGCATAGCGTGATCCTGCGCGGAATCAAAATAAATGGAATCGCCCTCTTTCAAAAGCGCTTCGTGTTCGCCAATGAAAAACCGAATTTCCCCTTTCAGAACATAATTGAATTCCTGACCGTCGTGATGATATTTTTTCACCTCTTTATTCTTACCGGGAGGAACGGTGACCAAAAACGGTTCAGCCTTACGCCCGGCAAAATTGGCGGCGAGCGATTGATACGCATATTCCGCGCGGCGATGTACGTCGACGCCTTTTCCCGCCGGCGTAACGGTAAACGAATGCAGCCGGGGGCTTTCTCCGGTCAAAAGCGTCGTTAAATCGACGCCGCAAATCCGTCCGATTTGATGTAAGACGCTGACCGAAACCTCTGCCGCTCCCTCTTCCACACGATTCAGAAATTCAGCTGAAACGCAGAGCTTTTCAGCCAATGTCTCAAGAGAGAGCTCGCAGTCTTCCCTCAGCGCCTTAATTCGCTCACCGATTAGCTTTTTGTGATCCATTTCAAATGACCTCCGTTCCCGCTTCTTCCAAAAGCTTCAATCCGATGCCGCCTAGCTTGAATTTCTGAATTTTCCCGCTTCCGGTCAAAGGAAATTCGCTGACAAAAAAGACATATTTGGGAATTTTATGTCTGGAAATTTTCCCTTTACAAAACGACTTAACGTCCTGTTCATCAAGCGACGCTCCTTCGTTTAAAATAATGAAAGCGCCAACCTCTTCTCCGTATTTTTTACTGGGGATTCCGGCGACCTGAACGTCGCGAACCTCCGGCATCTGATAAATGAACTCTTCGATTTCACGCGGATAAATATTCTCTCCTCCGCGAATAATCATGTCTTTGATCCGGCCGGTAATGCGGTAGTTTCCGTTTTCGTCTTTGATGCCCAAATCTCCGGAGTGCAGCCAACCATCGGCGTCGATACACTCTGCCGTCTCTTGGGGCCGCTTGTAGTATCCTTTCATGACATTATAGCCGCGGCAGCACATTTCCCCCTGGACACCGACAGGACACTCCTCTCCCGTTTCGGGATTCCGTACCGTCACTTCAATTCCCGGAAGTTCCCGTCCAACAGTGTGAACCTTCACCTCCAAACTGTCGCTTGTCCTCGTCTGCGTCATCACCGGCGAAGCTTCCGTCAATCCGTAAGCAATGGTAATGTCTTTCATGTTCATTTTGTCGATAACCTGCTGCATGACTTCGACAGGACAGAGCGAACCCGCCATAATTCCCGTCCTCAGCGACGACAAATCAAACAACGAAAACATCGGGTGGTTCAGCTCGGCAATGAACATAGTCGGAACCCCATACAACGCGGTACACCGTTCTTTTTCTACCGATGCCAGTACCAACAGCGGGTCGAAGTTTTCGATGACGACGACGGTTCCTGCATGCGTATAAAGCGCCATGATTCCTAAAACCAAACCGAAACAGTGAAACAGAGGCACCGGCAGACAGAGAATCGTCTTTTCCGTAAATTTCTGACATTCACCGATGTTAAATCCGTTATTAAGAATATTGCGATGTGTCAGCTGCACTCCTTTCGGGAATCCGGTTGTTCCGGAGGTGTACTGCATATTAACAACATCGTTGGGATCCAAGGAAGCCGTAATCGCATCCAAATCGATCTCTTGATACGAGCCTAAAAGAAGCAGTTCTGGAATATTATACATTCCCGATTTTTTTTCCGGCCCCATAAACACCACATTCCGCAGTTGAGGAAAACGTTCGCTGATAAGAGCACCGCGCGCCGCCTCCTTCAGTTCCGGAACCAATTCGTAAGTCATTTCAACGTAATCGCAGTCGCGGTAGCCGTCAATCAGACACAGCGTATGAATGTCGGCGTCTTTAATCAGATATTCCGCCTCATGCGTTTTATAATTTGTATTAACGGTGACCAAAATCGCTCCGATACGAGCGGAAGCAAAAAGCAATGTCAGCCAATCGGGAACATTGGTTGCCCAAACGCCGACATGATCGCCGCGGCGCACACCGATGGAATATAAACCGCGCGCCAAGTGATCCACCCGTTCGAGAAAGCCAGCATAGGTAAAACGTAAATTGCGATCGGCATAAATGACAAACTCCTTATCCGGAAATCGTTCGGCATTCTCCTTCAGCACCTGAAACAGCGTCTTTTCGATATAATTCATAACGCCGCCTCTTAAGCTGTATAAACAACGGCTAAAATACGGGAATCCGAATCGCCGGCGCTGTGAACCGAATGAGGAACAATCGAATCGTAATAAATCGAATCGCCCTCTTCCAGAACGAATTTATCCTTGCCGTAGCAGATTTCCACCCGTCCGGAGAGAACGTAAATAAATTCTTCTCCTTCATGTTGTGAAAGCTGATAATTTTCGGCTGTTGATGCCGCAATGTCGATGATAAAGGGTTCCATATGCCGACCGGCTTGATCATGTGCCAGCGGTAAAAATGACAGATCGCCGTGAACGCTCTCTGTCCGCGCCGCAAAACGCACACCGCTGCCTCTTTCGGATTTCCGCATTACCGCCGGTCCCAACTTTTCATTATCATCCAAAAAGGTTCCGACACGCAGCCCCATTCCCTTGGCAATGACCATCAGCGTTCCCAATGTCGTCATCCGGCTTCCGTCTTCCAAACCGCCTAAAAACTCTTTTGAATAACCGGTTTTTTTGGAGAGATCCTCCAATGAAATTTTTCTAAATTCTCTGACCTTTCTGATTTTTTCACCCAAAGACTGAGCCATAAAACCTCCTGCTGTGATGCATTATTTCATTTAAGATAAAAGCGGACGGTCGGATTGTTATGAACTCATACGAAAAGAGTCGGGTCAACCCGTTTCGTCTACAAAGTTTTTCATTTCATTGACCAATTTCTCGATCTCAGCCTGCATAATAATAAAACTGGTGGGAATTCGGTCGTAATCAGCGTTGCGAATCGCTTTAATCATATTATGAAGAACCGTATTCAAACGAATGCCGCCGACTTCAGTGACAACTTGAATCAATTCGTTGCATTTCCCCAGAATTTCCGAATATTCGCCTTTCGCGTACATCCGCTCCATATCCATCAAAACACGGAACGCATGCCCTTCAAAAGTTCTGGTGATGGTGTCCATTTTATATTTATTACTGCCGCTGACTTGAGCGAATTTCTTGGTATCAAATACCTCAATGCTGGTATTGACATATTTTTTATAAATCTCTTCGTTAAGAAAACTCATCTTATCCTCAAATCTTATTATAAATCTATTCGCCGAATAATTCAAGATTTTTTTTCAGTTTTCTTAATCGAATCTCGGCTTCCTCTAACGACGCTTTCTCTTTTTCAATGACCTGACGGGGCGCTTTTGAAAGATAGTTTTCGTTGGAATGACGAACCTTTGTTCTTTCGATAAACGCTTCGGTTTTTTCAATTTCCTTCCGCATCTTCTCCGCCTCTTTAACCGCGTCAACGGCATCACGGATGTAGACAAACACTTCAAACCCGTTTCCGATGATCGAAACGGCGCCCTTTGAATCAACCGCTCCTTCGGTAACTGTTAAATCGGAAGCTTTTACGAAATGAGAAAAAAGCGGCTGTTCGTTTTTGAAAAACTCCGTTAACCCGGACGCAGCATCGCATCTGACGGCAACACGGATTTTTGTATCGGGAGGAATTGTAAACTCGCTGCGGGCTGTTCTCACAGCGCGGATCGCTTCCTGAAGAGCCGTTACCGGAGCCGCAGCTCCGACGGCTGCTTCGCACTCCGACGGAAACGGAGCATCAATCAGCATCGGATAACGAACCGAATCCGGCAGTTTGGCATAAATTTCCTCGGTAATAAACGGCAAAAACGGGTGCATCAAACGCAGCGATTTTTCCATAAAATACAGCAATTTGCGCTTCGCACGACGGGCTTTCGCTTCGTCGGCGTCGTAAAACTCCAATTTGGAAATTTCGATATACCAATCGCAAAAATCGTTCCAAAAATATTCATAAACCGCGTGCGCCGCCTCATTGAATTTGTAGTCGTGCATGGCCGCTGCGACGGCTTCGGCTGCCGTATGGAGGCGAGTTTCAATCCAGTTGTCGTAAACGCCGAATTCCGGAACATCGCCACAGTCATCATCATCGACAGATGAAAGGATATAACGGGAAGCGTTCCAAATCTTATTGGCAAACTTAGCGCCGATTTTAAACGAATCTTTATCGATCAGAATATCCTGTCCTTGAGAAGACATGTAAGCCAGCGTAAATTTAAGCGCATCAGCGCCGTATTCTTCGACGATTTCAAGCGGATCGATTCCGTTTCCCAGGGATTTACTCATTTTCCGTCCCTGTTTATCCCGAACCAACTGATGGATGTAAATATCTTTAAACGGAACTTCTCCCATGAACTCCAATCCCGCCATAATCATACGAGAGACCCAGAAAAAGATAATATCGTAAGCCGTGACCAGCACCGAAGTCGGATAAAATCTCTGCAAATCAGCCGTCTTTTCCGGCCAACCGAGAGTCGAAAACGGCCACAACCACGATGAAAACCAAGTATCCAGAACATCTTCATCCTGTTTTACTTCACCGGAACCGCATTCGGGACAACTTTCGATATCCGTCCGAGAGACAATCATCTTGCCGCACTCTCGGCAATACCACACGGGAATCCGATGCCCCCACCACAATTGACGGGAAATACACCAATCACGGATGTTCTCCAACCAGTGGCGGTATGTATTCTCCCATTTTTTTGGGAAAAACCGAATATCGCCGTTTTCCCATGCCGCAAGTGCCTTTTGCGCCAACGGTTTCATTTTCACGAACCATTGATTCGACATATACGGTTCGACAATCGTATGGCAGCGATAACAGTGTCCGACTTGATGAGGAAGGTCAACCGCATCGATAAAAAACCCTTTTTGCTTCAGAGCTTCAACGGTCAATTCACGGGCTTCTGCGACGGTTTTTCCCTGAACGAAGGCCGGCGCGTTTTCGTTCAGTCTTCCGTCGGGCGTCAGCAAATTGATACGCGGCAAACCGTGGCGGCAGCCGATTTCCCAGTCGTTCGGATCGTGTGCAGGCGTAATTTTAACCGCACCGGAACCGAACTCCCGATCAACGTAAGCGTCGGCAATCACGGGAATCGAGCGGCCGGTCAGCGGTAATTCGACGGTTTTTCCGACCAAAGCGGCGTAACGCGGATCTTCCGGGTGAACGGCCACCGCCGTATCTCCGTAAAGCGTTTCGGGACGGGTTGTCGCCACAACCAATTCGCCGCCACCTTCGCTGTAAGGGTAACGGATCCGGTAGAGCTTACCCGGTTCTTCTTCATGTTCCACTTCGTCATCGGCCAGCGCCGTCCCGCAGGATGTACAGTAATTAACCAAATATTCTCCGCGGTAAATCAATCCCCGTTCATACAAGGAGACAAAAACCTCGCGGACGGCGCGGGAAAGACCGTCGTCCATCGTAAACCGTTCACGCGACCAATCACAGGAACAGCCGATTTTTTTCAGCTGTCGAACAATCACTTCATGATGCTTTTCCTTGACCTTCCATGTCCGTTCCAAAAACGCATCCCGACCAAGATCGTCTTTCGTCAGCCCCTCTTTTTTCAGCTGCCGCTCAACAACGTTTTGAGTGGCAATTCCGGCGTGATCGGTTCCCGGAACCCACAGCGTCGGTTCGCCAAGCATGCGATGATAACGGACCAAAATGTCTTGCAGTGAATTGTTCAGACCGTGGCCCATGTGAAGGATTCCGGTGACATTCGGAGGAGGAATGACAACGACAAACGGTTTTTTTGAAGAATCCGACGGACGGAATTTCCCTCTCTCTTCCCACAGCCGATAAATTTTCTCCTCAAAATCCCTCGGATTGTACGTTTTTTCCATTTCAATCATTGATTCATTCCCCCATGGCAATGTTGCTTATTTTGCGGATGTTCAAAAACCGCTTTCTTTATTGACAGTCGATTCTCATCGGAATTTTATGTCGGTCAGCGTCGGCGGCGAAAATTCAAAATTTCGAAGATCATCTTCCGTTTCGGCATAGAACTGCTGCCGTGAAAAAACCCCCTCTTCCGCCGCAACGGGAAATCCGCGATAAAACTGCCGCGGCAGCCGGCAACTGTCATCGAAAAATTCCCAATAACGGCAGCTGACAGCCCCCGCCCCGTCGTGTTCTGACACAAACCGATCGTTAAACCCGTTTTGCGCCGCCGTCGGATCTGTATCAATAAAACCGAAGTGCGGATAACGGTAACGCACCCATGCGTGTTCGACAGCCTCTCCCGATTCCGTTAAATAATAACCAAAAACGCTCGAGGCCTCAACCCCAACGTGCCTCAATGTTTCGGCAAAAAGATCAGCAAACTCAAACGCATCTCCAACGCGGCTTTCGGCAAACGGCGGCCGTTCCGCGCCTTCGTTTTCAGCAGATGAAATTCTCTCAAAGCGGAAGTTTTCGTCAAAGAGCCGCCGCAATTCTGCAACAAAGACAGCTAATGTCATCCGCCCTCCGATAAACTCTTGCGCAATCGGTTGAATCAGCGGCATTACCTGCTGCAAATCAGCTTGCCCGCCGCAATCGGCAAAAAAAGCATCTTTAATCGGTTCGAATGCGACCGACTTCAAAAGAACTTTGACCGGCAGCCGCGCGCCGCCGCGGCCGCCGGCCTTGATTTCATCTTCAAAAAGCCGGAATTCCCGCCCCCCGGCAAACAGCGGCCGGCCGCCCTTCTGCGCCGCCGGCTGCTGCCGGAACCCGGCCGGAGTCGTCGGCAGGACAAACACCGCCTTTTCCCGCTGCGGAGCGTTATTGACCGCCGAAACGGACAGCTCGGCCTGAACTTTCCGGCTCTCCCCGAAAATCATCTTTACGGCAGAAATATCAGAACGGAACTCAAACGGCTCCGATTCTCCGTAACGCGTCGAGACCGTCAAAAATCCCCCGTCCGGGAAACCGTCCGGCATGACAATCCGAATCGTTTCAGTCGACCACAGCAGCGCATCGGCAGATAAGACCTCCGCCCTTCTGCCATCATCGGAAAAAAAATTCACCCGTTCGACGGCGCCTGCCTCTCCGAAACCGCGTCCGGTAAGCGTCGCCTCTTCGCCGGCAACCGGCTCGGCCGGAGTCAAAGAAACCGTAAGCGGCGGCTCTGCCGGAACGCGCGCTTCCTCCGCAATCACGGGAATCGCGTCCTGCCCCGTAAAGAGAATGCCGTTGCTGAATCCGTAACTGTTGCGGACCCGCACCTGTCCGACGTCAACGCCTTCCGGCACCCGCAGCACAATTTCGCGGCTGCTCCACTTTTCATAAGCGGAACCGGGAACTTTGAGGTCGGAAAAATAAACGGAAGTTGTGCCCCGCTCCTTTCCGAAAAAAAGCCCTCTCACCGTCAGAAGCTCGTCCGGCATCGCCACTTCGGGAGAAATTGAAAAAATATAAGGCGTATTGCGGCTGAAAATACCGACAGCCGAAAAGACACACAGCGAAACAAAAAAAACCGCCAGCGACACGATGACGTTGCGTTTTTTTAAAAGAGAAAAAAGATATTTGGTTCGCTTCAAATGAACAACCGGATATTTTGTTTTCCGGCTTTGTCTGTCCTTCAACTCAGTAATCAACCGTTCTCAGGTTGCGGTTATCCGGGCGGAACGTCGGATACGGAGCCGTTTCCCGTTCCGCCGGTTCGGCGACGGCTCTTTCAGCCGGAGCCGAAGCCATCACCGCCTCTCCGTTGCGGCTTCCTCCGGCAAAAATTATAACGGAAAACAAAATAAATGTAAACGCCAAAAGGGCGGCAAACAGAAAAACCGCCGCCCGTAAGGCAGGCGCATGAAATGACAGGCGGACGGGAGCCGGCTTCCGGTTCAGCGAACGGAGACGGACAGCAAGAGCGCGCACTTGCGCCGCGGCCGGTTCTTCGGCGCAACCGCGGACGGCAGCCGAAATGCGGCGGTAAGTCTCCGCAGTGCGGCGGCATTCGGCGCATCCGCTCAAATGCGTTTCAATCAGCGCCTTCACCTTTCCCGACGTCTCTCCGTCACAATAAGCCGAAATCATGTCCTTATCCAAACACATATCCGCCCCCTAACCGTTTAAAATCTCGGCAAGTTTTTCTTTTGCCCGAAAAACCCTGACCTTTACATTGGACTCCGAAATGCGCAGCGCCCGGGCAATTTCCTTGTAGTTCATTTCACCGAACTCCTTCAGAACCAACACCTCTTTCAGTTTGTCGGGAAGAGAGTCGACAGCCTTACGGAGACGCCGCTTCTCCTCCTCCGCGGAAAAAAGATCTTCCGCCGACGGCTCTGCCGAACGGTGAATCTGCTGCAGCTTTTCGACGGCCGCCGCCTCGTTCTTCCGCTTCCTGAAAACGTTCAGACTGAGGTTTTTGACCACCCGAATCAGCCAGAAACGCACCTCTTCCTCTTTGGAAAACGGAATTTTCCGCTCAAAAAGGCGGATAAACGCTTCCTGACAAATCTCTTCTGCCGTCTCCATGTCGTGCACAACATTGAGCGCCACTTTCAGCAAAATCGGCAAAAAACCGGAGTAAAGCGCATCATAATCGATTCGAATTCCCATTCTGCTTCCTTTCTAAAATACCTGAACAGAGGAAAGGTTACATTCCGCCGCCGATTTTTTCCCACAATGTGGTTTCGGCGGTGTCCCGAATGCGGATTCCTTCAGCAGCCAGACGATCGCGTATTTCATCGGCTCGGGCAAAGTCGCGGGCAGCCTTCGCTTCGCGGCGCTGCGCTAAAAGTTCCTCGATGCGGGCTTTCTCTTCGGCGGAAACGGACGGAGGATCGGCGGCTTCGGCCGCCTCTCTCAATCCGAGTCCGAGAATTTCATCCATCGAGTAAAGAGCGGCCAGTTTGCCGGAAGGAGAAACGGTTTCATCTTTCAGCAGCGCCCAGACGGAAGCCAACGCTTTCGGCAGGTTTAAATCGTCGGCGGCTGCACGCCAAAAACGGTCACTGTGCGCCTTTCCTTCGGGAGTTTCGACGGCAGCGCCTGCGCATTCCGCTTTTAAGGCGGCAGTGCGCGTAAAAAGTTTCCGGCGGGCGGAAGCGGCGGCTTTCAAGCCGTCAAAAGAAAAGGTCAGCTGACTGCGGTAGTGCGCTCCGAGACAAAACCAACGGTAATCGAGCGGATCGTATCCGGCGTCAATCAGCGACTGCAGCGTCAGAAACGAACCTGAAGACTTCGACATTTTTCCTTTATCGAGAATCAAAAATTCACCGTGGAGCCAATAATCGACCCACTTTTCACCGGAAGCGGCTTCGGATTGGGCAATTTCGTTGGTATGGTGCACAGGAATGTGGTCGATGCCGCCGCAATGGATGTCAAAGTGCGGACCGAGATACTTCATGCTCATTGCCGAGCATTCGATATGCCAGCCGGGATACCCTTTTCCCCACGGCGAATCCCACAGCAGAACGTGATTCTCGTACTTGGAACGGGTGAACCACAAAACGAAGTCGTGGGGGTTGCGCTTGTTCCCGTCGACAGCCACCCTTGCTCCGGCCTGCAGCTGCTGAGAATCCAGCCGCGCCAACCGACCGTATTCGGGAAAGCGATCGATGCTGAAATAAATGTTGCCGCCGGCTTCGTAAGTAAAGCCTTTCTTTTCCAATGTTTGAATCAGCGCGATCATATCGTCGATATGATCGGTTGCTTTACAGGCGGTTGTCGGCCGCAGAATGTGAAGACGGTCGGTGTCGTTAAAAAAGGCGTTTGTGTAAAAATCAGCAATTTCCCGAACCGTCCGACTGCTTTCACGCGAGCTTTTAACCATTTTATCTTCACCGTCGTCGTTGTCGCCGGTTAAGTGTCCGACATCGGTGATGTTCATCACGTGATTGACTTCATATCCGGCGTGAAGGAAAAGCCGTTTCAGTAAATCTTCGAAAATATAGGTGCGCAGATTACCGATATGGGCGTAATTATAAACCGTCGGCCCGCAGGCATACATCTTCACCTTCATCGGCTCAATCGGCTCAAATATCTCCGTTTTTCTCGACATTGTATTGTAAAATCGAATCTCCATCTCATTCTCCGCAAAAGAATAGAAAAAAACCGCAGAATCGGTTATACTGACTCCATGTTCAATTTACGGGAATTCGAAAAAAAAATCAACGGCATTGAAACGCGGCGGAATGTGCCGATGGCGCAGCGGACTTCGTTTCACGTCGGAGGAAATGCCGATCTGGTGATTTTTCCGGCGTCAGAGATGGAACTTCAGAGGGTGCTGCGGCTTCTGTCAGCCGAACGGACGCCGTACTTCGTCCTTGGCGGAGGAACCAACCTCATTGTCGCCGACAAAGGCATCCGGGAGCCGGTTATTGCGACGGAAAAGCTGAAGCGCATCGCCGTTGACGGCTGCCGAATAACGGCCGAAGCGGGCGCAAGGGTTGAAGATGTATGCCTTGCCGCCTTGAACGCCGGCTTGAGCGGTCTCGAATTCCTGTACAAATTGCCGGGAAGCGTCGGCGGCGCCGTGCGGATGAATGCCCGCTGCTATGAGCGGTCGACGGCGGAGGTGCTGGAATCCGTCCGTTATCTGAAAACCGACGGCAGCGCGCACACGCTTTTGCCGACTGACGGCGACTTCGGATACAAGCGTTCGCCGTTTCAAAACAACGGAACCGTCGTTCTTTCGGCGGTTTTCCGTCTTGAACCGGGCGACCGCATTCAAATAGAAGCCGCCATGAATGCCGCCGAAAGCGACCGCATTCAAAAGGGGCACTTTCGCTTTCCAAGCGCCGGCAGTATCTTTAAAAATGACCGCCGTTTCGGGAAACCGACCGGACAGCTGATTGACGAAGCCGGTCTGCGCGGTCTCACCTGCGGCGGCGCTCAGATAGCCCCGTATCACGGCAACATCATCATCAATACCGGCGGCGCAACGGCGGCCGACATTTGCGTCCTTATTGAAACGGTTGAAGAGACCGTCGAACGAAACTGCGGCCTCCGCCCCGAACCGGAGACAGTCTTCGTCGGCGACTTTGAAAACGCCGAAGAAAACAAACGAACGCGTTAGGAGATCCTATGGAATTCAGGGAACTGCGCTACTTTCTCGGCGTAGCAAAAGAGAGAAACATCACAAAAGCTGCCGAACTGCTCAACACCACGCAGCCAAACCTGACGCGGCAAATAAAAAATCTCGAATGGGAAATCGGGAAGCCTCTATTTATTCGCGGAAAACGGCAGCTGACACTGACCGACGCCGGACAGCTGCTTCAGAAGCGGGCGGAGGAAATCCTTGGACTTTACCGTCGGACAGAGAAAGAGCTGCGCTCCACTCCCTCCGACATCGAAGGAGAGGTTGCCATCGGCAGTGCCGAATCGTATTCACTTAAAATCATCTCCCGAGCCGTTAAAGCGATGCAGGAAAAACATCCGCGCATCCGAATTCTTATCACCAGCGGCGACGCTCCTGACACCATCGAAAAGCTTGACAAAGGATTACTGGATTTTGCCGTCCTCATTGAATCGGCCGACCTCTCCGCCTATGACAACCTGCCGCTCAACCGCAGCGACCGCTGGGGCGTAATTGTCCGCAAAGACGATCCTCTGACTGAATTGGAGCGCGTTACAAAAGAAGATCTTCTCAGCCGTCCGCTGATTTGTTCGAAACAATCTATGGAAGAAAAACTGATTGAAAAGTTTTTTCAGCGGCCGCTTTCGCAACTGAACATCAAAGCGGTTTACAACCTTATTTACAACGCCGCCCTGCTGACGGAAGAAGGGGTCGGATGCGCGCTGACACTTGAAAATCTTGTCTACGTCGGAAGCGAAAGTGAGCTTCGTTTCCGTCCGCTGGAGCCGCAGCTGCTCTCTCCTCTCTATCTTGTTTGGAAAAAATTTGCTGTTCTCTCACCTGCCGCCCGCGCTTTTCTCGATGAACTCAAGCCGTTGACAGCCGAGCCTTAAACCGCGTTCAGGCAGCCGATTCGCAAAAGTTCCCAAAGCGCTGCCGAAGGCGTCAGGCGCCCGGAGAGGGGCGCAAGCCCGTCTGCCCGTCGACAGACGGGCAGACCGAGCTCGGAGGGCGCCGACGGCGAAGCCGGGACGCCCGCAAAATAACGAAACGGCAATGCTTTTTGGACATAGCGCTTCATCGCTTTAAAGTATTTGACTTAAACAGGAAATCGACGCATACTGTCAGCAAACGCCCGCAGCGGCGTTCAGGGAGATTTATGAACGCAAACGAGTATGTTGAGATGATTCAAAAGGAGCCGTACATCCGCGCCGGCTCTTCTGTTCATGAGTTTATGCACGAAGCGGCGGCCGAAGCCCGCCGTCTGACGGCGCAAATCAATTCCGCGACGGAAGACGAAGAACTGCGTCTGCTTTTTTCGCAATTAATCGGCAAGCCGGTTGATGAGAGCTTCTCTCTGTTTCCGCCGATTTACACCGACTTCGGAAAGAATATCAGCGTCGGGAAAAACGTTTTCATTAATTCCGGGTGCTGTTTTCAAGATCAGGGAGGAGTCGTTATCGGCGACGGATGCCTTATCGGCCATCAGGTTGTCTTCGCAACGCTGAATCACTCCCTCAATCCGGGAAAACGCGCCGATTTGTCGGCCGCACCGATTGTATTGGGGCAAAACGTTTGGGTGGGCGCTCACGCCACTCTTCTGCCGGGAATTAAGATCGGCGACGGTGCGGTCATCGCTGCCGGCGCCGTCGTGACCAAGGATGTGCCGCCGAATACCGTTGTCGGCGGCGTTCCCGCACGCATTCTCAAACGCATTGAAGATGAATAAAAAGAACATCTTTCCCGACCGCTTGCGGTTTTGAAGATCAATCTCTTGTTAACGCCGGCATTGAAGAGCCTCCGATTCGCAAATAAAGCACTATTTTCGCCGAAGGCGCAAGGGATTGAAGCGGAAATGAGCGGCAGACGGAAAAAAGGCGCAGGGCAAAGCGGCAGCTTTGCCGCGGTGAAAAGCCCGGGATGCCGCGAATTGCAGCGGAAAGCCCGGTGTGCGCGGAAAGCGCACATGCGCCCGAAGCTCTGAAAAAACCGTGCGGAGCGATTTGCGGAAGCCGGACGGCGGCAGAAGTTTATTTTTCTTTGACAGAGCGGCGCAGCTGCTCGAAGGCGTCGTGCCACAAAACGGAACGATAGGCGGGGAATTTCTTTTTCAAATTCTGCTGATAATCGAGAACCTTTTGCCATTCACTCCGGCGAGCATTGTACGCCTCGCGGATGCGGTCAACGGTTCCACGGCTCTCTTCGGCTGCCTGCTCCACTCGACGATGCCACTCTTTGCGTCCTTCATCGAGGATTTCCCGCACTTTGGCGTCGATTTCTTTAAGTCTGCGGTTGAAACTTTTCAGACGAACAACGGTCACAACGGTATCGGCAGCCCCTCCGACAATTAATACAGCGTCAATCGCCGCCAGCCACGGAAACGGAATGCGGGCTGTCATTTCAGAAACAAAGGGATGAACCGCTTTGATGACAATTACGGTCATCGCTCCAAAAATGACAGCGCCCGCCAGACAAACGCGTCCGTTAATTTGAAATTTCATGTATCGATAGTCCCACCACCGGGCGTGAAAAAGTTTCTCCATTCCCCACGAGGTGATGTATTCGAGTGTGCAGGTGAGGAGCGCTCCGAGAAAAAAGAGGGCAACGGGATTTGAGATGCGGCCGAGAACGAGAATGACGGTGACAGCGCCGAATCCGTAGATAGGACAGTACGGTCCATGCAGAAAGCCTCGGTTGATCCATTTACGCGCTTTGACGGAGCAGAGAATCGATTCGTAAACCCAGCCGATAAAACCGTAAAGCGCCAGCCAAAAGACCCAAGGCGCCGCCGTTTGAAAAACCGTCATAGTCTCTCCTTATTTATTGCCACAGCAGTTTTTGTACTTTTTCCCGCTGCCGCACGGGCACGGATCGTTGCGGCCGACTTTCGCGCCGCTGCGAACCACGGTTACCGAACGGTTGCCGGGCTGAGCCGAGGAAACCGGCTGCCGGCCGCCGAATTGCGAAAGATCGCTGTGGGAAGCGCGGAAGTCGGAGATCGGTTTTTTGGCGGAAGTTTGAGCGTTTTCGGTGCTGATGCGTATTTTAACGATGCTCTGCGCCATGTCGTCTTTGATGCGGAAAATCAGTTTGTCGAAGATGTCAAATCCTTCGAGTTTATACTCAAGCAGCGGATTTTTTTGAGCGTAAGCGCGGAGGTTGACGGCATCGCGCAGCGCTTCAAGTTCTTCGAGGTGGTTCTGCCACGCTTGATCGATTTTATTGAGGTAAACGGCGCGGATAAAGCTGTTCAGAGGCGCTTTGCCGACAAGTGTCTCTTTGCCGCGGATATCCTCCTCAATCATTTCCATGACGGCGCCGACAATTTGAGACTCTTTCATTTTTCCGTAATCGAGGTTTCGGCTCTCCACATCGAGATGGAATCGGGTCATCATATCGTTGCAAAAGCGGGCAAAAGCGGCGGCTTTAGTGTCGGTAGAAGCGAACATTTCGGCGGCGCACTCTTCAACCAACTCTCGTGCCGATGCAATAATCCGCGCGGAGAGGTTATCGTCTGTCAGGATTTCGTCGCGCTGTCCGTAAATGACCTTCCTCTGTTCATTGAGAACATCGTCGTATTCAAGCAGATGTTTGCGGATTTCGTAGTTACGGTCTTCCACCTTGTTTTGAGCCCGTTCGATGGAGCGGGAGATGAGCCGGTGTTCGATCGGCTCTTCGTCCGCCATGCCCAGCCGGGAAATAAGCGATTTCAGACTCTCTCCGCCGAAAAGTCTCATCAGATCATCGTCGAGTGAAAGATAGAAGCGGGAAAACCCCGGGTCTCCCTGACGTCCCGAACGGCCGCGCAGCTGGTTGTCGATGCGCCGCGATTCGTGCCGCTCGGTGCCGAGAATATACAATCCGCCGAGAGCGCAAACTTCGTCGTAATCTTTCTTCCATTTTGCATACTCTTCTTCGTAAGCCTGCAAGTACTCTTCCGGTGAAGCTTCGCTGCCAACGCGGCGGCGGGCCCGGAAATCGGGGTTGCCGCCGAGTTTGATGTCGGTACCGCGGCCAGCCATGTTGGTAGCAATGGTAACCGCTCCTTTGGCTCCCGCTTCGGCGACAATCATCGCCTCCCTCTGATGATTTTTGGCATTCAGAACTTCATGCCGGATGCCGTATTTCAAAAAATACTTTGACAACAGCTCCGATTTTTCAATCGAAACGGTTCCGACCAATACCGGCTGGCCTTTTTGCTGGCACGCTTTGACCTCTTTGGCAATCGCATTGTATTTATAGTCGGCATTGAAATAAATCAAATCGTTGCTGTCAACGCGGGCAACGGGACGGTTTGTCGGAATGACAACGACGTCAACGCCGTAAATTTTGGCAAACTCTTTGGCTTCCGTTTCGGCGGTTCCCGTCATACCGGAGATTTTTTTGTAAAGACGGAAGTAATTTTGAAAGGTAATGGTCGCCAGCGTCCGATTGCGTTTAGCGATGGTGATGTGTTCTTTCGCTTCAATGGCCTGGTGCAGTCCTTCGGAATAACGTCGGCCGACCAAAACGCGTCCGGTAAACTCGTCAACAATTTCCACCTTTCCGTCCTGAACCACGTAATCAACATCGCGCTTAAACATTTTATGCGCCCGCATAGCCTGTGTCATGTAGTGCGTATATTCGAAATTCTCGGGATCAAAAAGCGATCCGCTGATGATCTTGTGCGTTTGCAGCAGCGATTCGAGCTTCAGCATACCTTGATTGGTAAAAGTGATGCGTTTGCTCTTTTCGTCTGCTTTATAATCGCCGACACAATCGGCGTCCTCCTGCGGATACTCATCGGTCGCCGGATCTTTCTTCACCTCTTCAAAATATCGAACCAGATTGTTGACCTGCGCGAATTTCGGCGTATCATCATCCGCCTGACCGGAAATGATCAACGGCGTTCTCGCTTCATCAATCAAAATCGAGTCGATTTCATCGATAATGCAGTAATGGTGACCGCGTTGAACTTTCTGCTCAATCGACCGCGCCATGTTATCGCGCAAATAATCAAAACCGAACTCGTTGTTGGTTCCGTAAGTGATGTCGCAGCGGTACGCCTTCCGCTTGGCATCGTAATCCATGTTGGGAAGCACTGTTCCGACGGTGACTCCCAGCAGATTATACACCGGTCGCATCCAATCAGCGTCGCGCTGTGCCAGATAATCGTTGACAGTAACGACATGAACGCCTTCACCGCTCAACGAATTGAGGTACGCCGCCGTTACGCACGACAGCGTCTTTCCTTCACCGGTCTTCATTTCGGTGATCTTTCCGTCGTGCAGGACGATTCCGCCCATCAGCTGAACGTCGTAATGGCGTTCGCCGAGTTTGCGCCGCGCCGCTTCCCTAACCAAGGCAAACGCTTCCGGCAGCAGGGAATCCAAAGATTCTCCCTTCTCCCGGCACCGTTTCCTTAAAGCCTCTGTCCGTTCGGCAAAAGCCGGTTCGGGAAGCGCCATCATTTCCGATTCTAAGGCATTAATAGCCGCCACAAACGGCAATAACCGTTTGATATCTTTTTCGTTTTTCGTTCCATAAATTTTTTTACTGATTCGACTGAAAAGAGACATGGATCACCTCTGCTGCAAACAATGCGCAAATAATAAGAATATAATAATAAAAAAACCGCGCTTCGGCAAGAAGAAAAATCTTTTATTTATTTGACAGGTTGAATTTTTAACTCGCTTTCGCTAATATAAAAAAATGAAGATATTTCGGACTCTGCTGTTTGTTCTGACGGGCGCAGCGGCGGCAATCGGCTGCCGTTCGGGAGAAACCCGGCTCATTATGCCGGAAAAACTTTTTGAACTGCCGATCGGAAAAACGGAGACCGACTTGGCTTTTTTTACCGACAACCGATCTCCGTCACTGCAAAATGTTCGCATTAAAATGCGCGACGGCTTGATTTATGTCATGGATCCCGGCGTCAACAAACTGATGGAGTTCAACTCTTACGGTGAAATCCTCACGCTGTGGTTCGATCCCGAGCTCAACCCGCCGCCGACGCTTTTAAAAGAGAATGCGGAACCGGGAAAAGAGGTGACAAAGAAAGCGTTTGCCTTTCCGTTTCACAGAATCACCGAATTTGCAGTCAATTCACAAAAGCGTATTTACATTGTCGACCGAAGACCGTTTGAAAACGCTGTTGTTTCAACCGAATACGGCGTGCCGCTCGTCTGCACGGTAATCTGTTTCGGCAAAACGGGCGAAGCGGAATACACACTCGGACAGGAAGGCATCTCTGGAAATCCGTTCCCATTTATCACCGACATCTCCGTCGACAACCGCGACTGCCTCAACATTACCTGCCGAACAAAAAACGGAAGCGTTTTTTTTAAATACGACGACAACGGCACACTGCTGTACAAAGCCGATTTTCCAGATCGAAGTGTTCCTTCTGTCCAAAAAGAAACCGTCTCCCGTCAAGGCGAAATTCTCCCCGCGCAGACCCCTTCCCGCATTTTCATCCGCACCGATGTTTACACCGAACATTCCGATAAAACCAACTCAGCCGATTTTGATTTTCTTAAAACCGTCGTCTGGGTTCGAAATCTCGAAAAAAACAAATTTGAAGGATACTTCAATCTGCCGAATACCGAAACCAAAACTGTCGGCAGCGCACTTTCCGAAGAGGCGGTTTATCCCGTCATGCTCTCCGCCGATGGATTTGATTTACACGGAAATCTCTTTTTCTCTTCTATTGAAGAACCTGGAATCGAACGCCTTTTGATTCTCAATCAATTTTCACAGGATATCGTCACAAAGAGAATTTTCACCGGATTCGAAAAGATTCTCCTGATGCGCCGCTGCGTTTCTCCGGAAGGAATTACGGTCGGCATCGTCTTTACCGAAGAGAAGGCTGAAATTTACTGGTGGCGAACCGATTTATAAAAACCGCTTCCCCGATTTCCGTTCACGTGATATAATCGAAACGATGGAGCTTTACACTTTTAAACAAATGTTTCAAATTGAGGAGAAGATCTTCTCCGAATACGAATTATCACCCGAAATCCTGATGGAACACGCCGGTTTCGCGATGGCACAGCGAATCGAAACGCTGTGTAAAGACCGTTCGCTCTCCTCTGTTGCCGTTTTATGCGGCCGCGGACACAACGGCGGAGACGGTTTTGTCATCGCACGGGCATTGCTTTCCAAAGGATTGGATGTACGATTATTTGCTGCAGAGGGAGAAGCGAAGCCTCTAACGGCATTGAATCGCCGCCGCTGCGAACGACAGGGATTGTACGTCGAAACCCTCTCCGATTTTGAACCCGCCTCTCAAACCGCCGTCGTCGACGCTCTCTTCGGTATCGGATTGAATCATCCGCTTGCCGAAACGTGGCAGCCGCTGTTTGAACGCATCCGACAAGCTTCACCGTTCGTCATCGCCGTTGATGCGCCCTCCGGTATTTTTGACGAACGTCAGCCGTCAGATCCGATTCTGACAGCTGATTTCACACTCACCGTTGAACGGCGCAAAACCGATTTTTACACACCCGTCAACCGAAACGCCTGCGGTTTTATCGAAACAGTCTCTGCCGCGTTTCCGGCGAACGCTTTCCCGCCGCCGGCCGCCGCGCTCGGAGCAATGCCGTCGCCGCATCCGTTTTCTTTGTTTGATTTCAAAAATTCGAAGGGGCACATCGCTTTGCACGCCGGCTGCGCCGCCTATCCGGGAGCAGCGGTTCTGGCCGCCCGCGCCGCTTTTAAAACCGGCGCCGGGCTCGTCTCGCTTTTTACGGATTCCGAAACGGCACGCTCTGTCCTTTCCGAAGAACCGTCGGTGATTCTTGCTGACGATACGGCTTTACCCTCCCCGCAAACGTTTTCGGTTTGGGCATGCGGCTGCGGATGGGGCTGTTCAGAAAAACGACTTCCGATTTTAAAAACATTTATCGAGACTCCTATGCCGCGCGTCCTCGACGCCGACGGACTGAATCTGGCAGCCGAATATTTTCCTGACGCCCGTTTCGCCGACGGAGCCATTCTGACGCCGCATCCGGGGGAATGGAGACGTCTTTGCCCCGGTTCTGCCCGATTTTACGACGATTTACTCAGATTCTCTGCCGAAAAAAATGCGGTTATTGTCTACAAATCTTCCTTCACTGCCATCGCTTCGCCGCAGGGAGATTTAACTGTTTTCGATTCGCCGGTTCCCGAATTGGGAACAGCCGGCAGCGGCGATGTGCTGACTGGTATTACAGCGGCCGCATTGCTGCGCCGACAGGATCCCTATTCGGCGGCTGTCGAAGCCGTTGCCATTCACAACAAAGCCGGGAAAAAAGCAGCTGCCAGCGGTCCGTTTACCGCCGCTGATTTGATTGAAGCCGCCGCCGCATTTGTCACTGCGCAAGGAGAACGCTCGCTATGAAAGAAACCTTTGATCCTTCGGAAAACCGCAGCCCGCTCCATCTGCGCGCCGATTACCGCGCATACCGATCCGGAAAATTCCCCGGAAAGAAAAAAGAGCGGCTTTCGCGGGGCAACAAAATTCTTCTTCTTGATTTGGCAATGATCGCTTTCTTCGGCATGCTGATTTTTCTTTTTCGCCCATATTTGATTTCGCCCAACCGCGTCGGAGATTTTAAATTCTCCGCCTCTGCCGATGTCAGCGGAAACGGATTCGTCCGCGTCATTCTGACAGCAGAACCGGTTGCCGCCGAAAAACCGAAAACCGTCCCGCCTTTTTCCGTAACGCTTTTTTATGAAGGAATCGAGTGGACCGCCTCAATCGACAACCTCTCCGCCGTTCCAACGGAAAAAGGCTTTCAATGGACGCTGCTGCCCTTCCCGAAATCCGGAACCTCAAAAATTTCCCTGACGGTTTCAGACGAAGACGAATCGACGGAGTTCATCATCACTGTCGGAGAGTAACGGATTCAAAACAAAGAAAAGAGTTTGACAGCGCTCTTTTTTTGTGCTACATTAAAATAAGGAGGCGATTATGTATATTTTTTACTTTTTATCGGTAGCGTCGCTGGCCGCCGCCGGTTTGGTTCTTTCCTGCGAACTTTTAGGCAAAAAGATCAATTTTTTCTTTGACTTTTCGAAATTGACAAAAAGTTATCCTCTGTTTCCTTTGATCTTGGGAATTACGGTTTTTCTCATCGGCGCGTTTAAATTGGCCATCACCGTCAGCGACGACGGACACAGCATTCCCGTTGTCGGAGATTTTTTTCCCGCTGTCGGCGGTTTAATCGGAGGCGTTTTACTGATTCTCTTTTATTTCCGCAACAAAAACGGTTTGGAAATTGCCGAATCAATTGAAATTGAATCAAAAAGCGAAGACGAGGAAGACGAACAAAATAAATTCAAAAAAATCGAAAATTATGCCCTCGCCTATCGCGGCATCATCGGCTTAATTCTGATTGCCATCGCCATTGTTCACCTTTTTGTCCCGCAAATTCTTTTCTTCTGAAACAATTTGCAATAAGAAACGCCGCCCTTTCGGACGGCGTTTTGTGTAACGGCTGATCAAATAACCGTTCCGTTGGGAATGATCGCTTCTTTAACAATTACAATGATTCCGTCTTTAATACAGTAAGAGCCGTAATCGCCGTCAGCTCTCGGAATATCCTGATAACCGATACTGCAATTTTCACCGATACGGGCATTCTGATCAATAATCGTGTTTTTAATGGAGCAGTTGCGTCCGATTCCAATATTCGGAATTCCCTTTTCTCGGTTTCGCTGTTTCTCCGGCTCTGTTTCGTAATATTTGGCGCCAAGAGTAATAACCCCGCTTAATGTTGTTCCGGATTCAATGATACTGCGGATTCCGATAACGCTGTTCATAATATTGGCGTTTGTAATGATACTGCCTTCGGCCGCCAGCGACTGCGAAATGGTGCAAAAGTTGATTTTTGTCGCCGGCAAATGACGGCGGTGAGTGTAAATCGGAAGTTTTTCATCGTAAAAGTTGAATTCGGGGTTGACAGTCGCCAAATTAATGTTTGCGTCATAAAACGACCGGATAGTTCCAATGTCTTCCCAATATCCTTCATAAACATATGAATTGACTTTACTTTTCTGAATCATATAAGGAATGATCTCTTTTCCGAAATCGGTGAACTCGTTATCCAGCGCCTGATCCAGCGTTTCGGCGTCAAAAATGTACATTCCCATAGATCCGAGATACTCTTTGTCTGCCAATTTCGGCAGCCGACTGCGCATCTTCTCAGGAATTCGATATTCATCAATATTAGCTTCCAATCCCGGTTTTTCTAAAAATTTCTGAATACGTCCCTTGTCATCCGTCGAAAGAATTCCCAATTCCGCCGCTTCCGTCCGGCTGACGGGGTGGCAGGCGATCGTGATTTTGGCCTTGCTTTCAATGTGCTTGTTGAACATATCCCGCAAATCCATGCTGTAAAGCTGGTCGCCGGAAAGAATAATGTAATGGGACGGTTTGCGGTCGTGCAGGTGGGAAAAATTCTTGCGCACCGCATCGGCCGTCCCTTCGTACCAGCCGCTGTTGTTGTTGAAATTCTGTTCGGCCGCCAAAATTTCGACAAATCCATTGCTGAAAACATCGAAAATATACGTATTGGATAAATGCTGATGCAAAGACACAGAGTTGAACTGAGTCAAAATGAAAATTTGTTTAAACCCCGCATTGATACAGTTAGAAATCGGAATATCGACCAGCCGATATTTGCCTCCGAACGGAACAGCCGGTTTTGATCTGACCTTCGTCAACGGATAAAGCCGAGTCCCTTTGCCGCCGCCTAAAACAATTGCGATCACATGATTACTGTCCATCGTTTACCTCTCACCTTTATTTTAATCCGCGAGACTGAAAATGCAACAATTTTTTTCTTTAACTGAGAGGATTTTCCCGTCCTGATCCTCAGTCCCCGAAAGAGGTTCCTCTTCCGCTCAAAATTCCGACACCCGGTTTCTCACAAAACCTTCGCCAAGAAAGCGCAGTCGGGAAAATACCGGAAAAAGCAATGCACCGGCGGAAACAAATTCCGGTTTAACTCGTTTCACGAGACCTTTCGATTGCGCGGACACGGGCCGCAAAAAGATCATTCTTCGGAATGGCGGCTGTGATAGAATGTCAAATATTTCAGACACGAAGAACGCCATGAAAAATCGCGCCCCATACCGTTCCTGCGGACGGCGTCAACCGCACCCGGTCCGTCGGCATAAAGCCGCATGGCCTCAGCAACAGCGGCAACGATATCATCCGCCGAATTTCCGGGGATACGGATGCCGGTCCGAACCGAGAGATCGGTATCGGTGCAGACCGTATCGGCCAATCCGCCGGTCGCCGTCACCAAAGGAATGGTTCCGTAACGCAGTGAATAAAGCTGATTCAGCCCGCACGGTTCATACAGCGACGGCATCAAAAAAAAGTCGCCGGCGGCTTCGGCCAAGTGGGAAAGCCTTGAAGAGAACGCCACCGTACCGGAAAAGTTTTCATACCGTTCGGAAAGCTCTCTGATTTTTTTCTCCGCATCGGGCTCCCCGGTACCGATGACCGCTAAATTCAGATCAAACTGGTTCAAAATCCGTTCGACGGCGCCGTTTTCTCCGTACAGGGCTTCAATCCCCTTTTGCCGCGCCAGCCGGGAAATCATCACAAACAAAGGCCGCTGAGGATTTTTTAATCCGTTCTCTTCCATAAAAAAAGCTTTGTTCTGACTTTTCCCGGAAAAATCGGAAGGAGAATACGGATACGGAAGAAAATCATCGCGTTCCGGATTCCATTCACTGACGTCGATTCCGTTCAGAATCCCGCAAAAACAATCTCCGCGCGAACGGAGCAAGTCCTCCATTCCGCAACCGTTTCCGGCCTCAAGAATTTCTTTTGCATATGTCGGCGAGACTGTTGTAATTTTATCGGCCGCTTTCAGCGCCGCCCTCATGAAATTGACGCCGCAGCGGTTTTTAAACGAAAAATCCTCTTTCCGCAACCCCGTGTACGCGATAAAATTATCGTCAAATTCTCCCTGATACGCCAGATTATGAATCGTAAAGACTGTTTTTACAGGAAAGCGCCGCCGTTTCAGCAAAGCGGGAATCAAACCGGTTTGCCAGTCGTGGCAGTGAACAATGTCAAACGGACGTCCGCATTCGGTTAAATAACCGGCAACCGATCGGCAGAAAAGGGAAAACCGGCGGCAGTTATCGGCATAAGCGCCGTTTCCGTCACCGTATTCGCCGTCGGTGAAAATTCCCGGACTTTTGACAAAGATATACTCAACTCCGTTGCGGCTGAGCGAATAAAAAAATGTTTTTTCGGCAGAGACTGATTCGTCGGCGCAAAACGCACCCGGCAGACGCCCGGCTTTTAATCCGGCATTTTTCCGGTAAAACGGCAGGAAGACCGTAACGGGAACGCCTTCCCTGACAAACGCTTCCGCCAATGCGGGAATGACGTCGCCCAATCCGCCCGTCTGGGAAAACGGCGCCGCTTCCGCCGATACAAACGCAACGGCAGCCTTTTTTTTCATCTGTTACCCGACAAATAATTGAACGGGTTGACCAGACGTCCGTGTTCGTAAATTGTAAAATGGAGGTGATTGCCTGTGCTGTACCCCGTCGTTCCCATTTCGCCGATCAACTGTCCCTGTTCCACCCACTGCCCCGAACGGACAAAGGATTTGTTTAAATGCCCGTAAAGCGTTTTCAGACCGTTTGAATGCTGAATCACCACATAACGGCCGTAACCGCGCGGACGGTAATCGTTGAGAACCACTTTTCCGCTCATAGCCGCCCGGATCGGCGCGCCGCGGTAGTTGGCAATATCGATTCCGGTATGAAACGAACGCTTTCCGGTGAAAGGATCGGCCCGGTATCCGAAATATGAAGTCAGCCGTCCTGTACACGGCCAAATGACCAGATTGCCGATGGCCTTTTTCAGTTCGTATTCGCTCAGTTTTCCGCCGGGAACAAAAATCTGATTGCCGACAGCCAAAACTTCCGATTCCAAATTATTGCTGTCAATAATGCTGTTCATATTGACGTCGTACTGTCTGGCAATCGACTCCAGCGTATCGCCTTTTTTGATTTTATGCAAAACTCCGTCCAAATTGGGGATACGCAAATCGGTTCCCGGAATCAGGCGGCGGCAGTCCTTGATGTTGTTGTAGCTGATCAATGTATCCAAAGAAACCTTGTTGTCGCGGCCGATTCCTTCCAGCGTATCGCCGGGCTGAATCGTGTACGTCGTGTAGGCGAATTCCTTGAACATTTCGATTTCCTGTTCCATATCGCCGCCGCTTCCGACTCCGGAGTAATCCATTTGATAGTATTCGGCAATAAAGCGCGATGAAAACTCTTGCTCATGGAAATCGATATCGACAAAACGTTCTGCCGAGAGCGGCATAAACGCAAAAGCAGACAACAGTAAAACGAACGCCAACGAAGATCCGGCAGTCACCGCCACCGTTTTCGATGAACGGTCTTTCAGGCGCCTGCAAAAACCGGCTGCTTTTTCCTGAAACCGAACACCATTCATACTTCCGTTTCTATAGTAATATTTTTTTACTCTTTTCATTGCCATTCCCTTGTTAGCCCGGATGGTTCGCGGTATAATATTCTATATCTTTTATATCGGCTGTTTTATTTTCGGGTTTAACATTTATGCTGCGTTTAAAAAAAATCTTACCCATACTTTTAACGCTTCTTGCCGTTTTTACATCCGGATTCGTCTTCAATGCGTTTGACATCAAACGCATTGAAGGGAATTCAATGGAGCCGACTTTTAAAAAAGGCGATTGCGTCATCATCTCTTTATTATATAACGGAAACAAGCTTTTGACAAGCCGAAAAAAAATTTTCACCGGCGATATTGTTGTTTTTAAAAGTCCTCTGACAAACGAACTTCTGATTAAACGGGTAATTGCGACAGAAGGAGATCCTGTTCAAAGAATCGACGAAACGACATGGGAAATCAACGGACGGACGGTACGCGTCGGACGGGAGAAAATTTATTTATTCGAGGATTTTACAAAAGTTCCCAAACGTGCTATATTTTTATTGGGAGACAACATCGCTCATTCAACCGATTCGCGCGATTTCGGATTTCTGCCGCTTGTCCGAATCGAAGGGAAAGTCATGTTCAGAGGGAATAATGAAAGTCAATCAAAGCAGAAATAACAAGAGCGTTAGAATCGGCCGAAACGGAATTCTGCTGATGGCCGGGGTGATCTGCCTGTCCGCCGCTGTTATTCTCTATCGGTACGCATCCGTTATGGTCGGGAGCCGTTCGGCAGAAGCCCGCTCGCTTCAGATATCGGATTACGCTTCCGAACACCGCGGAAATATCAGAGATCGTAACGGTTCGCTGTTGGCTACACAGACAACCTTCACCGACATTGTTTACAAGGTGCAGACAGAACACGACTTAAAAGAATATCAGATGGCCGCCGAAATTCTTTCCGCTACATTGAATCGCCCCGCAAAAGAAATTTTTACGGACTTAAGCAAGGGCGGTAAATACCGTTTTTACAAGAGACGGGCATCACAAGAGGAGATCGAAGCACTATCCGTCAAACTTAATGAAATCAATACGGCTGCCGAAAAGCGGAATGAAGTTATAAAAAACTCCGCCGGCGACGATTCCGGTTATTATCCGTCTTTGAAAATCCATCAGTTTCTGGAAGAAAATCAGGGACGCAGTTATCCGAAAGGAGAGTTGGCGGCTCATATTCTGGGATTTGTTGATTTTAACGGAACGGCGCGGGAAGGAGTCGAAAAAATCTACGACGAAGATTTGACGGCCAATAAAGTCGTTGACGGCGCTGTCATCACCCGCGATGTTTATCTGACTATTGATACGCAAATTCAGTATATGGCTGCAAAACAGGCACAAACGGCACTGTCAAAAGAAAAAGCCGAAGCGGCTATCTTTATCGTAATGGACGCGCAGACGGGCGAGATTCTGGCAATGGAAAATGCTCCGACTTTTAATCCGAATTTTTACAATAAGTCGACACCTGAAGCACGGATGAACCGGGCCGTCGCCTATGCCTTCGAACCGGGCTCGGTACTGAAAATATTCACCGTCGCCTGCGCTTTTGATACGGGAAGAGTTCCCGTCAGCCACGAGCTTTTTTGCCACGCATCTTACGAAATTCCGGATTCGGGAAATCCGCCATCCGTTATTAAATGCGTGACTCCTCACGGGCGCGTTTATCCGAAAGATGCCATTGTTCTTTCCTGCAATACGGCGGCATGCACATCAACGGAATACCTCTCTAAAAATGAGTTGTATACAAAACTCCGCCATTTCGGCTTCGGACAACGAATCGGACTGGGCCTCAGCAATGAAAATAAAGGCGTTCTGCGCCGGCCTTCCGCGTGGTCCGGACGCAGTCTGGCGACGATTACCATGGGACAGGAAATTTCCGCAACGGCGCTGCAAATTGTGACGGCTGCAACTGTTTTTGCCAATGAAGGACGCCTTCTGCGGCCTCACATCATCCAATCAATCCGGGACTCGGAAGGCAATGTCCTCTCCGAATCGACAGTTGCAATTTCGGAAGAAGTGCTTTCCTATCAAACGGTGCAAAATATCTTATCGATGATGACAGAGGGAACCGAGCACGGATTGGCTCAAAAAACCGCCGTCAACGGAATCCGGCTGGCTTCAAAAACGGGAACCGCTCAAATTTTTGATGAAAAAAACAAACGTTATTTTGACGATAAGTACGTTGCCTCCGCGCTGACCCTTTTCCCGGCCGAAAAACCGCGGTTCATCGTTTACGGAGCGGTTTTTTCCCCAAAAGCCGGCAGTATTTACGGCAGCAACGTAACGGCGCCCCTGGTCAAAGATTTGGCGGAAGAACTGATTCTTTACCTTAATGTTTATAAGGAAACCGATTCTCTTTATGAAATTTCAGGAAATCTGATAACGCCGGCAAGACAACCGGCTCCGGCTTTATCGCCGGGAGCTGTCCCCGACTTAACCGGACTGTCAAAACGGGATTTAATCGGACTTTACTCCAAAAATTTCAAATTCCGTATCACAGGCGAGGGAAAAGTTGTCTCTCAAAGTCCCGAACCGGGTTCCGCATTGCAGAAAGACGCTGTCATTTATGTCGAACTCGAATAAACGGGATATACGCCTCCTTCCCTCAAAACAGGGCGCTTTTTTTCTTTCGCTTGACGGAACCGCACTGCACTCCACCTACGACCCGATCCGGGAAGCCGCAAAGACCGCGGCCGCCCTCGATCCGCAGACCGAAGCCGTTATCGTCGCCGAAAACGGTCTCGGTTACCTGCCTCTGCAAGCCGCCGGACGGTTTCCGGCGGCCGACATTTTAATGATTGTCCCCGACGCCTCCGTCTTCGCCGTTTTGCGGCGGCAATATCCGGAACTGATGCCGGATTTTCCGGAAAATATCCGCATTCTGACGCCTTTCAGCGAATCGGCACTCTCCCTTTTCCTGTCCGGACACTCCGCCGCAAAGACCGCGCTGCTGATTCCTCCTCCGGTTGAAAAACTGTTCCCGGACGTTTGCTCCCGTATCCGTTCGTTGGTCAGCTACCGGAAACAGATCGAAAATACCAACTCCGCGACTCTGAAAAAATACGGAAAACGTTTTTCCCGGAACATAAAACGCTCGCTGCCGCTTTTCAGCGCAACGCGGCGCACGGTATCGGAATTAAAAGACCGCGCAAACGGGCGGCTGATAGCGGTTGTCGGCGCCGGGCCGACGCTGGACGGTCACATCGGTGAAATCAAAAGCCGCCGCTCTGATCTGATTCTGCTTGCCGTCGACACGGCGGCTCCGGTTTTGCAAAGATACGGCATAACTCCGGATTTTGTCGTCACAGGCGATCCTCAGTTCTGCAACGCAATGCACCTCTTCTTTTTCAGCGCAAAAGGAATAACGCTGATCGCGCCGCTGTCGACTTATTTTCTGAACATCAGAAAACCGTGGAAGGAAATTCTTTTCTACGCGTCGCGCTTTCCGGAAGAAGCAGGCGCCGCCGAAAAATACCGCATTCCGTTTCTCGGCTCGGGAGGAACGGTGGCCGCAACCGCGGTTGAAGCGGCGCGCCTGATGAATCCGAAAGCTGTTTTTCTGATCGGAATCGACCTCGGATATCCGGACGGCAAAACGCACGCAAAGGGCTCATTTTTCGAAGAAAGGACTCTGTTTTCCGGCAGTCGCCTGAATCCGGCCGAAACCCGCTCTGACGCCCTGCTGCGTTCGCCTTTGAAAAGCGAAACGGAAGACGGCAACGGAATGGCGATGGCTTCCGATCGGCGGATGGATCTCTACCGCCGTTGGTTTGCCGAATACGCCAAAGACTGCATCCGCATCGATTTGCGCGGCAGCCGGATTGACGGCATGACCGTAAAAAACCGTCTCTTTGAATAAAAAACTGTCAAGTATTTTTTACGCTGTCCGATAATAAAAGTACAGCAGGGCGGCGTACATAATCAAAATCCGGATGTATGCCGCTTTTTTTATCTTTTATCGTTTTCCGCTTTTGAAAACGAAACAATTAATTCCACTTCCTGCAGCTGACGCCCGGAAATTTCGGCAATTTCCCCGGCTGGAATTCCTTTCCGATGCCACTTTAAAATTGACTCCCGTTCGGCTTCCGAAACCGGCGGTCTGACGGAGGCCGCCTCCGCAGAGCCTTCCTCCGCAGGCGGCGCCCCGGACTCCGGCTCCTCATGAGGGACCGTTTTTACCGTCTGCGCTTCACCGATTGCCGTTTCAAGCCGGCGGAGCAGTTTTTTTGCTTCCTTGATGCGGCTTTCCAGCAATTCGATATTCCGGGAAGTCGCCCCGTTCATATCGACGGTCAAGTCATTAAAATGAGTCCGAATGCGGTTGATTTGATTTTCGACGCCGATATCGCCGCGCAGTTTCCGCCTCAGAAGAAAATAGATACAGACAAGGCCGATAATATCCAAAAGAAGCAGCCACAACATTTCCGCCTCTGCTCAGCACATAAGATCGACTTCCCGTCCTTTGTCGGGATCGTCGATGAAAACGACTTTTTTCTTCGCGGCAGCCGACGGTTCCCCTTTTGAGGGCGAAGAATTTTCATTGAATTTTTTTCCCTCCGCCTCCTCCTCATCGTCGCGGATGGCGGAGACCCCGTTCATATCATTCTCGATTTTTTTGACGCGCTCCGAACGGATCAGCGATTCGCTTATCATCCGGCGGGTCGAATCGGCGTCCGCCGCCAAAGCCGCCTGTTTGGTCATCGTCTGCTCGGCGCTGACCGCGTTAAGCTGAGAAAAATTCACCTGAATATCGATTGGTTGAACCGCCACTATTTCAAATCCTCTTTATTAACGGAATATTCCCGCATTTTGATCATCGGTCCTTCGCGGAAAAAAGTGACCCATTTCAGTTCATTTCGGACAGTGTACTCGGCCGTATTGATATTGATTTTGACATTCGGATAAACGATATTTTCGACGGATATCTCGCCGCTCCCTTTTGCGGACTGAATTTCCTCCCGCAAGGCGATGAACTCATCCGTCATCACCCTGTTCTCTTCAAGAAGCGCATCCCGCTGCGTTTTCATATCCTCGTAAGCAGCTTCCCGTTCTTCCGTCAGCGATCCCTTTGTTTTGATCATTTTTTCAAAAGCGGCAATGTTCAAATCGTAATTTTCAATCTGCTTGGAATTCTCCTTAATCTTATTATCGAGGAAATTGAACCGCTCGCGGGATTCGGGATTCACGCCGACTTCCAAAACCGTTTCCGTTCCGGCCGCCGTTCCGATTTCTTTGGCGATAATGGAATTGGCGGCTCTCAGCTGCCCGCCGTGAATCCGCGCCCTCTTCCCGTAACAGATGATTTTCCCGCCGCAATTAACCTGGGAATTGACGATTCCGTCGCTGACTACAACCCGGTCTTCCGCAAAAACAATGGAATTACCGATAAATTTTGAAATGACGCTGCCGCCGGCTCTGACAACGCCTTCGCCTTTGGTCTGAATCCCGTTTAAAACGACAATATCGCCGCCGCTGACCACTTCCGATTTACCGATACTGCCATGAATTTGAATTCCTTTCGACGCTTTGACCACGTAGCCGTCTTCGACGTCGCCGTTAATCACCACACTGCCGATGAAGTCGATATTTCCGCCGGTTTTGATGGAGAGCGATCCGTTTACGTAGTAAACAGGCAGTACGGAGACAGCTCCGTCCTGCAGCAGCGCCTGTCCGTCAATCAAACTGACAGCCTGTTTTTTATCTTCCGACAGCCGGACATTTTCGCCGACCTGAATCTGCGTCTCCTTTCCGTCATAGGCCTTCAGAATGCGGTTGTGCACGGTATGACCTTCAATTCCTTTGGTCGGTTCATGGTAAACGGCAAGCACATCCCCTTCTTTCACGTTGGCGATATTAAACGCCGCCTTGAAATTGATCCGGATATCGTCTTCGTTAAAAACCGCCTTGTCCTTGTTGGTATCGAACTTATACTCAACGTAACCGTTGGCGCCGTGTTTGGCCTTTTCGCCGCGCGCAATCACAAAAAGTTTGTCGTAAACGGGGTTTTCCGCCAACTCCCTGATAACCTCTTTTTGAATGCCGAATTTGATATCATAAGACAAAATAAACTGGTAAATTTCAGTGTAGATAAAATCCCGTCCTCCGGCTTTCGGATGGCGGATTCCGACGGAAGCCTCCATTTCATCCGTTGAAATTTCCATCCAAAGCGTCCCGTCCGACAGCGGATTGTAGACAAATGTCCCGATTTTGATTTCCTTGTTTTCTTTCAGTTTGAGAGCGCGTTTGACAGCGGCCTCATCAAAAGCGCCGACGCCTCTCTTTGCCAGTTTTTCCACAACCTGCTCGTAAGTCGCCGGAGCCCCGCTCCCTTTCGGAGGACGCACGCAAAGCGTAACATTTTCGTTAATGCATTTGACAATGGCAATGCCGTCCTGATCCACAGGCAATCCGGTTTCCGCGTCAATCAGTCCGTCGGCAGCGACATTTCCTTCCCCTTCGGACTGCTTCGCTTCCTCACCTCCGGGATAAGCGACAATCACCCATTCCTTTTTACCGATGCCCAAAACTCCTTTGCTGCCTTTCTGAATGACATCGAACTGAATGCGTTTTAAAGGCAAATCCAATTCCCCGGAAGCCAGCCGCAAGGCTTCTTTTAACGTCGCCCCTGTTGTTCTGACTTCGCTGACAGCCAAATCGTGAAGCAGCGAAGCTCTGATCTCTTCTTTAAACTCATTTAAATCCATTAAAACAAACCTTTCCGGATTCCCGTTAATTTTACCCTTAATTTCAGCAGAGCCTTTGTATGCAGCTGCGAAACCCGCGATTCCGTAACATTAAGAATTTTACCGATTTCTTTAAGCGTCAAATCATAGTAATAATAAGCAACCAAAACCTGCTTGGAGTTTTCGGGAAGTTCATTAATGGCGTCAATAATCACCCGCTTGACCTCTTCTTTTTCGATTTGGACGTCGGGATTCATGCTGACGGGAGATTTTAAATTTTCATCCAGAGAGACTTTGTCGTTATCATCTCCCGAAAAGTGAACTTCATTCAAAGAAAGAATGTTGGTTCCGCTGATGGAAAGCAGCATGTCTTCGTATTCTTCTTCCGAAATCTGCAGTTCGTCGGCAATTTCTTTGCTGGTGCACGAACGCCCGTGCAATCCTTCCAAATGGTGGATGGCGCGCTCAACCTCTTTCGCTTTTTTCCTGACGGAACGGGGAACCCAATCGTCGGCGCGCAACGCATCGTAAATGGCTCCCTGAATGCGGCGCACGGCATAAGTTTTAAACTTGACATCGCGTTCCGGTAAAAATTTATCAATGGCGTCAAACAGCCCGAACACTCCCCATCCGACCAGATCGTCGTACTCGACCTCTCTCGGCATATTCATGGCGATTTTTCCGGCAACATATTTGACCAACGGCGAGTATTTTTCTATCAGGACATCGCGGATATGCGGCTCTTTGGTTTTTATGTAAAGAGTCCACAATTCGTCTTCATCCATCTCCAGCCATTCCTCTTTCGTCATCTGCCCCCCATTCAGCCGTCTTTGTGCATTTCCGTTCTGACGGCTTTCGCAATTTCCTCGGGAGACTGAAAAGCCGCCTTAAATTTCGCTATCGAATCTTCTTCCTCTTCCTTGAATTTTCTCAGTAAGGCATCGGACATCTGATAAGGATTTTTGTTATCCATATGTCGTAAATCGGCCTCTTTTGTCTCATCGCGGTACTGATAATCCGAAAATAACGCGCCCGGATCTTTTACCGAATCCGTTCCGGACAAAACATTATCGCCCTTTTCAGTATAATCCCGATTTGAATCGGATTCAAGAACAATTTCATCTTCTTCATCATTTTGAGTACTATTTGAAATTCCCGGAGCGCCTTCTTTCAGGAAGCGATTCCAAATCAAAATCACGGCGGCCGTAAAAACAGAGAGCAACAGGGCATTGAGCAGTAAACGGATCATACAGCTTCCGAAAGAGCCTCCCGCCGCTATTGTTAAGATCAAGGACACAAAAAATCCGCCGCCCCAGACAATCATTACCGGTTTACCGAAAAATCCCGGTTTCATAAAAACTCCTTATGCCTCTTAATTGTTTTTGGAAAACATTCGCTTAAGAAAAGACGGAACGCCGCTGCCTTCCTTGTATTCGATGTTTTCCAAACGGCCGACAATGTGGCGGATGCACTCAGAAGCCTTGCACCCCGGACTGAGATCGAAAAAAGGACGCTGCCTCAGCACCGCGTTTAAAACGGCAGGATCTTCCATGACATAACCGAGATAATCGACTTTTAAATTCAAAAACTGCCCCGCAATACCGATGATCTTCCCGGCGACGTCCTTTCCCTGCTTGACGGACTGAACCCGGTTGACCAAAAGTTTAATGGACAGCCGGGAATTATCGACTTCGCCGGCAATGATTTTAATGATGCTGTAAGCATCGGTAATCGCCGTCGGCTCGGGGGTTGTAACAATGACGGCGTCGTCTGCGGCTGAAATAAACGAAATGACGTTGTCGGAAACGCCGGCGCCCGTATCGACAATCACGATGTCGGCGCTCGAAAGCTGCGACATCTCCTCTATAAAATATTCGCGCTCTTCATCCCCCAAATTGGCGATTTTGGAGAATCCGGAAGCTCCGGCGACAATCTTCACACCGTACTCCGTATCAAGGATAATATCCTTGATGGATCTCTGCCGCTCCATCAAATGATACAGATTGTACTTCGGAATGATTCCCATCACTACGTTGACATTGGCCAGTCCCAAATCGGCGTCGAGTAAAATAACCTTTTTCCCGATTTTGGCGTAGGCAATCGCCAATGCCGTCGAAATATTTGTCTTTCCGACTCCGCCTTTTCCGCTGGAAACGGCAATAATCCGGGTTCGGTTCCGAAGCGGCGCGGCTTCGGTATTTCCGCCGGCTCTTCCCCTCATCATCCGGCGCAGTTGTTCGGCTTGATCCTGCATGGTTCCTCCTACTTGAATTGACCGGCCTTTCCGAACCCGATCAACCTGTTTAATAAAAATTGCTTTGACGCCGCTTCAATATTTCTGGCGGCGTCCTGTCCGTCTGTGAAGAAAAGTGCCGGCCTGCCCGTTTTTTTCATGACCGAAATCACCGTCCCGACCGTCGTTGTTTCATCAAATTTCGTAAAAACAATTCCTTTATAATCGAAAACACTGAATTCTTCAATAATGTGTATCATATCGGAGTAACGGGTATAAGCGGGAATCAAAAGCATCGGATACGATTCCGCCCTGCACGGCTCCAAAATCTGTCTGACATCGGCGGCCAGCGTATAATGTGTCGGAGAAAATCCCGGTGTGTCAATAAAAACCAAATCGCGGTTAAAGGCGGAAGCTTCCCAAAATTTTCGCTTCATATCCTCCGCCCCCCGGATCACCTCATACGGAATGTAGTTTAAAAGCTCGGCGAATTTCTTGATTTGCTCGACTGCGCCGATTTTGTAGTTATCGGTCGTAAAAAACACATAATCCGAATCCCCGGCGAACGAAGCTGCCATTTTGACTATAGTTGTTGTTTTTCCCGCTCCGGTCGGACCGAGAAAAATCAGAATTTTCATCGGTTGTTTCGCCGCTTTGAAAACCGACGATTCGATTTTAATATCCGCCGCAATCCAATCAATAACCTTTTCTTTCAGATAATCCAAGCGCTTGACTTCCGACTGCGGCATCGATTCGTGAATGCGCATACAAATTTCATCAATATATTCCGGAATAAAGTCGTTTTTTTCCAGCAATGAACGGATTTCCAGAACATTGGCATCCCACTGAGTCGATTCGTCCTGGCTGCGGCGGCGTTCCATTTGATCAAAGCGTTCATTCAGGCTTTCTATGGCTTTCACAAGCTCCCTGTTTTCAGACTGACTTTTTTGCACCGGAATAGCGTTTAACAGCTCTTCCTTGGACTTTTCAAAAGAAGTTTTTGACTCCAGAACCAAATAACCTTCCGCCGAGTAAATTCTTTTTTTTCTCAAAAAGCCTTCGTACCTTTCCCCCCATTTTGTGATTTTGTAGCTTCCCGGCGTATAAAAGGTGTTCAGTCTCTCCAAAACTTCTTCTTTTGACGATCCTTCAATGGGACCGAATGCCGCCGTCATTCGCGCGCCTCCTTCAAATCAACCGAAATGCGGGCGATTTCCGTCATCTTTAAATCTCCCGTTTCGCTGATAGAGAGAACGGGAATCGAAGCAAAATCTTTTCCGAGCAGCGACCGCACCACGCGTCTCAAATCAGCCGTCGTCAAAATTAAAGGAAAGTAACCGCGCGCCGTGACGTCCGCCACCGTATTCTGCAAAGCCGTCATAAACCGGCTCATTACGGGAACCGGAATCAAATGCTTGATTTCAAAGCTGTTATTTTCCATGTATAACCGCAGCAGGTAATTCTGAAAATCCGGAGCCAGCGTGATACAGTTCAGCACATCGTCCTGATCCAGATACTTTTGCGTCAGCTGCGGCCCCAATGCCTGCCTGACTTTTTCGGAGAGATAATCCGCATTGTCGCCGAAAAGATCAATATACGTTAAAACCGCTTCCGCAATTCCGCCGACATTGCGGATGGAAACGCCCTCGGAAATCAGGTTTCGGAAAACTTTCTGAAGCAGGGTCAGTGAAACGGGACGGGAGATGATTTTATCGTAGGCGGCCGCATTATCCTGCTTAATCGATTCCAACAAATTCTGCACCTGCTGCAAAGTCAGCAAATCGGCGGCGTGCCGTTTCAGAATTTCCGAAAGATGCGTCACAATGGCGGTGGAACAATCGACAACGGTATATCCTTTTTGTTCCGCCTCGGCGATTTGATCGGAGTTGATCCAAACCGCCGGAAGTTGGAATGACGGCTCAACGGTTTTCTCTCCCAAAATCTCCCTGCCGTCGGAAGGCGAACCGATCGCCAGAAGATAGCCGTATTTCATTTGGCCTTTCCCATAGGGATTCCCGTAAATTTTAATCCGGTATTCATTGGGATCCATCGAAAGGTTGTCTTTTACGCGGACTTTCGGAATGTACAAACCGAACTCATTTAAAAATTCGCTGCGGAGGCTGCGGATACGGTCCAGAAGTTCTGTTTTCTTTTCGGTTCCCGACGAAACCAACGGGACAAGTCCGTATCCGATCTCAACGGATATCGGATCCAAAGGCTGAACCACTTCCTGTTCCTGAGCCGATCCTCCGGAGGTACTTTCGGGCGTCTCATCAGAACCGCCTGCCGAATCCGCCTGCGAATCCTGCTGCCAAACGCGGTAGGCGATATAAAACAGTCCGAGCGCCACCGGAATCAAAATGTACCACGGAAATCCGGGAATCAGCGCCATCAGAAACAGCAGCGCTCCGATGATGATATACATAATCGGATTGACGCGGAACTGCTTCGACACGTCGGCAGGGAAGCCGTCCTCCGATTCCCCTTTCGTAATGATGATACCGGAGGCGACCGAAACCAACAACGCCGGCAGCTGGGAAACCAAACCGTCGCCGATTGCCAATCCGATGTAATTGGAAAAAGCCCCGCTCCAGCTTTCGCCGTGAAGAAAAACGCCGACAATCAGACCGCCGACGACATTGATGACGGTGATGACCAAACCGGCCTTGACGTTTCCGGAGACAAATTTCGAAGCTCCGTCAAGGGTTCCGAAAAGGTCGACCGATCTTTGAAGATCTTTTTTCCGTCGTTTGTATTCGCTTTCCGTGATATGCCCCTGCGCAAACTCGTTCGTCACATCCATTTTATCGATCTGCATACTGTCCAATTTGAAGCGGGCCCGGACTTCGGCCGACCGGGTCGCTCCTTTCGTAATAACGACCAACTGAACAATCATTAAAATGGCAAACATGATGAATCCGACCACCAGTCCGACGGTCCCTCCGCTGCCGGTCACAAAGGTCGAAAACATCCGGACAATGCGTCCGTCAAATTCGGCGCCCTGAGTCAGAATCAGCCGCGTCGAACTGATATTCAGTCCCAGTCCGAAAATTGTCGACAGCAGAAGCATGGTCGGAAAAACATCAAAATCGATGGCCCGTTTCACATTCAGCGCTAAAAGCAGAATCACCAACGACAAAGCGATGTTTAAAATCATCAGAAAATCCAGCAACGGCGTCGGCAGCGGCAGAATCATCATTAAAACGCAGACAACAACGCAGACCGACAGCACCACCGTCTGGTGCATACCTTTAAACGCCGAGAAAAAATTCATGATTGTAGAAGAAAACGATTTCCGTTCTTCCGCCATCAACCGACCCCCTCCGCTCCTGCATTTGCGTATTTGTAGACAAAATACCGGTAAATCCCGACCAAAGCTTCGTGAAATGAAGGCGGAACGGTTTCACCCTGTTTTACATTGGCATAAATGCTTCTGGCCAGCGGTTTGTTTTCCACAATCGGAACGTCAAATTTTTTGGCCACCTTTCTGATGGTCAGCGCATTGAAATCCGCCCCTTTCAGCACCAAACGCGGCGCCTGATCTTTTTGCGGATCGTAAGCCAGCACGCAGGCGAAGTGCGTCGGGTTGGTAATGACAACGTCGGCCTCTTTTACGGCGCCTTCGATATCGCCCGCCAGCAAACGGTCATGCTGTTCGCGGATTTTCTGCTTGACCATCGGATTCCCTTCCGTTTCCTTTAATTCGTCGCGGAACTCCGTCAGCGTCATTTTCAGCTCTTCTTCGTACTGTTTTTTCTGAAAAAACCAATCGGGAATCGAAAACGCCAGCAGAAACAGCGCCGCCTCCACGGCAATCAAAACGGAGACCGTAAAAACCGAATACAGACCGTCTTCCAACGGATAGCGGATGGCCTGAACAAATTCCGGCCAATACAGAAAAACATTGGCCACCGCAATTCCGCTGATGCAAACGACCTTCACAAAAGTTTTCATTAAGTTAAACGCCGCCTGCCGGGAAAACATTGCATTTTTTAACCGGTCCCATTTCGGGAAAATACGATCCGCCTTCGGAACCAGCGGTTTCCCCGTCACAAAAAAACCAACCTGTCCGATATTGGTCAAAAGCGCAACGGCGACACTGATGAGAAAGAGAGGAATCACCGCTTTAACAAACTGCAGCGTCATAAAACCGTAAGGCTTTAACGAAAAAACAGCATTCCATTCAGTAATGTTCGAAAAGTAAAATCGGCAGGTATCAAGCATGATTTTCATCATATAGCCGCCAGAAATAAAAATCGTCACAACACATGCCAGCAGCACCACTGCGGAAACCATATCCGCCGACTTGGCAACTTTACCCTCTTCCCGCGATTTCCTTTTTTTAACTTCCGTTGCATCAAACGTCCGCCCTTCATCTTCGGCCGACGCAAACCACTGCAAGTCCATCCGAGATACAACGGACTCAAACGACGGTCGCTCTCGGAGAAAGAAATAACTTCGATGCATTGCTGACAAATCATTACGGAACGGCATTCAACCCTCCTTTATAGAAGACCGTTCCGAGATCAATAAAAAGACGATTAAACAAATACGAAAAAAAATCAATCATAACGGGGAGTGCCAAAATAATCAGAAAAAAGGCAACCGCAATATTAATCGGAAAGCCGAGCATCAGCAGGTTCATCTGAGGAGCCGCCTTGGCCAAAAGCCCCATTGTCAACGACGCTATCAATAAAGTACCGATAATCGGAACAGCCGTGACAAACGACTGCCGCATCAAAACATCGACAAGGCGGACAAAAAAATCGGAAGCGTCCTGACGAATCAGCATAAAATCAGGCGCCGGCAACCGACGGAACGATTCATAAATACCGCCTAAAAACAAATTCACAAACCCCTTCGTTGAGACAAAGAGATAAAGCGCCGCTAAATTAAAAAAATTGCCGATCAGCGGCATCTCATCCTGACTCAACGGATCAAAGACGTCGGACGCCGAAAGCCCCATCTGAATCGTAAAAAGCTGACCGGCCATCTGAAAAATGACAAAGTAGGCATAGACGAGAAACCCCATCATCAGACCGATGATGATTTCCGCCAGCATAAAAAAGACAAAAACCGACAGCGTCTGCGGCGCCGGATAAAAACCGAGGGCCACGACCGGCGGCAGAATAACGACTGAAGTCAAAAACGCCAAGGCGGCGCGGACCAAATACGGAACGCCGCCGGCCGACATCATCGGAATCACCGAAAAAAACGCCAGCATCCGCGCAAAACAAAAGAGAAGAATAAAAGAATGAGCCAGCAAATATCCCAAACTCATCTACATTCCCGCTATATGCGGAATCATCTCAAATAAATTCCGCGTATACTCTCCCAACATATTCGACATCCAGACAAACAAAACCACAATCACCAATAAAACCGCGATGATTTTGGGGACAAAAGTCAGCGTCTGCTCCTGAATGGTCGTCGTCGCCTGAAAAATGGAAATCACCAAACCGACAATCACCGCCGCCAGCAGCGACGGCATCGAAACCAGAAGAATGTAGTAAATCGCTTCGGAAAAAAGGTTAGCAACAGCGGTAACACTCATCCCCGCCCCCTCACCTAAAGCTGATCATCAGCTGCTGCGTCAGCAACGTCCAGCCGTCAACCATAACGAAAAGCGCAATTTTAAACGGCATCGAAATCATTACCGGCGGAAGCATAATCATTCCCATCGACATCAAAATCGACGCGACAATCAAGTCGATGACAATGAACGGCAAAAAAATCAGTATTCCGATTTTAAACGCTACAGTCAGCTCGTTCAAAATAAAAGCGGGAATCAAAACGTGCGTCGGAACATCGGAGAGGTTATTCGGCTTCGGGAGATTTCCCATCCGCATAAACAGCGCGATGTTATCGTGATTCCCCGCCATCTGGCGGTACATGAAAAGACGGATCGGGCTTTCGGCTTCGTCAATCATCTCGGCCGTCGTCAATTCGCCCTCCGTATACGGAACGTAGGCTTTTTCGTAAATCTCCGAGAGCGTCGGCCACATGATAAAAAGCGAAAGGAACAGAGCGATTCCCATAACGACCTGATTCGGAGGCGCCGACTGCAGGGAGAGCGCTCTTTTGATAAAATCGAAAACAATCGCCAGTCTCAAAAACGAAGTCATCAGGACAACGATGGACGGCGACAAAGTAATCACCGCGAGTAAAAGAATGAGTTGAATCGAAAGTGCCGTTTCCTGATTGTTCTGCGGCGAACGCACAGTCATATCGACAAACGGAATCGCCAGATTCTCCGACTCCGTCCGCCTATCAAGAGACGACTGCGCAAACACAGCCGTCCCTGAAAAAACGGGCACAAAAAAGACCAAGAAAAAGAGAATCTTCTTGCCCATATCCCTCCCAATGGGGGAATTATAACACATCCGGATGTAAAAAGCTACATTTTTTTAAATTTATCGCCCTGTTTTTTCAGGCGGTCGCTCATTTTACGCGCGGTTTCGTCCACGGAAACGCGGATTTTCGATTTCTGGACGGCGCTCATCAGCCGCTCCTGAAAGGTCTGCGGTTCGGACGGAATTGAAGAGACGTACAGTTCGATCGACTGAACCATTTCGGGATCTTCGATTTTTTCCAGGAGCGTGACCTCATTGTCCGCCGACGCCAAAAAATAGTACGAAGAACCGGCTTTGACGATGTGGATGTAACGGCTGCCGAACAGCGGCTCTGACGCCAAAACACGGAAAAATCCGCCTTCAGGCGAAACAGTCGGTTTGGTCAGCTTTTTAAAATAACGGAACAAAAAGAAGAAAAGCAACGCTATCAGCAGAAGTCCGAAAATCATGCTGACAACCGGACGCATACCGACGCCTCCGCCTTCAAAATTTTCCGCGGCGGCTTCGGCCGCAATCGGCAGATTCTCTTCATCAACCGCCGCTTCCGCCGCCGGCAAAGCGGTTTCCCCGCCGCCGCTGTTTTCCTGAGCGGCAAGAAAAAGCGGCAGGCAGAAAAAAATCAGAAAAACAAAAATAAAGCGTTTTGCCGTCAATTCCGCGACCCTACATGATGTCGGAAACCCGCTCCATCGGCGAGATGATTTCCGTAACGCGCACACCGAAGTTCTCGTCAATAACGACGACCTCGCCTTTGGCAATCAGTTTGTGATTGACCAGAATATCCACCGGCTCGCCGGCCAGTTTGTCCAACGCAATGATGGTTCCCTCGCCCATTTGAAGAATATCTTTAATCAGCCGCTTTGTCCGCCCCAATTCGACCGTCATCTCCATGTAGACGTCCATCAAAAGGCTGATGTTGCTCTGTTCGGCAGGCGACAGTCCGGAAACGTCCGTCAAACCGGAAAAAACAGCGGGATGCACCGCCCCCACCTGATTGACGGGAGAATTTTGGGCGGCTGTTTGGCCGGCATTCGCGCCGGCTCCGGAAGCGGGTTGAGCGTTCATATTTAACATATCCTCCAAAGAGCTTTTTTGCGTTGACGGGGCGCTGCCTTTTCTGAGCATCACTTCGGCAACCGAATCCGCATACAATTCATACAGTTTACCGTCTTCAAATCCGTTGATTTTCAAATCGTAAGAAACCAGAATAAACGATCCCTTCGGAAGTCCGACGGAACCGGAGAGATTCAGACTGCCGGTGACGGCGCCGGGCGTCAGCGAAACACTTTCCTTTTCCATTTCGGTCACGACAGCCGAATTGAAAAGATTGATCACCTCGCCGATTGCCGAAACCGTTGCCTCGGAAATTCCGTCCAGCGTTTGCCCCATCATTTTTTCGGCAATCACGCGCGCGGTCTCTTTTGAAAAAAGATAAAGGTGGCTGTTTTTCTCAAACCCGTCGAAAGAAGCGTTAAAGTAAACCACCTCATCCGGCAGCTTGGTCAAAACCGATTCGGAATCGGCTTCCTCAATCTCGATTCCTTTGAGCGCCACGGAGACTCCGGTCAACGTTTCCAGATTTTTTACGTAGTCGTCCTGTATTTTACGGGGAATGCGTTCAAATTCGTCTTTGATTGGCGAAGCGGCGGGCGCTTTTTTTGCGGCGGCCGGCTTCGAATCGAACGAAGGAACGCCCTGCAACAACGCATCGATTTCTTCCTGACTTAAAGAACCGTCACTCATTTTCTTCTCCTTCTGCCTGCAGCTCATCGAATTTGTCGCGGTCGTTGTCCTCCAACAGCCCCGTGATTTGAACCGCCATTTTTTTACCGACAATTCCCGGCTTACAGCGGAATTTGTTGCGGTTTCCGATTTTCAGAATAATTTCACCGTCGTAGCGCACGCCCGGCAACCGGACAAAGTCGCCGGCTTTCAAATTGACGACATCCTTAACCTTAATGTCCAAACTGCCGATCTCGGCAATCAGGCTGACATTGACGTTGGAAATCCGCGAGCGGAGAATGTTCAGACTCTCTGTCGTACCGCCGCTGCGGACCGATGCGTACATATACTGCGCCGACAGTTTGGAAATAATCGGTTCGATGGTGATGTACGGAATGCAAAGATTGATCATTCCCTCGACATCGCCGATTTTTGTCTCCAGCGTCACCAAAACAACCATCTCGGACGGCGGAACAATCTGGGCAAACTGAGGATTGGTTTCAATATTTCCCAACCGCGGCCTCAGATCGATGACCTGCCCCCACGCTTCGCGCAAATTGCCGAGGATTTTGACAATAATCCCCTCCATGACAGCCTGTTCGATATCGGTCAGATCGCGCTGCATTTTGAAATTTGTTCCGGCTCCGCCGAAAAGCCGGTCGATGATGCTGAAAGTAATCGACGGGTCGATCTCCAAAACCGCCGAACCTTTCAGCGGATCCATGTTGATGATTCCCAGGGTGGTGTGATTCGGAATCGAGCGGATGAACTCCTCGTAGGTCAGCTGATCGACACTGGCCACGTGAACGTTGATCAAACAGCGCAACTGCGCCGACAAAGAGGTTGTCGTCAGCCGCGCAAATGTTTCATGCATAATCGAAACAGTGCGGATTTGATCTTTTGAAAATTTGTCGGGACGGCGGAAATCGTAAATTTTGATTTTCCGCTTATTGGCTTCCCTGCTGTAGTTGGTATCCTCCATTTCACCGGAAGAGATGGCTTTGAGAAGCTCGTCTATTTCGTCCTGACTTAACGTATCACTCATGGCGAATCCTCTGCCGTTACATCTCGATAACGGTCTTTTCCGTAATGATGACGATGTCGATGCCTTTACCGCCAATAATATTGTTGATTTTCTGTTTCAGTTCCGCGGCGATTTTGGCTTCGTCATTCAGCTCGTTGACCCGTTTTTCCGAAAAATATTCGCGCACTTTGGCTTTGATGTACGGATTCTGACTGACCAGCGCCGTCTGAATCGCTTTATCATCCTGCTTATACCCCAGCTGCACGCGGACCATGACCGTATACGGCGTTGAATCTTTTGTCGAAACGCGGATTTCCCCGATACCGTCGTACCAGGAACGCACCGGCTGAACGCCGTCGTAGGCGGAAGACTGCGATTGACGTCCCGCTCCGTCCCCCCGGTTCATGATATAATTTACACCGACACTGATGGCGGCGACGATCACCACCCCGACAATGACCAGCAGAACCCATTTTAAAACGGTGACAATCAATCCCAAAAAGGAACGGTGCGCACCGCCGAAACCCGCAGGCGAATTTGAAGTCGTCTCGTTTTCCAATTCCTCATTGTCCACATCGGGCATAAAGCACCTCCCGTAAAAACATACCTATTATAATTATCGTTATTTTCCGAAAAATTTTAACAGATTTTTTGCCCTTTGCCAAGATTAAAAATCATATTTTGTGTTCAGATGCCCGTCGGAGAGAATGACGATGTCCACGCGGCGGTTGTACGCCTGCCCCTCGGGCAAATCGTTATCTTCAATCGGAACGGTGTCGGCAAAACCCGCAACCTGAAAACACGATTCATCGACATTGTAATCAACCAAATAACGCAGCACGTTGATGGCGCGGGCGGCGGAGAGTTCCCAATTATTTTTATACGGACTGTCAATCGGCGGGGCGCCGCTGTCCGTGTGCCCTTCAATACGGACTTTCCGGCCGTCAGCGTACTCGCGGATGATTTGCGCGGCGCGCTGCAGAACATCGCGCGTCTCTTCAATCTTAACTTCAGCGGAACCCTCTTCAAACAAAAGATCGCCGGCAATCGTAATCACCAAACCGCGTTCATCCGCCTTAACCTTCATCTTTTTGATTTCTGTGTCGGTCTGGAATTCGCTGACAGCGCGTTTGCGGGCATCGGACAGCGAGCGGCCTTTTTCCAGCGACGGCAAACTGTCGACAGTATTTCCCAATTCGGCCAGTTTTCCTTCTTCAAGCGTATTGCCGCCGGACATCATGCCCATGCCTTTGAAGGCGGAAAGAATGACTTGAACGTCTTCGCCTTTGGCGGTTTCGGCCGAGTACATCAGAACGAAAAAGGTCAACAGAAGCGTTACCATGTCCCCGTACGTTGTCATGTACGCGGGAGCCGGCATATCCTCTATTTTCTGCTTCTTTTTTCTTTCCGCCATTCCTTAAACTCCGGCCGTTTGTTCAAAAATCGATCGCTCTTTGGGCGGCAGGAAGGCTGCCAGTTTCATCTGAATCATTCTCGGATTGTCTCCGCCCTGAATCGAAAGGATTCCTTCAATCATGATTTCCTTCATCATGACTTCGGAATCGTGGCGCCCCTGCAGCTTGGTTCTCATCGGCAGCAGAAAGAGGTTCGCCATAACCGATCCGTACAAGGTCGTAACGAGTGCCAACGCCATACCGGAAGCGAGGTTTGACTGATCTTCCAAGTTCGCCAACATTTGAATCAAACCAAGCAGCGTTCCGATCATACCAAACGCCGGACCGACACCAGCCCACAAGTTGAAAAATCCGATAGCCGAATTGTGACGGTCTTCCATCTTATCCAGCTCAATAAACAGCATATTTTTGATGATTTCAGGATCGGTTCCGTCAACCGCCAACTGAATGCCTTTTTTCAAAAACGGTTCGTCCAAATCTTCGATATCGTCTTCCAGAGCTAAAATTCCCTCGCGGCGCGCCTTTTCGGAAAAAGAAACAATTGTCGTGATGACGCCGGTGTAATCATATTTGTACTTTCTGAAAATAAAGCCCAAATACTTGAACATATTTCTGGTGACGGAAAGCGGATATGCGGCGACGCACGCAAAGAAAGATCCGAAGATAACCAAAACGGCGGATGCGACGTCAACGTACAGGAGCAGACTGGCTCCGGCAATGAGAATAGAAAGAATAATCAGAATAAAACCGCTGACAAAACCGATTATCGTTGCGATATCCATAAATGCTTACTCCTCGTTTTTAAAAGCTCCGATCCGTTTACGGTAATCAATGATTCTCTCTAATATTACATCATAATCATCTTTTACGACAAGTCTTTTTCCCGATAACATGGTAATGGTTGTATCGGGAGTCAGCTCAATCGACTCAATTTGATGCGGATTGAGATAAAACACCTGCCCGTTCAGCTTTGTGACTTGAATCATGACCGATCACCGTGATTCGGGTTACCGTTTCAGCGTCAGCAACTCTTGCAGCATTTGATCGGAAGTCGTTATGCTTCTCGAATTGGCCTGAAATCCGCGTTGCGTGACAATCATATCGGTAAAAGATTCAGCCAAATCAACGTTGCTCATTTCCAGCGAACCGGCCAAAAATTTTCCTTTTCCGGCAATTCCGGCAGGACCGATCAACGCATCACCGGAGTTGTTTGAAACAACATAGGTGTTGTCTCCGGCTTTTTCCAGACCTTCGGGATTGGTAAAGGTCGCCAACGCGATTTGACCCAATACGCGGCGGTTTCCGTTGGAGAAGACGCCGGTAATCTGTCCGGCATCATCGATTCTGAACGAATCCATGTAACCGAGACCGTAACCGTCCTGCCGGAACGCTTTGGTGGTCGACGTGTCGGCATACTGTGTCATTGAATCCCTCGTATTGCCGATTTCACCGAGTTTCAATGTAAAGTTCAGCCGCTGAAGGTTTCCGTCTGCGTCGGGACCGGACTGTACAACCGTATAAGCGATATCCAGATTCAGTTCGCCCTCTTCATCGATGACACCGTTGCCGTCGGTAACGTTTTGCAGAACGCCGTAATTGTCAAACTGAACCGTAAATGTATTCGTCGCTCCTTCGCCGCCGACAGTCACGCCGACTGCTTCCTGACCAAGCATCGGATCGATTTCAACGGTTCCCAGCCACTGATTTTCCTGATCGGGAACACGAGTATACGTCACTCTCAAATCATGTTCGTTTCCGGCCGAATCGAAAATCGTTTTATTGACAACCCAACTGCGGTCCATGACTTCCCGCAAATCATCGGGATTCTCAATGGCCAATGTATTTTTATTCAAATTACAGGAGAGTTCGACCAATCCGGTTTGGCGCGCCGGATCTTTCTGCCCGATAGGAATGTAGAGCTCGGTCAAATCGTCCGCTGTCGAAAGAACGTCGGTTCCTTCGATATTCTGCGTTTGCCATCCCATGACCCGCATTCCGTTTGCAGGATTGACGAGAATTCCGTCTTTATCCACATCAAAGGCACCGTTGCGGGTATAAAACGAATTTTCTCCTTCACTCATGATAAAAAATCCTTCACCGCTGATGGCGACGTCTGTCACGACACCGGTCGACTGAAACGCTCCCTGCGTGTGAATTGTATCGATAGACGCGACCGACATTCCCAATCCAACCTGTTTCGGATTGATACCGCCGCGCACCTCGTTGGGAGCCGCTGCACCGCCGATCGACTGACTGATCATGTCCTGAAAATTGACGCGGCTTTTCTTAAAACCGACCGTATTAACATTGGAAATATTGTTACCAATCACGTCCATGCGCGTCTGGTGATTTTGCAACCCGGAAACACCGGCATATAAAGATCTCATCATAACGGAACCCCCTGTTTACGAGCGAACGCTCTCGATTTTATCAAAACCGTAATAATAACCGTTGATTTTCAGCTGCGGATATTCGCGGCCTTTCACCTCTTCCACAACTCCGGTGACCGTCGAATCGCCGTCGATAACCGTAACCTCTTTTCCAAGCAAAGCCGCCGATTGAGATGCAGAAATCGCTTCAGACAAACGTGTAAATCCGTTTGCCATATTCGTCATCTGCTCCAACGTCGAAAACTGCGCCATTTGCGCAATAAACTGTTTATCCTCAACCGGGGCAGTCGGATCCTGATTAGCCAACTGTTTAACCAAAATCAAAAGGAAATCATCCTTCCCCATTTCTGTTTTTGCAACCCGTTTATTATTTGCCGTTAAATCGCTGTTGAGCCCGGCAATGGTTTCTTCCAACCCAAGACGCTCTTCGGCATTAAAATAACGGTTCATCTGTACGCTCGGATTGATCCCCGACATTTCCATCATTTTCCTCCGATTAAAACGTTTTAACGCTTTATACTTCTATATTGATTCGGCTGTAATCCTCTAAAACAGTCACAACCGGCGCATGTTTTTCAACGGCACCGACGGCCTGAGCCAATTTAAACGGCATAGTGTCGGCATCATCGTTTTCCGCCTGCCAAAAATCTTCCCGGGACTCCTGACTGACAAAAACGTCAAGCGCTCCCAATTCCATCCCCTGCTGAGCGAAGACCTCTTTCAAATCGCCGAAGGCCGTCTGCAAAGCTTCCTTTACTATATTATTTTCGACAAAAATCCGTCCGACTATATGTTTATTTTCCAAAATCAAATTAATTTTTACGGTACCGAGCTCCTGCGGACGCAAAACCAATTTGATTTCGCCGGACTGACCGTCTTTAACCAGAATTTTTGCCTCCCGGAGAATTTCGGCGCTGCCCTGATCCTTCAGTTCCCGAATCAAATCGGCTTTCGTAATGTGGCGGAGCGCCGCATTTTCCGCAAGAGCGGTTTCCTTTCCGCCCTGAAGCGAAACCGGCAGCGACGACGGATCAAATGCGGTTTTGTCGGAGCGCAATTCCGTATTTTTCTCTTCACCTGCCGTCATTTTACCCTGCACTCGATTTTTACCGGCGTTAAGAGCCCCCTCTCCTTTTTGACCGGCTTCCTCCCGCAATACAGAAATCGTTACAATTCGGTCCAATCGGTTCGCTGTTTCAGATTCTTTGGGAACCGCCTTTGCCTTTCCGTCTGCCGCAAGCGTTTCTCGGCCGGCATCGTTTTTGGTCTTTGCCTTCGCATCGGATCGGATCACGGCAGCCGCAACCGTTTCGGCCTTCCGCAGCGTTTCCGGCTTTTCAGCCGCGCCGTCCGCCGTCCCGGCGGGAACCGCCTGTTCCGCATTTTTTTCCTTTCCGGCCGCCGCCGAAAGCTTCGCCGCCCCGGTTTTTTCACCGGAGAGTTCTCCAGAACGGGCAAACGCTATTTTTTTCGCTGTTTTTTCTGCCGTCTCTACCCCGCAGACTTCCGGACGAGATTCTTTACCTTCCCCACCGTCTTTTTCCGTTTTATCGCATTCGGAAATCTCTTCCGATTCACTGCGATCGCTCCGAACAGACAGAGAAATTCCGGAATCCGCATCTTCTTCTTCCGCCGATTCAGACGGATCTGAAACGGCCGGAGGACCTTTTTTTTCAGTCTCGACTTCTCCGTTTCCGGAAACAACAACACGATAGCTTTCAGATTCGTTTAAAATCGATTCGTTAAAGAGTTCGAGATTTCGGTTTTGATTTTGATCGAGCGTAATATCACAATGACCGTCGGTTTGTTTCAGCATTTCAGCAAAAGCCAAACCGCCTGTATCCGGCATTATTCCGGCCGGAAGCAATTCCTCGGAAGATGAAAACGGAAACGAATGCTGGCCTGTAACAATCAAAAAAAGCCTCCCTTAACAGGAAGGCTCTGGTTTACTCTTCAGCCGGAGTCTGAAGCCGCTTCCTGTTGATTGCGGCAACCTTTTCAGGTTCCATGAGAGAAAGCCAGTAGGAGCTCATACTTCCCTGATTCCTCTCCTCTGCTATTCTATCGGCACTTTTTAAAATTTCTATAACATCATAATCTGCCATTTTTTCCAAACTTTTCACGGCTGTTTCCGGCGGCATACCGAGTAAATTGACGGTAATATCATAGAATTTTTGTTCAAGTGTCTGATTCTCCCGCAACGCTGTCTCTCTGTTCTCCTGTTCTTTCCGAAACGCTTCAGTCTCTGTCTTTAAAAGTTCCGTTTTCTCGTCGATTTCTTTGTCCTTTAATTCAATATTTTCGGCCTGCGCCTTCAGCTCCGACTCCCATTCATCCATCGAGCCCCAGACTTTGTAAAGCCGTTCGCTGTCCAAAAGATCGATTCCGGTCAGGTCAACCCGCTGGGTGAATTTCGGATCCACATACGCGCGCTTCATGAAATTCAGGCGGATCAATCCTAAATAATCAAAGGCAATCAAAGCGCCCATCGAAGCGATGACAATCAATAAGAGCAAAATAAGAATTTGGAACAATTTGCGGCTGCGGTCGTTTTTGTAGCGAAGAATTTTCATTTTTTCAAACTCCTGTGATAAGTCCCGCGCGACGAAAACAGGTCGTCCAGCGCTTTGTTTTCTTTTTCCTTCATTTCGGCGCGGAATTCAAGTTCCCGCCGTTCCTTCAGTTTTTCAAACACTTTTTTACGGTTGCGCGCTTCGCGGTAAGCCGCCAACGCGCTCTGCCGCCGTTCTTCCGCGCGGCTCAAATCGTCTTTCAGGCGGAGGTTCTGAACGCGGATAAAGTCGGCCGTCTGTTGATACGCCGACCAGTCGACCGCGCCGTTTTCAGGCGCCTCGAAACGATCCAAAAGCGCAATGTGCGCCTTCATCTTGCCCCGAATGCGTTCACACTCGGCCGTCTTTTTTCCCAACTCCGTCCGGGCCGACTTTTCTTCCTGTTCGCGGAGATTTAAAACCGGCTGAAGGGAAAAAACGAATTTTTTCACGGCGTCACCTCCGTTCCGGTCAGGGAGGAGGCTTCCGCACAAATAGCGTCAAACGAAACGCTTTCATCGGTTTCCTGAGAGATGAAGCGATTAATACGGTCGATTTTCTCTACCGCCTCGTCGGTCAGCGGATCCGAACCTTTGACGTAAGCGCCGACGTCAATCAAATCCTTGCGTTCGCGGTAAACGCTGATCAGAGTGCGTAATTTGACAGCCGCCTGCCGCTGCGAACGGGAAGCGACGGCGCTTTCCAACCGCGATAAAGAAGCGGGGATGTCAATGGCCGGATACTGTCCCCGTTCCGCCAATTTCCGGTCCAGAATGATGTGCCCGTCGATAATGGCGCGCACGCAGTCGGTAATCGGTTCGTCGAAATCGCCGCCCTCCACCAAAACGGTATAGATACCGGTAATGGTTCCTTTATCGGATGTGGCGCACCGCTCCAAAAGCTCCTGCAAAGAGGCAAAAACATTCGGCGTATAACCGCGGGAAGCGGCGACTTCCCCGGCCGCCAGACCGATTTCGCGAATCGCCATCGCCAGCCGCGTGACTGAGTCAAAGTAAAGCATGACGTCTTTCCCGCGGTCCCTGAAAAACTCGGCAATGGCCGTCGCAGTGTAGGCGCCGCGGAAACGGGAAAGCGGAGTATCCGAAGAGTCGGAAACAACAATGACCGACCGTTTCATCCCCTCTTCCCCGAGAGAGTCGCGGATAAACTCCTGAACTTCCCGCCCGCGTTCGCCGATCAACGCAATCACGTTGACGTCGGCCGAAGAGTCGCGCGCCATCATTCCCATTAAGGTTGACTTTCCGACACCGCTGCCGGCGAACAGTCCGATCCGCTGTCCTTTTCCCAAAGGCGTAAAAAAATCCACCGCTTTGACGCCGGTCAGAATGCGTTCGTCGATCGGGCGGCGCGTCAAAACGTGGGGGCGGCGGTTGAAAACCGAGATATGATGAGCGACCCGCAGCGGCCCTTTCCCGTCTATCGGCCGGCCGAGAGCGTCGATAACGCGGCCGCATAAATCCTCGGACGCGGGTATCGAAAGCGGGCGTCCCATAGCCGCCACCAAACTGCCTTTCTCAATATGCGCGACGGAGTGATAAGGGAAAAGCTTGACTTCGTTTTCTTCAAAAGCCACCACTTCCGCCAAAAATTTTTCACCGGTTCTTAACGAGAGAATTTCACAAAGCTCGCCGACGGAGGCTTGCGGACCTTCGCTGATAATAATCGACGAAGTGCACTTTTTGACCGTTCCCACATACCTGACAGGATCCAACTGATCGATGAGTTCAATGTATTTGTTAAACAGTCCGGCATCCGCCTCTTTTACAGCCTGCATATCCCTCCCCGCATGCCGCGCCGGTCAATTTGTCTGCGTCACCAGCGGCGAAAGCTCGCGGATCTTATCCTCGATTTCCCGCAACTGACTGGAAATACGCGCGTCTATCGAGCCGTAGTCGGTTTCCACAATACATCCGCCGCGGTCGACGGATGAGTCTTCGATAACGGTAATGGATTTCGCTTTTTCGACTTTTTTCAGAAACTGCTTCATATGCTCCGTTGTCAGAGCGGCGTCATCGAAATTAACGCGCAGCGTGACGTCGGCTGAAGTTTTCAGTTTGGCGAGCGCTTTCAGCACAGTGCTCACCACCGCGTCTTTCTGCGATTCCGTGACGGAACGCACCACTTTGCGGACAATATTCAGAATCAGATCGACAATCAGCGATTCCGACTCGTCAATGATTCTCTGACGTTTATCGGCAACACCCGAAAGCATCACGTGAAGCTTGTTGATCAGCCGGTCGGCTTCTTCTTTGCCGGAATCGTATCCCTCTTTGCGTCCGGCCTCAAACCCTTCTTTTCTGGCCTCATCGACAACCGCCTGACGGGATGCCTCGGCTTCCGCCGCAACGGCTTCGGCGTCGGCTTTGGCTTTTGCCGCCGTTTCTTCGGCATCTCTTTTGGCGGCCTCGCGGACCGCGTCGGCTTCGGCGACCGCTTCGTTTTTCATCCGCAGCAGATCGTCTTTTTCGGCGGAGCGGATGGCTTCAATCTCTTCCTGCGCGCGGCGGATCATCTCCCGCTTCTCTTCCTCAAACCGGATACGGAATTGATTGGCCTCCTCTTCCAGCTCGGCAACCGTCGGACCGTCGTAAACGGCGACCGCCTCGGTTTCGGGTTCGGCCTGTTCGGAAAACAATTCGGGAGGCATGATTTTTACCGCATGCCGGTCCAAAGGCAATTCGTAAGATTTAAAGACATTTCTCGCCACGATACAACTCCTTCATTTTTCCATCGACAGGTACGGCCGAAAACTAAACGATAACCTCGTCCTCTCCCGTCCGGGCCACAACAATTTCCCCCTGATCTTCCAGCTTGCGGATAATGGCGACGATTTTCTGCTGCGTCTCTTCGACGTCCTTCAGACGAATCGGCCCCAAATACTCCATCTCTTCTTTCAGAGTCTGGGCAGCCCGTTTACTCATATTCTTGAAAATCTTATCCTGAACTTCGGCATCGACACCGCGCAACGCTTTCGCCAGCTCGTTGCCTTCCACCTCGCGCACAACGCGCTGAATCGAACGGTCGTCCAACAGAACAATGTCTTCGAAGACAAACATTCTCTTTTTGATCTCTTCGGCCAATTCGGGATCGTCTTCTTCCAACGTTTCGATGATGGTTTTTTCCGTCGAACGGTCGACAAGGTTGAGAATTTCGACGATGCTTTCGACGCCGCCGGCCGAAGTGTAGTCTTCACTGGAAAGGGTGGAGAGCTTCTTTTCCAAAACCCGTTCCACTTCGCGCAGGACTTCCGGCGAGGTGCGGTCCATGGTCGCAATGCGTTTGGCCACATCGCTGCGGTCTTCAGCCGGCAGGCCGCCCAAAATCACGGCAGCCTTCTGCGGTTCCAAATAGGCCAGAATCAGCGCAATCGTCTGCGGATGTTCCTGCAAAATAAAGTTCATCAAATGAGCCGGATCGGTCCGGCGGATAAAGTCAAACGGACGGATCTGAAGCGAATTGGTCAGACGGTTGATGACGTCAGCCGCTTTCTGAGCTCCGAGCGACTTATCCAACAGTTCGCGGGCGTAATCGATACCGCCGGTTGTGATAAAGTTCTGCGCCATCATCAGGTCTTTGAATTCGGCCAGAACCATCTCCTTGTCGGCGGAGTCGACGTTTTCGACCCGGGCAATTTCAAACGTCAGCGCTTCTATTTCATCTTCGCGCAGGTGCTTGAAAATCTCCGACGCGACTTCGGTTCCCATCAGAACCAGGAAAACGGCCGCCTTCTGCCGTCCCGTCATCTCTTTTTTATGCAGCGCCGAGCCGGATTTTTTTTGTCCGGCCGGTTTTCCCTGTACAGCGTCCGTATAACTCATTTTACTCCTCCACCAACCAGGCTCTGATCAACTGCGCCACATCTTCGGGATGTTCGCGCGCCATCACTTGCGCTTCGCGGAACAGCTCGTTCTTCTCCGCATCTTCTCCCGTCATCGGAATATTGATTGAATTATCCAACTTATTGAGCATAGCTTCCCGTTCGATGGCTATCTGCTTGGCTCTTTCTTCCTCCCGTAATTTACGCCGTCTCTCCCTCCAATGAACGAACAAACGAACCAAAAAAATCAACGACAATAAAACAACCAGTAACAGCAAAGTGATGGCTACAGCCTGTCTTATTTTCTTCGACGTCCGGTAAGCGTTGTCTTCCTGCTCAAACTCCGCCGTCCGGTCAAACTGAACGTTGCGGACTTCGACTATATCCCCGCGGTTTTGATCATAGCGAATGGCTCCTTCGACCGCAGAACGGAGGCTTCGCAGCGTTTCTTCGTCAACGGGAACATAAGAACGCTGAATACCGCCGTTTTCGGATTCAATATAATTTCCGGAAGCGTCTCGTTCCTTTATAGTAATACCGTCAATCAATACAGAAACCGAAATTCCGTTGATTTGCCACGGCGTTTTGTTGACTGTGGTCTGTTTTTTGCTGGTTTCGTAACGGCTTTCGCTCTGATCTTTTCCGTAACGTGCAACCAATCCTTGCAAGTCTTTGTATGCCGGCGGAACCTGTCCTTCCACACCGGCCGGCCCTTCGGGATTAAATCCCGTACCGTTGTACTCTTCATTATTGACAACCGATTCAACCAACACTTTTTCGATGATCTGTTGATCGTCATAAGGCGTATCGGGATTGTCAGCCTTTAAAATGATCGGGAGGATTTCGTCGTAGATATACGACTCTTCATTAAATTGCATATCGATTTCAACCGGCGAAATACTGATACGCGACGGAGGAATCGGAGCGCTGCCGACTCCATTATTTGTCAAAACCCGTTTGACTTTCTCATAAAGAAGCTTTTCGGCTTTTTGTTTAATTTTCAGCTGTGCTTCCGTCAAATGAAGGCGGTCGACAACTTGAAAGTTTTTGCTGTTGAGCTCAATACCGGAGTTATCGGTAATGGTGATATTCTCCCGATCGATACGGGGAATGGCACGCGTCACCAGCCGTTCAATTCCTTCGATTTTGGCGCGATTTGTTACCAGATCGGATGAAAACGACGGAGTGATGACAACAGACGCTGTAACCGGTTTATTGTCTTCGGCAAAAAGCTCCGTTTCCGGCATGGCAATCTTTACGGAAGCGTTATCAACGTCGTCAAGCGACTTCAACAGCGCTTCCAAATCTTTGGCAATTGCCAAACGGACTTTCTCTTTTTGTTCAAAATCGGTAACAGTAAATTGATTGACGTTAAGAAAACTCCATACGTCCATATTGGAAGGCAGCAATCCTTCCTGAACGACAACGGCTTTCAAGCGACGGGCGACGCGGGAATTTTCCACATAAATGCGTCCGTCGGCTGTCGTCGTAAACGGAACGTTTTCCTCTTCAAGGCGGGTGACAATCCGTTCAAACGCCTGCGCATCGTTGATCGACGCGTTAAAAAGAGAGACTCTTCCGTCGCGGGTTGAGACGGTTCCCAAAACAATGACCGCAACGACAATGAGAGCGATGACTCCGCCGAAAATCCCTTTCTGAGCTTTCGACCACTTGTTCCATTGGTTTTTCGCCTTGTCGAGCGCGGCTTTCAGCTTATCGTTCATTTTCCCTCCCAGACTGAATACAGAACGATTTATTCATTATATTATAACCTGTAACCGGATTTACCGCAAGTTAATTATTTCTTTATAAGCGCGAATGACGCCGTCGGTCACCGCCTTTGTCATCGTAACCGCCATATTGGCCTCGGCAACGGCGATTGTCACATCATGGTGATCGATGCTTTGCGGATCCAGAATAAACTGTTCGCTCATGCGTTCGCTTAAATTGACGGTATCGCTTGCCTTGTCCAGCAATTCGGAAAACGTCTTTCCGAAACTGACGTCGACGACGGTTTTTCCGTTCTCCGTGTAGTTGTTTTCCTTTCCCAAATGCTGAAAAGTCACGGCGCGGTCAAACGCGCTCCCCAATCCCGCAACGGAATTCATATTCTCCTCCTTTTATTTAATGTCCATCGCCTTGGTAAACATCGACTTTGCGCCATTAATCAGTGAGACGTTGGCTTCGTAAGCACGCGACGCCGAAATCATATCGACCATCTCTTGTACAACGTTGACGTTCGGATATTCGACGTAACCGGCTTTCGGTCCGGTTTTGTATGCGTCGGGATGGTAGGGATCGTAAACCAACCGCGTCCGGCTGTCGGTGTCTTTTTCGATTTCGACAACCTCCACCCCTCTGCCCAAACCGTTATCCAATGATTTCGGCAGGAACGGCGAGTTCCAGTACGCTCCCTCATTTTTGGCCTGCAAAATCACGCGGCTGCGGCGGAACGGGCCGCCGTCAACCGTTCTCGTCGTATCGGCGTTGGCAATATTATCGGAAATGACGTCCAAACGCATCCGCTGAGCCGTCAGACCGCTGCCGGCCGTACTCAAAGTCGTAAAAATTCCCATTTACCGCCTCCTTATCTCGACGTCAGCGCGGTCCGGATGTTGTTAAACATGGCCGACACGGAATAAGTCATCATTTCATAACGAAGCTGGTTGTTTAAAGCCGACATACCTTCTTCTTCCAGATTGACATTGTTGCCGTTGTTATCCGCCTGCGACAGGTAATCAAGCGACCGAATCGGTTTTAAGGTTGAATACGGTTCCGGATCCTGAAAAGCGAACCGGCACTCTTTTGCACGGTCGAAATCGAGCGTATACTTTCCGTTGCGCTCCAACTCCAAACGACGCAGCAGCTCTTTTTCGAAGTTCACTTCGGAGCGCTTGAAATTCGGCGTTTCGGAGTTGGCCATATTGTTGGCAATGACATTGTGCCGTAAAACCGCCGTGTCCATCAGGCGGTGCATAATATCCAAATTGCGTCCGAATCCGGTTTCGATAAACATTTTTGGTCTCCTCTTCTTTATCTTATCGGAAGGAAATTCCGTCTCCATAACCATATTTTACAAAATATAGGCGGATAAATCCTGCGACTCGCATAAGGCGCTCAGCTTTTCGTCGACCAGCGCCTCCGTGACCGTGTAAGCGCGGCCGCTGTAAGTCTCCGCCTCAAACGACAGATCCTCGAGCAGCCGCTCCATAATGGTGTACAGCCGCCGCGCGCCGATGTCTTCCGTATTGCGGTTGACCTGCGCCGCAATTTGCGACAGCCGGCGGAGCGCCGCCTCCTCAAAATGCAGCGCAACGCCTTCGGTTTCCATCAGAGCCGTATACTGCCTGACCAATGCGTTCTGAGGCTCGGTCAGAATGCGGTAAAAATCCTCCGGCGTCAGCGACTTCAGTTCGACGCGGACCGGAAGGCGGCCCTGAAGCTCCGGCATCAAATCGGAGGGTTTGCTCATATGAAAAGCGCCCGCCGCAATGAAAAGAATATGCGAGGTATCAATCAGCCCGTATTTGGTGTTGATTTTGGAACCCTCGATAATCGGCAGCAGATCGCGCTGAACGCCTTCGCGGGAAACTTCGCCCGAACCGTGACGGGCCGTCGTCGCCAGTTTGTCGATTTCGTCGATAAAAATGATTCCCGACTGTTCTGTGCGCTCTTTTGCCGCTTTGACCGCGTTGCCGTTTTCCACCAGCTTTTCGGTTTCCTCTTTTAAAAGAATTTCCCGGGCTTCGCAAACGGGAAGTTTCTGTTCCGTTTTGCGTTTACCGGCAAAAATATCACCTATAATGTCGGAAATACGGCTGCCGTCGTCTCCGTCCGGCATTCCCGGAACGGCAAACATACCGGTCATTTCAAGCGGCTTATTCTCGGTGATTCGGATGCGGATCGGTGTCTGCTCGTAATCGCCGTTGCGCAGCTTGCGCCGGAAACGTTCCCGGGCTTCTTTGTCCGCTTCGGTCGGCGGCGGTGAATCGGGCCGTACATTCAGCAGCAAATCGAGAATCCGCTCTTCGGTACGGATTTCGGCTGCCCCGCGGTTGGCTTCCGCCATTTCGGATTTTACCATTTGCAGCGCCACGTTGAACAAATCCCTCACCATAGACTCCACATCGCGGCCGACGTAACCGACTTCGGTGTACTTTGTCGCCTCGACTTTCAAAAACGGCGCGGAAACCAGTTTTGCCAGCCGCCGCGCAATTTCCGTTTTACCGACGCCGGTCGGACCGATCATCAGAATGTTTTTCGGGATAATCTCTTCCGCCATTTCCGCCGGCAGTTTACGCCGGCGCATACGGCTGCGCAGAGCGACGGCCACCGCTTTTTTGGCTTCGCTCTGACCGATAATGAATTGATCCAATGCGGCGGCAATCCTTGCCGGTGTCAGCGTTTCCCACTCTCCGGTCATTCCAGAACCTCCAGCGTCAAATTCCGGTTTGTATAAATGCAGATGCGTCCGGCGACGGACAACGACTTTTCCGCAATTTCGCCGGCGCTCCAATCGGAGGCTTCGGCGTATGCCAAAGCGGCGGCGTAGGCGAACATTCCTCCCGAACCGATGGCGGCAATCCCTTCTTCGGGGTCCACGACGTCCCCGTTTCCCGAAATCAGCAGAATTTTTTCCCTGTCGGCAACCAGAAGCATGGCCTCCAATTTGGCCAGCGCCCGCTCCGTGCGCCACTCTTTTGCCAATTCGACGGCCGCCCGGGTAATGTCGCCGCCGGTTCCCTTTAAGTGCTTTTCAAACCGTTCGGAAAGAGTGAACGCATCCGCCGTCGCGCCGGCAAATCCGACCAGCACCTTTCCGTCGTAAATTCTTCTTACTTTACGGGCGTTTCCCTTCATAATGGTATTGCCCAGCGTAACCTGCCCGTCGGCGGCCATTGCGGTCTGCCCGCCGCGCCTGACGGCGATAACGGTTGTTCCGTGAAATTCCATTCAGCTTCTCCCCTTCTTTCCGCTTCCCGCATGGGGATGCGCGGACGAATAAACGTCTTTCAGGCGGTCCAATTCGACATGAGTGTAAATTTGCGTCGTCGACAGCGAACTGTGACCGAGCATTTCCTGCACAATGCGGATGTCGGCTCCGCGGTTGAGCATATGCGTCGCAAACGAATGGCGGAACGCATGGGCGCCGGCCGATTTCCCGATGGTTCCGTTTTTCATCAGCCTCTCGCCGATGATGAAGTGAACCCCGCGCGGCGTCAGCCGCTTCCCTTTGCTGTTGATCAGCAGCGCTTCGTTTTCCTCCCATCCGTGAGCCCGTTCGTAAGCGCTTCGGAACAGAGAGTAGTCGCGGTAGGCTTCCCTGCAGAAGCGTCCGATACAGACCACCCGCTCTTTCCGACCCTTTCCGACAACGGTCATCGTATCGCCGGCTCGTCGAAAATCACGGCTGTTCATGGCGATGATTTCGCTGATCCGGCAACCGGTCGAATAGAGCAATTCAAAAAGGAAACGGTCCCTGGCTGAGGCAAAATCGACAGCTTCGATTTCCAGCAGCGAATTCATCTCCTCTTCAAAGAAGAAACGCGGCAATTTCCGTTCGGTTTTGAAGTTTTTAATTCCGGCAAACGGGTTGTTTTGGACCGTTCCGTTTTCTTCCCAAAACCGATAACACCCTTTAACCGCCGACAGCAACCGATTCACGCTGACCGGCGACAATGAGCGGACTTCAGTCGACATCAGAAAACCGCGGGCATCGGCGGCCGAAAGCGTTAAGAGGTTCAATCCATTGCGCTCGCAGTACGCCTCCAATTTGGAAAGATCCCGGCGATACCCGGTAACGGTTCCGTCGGAAGCGCCGTGCAGCAGACTCAGCGATTCAAGAAAATTCTCAACGTTCGTCTCCACTTTCTTCATCCCCGCTGTCATAATGTAAAAAATCGCATTGGTCGTTGATACAGGCGCGGTAAACGCCGTGAACTTTATCGCTCTTTTCGACCAAAAATTGTCCGCACTTCGGGCACTTCTGTTCTGTCGGTTTGAAATATGAAATAAAGTCGCATTCCGGATAGTTGGTACAGCCGTAAAATTCACGGCCGCGACCGCCGGCTTTTTTGCGCGCTACAATTTTTCCGCCGCATCCTTCACGCGGACAGTCGGCCAACGGAATACTCTGCGTATTGCGGCACTCCGGAAAACCGGAACACGCCAAAAAGAATCCGAACCGTCCCAATTTTTTCACCATTGGACGTCCGCATTTTTCGCACACCTCATCCGTCGGTTCCTCCAAAACGCCTTTGACCGACTCCAGCGTCGCCTGAACCTTTTCAACCTTATCGTGAAACGGTTTGTAGAAATCGCCGATCATCTTGTGCCAGTCAAGACGCCCCTCTTCGACTTCGTCCAGCCGGTTCTCCATCTCCGCTGTAAAATCGACATTGATGGTTTCCGGAAACTGTTCGCTCAGCAAATCCGAGATGATTTTGCCGAGAACGGTCGGCTGCAACTGTTTGTTTTTCCGAACGACGTAATAACGGTCAAGCAGAACCGAAATAATCGGCGCGTAGGTCGACGGCCGGCCGATGCCTTTCTCTTCCAGCATTTTGACGATGGAGGCGTCGGTATAGCGGGAAGGACCCTGGGTAAAGTGGCGGTCTTTTTTCCATTCCACAAAAACGAGCGTTTCGCCGATTTTCAAATCGGGAATGCGCTGAGCCTCCTCGTCGTCTTTGCTTTTGAGAAGTTTGCAGACCGCCGAGAAACCTTTTTCGCTGACCGATGAACTGTGGCAACGGAACTCTGCAGCTCCGCTTTTGACGGTGTAAGTCGTCAGCTGCGTTTCGGAGTTTGTCATCTGACAGGCGACGAAACGCTCCCAAATCAATGCGTACAATTTCTGCTGATCGCGGTTTAAGGAATCCTTCACCTTTTCCGGTTCATAGGAGACATAAGTCGGACGAATCGCTTCGTGAGCGTCCTGAGCCTTTTGGGAGGCGGCATAAATCCGGGGCTCGGAAGGCAGCGCTTTCGGATAGTGTTCGCCGATGTATTTCCGGACGTCGGCAAGCGCCACTTCGGAAATGCGCGTCGAATCGGTTCTCATATACGAAATCAGACCGACCCTGTTGGCTCCGATATTGACGCCTTCATAGAGCTGCTGCGCAATCTGCATCGTTTTACGCGACGTAAATCCCAACCGGTTGGCGGCCGCCTGCTGAAGAGTCGAGGTTGTAAACGGCGGTTTGGGTTTCTGCTGTTTTTTGCGGATTTCCTTTTCGGAAACGCTAAACGCCCCCAGCGGAACAGAGCCGGTAACGGCGTCGACTTCGGATTTCGACTTTGCCTCGAATTTTTTATCCTGCCACTTGACGAGAGAGGCTTTGAACGGCGTCTTTCCTTTATTCAGAAGAGCGTCAACCGTCCAGTACTCCTCCGGAATGAAATTTTCGACTTCCTTCTCCCGTTCACAAATCAGCCGCAACGCCACGGATTGAACGCGGCCGGCAGAGAGACCGTTTTTGACCTTTGCCCACAAAATCGGCGAAAGGTTGTAACCGACCAGCCGGTCAAGGACGCGGCGGCCTTTTTGGGCGCACACCTTGTTTTCTTCGACTTCCCGCGGATGGCGGACCGATTCCCGGATGGCGTCGGGAGTGATTTCATTGAAAACAATCCTGCGGATCGTTTTACCCGGAAATTTTTTCAGTATCGCATTGCGGATGTGAAAGGCAATCGCCTCTCCTTCGCGGTCGTTATCGCTGGCCAGCAGCACTTCATCCGCGCGGGAAACCATCGACAGCAGTTCTTTCAGCCGCGGTCCTTTACCGCGGACGGTGATGTACTGCGGTTCGAAATCATGTTCCACATCGATGGCCATCCGCGATTTCGGCAAATCAACCAAATGGCCCATTGAGGCTTCGACTTTGTATCCGCTTCCCAAATATTTTTCAATGGTCAGCGCCTTGGCCGGAGATTCGACAATAATCAGCGTTGTTTTCTTCTTTTCCTTCGTCTTTGTACTCTTTTCCATAAATTTCTTCATACCTCTGCAGCCAGCAATCTATATCCTGCGGTTCTTCCCAAACGGGAGCCCCCTGCTCCGCCAAGCGGACGGTTCCGTCGCCGTAAACATCCTCCAGCCCTGCGGAGAGGACAACCACATCCCGCCCCTGTTCCAGCGCCTGATCCGCCGTAATCAGCGCCCCCGACCGTTCGGGCGCCTGCACAACGATGCTCAGCGGGGAAATTCCGCTGATGATGCGGTTGCGCTGCGGAAACCGGTATTTGCGCACCTCCGTTCCCGGCGGAAATTCGGAGAGAATAACGCCTCCGCTTTCCACGATTTTCTGCGCCAGCCGGCGGTTTTCAGCGGGGTAAACGGTATCGATGCCGTTTCCCAAAACCGCCGCCGTCTGCCCGCCTCCGGCCAACGCTCCCGCATGCGCCGTTGCGTCAATGCCGCGCGCCAAACCGGAAACGACACAGACGCCTTTCGACGAGAGGTAGCGGCTCAATTCAAAGCAGGCGCGGTGCGCCTTCCCCGTCGGATAGCGGGTGCCGACAACCGCAACCGGAACGGCCCGCAGCCGTTCGACGCCGCGGCCGAACAGCAAAAACGGCGGATCGTAAATTTCGCGCAGCAACGGAGGATAGCCTTCGCCGTCAGAGGCTACGGCAAATCCTTCCAACCCGCTCAGCCACCGCAAATCCCGGTCGGCGGCCTTCAAATTTTCCGCCGCCGCAACCGCCTTAACCCGCAACCGCCTGCCGATGATGCCTTCGATTTCGGCGACCGTCAGCCGTTCAAAAGCCGACTCGTAGCCTTCGTAAATCTCCGACAGCAGCCGCTTCTCCTTCTCCCGTAAAAACTCCAGCCGGTGCACAGCCAGCCGAATCAAAGAAATTTCGGTTTTCAGACGCCCTCCTCAGCCGTCCGATTCCAGAATCTCCTTGTTACGGACGGCACTCGCCGCGGTTTCCTTATCCGCATGGCGAATAATGTAATTGTATTGCTCTACCGCTTTCGCGTTATCGCCTTTCTCAACATAGATACGGGCCGCCATATAACGGGCGCCGAAGTGATCCGGATCCGCTCCGACTGCCTTCAGGGCATACTCCAATCCCGTATCCGCATCCCCCAGTTCGAAATAATAAATCACTCCCAAACCGTAATACGCATTGGTATAAGTCGAACTCAACTCCAATGCTCGGTTGTAGTAATAAATCGCCTTTTCAAACAGCAGCGCTTTTTGACTCTCAATCGGCGACTGCTTAGCTTGAGAGGCAGCCGCAACACCGGCGTAGTAATAAAACTGCGGATAGGATGTCAGTCCGTGCAGTTTATCAAATGCCGATTCAAAGCTCTTCAACGCCGTTTCAAACTCTCCGGCTGCGACATAACCGTATCCGGCTGCAATTCTCCAAAGCGCTTCGGTATTGGCCTCTGCCGATTCTGCGGAAGTCTCGGCAGCCGCGGCGATTTTTCCCTCCGTTTCTGTCAGAAATGCGCTCCGTTTTTCATCAGACAAAGAGAGGATGCGGTAGGGATTGAGAGCCGCCTCCAACGCCTTGTTCTCTTCACTGCGGCACGCCGATACAACAGCAATCACTGCCATAAGAATAATGAGCAAAAAAGATTTTTTTGCAACTTTTTCCGTCTTTTTTTCCATATAATCACCCCCTCGGATGGAATTTTTCATGCTGTAGAACCAAATCCCGGTCGGCTACATGGGTATAAATCTGCGTTGTTGAAATGTCGGCGTGACCGAGCAATTCCTGAACGCTCCGTAAATCTGCTCCGTTTTGCAGCAAATGAGTCGCAAACGAATGGCGCAGCGTATGGATTTTTGTCTCCAAACCGCTTAAAACGGCATATTTTTTCAAACGCTCCCAAATTTGGTGCCGTGTCATCGGTCGACCCCGGCGCGTCAAAAAAAATGCACCGTTGTCAGAGAGAACTCCGGACAACTGCGGGCGCGCTTCGTCGCGGTAACGAATCGCCGCTTGCAGCGCCCGTTCGCCGACGGGAATCCAGCGCCGCCGGCCGCCTTTGCCGTCAACAAGAACCGCCGATTCCCGGAAACGGAAGTTTTCCGTTTTTAGTCCGACCGCTTCGGAGACCCGCAGTCCGCACGAATAAATCATCTCAAAAAGCGCATAATCCCGTTTACCCTCGGCGGTGTCGGCGGGAATCGATTCCAGCAGACGGTCAATTTCACTTTCAGTCAGAACCTGCGGCAATGACGAAAACCGGCCGCCGATGCGGATCAATTCGGTCGGATCTTCGGCGCGCAGCCCTTCCTTAACCAGAAACTCCATATAACTGCGCACCGCCGTCAGCGCCTTTTCGGCCGCCCGAATTCCCAATCCGCCGCCTTCCGGACGGCGGCGGTATTTCAGGTACTCCGAAATGCCGTTCCGGTCAACGGTTTCGGGAGAAAGGATTTGCTCCCGGCAGTATGCGTTGAAGATCCGGCACTCGGAAAGGTAAGTCGAGACGGTTAAAGGCGCCAGGCGCCGCCCGATCCTCAAATACGCCTCAAATGCGCTGACGCTCATCCGCCCCTCAGCGCCGTTTTAAAACCGGCGGAAAATCGATATCGGACTCAAACGCGGAGTATTCGTTCAAAACCGGTTTGGCCGAAGCCGTTCCGAACAGAGCGCGGTCCATCTGACTCCACTCCTTGGCCGAAACCGTCGCGCCGGCGCCTTCGCCTTGCCCAAGCACTCCCTCATGGAAAAAATCATCGCGCTCTTTTTCAGCGGCGCTTTCACTCCGTTCCTCTTCCTGATTGAAACCGGCCGCCAGCAGGGTGATTCTCACCGTATCGGTTTTTTCCTTATTGTAAATCAAACCGTGTTTGACAATCGCCTTCGGATCCACGCTGCGCGAAATTTCGTCGCAGATTTCCTGAAAATCCTTCATCGGGAAATCTTCGTCCGCCTCCACATTGATGATGACGCCGCGCGCTCCGGTAATATCGCCATTGTCCAGAATCTGATTGTTGACGGCTTTGCTGATGGCGTCGACAACTCTTGTCTCTCCGACGCCCTCGCCCAAACCGATATACGCCTGGCCGCTGTTTTTCAGCATGGCCTTGACGTCGGCAAAATCGATGTTAATATCTCCGGGAACAGAGATGATTTTCGACATTCCCAAAATACCGTCGCGCAGAATGGAGTCGGCCGCCAAAAACGCTTCCTTCATACTGATATCCGGAGGCAGGACCTTTGTCAAATTCCGGTTCGGAATCACAATGATGGAATCGACCTCCTTTTTCAGTTTTTCAATGCCTTCGCGCGCATACCCCTCTTTTACGGCTCCTTCATGTTCAAACGGAGTGGTAACGATGGCGACCGTCAGAATCTGCAGCTCTTTGGCAATCGAGGCAATCACCGGAGCGGCGCCCGTTCCCGTTCCGCCGCCCATTCCGGCTGTAATAAAGACCATGTTCGCGCCGGAAAGCTCTTTTTTAATCTCCTCACGACTCTCTTCGGCGGCCGCTTCGCCTTTTTTCGGATCTCCTCCGGCGCCGAGCCCCCGCGTCGCGGATTTTCCGATTGCCAGACGGTTGGCCGCCCTCGATGTCTGCAGATCCTGAACATCGGTATTGATCGTCATAAACTCAACCCCGTTCAGCCGCTGCTCAACCATGCGGTTGACGGCCTTACAGCCGGCGCCGCCGACACCGATGACCTTAATAATGGTCGGCGAAATCATTGAAGAAAACTCATCGTGAAAGTTTTCATTAATCAACTCCGCATCATCCAATAAACCCATAAAAGTTCCCTCCCGAAATTTCTTTTATTACAAAAACGATTTAAAAAAATCAGCTGCTTTTAAAAAGAACGACTGCGCACCTCGAATCAAACTGCCGTTCCGTTTAACGGCTTTGATTTCTCCCTCCGAAACAACCGTATGACCGCTCCGTCTGTCGGCGCAAATCAATCCGTAAATCGAAACGTAGGCGGGCGTCAAAAAGGAAGCTTTCAGACCGTTGATTTTCTCCGGAACGGCAATACGGACCGCCGCTCCGAAAATTTTTTTGACACACTGCTCAATCCCCGTTTGAAGCGCACCTCCGCCGGCAATCACGATTCCGAATTTCAACTCATTCTGAAAATTTGAGCGGCAAAAATCGGCGGCAATCATTTCCAATACGGTTATCACACGGGCCTCTATGGCCGCATTGATATCCCGCTGACGGCAAATTTTCGGCTCTCCACCGTTTAACCCGCGGATATAAACCTCCGCATCGCCGTCATCCGTCAACGGATAAGCTGTTCCTTCCCGTTTCAAATGTTCGGCATCATCATACGAAATATGATAAACAATGCATAGATCGTTTGTTATCAAGTTAAATCCGAACGGATACACTTTACTGTAATGGAGACTTTGATTTTTGTAAAACAGCACATCAATTGTGTCTTTCCCGAAATCCATGTAAAGAGTTCCGAGTTCTTTTTCCTGCTCGGTTAAAACGGCCTCTGCTCCGGTTGCTCCGCTGTAATAAATCCGCGAACGTTCGATTCCCGCATCAATCAGACACCGTTCAAAATTTTCCTTTATATTTTCCAAACAGGTCAGAAGATGAACCTGGGCTTCCAGTTTATTGACCGCCGCCATTTTGACAGGATTGGAAGAGACAATTTTATCGTCAATAATGAACTGTTGCCGATCTACCAAAAAAATTTCGCGATCTGTCGGCAAAGAAACGGCTTTGGCATTATTTACCGCTATTTCGATTTCCTTCTCTGTAACAGTTTTACTGTGAGACTGGATCGGCGCAACTCCGCAACTATTGAGGCCCTCAATGTCCATTCCGGTAACGCCGACCAAAACGCTGTCAACCCGTGCGGAACCGATATTTTCGAATGCCTTTGTGACTGCTTCCCGGATTGCCTCTGAAACAGCCTCTACCTCTTTAACCTTCCCGCGGAACAATCCGCTTGCAGGCGCTTCGGCAATTCCCAATACTTCGGGCTGATGATTGATATCTGAATCGACAACGGCCGCAACAATTTTTGAATAACCGATATCGATACAAATCACTCTCTCTTCAGACAAGCTCCCCTCCCATATCACTTATCACCTTCTTTTCAAAATCGGCTTACTCGAACGAAAATCCAATTTTTGATAGGACTCAAATGCTCCTGTCGACTGCAGTAAATCCAGAATTTGAACGGCTGCTTCAATTTCCTCCGCGGGCATCCGACTCCCCATTTGAATCGGCAAATCGTAAGTCCGGAAATAAACGTATAAATCATATCCTTTTCCGCCCTTTTCGTCCACCGCTATTTCGGATATCCGGCTGTAAATATCCGGATTCCGGTCTTTTAAATTTGCCAAATCCTCCAAAACCGGCATGTAAGCAGCCGGAATCTGCGCTTTCATTTCCCATGACGAAAGTTCGACACCTGTCAAAACGGGTAAATCGAATTCTTTAACGCCTGTTCCCAACTCAAAAACACACCCTCCGGAGTCAATCGCAAACGGAACCGAAACAGTCCCCGTATCAAATAAAGAAATACAAAGAGGCTTTCTCCCGAAAATTTTAACAGCAACGGTTCCTGGGAAAATTTTGTTAACCGCAACCTCCTCAACATACGGGAAGCTCTTTACCACAGCCTGAGCAACCGCCTCTTCATCGACATCGATGAAACGAACGTTTTCGTTTAACCCGGCGGCCATTAAAATATCCCGCTGATCAATATCCAATTTTTCCTGAAAGTAAATCTTAACATTGTCGACGAACAGCGTCGGTTTAACCATTCCGTGATAGATAAAAAAGACAACAAGATAACAGGCGACCGAAACAATACCGAGAATCAACAGTGTGTTTATCCATTTCTGCCTCCGCGAACGGCTGAACATCGGCCGGAAATTTTTCCGGGAGCGGCGTTTGGAAACCTGTTTGTAGCGATGATTCGGGTAAAGAATATTATCCATTGTCATCCTCCGCATTCCGGGCAATATGCACCAACAATCCCATCATAAACATTGTGCAAAGCAAAGAAGATCCTCCCTGGGAAAAAAGAGGAAGCGGAATTCCGGTAGTCGGCAGCAGTCCGACCACAACCGCCAAATTGACGAACGTTTGGCTCAAAAAAAGAAACACAATACCCAAAACCAAAAAAAATCTCTCCGGACGGTTTTTAACCCGATCCGCCAAAAGCAAAGCCCGTGCGCCGATCAGTAAAATCAGCAAAAGTAAAAACAACACGCCCAAAAAACCGAACTCTTCCGCCAGAACGGCGAAAATGAAATCGCTTTCGGCCTCCGGTAAAATACCGCGCGCTTTAATGGTTCCGGCTCCCCACCCGCAGCCGAGCCAACCGCCGTTTCCGACAGCATGAATCGCCCAAGTTGACTGGAAATTGTCTTCCCCTTTGAAAAAACGGTAAACCCTATCCCGCCGGTACTCTTCCGTAAAAACGGCAATCAGACATCCGATCAAAACAGTCAGCGCAATCAAAACGAACTGCATGAGCGGAAGTCCGGCAAAAAGCATCATTGAGAAAATCAGAAGAGCAAGAATAAGAGCAGTCGAAAAATCCTTCTGAAACAGAATCACCGCAAAGCAGCCGATCATCAGCATAAGCGGAAAAACAAACCGTTTTCTTTCGTTCTTGGCGGTATACGGCCGGCCGAAATACGACGCCAAAAAGAGAATAACCGCCGTTTTCAGGAATTCCGACGGCTGAATTGAAAACCCGCCGATAAAAAGCCAGCGTCGGGCGCCGTTGACTTCCGGACCGAAAAACGCCGTAATCAAAGACAAAATCAAAGTAACACAGAGAAAAACAATCGGAAAACGGGAACGCAGCACCCTATCGACAAACGCCGCCTTCATGCCGCCGGATGAAAGAATCAGAAAAACCATCAGAGAAACAAACGAAATTACCAGTTGTTTTACAGGATTCCCTGTCGGAGAGACGGACAAGACGCTCATCAATGTTACGAAGCCGATAAAGAACAGCAGTAAAATCAGCATTTTTAAGAGGAAACCGGAAGAATTGCGCTTCACGCCCTCAATTTCTATATCCGCCATCACTGCACCTTTAAAGTAATCAATCCGATGAGCGAAAACAGTCCGCCCAAAATCCAAAACCGCACAACCACCTGCGTTTCCGTCCAACCCTTCAGTTCAAAGTGGTGATGAAGCGGCGCCATTTTAAAAACCCGCTTTTTAAAAAGTTTGTACGAGAATACCTGCAAAATGACGCTGAGCGCCTCCATGACAAAAACACCGCCGACAATAAAAATGAGCAGTTCTTTTTTGATCAGCAGGCTGAGAACGCCGATTAAGCCTCCCAACGCAAGGCTGCCGGTATCGCCCATAAAAATCTGAGCCGGATGCGCATTGTACCACAAAAAACCCAGACAGGCGCCTGTCAGCGCCAGACAGGTAACGGTCAGTTCTCCCGACAGCGGAATGAACGGAAACTGCAGGTAACGGGCAAAGGCGGCGTGTCCGACAATATAGGTCAGCAGACCGAAAGTCAGTCCGACAAAGGTGATCAGACCCGACGCCAGTCCGTCCAAACCGTCGGCAAGGTTGACGGCGTTCGAAAATCCGACCAGCAGCAGCACCGCGAACGGAATGTAAAAAACGCCCATGTCCGCCACCGGATTTTTGACAAACGGCACATAAAGCAGCGTAATTCCGTCGACCGTGAAATAAAGGTAGACAACGGCGGCAGCCGACACGGCAAACTGTCCGATCAGCTTGCATTTCGCATTCAGCCCCTTCGAATTGTGCCGGAAAATTTTCAGATAATCGTCGAAAAAACCGATAAGCGCGTAACCCCAGAAAGAAATCAAAAGAACCCATGTGTACGGATTTTTCAAATCCTGCCAGAGCAAAACCGCGGCCGAAATGGCCAGCACAATCAGCAGGCCGCCCATCGTCGGCGTTCCGGCTTTCGCCAAATGGGTCTGCGGGCCGTCGCTGCGAATCGACTGCTCGGCTTTTTTCGCGCGCAGCCACGCAATCATCTTCGGCGCAATCAAAAAAACGATCAGAACGGCGGTAATGGCGGCAAATCCCGAACGGAACGTAATATACTGAAAGAGATTAAAAATGGGAATCCGATCGACCAGATTGAAAATTTCTTTAAACACAACCCCTCCCGCCTCTTTATTACTCCAATACCGCTTCCAGACGTTCCAACCGCAAACCGCGCGATCCTTTCAGCAGAACGCGGTCGCCGTCCTTTGCCTCGGCAACCAAACGGTCTTTCAGTACGTCAAAATCGGCAGTAAAAAATCCGTTCCGGCCGCCAGCCGCTTCAAACGCCTCAAACGCCGCCGCCGCCTCATTCCCGTAAAACAGAACGGCGTCAAAACCGGCCGCCGCCGTCCGGCAGCCGAGCTCGCGGTGATATTCATCGGAACGGGCTCCCAGTTCGCGCATAGCTCCCGCGACAAAAATCCTCCGCCCTTCCGACGGCGTCTCCCGAAAGAGTTCAACGGCCGCCGCCATGGAACCGGGATTGGCATTGTAACAGTCTTCGATAACAAAAACCCGGCCGTTTTTCAGGCAACCGCGGCCGAAACCGACCCCGCGGACCGACGCAATTCCGCCGGCGATCTCTTCGTCGCTTAAACCGAAAGCGCGTCCGACGGCAACTGCCGCGCAAATATTCTCCAAATTGTAACGGCCGAAAAGAGGAGTTTCCGCCTCTTCGCCGCCGATTCTCAGCCGCCAACCTCCGTATCCGAGATTTTCGACCGCCTCCACATCCGGCGTCACTCCGAAACCGTATTCGATGTACGTTCCGGGATAAACCGTTCCGTAGAGGGGGCGGTTCCCGTCGTTCCGGTTGACAAAGGCCGTCAGTCCGCCGCCCGCTCGGGAAAAAATTTTCATTTTCTCCCGAACCAACCCGTCTCCGTCCGGAAACATTCCGGCATGCGCCGATGTGATATTGGTAATCACAGCCGTCTGCGGTCTGACAATCCGCGTCAGCACATCCATTTCTCCGGGACGGTTGATTCCCATCTCAAAAACGGCGATTTCATCGTCAGGATCAACGGAAAAGGCCACCAACGGCAGGCCGATTTCCGAATTCAGATTTCCCTTCGTATACGCAACCCGATAGCGGCGGCCCAAAACGGCGGCTGTCAGCTCTTTCACCGTTGTCTTGCCGCTGCTGCCGGTAATTCCGATCCGGCGCACCTGAGGCATCAGACTCAGATACCACTCAGCTGCCGACTGCAGCGTTTCCAGCACATCCTCCGCAACCAAAAACGCGGCGCCGTCGTTTTTTACCCAACCGTTCAAACGCTCTTTGTTTTCATCGGCAAACGAACGGGCAATCAAAAACGCGCGCACGCCGCCGGCAATCAGTTCGGGAATGAACCGGTGACCGTCCGTCCGCTCCCCCGGCAGCGCTGCAAACAGAGAGCCCTCCCCGCACACCCGGGAATCGACGGCCGCACCGCGGAAACCTTTCTCTTCAGACCCGATAATCGAAACGGCAAACGGAAGCAGTTCGTACAGCGCGACGGTTCTCATTCCGCTGCGTTCCTCCTGATTTTTATCACATCAACCTCGCCCGCATCCTGAATTTCGACGCCGCTCCCAGTCAACGTCCGCTCGATTTCCGCCGGAGACTGCCGCCCCGTCAGCTCAATGACAGCCTGCCGGTTACTGTTATACAGCTCGACCTGTTCTTCAAACGCCTTTTTTTCTTCTTTTACCGCCTCGCGGTAAACGTGAATCACCGCAATCTGAAGCAGCGCAAACGCGGGAATCAAAAAAACCGCCATCCAAAGCTTATTCGACTTCATTTTTCTTCTTCCTTATAGCCCTCAGTTTCGCAGAGCGGGACGGAGGATTTTCCTTTATTTCCGCCGCGCCGGCAGTCACCGGTTTCGGCGTCAACAGTTCGCCTTCGGCTGCGGCAGCCTGCGGACGGGGCCTGTACTTGTTCACCGAATGCCGTTCCCCGGCCTTCGCCTTCATAAACCGTTTCACCGCGCGGTCTTCGAGCGAATGAAACGAAATCACGCCGAGCACGCCTCCCGGATTCAGAACGGAAAAAGCTCCGTTTAACGCGCGCGCCAGCCGTCCGGGTTCATCGTTGACCGCCATCCTGAGCGCCTGAAAGCTCTTCGTCGCCGGATGCAGACGCCCCCGGCGGTAAGCCGGAGGAACGGCCTGCGCAACGACCTCCGCCGCTTCCCGGGCGGTTTTCAGGCGGCCGCTCCGGAACGCGGCCTGCAGCGCCGGCGCAATCGAGCGGGAATAACGCTCTTCGCCGTAACGGAAAATCAAATCCGCCAACTCCCGCTCACTGAGTCCGCTTATCAAATCCGCCGCGCTCTTTCCGGACGACGGATTCAGCCGCATATCCAGCGGTTCGTCTTTGGCAAACGAAAAACCGCCCCCGGAGCGCTCATAGTGAAAGACGCTGATTCCCAAATCAAACAGAATAATATCAGGCCGTCTTTCAAGCGGATAATCCGCAAAAAAATCGTCAAACCACGCGCGGACGAAGGTCACCCGCGGCAGAAAGCGGGCAAGCCGCTCCTTTGCCTTTTCCTGAATCCGCCTGTCCGCATCCAAGGCAACCGCCGTCAAACGCGGACGGCTGCTTAAAAACAGCTCCGTATGGCCGCCTTCCCCCGTCGTTGCGTCGATAAAAAGAGCTTCTCTCTGCGCATCGGGCGCCAGCAGCCGCAACGCTTCGGCCGCCAAAACGGGACGGTGGACCGCTTCGTACATTACGGCTTCACATGAACGGAACCGAGCGCCTCCGACAGCGCCTCGCCGTAATGCGCTTCGGCTCCTTCCATGTAAGCGTCAAACGCTTCCCGGCTCCACACTTCAATATAAGTCGCCATTCCCAAAACGACGACATCCTTTTTCAGGCCGGCGCCGTCGCGCAACGCCTGCGGCAGCAGAAAGCGTCCCGTTTTGTCAGGTTCAACCTCCTGCGCCGGCGCAATAAAGCGCCTCATAATCAGACGCCCGTCCTGCGTGTATTGGGAAACGTTTTCAAGTACCCGGTCGCGCGTGCGCTGCCACTCTTCCGGAAGGTAACACCAAAGATTCCTGCCGTCACCGTTGGTAACGACAAGATTGTCCCCTCCCAGCAACTCTTTGAGTTTTCCCGGAACAGTGAGTCTGCCTTTTTCGTCAATGGCCGCGTTGAATTGCCCTTGAAACATTTCCCACAATCTCTCACAAAAGTAGTTTATTTACCACTTTTTACCACATTTCTCATAATAATGCACTTGTTCCCTTTTTGTCAACAGAAAAAATTTTTTTTTAAAGTTTTTTTGGAAAAAGCCGAAAGCGGATAAAAAAAAAGCGGAGCTTCCGCTCCGCTTCTGCGAATTTTTTACTCGGTAAAAATACGGTAATCGATTTTCGGAAATATATTGTTTTTTTGAGTCAGATTAATCACCCATTCGGTGTTGATTTCGTTGTTGCACAGATTGTCGTAAATCCGTCTGAAATTTTCGATATGCTCTTTAATCCGCCCCTCCGCATACGTCACATCCGTCGCATTATACAAAATAAACGGCCAGTCCGACGCCTGCATCAGCAGAATCTCCCGCAACGCCTGATTCAGAATCCGTTCTTTTAAAGCGCTTTCATTCGGGAAACGCGTCACAAAATCCTTCATCATTTCAATGGACTGAAAAACCGGACGGAAAACCCAATCGTTTTTTTCGTTAAACCATACATCGGAAAAGCCCTTATTGCCCCATCCCGAAAAAATGGGCGAAACCACATCAATTTCCTGATTGCGGGCAAGATATTCGGACGGCGTTTCCCACACAAACGTCTTTATTTCCGTCGATCGGCGGAAGACCTCTTCAATCCACCGAACCCCTTCGAACCAACCGTGCCCGAACAATTCCGTATCAAAAGGCGCGACAATCACCGGTTTTTTATCCATCTGCTTCGACAGCTTTTTGAATCTTAACTGCACCGTTTCAATGAAATCAGCGGCGTGCTCCTTAACCTGTTTCTGCGCCTCCTCAATATTATAAATTTTTTTATCCTCGGTTCCGGTGACGGCATAATATTTGATACCGGTAAAGACCCGGTTCTTTTTATCAGGCATATAATCGCGGACGTAGTCAAACGGCAGATCAAAACCGATGTCGCGGAAAAATTCTCTGTACACCGGAGCCGACGCATATCCCGGCACAACAGTCCCGGAGTCGACGTCACGGGCAAAGAAACGCACCCCGTTCGGAGTTTTATAGGCGGAAAAGACGCCGTAAGCCGCTTTATCGGGACCCAAAAGCAATCCGTGAGAGGAAACAAAAAAATAGGAAATACCGGCCGCTTTTAAATAATTCTCCAAACCGGGGAAATAACCCAAATCGGGAGACCAAAACCCGCGCGGACGATGCTCAAAACACGACTCAAAAACCTGCAGCGCCGTATCCAACTGAGTTTTGATGACCGCCGGCTCCGACTCGTAAAGCGGCAGATACGCATAAGTAGCTGCCGTTGTTATCAATTCCAAATTCCCCGATTTCTCATATTTCGCAAAACGGCCTATGATATCACACTGATAACGGCGAACGAAATCGTTAAAATTATCCGTATATAAGTCATAGTACATTTTCGCTAATGGAGCAAACGATCCGTCATCTCCGACACGATCCATTTCTTTTTCCGTCAGCGTAATCATCTTTTTTAAATGCGCAATATAACGATCCCGAAGCAACTCGTCCCTCATCATCGACAGCAAAGTCGGCGACAGCGACATCGTCAAACGAAACGGAATCCCGTCCTTTGACAGCGAATCAAAAACCCGAAGAAGCGGAAGATACGATTCGTCCATCGCTTCAAAAAACCAATTCTCTTCCAAAAACGAATCGTATTCGGGGTGTCGGACAAACGGCAAGTGAGACTGTAAAATCAAATTCAAACTGCCCTTCATGACGGAAAATCTCCTTCATTCTGATGGTCTCTGATAATCTTTTGCGAAGATGAATCAGTCTCCGCCGGCGGACAAAGGACGCTTTCATAAATTTTATTTGAGATCAGAAGTGAATCAATATTGACAAAATCGCCTAAATTATCAATCCGCAACTGAGGGGAAAAGACCGTATTGGTCCGGGCCAGCATCACGCGGGAAGAAGGGCGGACACAAAAGAGCTCCATGTAATAATACCGATCCTGATGAGGAAGATTGATGTAACGGGAAGAGTCGGCAGAAGTTACCTGGATATCAAATTCGTCAACTTGGTTCAGTTTTCCGTCAACAGATTCGCATTCGCAAACACGGATTAAAAGCCGGTAATCATGATCATTCAGACGAAAATTCATCGAATCGACATTGGAGATTTGCCACAAAACAAAAACCCATTGATTGTCCCGCAAAATTGCCTTAAAAAAAGTATTGACAAACAATGCCGAATTTTCACAGCTTTCCGATTCGATTTTTGATAAAATCAAACTCAACTCACTGTTAAAAACAAATTTTGAACGACGAATTTGTGAAACCGTATTGTTCGCTTTTAAACTTTCCCGCGTCTCTTCAGCCGCCGCCTCAAACAGATCTTCGATAAATTCTTCTTTGGAATCGTAATCGTCCAAGCTGAGAGAAAATTCTTCGGCAATCTCCGCCAGCTTCTTTCGCGGCAATTTCAGCAAATCCGACTTAGTCATTCGTCACTCACTCCTGATATGATTTTTTAAACAGAACAACTATCAATAATTATAAATAACGCCGTTTTCTTTGTCAATGCCGAAAATTTTATTTCCGTTTTCCCTCAAAAAAATCTTTTGCGAATTTCAAATAATGGTGTATAATGGGCGCATGCAGACAGATTTGATCTTACACGGACATTTTTATCAACCGCCGCGGGAAAACCCGTGGACAGGCTTAATTCCCAACCAACCGAGCGCAGCGCCGTTTCACGATTGGAACAAACGCATCACTCAAGAGTGTTACGCCGCCAATTGCTACTCCCGCTACCTGGGAGCTTACGGTGAGATTCTTGACATTTCCAATAATTACGAAATCCTCTCATTCAATTTCGGACCGACGCTGATGCATTGGTTAAAAACCGAAAGCCCGAATATTTATGAAAAAATTATTGAAGCCGATAAAATCAGCCGTCAAAAAAACGGCGGTCACGGCAACGCCATCGCGCAGGTTTATAACCACGTCATCATGCCGCTTGCCTCCCGCGCCGACAAACGAATTCAAATTCAATGGGGACTCGAAGATTTCCGTTCTCACTTTCACCGGGACCCGGAAGGAATGTGGCTCGCCGAAACCGCCGTCAATCAGGAAACCGTTGACTGCCTGATTGAGGCCGGCATCCGTTTCATCATTCTCTCGCCGTGGCAGGCCGAGGCGGTCGAAGATCCGAAAACGGGAAAGATGACAAAAGTCTCCGCTCCTCTCTCCGTTTCCCGCTCCGCCTACCTTTTAAAAGGAAGCAACGGCGGCTCCTTGGCTGCATTTTTTTACAACCATATTCTGGCGCAAGGCATCTCATTCGGACACTATCTGCAGAACGCCGATTCGTTTTACGAAAAGCTGAAAACCTTTGCGGGAAAAGCTCCGGGAACACTGCTGCACACCGCCACTGACGGAGAAATTTACGGTCACCATGAAGCGTATGCCGATATGTGCCTTGCGGCGCTGCGGAAAAAAATCGAAGCCGACGGGGAAAGCGCACCGCTGCGTTTTTCCAACTACGGATATTTTCTTGAACGCAACCCTCCGAGCCTGACAGCTTCTTTGCAAAAAGGCGAAGCGGGAAAAGGATCGTCGTGGAGCTGCTTTCACGGCGTTTCACGGTGGTATAAGGACTGCGGCTGCTCCACAGGAGGGCCCTCCGAATGGAATCAAAAGTGGCGGACGCCTTTAAGGGAATCATTCGACGCTCTCCGCCGACGAATTGATATTCTGTTTGAAGCGGAAACCGCTAAACTGACAACGGAAGCGCCTGCCGCCGTTGCGGAAAAGTACATTGACGTGCTCTGCGGAAAAACCGCTCCGGAAGAATTTGCCGCCCGCTTCCTGAAAAAAAACACAAAACGCAACCGCACCGATCTGCTGAATCTTCTTGAAGGATTTAAGCTTGCCCAGTTCATGTACACATCGTGCGGATGGTTCTTTGCAGAACTTTCAGGTATCGAACCGGTGCAAAATATGTGCTACGCGGCCCGCGCGGCAGAGATCTTCCGGCGCTACACAAACGAGGATTTAACCGATCTTCTCTGCTCTCACTTGGCCGCAGCGCAAAGCAATTTACCGGAACAAGGAAACGGCCGCGACATCTTCAACCGTTATGTCAAACCGCAGAAGTATTCCGTTGAAAAGGCGGCTGCAGCCTACATTCTTCTCGGCCGATTTGATTCAAAGCCGACGCGCTCAAACGGTCTTTCGCTCCTGAAAATCGGACGGCGCACACTGACTGTCAAAAAAGATTCAACGTCGGAAATTTTTCATCTCCGCTGGCGGTTTACTTTTCCCGGAGACTCGTTTCGCCTCTTAATCTCCAATAACGGAAAAACAAAAAAATTTGACGATTTTGCGTTTGACGACTACATCGAAAGCCACCACATCCGTCAATTCATTAAATCGCTTTTTCCGCATTTAAGAAAGAATAGCCGGCGATTTTTTCAGACGTTTTCGATCATCAATGCCATTAACCCGTCAATCATGCGCGATTCGATCGCTATTGTCGTCTTTTATCGACTGCAGTACCTCTGCTCGCCGCGCTGCCGCTATCGAAACCGACGAAAGGAAATCATTCAGCTTTTGAAAACTCATCGAATGAAAGAAATTTCCGAAATGACCGATCCTGCATACGAATTGGAAATCGCTCTGCATAAATACTTGTACAATGAACTGATGCGAATTTACAAAAAGAAAAACGGAAAAGATTTGGCAATTTTAATGGAAACGATCGAAACCATCGACCGATCGCCGCTTACACTGAATAAAGCGTTTTTACAGAATTTCGTCTTTTCGGCACCGCTTCCGTTCGGCATTGACAATGAAAGTTACCGGAAACTGAGGACCATTCTCGGACTGAGCAATCCGTCTTAGCCGCGGGAATCGTCCTTCATCTTGGCCGTCCACACTTCGATTCTCTTTTTGACGTCTTCGGCGGGAACGGACTCTCCCAAGTAAACATGAATTTGTCTCAGTGCCGAAAGGTAGTGAATGGCAGTATTGATGTCGGAAATGTTCTGTCCCGCAATTTCATATTTTTCCCGGTAGTTATCGGCGGCTTCCTGCATCAGCTTTTTCGCCGTTTCCACAAGGTAAAAACGCGATTCGTAGCCGGGCTGATTCGGCACATTGAGCGCGGTAAAAGTTTTGTAGTTGATCAGGTTCTTGACGATGACGGCAAAACGGGCGCGGATTTCAACCAGAATCCACTTCCATTTTGAATTTTCCATAAAAGAGTCGCAGAAAGTACTGATGGCAAATCCCGTTTTTCGCACCAGCCGCCACTTTTCATCGTCATCGATCACTTCTTCCAGCGGCAGCAGCTTCTCCTCAACCGAAGCGAAATCCGTCTCCACCAATCCGGTTACCAACTCTTCCATAATGATGATGGCACGCAAGCACACCTTTCGTCCTTCCGTCAGCCAAGATTCGTTTTTTACCTTTGTAATCGGATAAGCAAAGTCAGTGATCATGATAGTGTAACCGACCAAGTCAATACTGAATTCATACGCCTGCAGCAGTGCAGAAATGCGTTCCGAATCGGTCTGCGCCGCTTTGGCAGCTGCTTCACTTTCGGAAACCGCATTCTGCAACTCTTCAATTTTGGCTTTCAGTTTAGCTGTTTCGGTTTTAACGATATCTTCTTCGTCGTCCGCCATCAATCCTTCCTCAATAATTCCCTCGCATGGGTCAATGAAATATCGGCAGAAGCATTTCCTGCCAACATACGTGCAATTTCGGAAACTCTTTGTTCTCCTTCAATTTCACTCAAATGCGTAACGGTGCGGCCGCCGGCGCTCTCTTTTTTGATGAGAATGTGACGGTCAGCCTGCGCCGCGATCGACGCCGAATGGGTGATGCACAGCACCTGTTTTCCGGCGCTCAACTCCTTTAGCCGGGCAGCAATAGTCAACGCAACCTCGCCTCCCACACCGGAATCAACTTCATCGAAAAGCATTGTCTCTATATTATCGACAGAAGCGAAAACCGACTTTACTGCCAACAGAATGCGGGAAAGTTCGCCTCCGGAAGCGATGGCCGACAACGGCTTCATCGACTCTCCTTCATTGGGAGCGATACAGAAAACCGGTGTATCAAATCCGTTGACAGTACAAATCGGCTGTCCGTGTTCATTGGTTTTCTGATCCAGCCTGACTTTAAAAACCGCTTTTTTCATGCCCAACGGCCGCAGCATTGCTTGAATTTTCTCCTCCAAGGCAGCCGCCCCCTTCTTCCGCGCATGGGAAAGATCGACTGCCTGCCGCAAAACACGGTTTTCAAGCTCTTTTTGCTCCTTTTCCAGTGCTTCGCAAGCGCTGTCGTAATTCTCCAGTTCGGAAATTCGTTTACGGGCTTTTTCGGCATACTCCGTCACTTCGACGACGCTTTCCCCATATTTTGATTCAAGTTTTCGAATTTGATGAAGCCGCTGCTGCAATGCATCCAGCGTTTCCGGATCAAACGAAAGTTTTTCGGCAAAATCAGCAATTCCGTTTGCCACATCTTCGATTTCGTAAAATGCCGCCTCAAAACGCTCGCAGTCGCTCTCCAGCCGTCCGTCAACACCGCTTAAATGGCGAAGCGCCTGCAATCCGGAGCGGAGGGACTTTAACGCTCCCCCGGCCGACTCATTGACAGCCCGATAAAACGCCTCTGTCTGCGAAAAAATTTTCTCCGACTGCGAAAAAACTTTCAGCTGCATCTCAATTTCTTCTTCTTCCCCCGGTTTCAGCGCGGCCGCTTCGATTTCTTCAACACCGTAACGCAGCAAATCGAGTTCGCGCGCCCGCTCCCGCTCATCCGACTGCATCCGTTCCCGCTGCTTTTGAAGCTCGCAGAGACGATTAAAACCGGCTGCAACAGTTTCAGCAAGATCAAGACACCGCGCATAACGATCCAACAGTTGACGTTGTTTCGTCGGTTTCAACAATGTCATCTGCTCATGCTGAGCGTGCGCGTCAATCAGCAGTGAAGAAAATTCCTCTAAATCGCTTCGCGTTACCGGAACACCCTGAATAGTCTGTGAACACTTTCCCGAACGCTTTAAAACCCGCCGGAGAATCACAGCGCCGTCTTCATCTTCCAAATCGTGTGCTGAAAGCCATTTTTTCGCCTCGCCGTTGTTTCCAATGTCAACAACCCCGGAAACCGTGCACTCATCCTCCCCCTCTGTAATGACACCCGTATCCGGTTTGGCGCCGAAGAGGAACCGCAGCGCACCGGCAAAGACGGTCTTTCCGCTGCCGGTTTCGCCGGTCAGCACGGTAAAACCGGGGCCGAACGCAATTTCTTCATCGCGGATCAATGCGTAACGGCGGATGTGTATCGATTCAAGCATGCGTTCCCCCTGACCAGTTCAATTTATTTCTCAGCACTTCGTAAAAATGCCGCTCAGAATCTTTTACCAAAAGCAGCTTGGTTTGATCGATTCGGACAGTCAGCGAATCCTCTTGATTCAATTTAATCGCCTCTTGTCCGTCAAGAGTCAAAACAAGCTCTGTTTTGTTCTCCCGAGATGGAGAGATGGTTACGGTTTTATGCGACGGAACCACCAACGGACGGCCGGAAAGCGTGTAAGGGCACACCGGCGTAATCAGCAGAACCTCCGTTTCAGGATCGCAGATCGGACCGCCGGCCGCCGCCGAATAGGCTGTTGAACCGGTCGGCGTCGCGCACAGCAATCCGTCGGCGCGGATGCGTCCGACAAACGAACCGTCAATGCACAGATCAAGCGACGCCAATTTGGCGATCCCTTCGGCACAGACCGCCGCCTCGTTCAATGCCGGCCGGATAACAGTAGCGCCTCCGCGCTTCAGTCCGACGGATAGCATGAGCCGCCGCGAAAAAACGGCGCGGCCGTCAAAAAAAAGGTCCAGAGCCTCTTTCCAGTTTTCCCTGTTCCATTCGGTAATAAAACCGACGGTTCCCAAATTAACGGCGACAACGGGAATTTCCTTCCTCAAACGGCGCGCCGCATACAAAACCGTTCCGTCGCCCCCCAGCGTCACAACCAAGCCGGCCTTTTCCGGATCGATTTTCCCGCCCGCCCCGTCGGAAAAACAGACGGTCGTATCGGCATGGCGGCTGCGGCAAAAGGCGGTCATTTCATCAATTAACGCAACCGCTCCCGGTTTCGCGCGGTTGACGATCAGAAGAACCGTCATCTGACCTCCTAAGAGACGGTCGTTATCAGCCGGGAAATCACTTTGCAGTCCTCCGCCGACAGCATCGGATACAAAGGAAAAATCAGACAGCGGGTTTTTAAGCTCAGCGCGGCGGGACAACCGTTCTCATTGAAAAGCGAAAGCAGGGACTTTTCAAAGGCAAACCGGATTTCAACGCCTTTTTTGGAGGCGTATCTGATGATTTCCGCCGCATCGACATCCACCAAAACCGGAAACACGTAATAAAAACCGTCCGAGAGATCCGAAAACGCCAGCGTCTCTTTCCGGCTCCGCGCAAACGCGGCCATATAAACGGAAAAAATCTCCTTCCGCCGGCGAAGCGCCGTTTCGGAAGTCTGAACCTGAATGTGCGCTAAGGAAGCGTTCAAATCAGAAAGAACCGTCTGTTCGGAGTATTCCGCCAACAGCCGTTTCAGTTTGGCTGCCTGCGCGCGGGATTTTGCCGTGACAATCAGACCGCCGCCGCCGGTCACCATACTCTCCGGTTCCAAACTCAAAAGGCAGTAATCGACATCTTCTCCGAGCGGCCGCCCGCCTTCCCTTTCGGCGTCGGCGGCCGTCAGTCCGAAAGAAGCGCTGACATCGCGGATCAACGGAAGTTTAAACGCGGCAAAATCCAGCGCATCTGCGACAGTTCCCAAAGTGTCAGTTAAAATAACGGCAGCGGTCGCTTCCGAAAGCCGTTCAGAAACGCTTTCGGGAGAAAGCAGCGCCGTTTTGACGTCAACGTCGCAAAGTTTAAGATCGGCTTCCTTTAACGCCGACGGATCGCCGTACCAGGCCGGCGCCAACGCCGAAACCGCAACTTCGCGTTTACCCTCTTCCGCGCACAGCAGGCGGAAAAGCAGTCCGATTCCCTTTCCCGGATCGCGCACGGCAATACCGCCGGAATGGCCCAGTTTTTCGCAAACGACCGCAATCAGCGCGTCAACCGCCTCGCCGCCGCTCAACTTACCGTCAACCATACAGGTCAGAACCGCGTCCAAATCCCTCCGCCGGATCGTCGGGTTAAACACCGGAATTTTCATTCAAAACTCCGTCAGCCGTTTTCACCATATACTGCCACTCTTTCGGCGCAAAAATTTTCTCTGCCTCTAAAATGACAACATAATCTTCTTTATCCACATAAACACCGGTCACATAAGCGTTTCCGATTTTGTCCTGCGCGGCGGACGACTGTTGAATCTCTCCCGTTTCAATCGATATAATTTTTAATACCGAATCGACCACCAATCCGACTTTACACCCGTTTACATCAATGATGATGATTCCGTCAACCGCATCTTTATCAATAACATCGGAAACCGGAATTTGAAAGCGTCTGTGAAGATTAATAATCGGAATGACTTCACCCCGTAAATTGTAGAGTCCTTCGACGTAGACCGGAGCATTGGGGATCGGGCGGACATCCTCATAATCGACAATCGAATGAACCAGCATAATGTCGATTCCGTAAATCTCATTTCCGACCCGAAAGGTCACATATTTGCGATTCGTATTTTCAGCCATGCAAAATCCCTCTGTTTATATTAATACAGAAACCGGTTAAAATCAAGCAAATTTAATGACGAAAAAAGCGCCCCGCAAAGAGGCGCCCTTCCGGTTAAGCGAAGAAATTATTGAAAACGGTAACGCAGACCGACGCCGGCGCGGTAACCGAAGTAGACAGGATACTCTTCATTATGAAAACGAAACGTTACCCCGGGAGCAAAGTCAAGGAAAAAGTTGAACCCCTTTACAGTCGCGAAGTCGATTTCCCAGCGCAAATCGGCCAAAACGTCAAGCGAAGCGCTGAAACCGCCCCAAAAACCGAGCGTCGTACCGAACGAAGGACCGAGCGTCAGCGCCCACGGATGTCCGTCAACCGAACCGTCGGTCAGCGTGAACAGCGCGCCCAAAAAGATATTCAAACCGCCGACTCCGGGTCCCCAACCGTTGTAAGCGGCGATCAAGTCCAATTCAACCAAATCGGTAAACTCATGCGAATAGGACAAACCGAGCGGCCAGCCGACATAAGCTCCCAATTTGTCTTTGCTGCTCGCAAAAACCGACGCGCTGCCGACTGCCAGTAAAAGAAGCGAAATCAAAAGTTTTTTCTTCATAGAAGATCTCCTTTTTGCATTATGATAAAACGATTATATTCTTTTCGGGGAAAAAGTGCAACCTGTTTTTTCATTCCGCCGTTCAAAAACGGCCGCGCACACCGAAACCGCCGCGGGGAGGAAACAGGGCGTCAACGGTTCCGCCGTCAAATCTCATCACGGCTCCCCAACCGAAATTCAAAAAGAAGTTCACCCGGCTCGTCTGCGGAAAGTCGATTTCCCACCGTAAATCCGCATAAAGATCCAGTGAAGCGCCGAATCCGCCCGAAAACAGCAGAGTTGTTCCGACGGACGGTCCCAGCGTCAGCGCCCAGGGTCTGTCTTTGACGGCGCCGTCAGCCAAAGTGAACAGAACGCCGCAATAAACGCTCATTTCTCCGATCAACCGCCATAAAAACGGATAGGTCGAAACCAGCAGATCCAGTTCAACCAAATCCGTGAACTCGTGCGAGTAGGAGAGCGCTACCGGCATTCCGAAGACAAAACCGAGTTTATTTTTCTTCAGGGAAACCGGCGCGGCCTCGTTTTCCGCCGTTTCACCGGCAGCTCCGTCCGCAGGAACCTCCGTTTCACCGGCTGAAGACGGCGCGGCGGCCGGAGTATCCGCTTCCTCCGCATAAACAGGAAACAGCGCCGACAGAATTAAAAAAAGACCTATCGCCGTTTTGCTTTTCATAGTTTACCGTCCTTCCCTGTAAAAATTATAATCTGTTCTTAAAAAAATGCAACTTTTTTTATCTTTGTGTGGTTTTAACGGAAACCGTCAATCCGATTGCCCAATCCGGAAAAATCGGATAAAATAAGCCATGAACGAAATTCATTCTCCGTTCCGTTTTCTCTCCGAACCGGAAATTGCGGCTGTTTTTTCCCGTTTCCGGGAGGCGAATGCCCGCCCCGAAAGCGAACTGAAAGCGCCGAATCCGTTTACTCTGCTGATTTCGGTCGTTCTCTCGGCACAAGCGACAGACAAAAGTGTCAACAAAGCGACGGAAGCGCTGTACAAAGTCGCTGATACGCCGAAAAAAATGGCTGACTTAGGAGAGGAAAAACTGATTGAGTACATCCGTACCATCGGATTGTACCGTTCCAAGGCCAAACACGTCATTGAGTTAAGCCGAATTCTGGACGAACGCTACGGCGGAGAGATTCCGGATTCAAGAGAAGCGTTGGAGTCGCTTCCGGGAGTCGGTCGGAAAACCGCCAACGTTGTTTTGAACGTCGTTTTTCATCGTCCGACTATGCCGGTTGATACTCACCTTTTGCGCATCGCTCCGCGGATAGGACTCTCCGATGGAAAAACACCCCTTCAGGTAGAAAACGATTTACTGCGCGTCATTCCCGAAGAATACCTGGAACACGCCCATCACTGGCTCATTTTACACGGACGCTACATCTGCACCGCCCGAAAGCCTCAGTGTGAGACGTGCCCGATTGCCGACATCTGTAAACGAAACGGAGTAAAGGAGGATTAAAGTGGATCCAGAAACGATGCAAACCGAAGAGTCAGTCCTTCCGCCGCTGGAAGAGGCTGCCGAATTTTTAAAACCGCACTTTCTTTCCGACTTTTTTCAATCCCAATGGTTCCCGAAAACAATGAGCGCCCTCATTACAATCGCTGTTTTCTGGCTGCTTTACAGAGTGATTCGCCGCATCATCCGCCGTGTGCCCGAAACCAAGCTGCCGCCTCAAAGCCGCTCGGCCGTTGAAAAAGCGGTTAAATACATTCTGTTCCTTTTTTGTGCATTTTACTTACTGGGGATTTTCGGTGTAAAACTGACGGCGTTGCTGGGAGCGGCCGGAATTGCCGGAATTGCTGTCGGTTTTGCGGCTCAAACGTCTTTCAGCAACATCATCAGCGGTTTTTTCTTTCTTTCTGAAAAAACGGTCAAGGTCGGCGATTATATCACCGTTGACACAATTGCCGGTACCGTCGACTCAGTCGATTTGCTTTCCGTGAAAATTCACACACCGGATAATCAATTGGTGCGCATTCCGAACGAAACCATCATCAAATCGAATTTACAGAATTCAACATACTTTCCGATCCGCCGCCTCTCCGTTTCGGTTTCGGTTGCCTACGATACACCGCTTGAAAAGGCAGCCGAAGTCCTTCTGCAAGTGCCGACGCGGTGTTCCGGCGTGCTGAAAGAGCCTGCGCCCGCCGTTTATTTTGAGGAGTTCGGCGATTCAGGTATCGGTATGCGTTTGGCGGTGTGGCTGAAAAGCGATCAATATTGGGAAGTGCGCAACGCTGTTTTTACCGAAATCAAAAAGACGTTTGATGAAAACGGTATCTCGATTCCGTTTCCGCAGCTGGATGTCCACTGCAACTCTGTCACTCCCCTTTGATAAACTGAACATATTCTAACGGCCGAAAACCGCGTCGTTTGTAGAGCCGAACGGCGCCTTCATTGTCGGCCTCAACTTCAAGACGAAACCGCGCGGCAGAGGCAAACTCTTTTTCCAAAAAATCGAAAAACTCGTTTCCCAATCCTTTGCCTTGGAACTCGGGGCGAATGTAAATTTCATCGAGCCAAACGACGTCGCCTCCGGCTTCATTTGAGAATGTCAGCGCCAGCAACGCATAGCCGGCCGGCCGGCCGCCGCTTTCGATTACATACAACCGCACGCACGGGTTGCCGGCCTCCGCCGCGTTGAGGGTCTTTTCAAAATGCGCCCGCGGTATGGGATGAAGAACCGCCGGGCTGTGATAAAATTCGTCCAGCATCTCCGTCACCGTCGAACGATCAGACGCTTCATATCTGCGAATCATAAAAACCTCCGCCGCATTATAACGAGAGAAGAGAAAAAAGGCAAGCGGAGACGCCGTCAGGCGCGGTTAATTCCACCCTTCGCGTTCGACGTAGTCGTCAAACAGTTCGTCTTCCCCGATGTCTTCAATATCCTCTTCGTCAATACCGTTGTCTTCGATGTAATCTTCAAGCAGCTGTTCGGGATCGTCAACCCAATCGTCAAGACTGCCGCCCATTTCGTCCAAAAGACTCATAAGAACCTCCGTTTTTTATTATTGTACAACGGAATTCCGCAGCCGTCAATCCGAATTATCGTTCCGACGCAGACGCCGGCTGACAAATGCTCCCGAAAACCTTTCTGTCGACGGGTATAAAAAACCTCCCGCCGCCGCATATTAACGGGGACAGGAGGTACGGTATGAACAACATCAAAAATCAGTTTTTCACACCTTGCACTTTAATTTGATTTTTGTGAAACGGCCATGCCTGAGTGTATGTTTCGACAGAATCGGCCGGAACATAGATCGTACATTTTTCCCGATCGACACCCCAATCCCAGGCAATCACATACGAATTATAATACCAACTGTATTCCGATTTGTAAATCGTCGGCGGCTCCGCCGAAGACAAAGAGACTTCTTTTAAGCTCTCGCAACCGTCAAACGCATCCGAGCCGATAAAAGTGACTCCCGCCGGGATCGTCATTCGGGAAAGGCTCCGGCAATTCATAAATGCTTTTTCTCCGACAGCAGTCACCGTTTCGGGAATAACCGCCTCTTTAAGAGAACGGCAATTCGCAAATGTCGAGTCGGGGACGGTTTTCATTATTTCGGCAGGAAACTGCACCGATGTTAATGCCTCACAATTCTCAAAAAGTCCGCTCCCGAATTCTTCAAGAGTATCGGGTAATACAAAATTTTTAAAAGAAGAACACCCCCGAAAGACTCCGTCTCCGAGTATCGACACATGTTCCCAAAGCACGAATTCCGGCAAACTCCGGCAGTTCTCGAATGCACTGTTATCGATTTTCGTCACCGTTTCGGGAATTTCGACAGCCGTTAGAGATTCGCAATCCGAAAACAACGAAGAACCTAAAGAGGTAAACGTACCGTCAAGATGCGCTGTCTTTAAATCGGTACAGTTTTCGAATGCTGCGTACCCCAATGATTTGAGACCGGACGGTAAATCAACACGCTCCAAGCCGGAACCGTAAAAAGCATTGTCACCTATAAATTGAAGTGATTTCGGAAAATCGAACCGTTTAAGATTACGGCAGCGAAAGAACGCACTTTCTCCGATGACAACCACGTTACCGGAGACCGTTATTTCCGATAAATTTTCGCAGAATTCGAATGCATTATCGCGAATAATTTCCACTGTCGGCGGAATTTCTATTTGCGTTAAAGCCTTTCTTTTCGAGAACGCTTTCTTCGGAATGCGTTTAATCTCCTGCGAAAAAACCAAAGTGCCTTTCCCGCTTTCGGGATCCCACTGAGACCGTTCGGGCAGATATTCGGCACCCCATCCGTTTTTTATTGTGACATGAATCTTCTCCGAAGCCTGATAACGTATGACATTGCTTTGGGAGCATCCGACCAAGAATAAAGCACCCAAGAGAACCGAAAAAATTTTATTCTTTTTCATCTTCTTTATTCTCCGTTTTCTCTGTAGTAAATAAAATCCCAAAACTCATTGATATCGGAGTAACGGCTGAAAGTCTGTTTTCCCAAACGGATTTTATCCGTATCAATTTCTTTCTTCACGGGATCGACCTCGAAGTAGACCGTTAACGGCATCACCTCTCCGGAAAGAGCACGCACGCGTCCGCTGACAGTCACCGTATAAACGCCTTCATCCTCACTTTCGACTTTCCAAACAGGGTTTTGACAGGATTGCCTGATTGCCGTTCCGATCGTCGGATAAGGCCAATTTTCCAGTGCAGCGGTTTTCAGGTAAGCCAAAGCCGGATGTTCTTTCCGGCAACTTTGAGCAAATACGGATGCACAAACCAGCAACAGCATCATTATTTTTTTCATTGACCATTTCTCCTAAAAGAAAAACGACTCCCCGTCGTTACCGGTATCGTACGAAGTATAAATCATATCGATCACTTCACTGATATCGGAATCATAAGTCGAGGATTCTCTCGATGCGCCACGTCCGAAAACCACTTCATTCACCTGCCATGTCTCACTGTCCGTATTCACTTCAAAACTGACCCCCAACGGTATCTGAACACCGCTTCCGGGATCGGTGAAAATACCGAACGCCTTTACAAACACAATTTCGGGACGATTTCCATCTTCCTGAGTCCATTTCAAATCACGAAAAACAGAATCAAAGACCTCTCCGACCGTGACATCTTCCCGATCTTCCAGATAGCCGTTTTTCAGCATTTTAACAGCGGAATTACCGAAACAACCCGAAAAAACCGAAGCAATCATTACAGCAAATAAAAATCGAAATCCTCTTTTCATTTTTAACCTCTTTTATCTCAATAATAATATGCGGAAGCCATAGAGGCGGCAGCAATGGCAGCTATAATCAGAACAAGCAGCCAAATGAATACAGAAACACCGGCCAGAACGGCGGCAATAATAATGACGTTTTTGTTGGTCCCGCCGACTTTCGACAGATAAGCCAGCTGATCGGCCTCATTGCCCGGGAAGAACTTTTCCGCTTTCGCTTTATGCCGGCGATACGACCAGTTCATAATCCACGGAATCAATGTTCCGTTCAAGAAAGGAACCACCAGAAGCATCCACGACAGGGGCAGCGAGAGCAGAGCATACAACGCCCCTTCCCAGTAACGGCGGCGCCACATCATATAAATCGGTCCGAACAGAAAGGACATCCAGTTCCACTGAAAACCGAAAACAGGTGCTCCTTTGTAATCGAATTTCTCGAAAGAACGCGTAAAATAAGCGGATGACGATGTTTCCCGCTCGCCCGTCGGATCGCCGTTGATGAAGGCGACAATTTTTTTGTCTTTTTCCATAAGACGCACTCCTTAAAGTTTATTTTTTCGGATTCACCGAAATTGCCTTTTTTTATTCAGAAATAATCACCCGATTTTTCGAAATAGACGGAATCGATGAGATCGACCATTTCCGCTATTTCCCAAGCCGAAGAGGAGCGGCTGCCCATCAGTTCGATTTCGCATATCTGCCACGTTTCGCGTGAGACATCGACATCGAAAGTCACTTTTGCCGGCAGAGCCACGCCGTTATGCGCCATTTCTCCCGATGCGGTCACATAAAACCGGTGACGGCGGCCGGAATCTTTCACCGACCACTTCAATCCGGCAAAAACAGTATCGAACATCCGCCCGACAGTCGCACTGCTGTATTGCGAATCGGCGAAAACCCCCGACCGGACACATTTGACGGCCGGGTGCAGATCCTTATCCTGTGCCATTTGCAGGTAGTCGAGAATCTCGCCGACATCGTTGGCCGAAAGCGATTCGATCCCGGCTACGACCACCCGTTCCACCCGCCAGGAAGCGGTTTGCGTATCCAGGCGGAAGAAAAAAGTTGTCGGCAGCGGCACGCCTTCGACCGTCATCATTCCGTCGGCCCGAACATACCAGATGTGCGGTTTGCGGTTATCGGGACGGGCCGTCCACTCCAACCCGGTCATCGGGGAAAAAAGCCGGTCCACCGTAATGTCGGGATAAATTGTAAACGAACTGGTACGAATAATATCGATACAGCGTTGCGCCTCCGCCGACTCCTGCGCCGGAAGGCACAGGGCGGCAGCAAACAAAAGAACAATCGAAAGAATCTTTCTCATCACGGAATCAGTTTTTGCAGCGGATATTTCTGCTTCAGATCATCCGGACGGCGATCTTCTTCCGTCAGTTCGATCGCATATCCCGATTTGGCAATTTCCCCCTGAATCATCGCCACAATCGGTTTCATATCCTGCTTATGGGAGAAAGACACAACCAGCGCCTCCTCTTTTTCGGCTGTCGAAAACTGCCAAACGATGTAGTTGGGCATAAACATGTTGGGAACATCATACGGATTCACCGCAATCGAATCGAGAAAATCGACGGCTTTGTTGCCGATATCTTCCAGTTTGTCTTCTACGGCTTCCGTAAAATCGTCGATTTTTTCGACAATCACATCACCCAAGTCATCCAAAAAAGACATCTTGAAAACTCCTTTTTGTATTATATATTATAACACAAATCATCATGTTGTCAAGTATAAATTTTCACACACTATTGTGAATTGCCCAAGTGTTTAAGATTCTTCATAATCGCTTTATGTCATCCATTGAAGAACAGGAAAAACATTTTGCGGCCCGTCTGAGAGAGGAAAGGAAGCGGGCGAACATCTCACAGCTGGATCTTGCGTATAAGGCAAAAGTGTCACAGAATCTTGTCAACTTCATTGAAACAGGGAAACGGATTCCCACACTTCACACGATTTTGAAAATCTGCGATGCCCTGCAAATCAATCCGGCCGTCCTTTTCCGAGAACCGGACGGGGACAGAGAAGAAGCCCGCAAAGCGATGACCGAACTGATCAACCGCTATTTTTAACCCTTCCTCCGAGGCTGTTACCTGAATTTACTCACTGTTGCCTGACACCTGATGTCAGAGGAACCTTTTTTGATTGTCCCGTCCCCTTTTTTATGGTACAATAAAAAAAGGAGATGTTATGGGCACACTGTCGCAACGTTACAACGAAGAGTTTTTAAACCGTGCGGAGGAACGCAAGGAAAAGCTGCAATACGAAAAACTGACCGTCGGCCGCAAAACCGCCGGCCGCGTCGACCACATTCTCAACCTGCTGTTTCAAACGCACCAGAACTACTACTTCGGGTATCACGAAGCGGCCGTCTGCCTTTCGGGGATTTTGCTGGAACAGGCGCTGACAGTGTTACTGGAAGAAAAGCTGGCCACGGCCGGCCGCCTGAAAACGCGCTATAAAAACCGCGATGCGGTGGTCAGCGGCCCCAACGAACTGAACCGCAGCAGCCTCGGCCTGCTGCTGGAACTGGCCAAAAGCTACGGCATCTGCACACAGACGCAGTACGACGAAATGAGAACGCTGCAGTTCATCCGCAACACCTCGATTCACGGCATGCTGCCGGAATTCGAACTCGACGAAGTCAAACAAATACGTAAAGCCAAAACCGAGTTCAAATCGGTCGTGCTGCCGGAAGAAGAGATACGTGCGCACACGGTCGGGTCCGACTCGGCCGAATTATGGGCCTATTACGCCCTGACCCGCACCCGGGCCGTCATCGACGAAATCTTCAAACCGCGCGCCGTCCGCCTGCCGCCGCGGACAACCGAATAAGACCTGATTTTTTTGTTTAAATAAAAAAGCCGTCCGAAAGGACAGCTTTTCGAATCGACCGGCAAGTCAGTCGGAAGAACCGAAGGTAATCGACTTGTTGACCCGCGGACGTCCGCTTTTTCGCAGCGAAAGGGATACGATTAAAAAAAGTCCCAGGAACAGAAGATAAACGACCGCAACACCGATACGAATCCAAAAAACGACGGACAGAACAGCTTCGCCGATCTCTGCGAACGCTCTTTCGCTCAGTTCGCCCATCGTCACAATATCCTTTCCGCCGCCGATTTGAGCAATCAGGAACGAAAGCGATTCCGTTCCGACCGCTGTTTTATGCCTGATATACCAAAAAGCGATCGTTTCAATCAGACCGCTCTCTTCATCGGTTTGCGTCAGTTCGGTAAACCGGTCAATCATCTCCTGCATATTGCCGGTATTGACTGTCTTATCCGCCCATCCCGGATACTGTGTGTCGGCCAGTGCCGTCAGCCGCCCGCGATACTCCGCGATCGCATCAGCCGCGTAATCCCCGACTGCCCCCGACGGAAAAATAAGAACGAATGCGACAATGGTCACCAAATACAGAACCACCGCCATAAAAATCCGGAACCCCTTATCCGCTATACGTTTCAGGAGCAGTTTGGACAAAACAAAAGAGAGAAGCGATGCCGTCAAAACGGCCGCAATCACCAAAAAAAGTATCATTTGATATCCTTATTAATGTAAACAACTGTTTTTTCCGTTCTGCAGTTGAGTTTTATCTGATTCCTCAGAGACGGAATATACTGCTTCAGATTCCGGTACTCCTCTTTTCTGTTTAAATCGGATAATACGGCTTTTACCAGAAGGCGCCCGCACGGTGAAATCATATACGGACGGAACGAATGTTCTTCCCATTTTTCCCGATTGCGTTCGAGAAGTTTCCGGTATCGCCGCTTTTTATCCGGCCAGACGGAAAAAATCCGTGCCGACTGATACAGACAGAAAAGCGCAGCCGGAATCTGGATAAAAAGAAACAGTGCCGTTATACGGTATAACGGCACTGCAGCGGCTGCCGCTCCCGAGAGAAGCAGCAGACCGGCATAAAAATTCAAATACAGAAAACGGAATTCCGCATTCATTATTTCTGGGCTTTGGCAATCGCCTTGAAGAAGGCATCAACCACTTTCGAGGCTTCCGCTTCATCAAAGGCCGACAGCTGAATTTCGGTATGCTGCGTATGGGCATCGTAATAGAGGTAATATGCCGGACAGAAAAAACCGCAGGTGGCCTGTTTTTTGTAACCGACCTCTTTGATGCTCGACGGAAGCAGACATTTTACCGTCTTGCTGACGTTGAAAATGTAACAGCGAACGTAGGAATAAACCTCGACAACACGCTGATCCGTGATAACAAGATACCCTTTGAGTTTCGTACCCAAAATTTTCAAAATAAGCTTCTGGACATTTCCGATGAACTGAGCGAGCGGGTTGGAACTGCCGGCGAAAAATTCCGCTTCCAGTTCCATCACCAGATTTTCTCCTTCATTCAATGCCAAACCCGATTTTAATTGAGCCATAACAGCCTCCTCAATAATGATGAGCTATTATATAGCTCAAATGAGAAAAATGCAAGAATTTTCTTTCTTAAAATGAGAATTTTTCTCATTTTAAATGATTATACAAAGATTTTCACAGTCCGAATCCGTACGGAAAAAGAACTGTTTCGGAACGGCGGCTTTCCGTTTCGGCAGATGTCTCTGACGATACCGGCCAGGTAAACGGAAGGCGTCCGACAAAGGGAACTTTTCCCCACAGGGCATTCACCAGTGCATCCGCGCCTTCGCTGCCCGGCAGCCAGGCCATGACAAAGGCCTTCCACGATTTGATTTCTTCCGAGACAATTCTCGGACGCCCGGCAACCAGCACCGTAACCGTCGGTTTTCCCGCCTTTCGTGCCGCTTCGACCGCCGCGCGGTTCCCCTTCAGCGCCTTATCCCCGTACAGAGACAAATCGGCCGCATCTCCGAAAAACTCGGCGTACGGCTCTTCACCGAGAGCAAGAAGAATCACATCGGCTTCATCGGGATGATCCGTCACCGCACCGCCGCCGGCTTCCAGAAATTGTGTGACCGCCTCCCGAAACGTCTTCCCGCCGACCGCCGGATTGACTGTTTTTCCCAGCCACTCGATCGTCCAGCCTCCGCACAAAACACCGACACTGTCTGCCGCCGGACCGAGAATACAGACGGAAATATTTGGTTTTAACGGCAGCAGCGATGCCTCGTTCTTCAGCAGAACAAAGGTCCCTTCAGCTGCTTTCCGCGCTTTCTCCCGAACCGCCGCTTCGTCAATCTCTTCAAAAGCAGGAATCGGCTCATCCATTAAACCGGAAAGGTATTTTACCGTTAAAATCCGCCTCACGGCATCGTCGATGCGCTCTTGCGCAATCAAACCTTTTTTTAATCCGTATAAAATCGAACGGTACGCCTGCTTCCAGCGGATCGGTTCCATCAGCATATCGATTCCGGCATTAACACAAAGAATAACGTTATCCCGGTAATTTTTTCCGGAACATTGTTCGACAGCAGCGTAATCACTGACGACAAAACCGCGGAATCCCCACTCTTCTTTCAGAATCTCAGTCAAAAAGCGGCGGTTTTCATGCATTTTAACTCCGTTAAAACTGCTGTACGACGCCATAACATTCAACGCTCCGTCTTCAACCGCTCTTTTATACTGATTCAGATGCAAACGGAAAAATTCTTCTTCGGAAAGCTTTGTGTCGCCTTGATCCAAAAACCCGGGCGTTTTTTTCGAAGTTCCGAAAGCTGTCCCTCCGTCACCGGCGAAGTGCTTGATACTCGAAACAGCTCCGCCGTCGTGCAGACCGCGCATGGACACGATTCCGAATGCGGCCGCTTTCTGAGGATCTTCGGAAAAACTTTCGTAAGTCCTCCCCCAGCGAATATCGCGCGCAACAGCTAAACACGGAGCAAAGGTCCACGTCACGCCGGTTTGACGAATGGCGCGTGCCGTTTCCCGAGCCGCTTCGAAAGTCCCCTGCGTGCTCGCCGACGCCCCTAAACCGCTGTTGTGAGGAAAGATGACTGCGCCGGCCAAATTGTTGTGCCCATGAACGGCGTCAACACCATAGATAATCGGAATGGCAAGGCGGGTTTTAGCGGCAGCGGCCTGCATCTTCTCAATCATAGTGCGCCAATCATCAACGGTATTTTTTCCGGGAGCCGATCCTCCCCCGCTGAGTACAGATCCTAGACAGTATTTCGTAATGTCCGAAATTTTCATGTAACGCCGTTCAGCCTGAATCATTTGTCCGGCCTTCTCTTCGTCGGTCATCTGAGCAAGCAGTGCATCGGCTTTTGCTTCAGCTTCGTCCCAACGGACGGGAGAAACGGAAATAGCCGATTCGGCAAACGCACAAACAGTAAAAATCGACAGAATCGGTAATAACAAATATTTCTTCATAAAAAACCTCAATTATAGAATAAATGATTTTTTGTTAAACGGAAGAATTTTTTAAAAAATTATAATTGACAAACCGCCGCGCCGGCGTAAAATATCCGCATGCAGGAAAGCAAACTCCTCTTTCATGAACTGCCGCCGTTTTTCGAAAACGATTCCGAAACGCTGATTTTAGGCTCATTTCCGTCGCCAAAGTCGCGCGAGTGCGGATTTTATTACGGTCATCCTCAAAACCGATTCTGGAAAACGCTGGCAGCAGTTTTTGAGGAAGAGATTCCTGCTAATATAGAAGAAAAAAAGGAATTTCTGCGCCGACAAAAGATCGCGCTGTGGGATGTGATCGCCTCCTGCGAAATCAAAGGCGCTGAAGACGGTTCGATTCGCCGAGCAAAAGCGAATGATTTATCCGTGATTTTAAACGCAGCCGCAATTCGGAAAATTTTAACGACGGGAAAGACAGCCTTCTGTCTCTATCAAACACTGTGCGAACCGATTGTCGGACGTCCGGCACTGCCGCTGCCTTCAACATCACCGGCCAACCGTGCGGTGAGTTTCGAAGAATTGGTTTGCCGCTATCGAGAAGCGTTGTTATAAATTTTGCGGCGGCTTTTCCGTTATTGAACGAATGGGGCGGCACGGATTTCCGCAAGCAATCGTATAGGAAGGAATCGAATGAGTCACGACACTGCCGGCACCGATAGTGACGTTGTCGCCGATGGTCACACCGGGCAGGATCACCGCCCCTCCGCCGATCCAAACACCATTGCCGATTTTTACCGGAGCCGTCTGCGTACGGCAAAAAGCAAACTCACCCTCTTTCCGCGGCAGAGCAAACCGTTCTCGAAAATCCGCCGGATGGAACGCCGTGTAAATTTGAACCGACGGACCAATGAGTGCGTAATCACCGATTTCTATGCGGTTGTCGTCAAGAAAAACGCAGTTCATATTGATTTCACAGTGATTTCCGAGAAAGATGTTATTTCCGTAATCGACATAAAACGGAGAGGTAATCCACACATTCTCACCGCAGCCGCCAAGCAGTTTTTTTAAAATTCTTTGTTTGCGTTTGAAGTCGTCTGACTTCAGAGAGTTGTAACGGAGCGTCAGATTTTTCGCAGCATGCCACTGTTCAATCAGTTCCGGATCTCCGCAGTCGTAAAGTTCGCCTGCCAGCATTTTTTCTCTTTCAGTCATTCCTATTTCTCCCGATTCAGTTTTAGAAATTCTAATGCAGAAAAACAAGGTTGTCAATAAAAAAGCGGAGCTCTCGCTCCGCCGTCGGTTTTATTCACTCTCTTTTTCCAATTCGAAAAATTGCCGTTTTTGAGGTCCGTAACAGGTAAACAGACACGGCATAGAAATGGGCAATGCCGAAAAAAAAAGAACGCCGGCAACAATGTTTCCGACACGCGGTTCAGGTTTCAGGAAGGTTCTCAGCTCTTTGTACCCTTCCTTCTTAATTGTTACTGCCGGATCGTACCACGCATACGCCGAGACATTTGCTGTAAACGGGGTTTCGCCGATTTTTTCTCCATCAAGATACACTTCGGCTCCCGGTTCGGATGAATCAAAAAAGACTTTGGTCACGCATCCGGAGACCATCAACGCAGCTAAAACAACAATCATTAAATTTTTCATCATAACACCTCCGAAAAGATATCGTATTATAAAAAAAAAAAAAAAAAAAAAAAAAAAAATTTTATTTTTTATTTATTATTTATTAAAATAAAAATTTTAAAAAAATAATAAAAAATAAAAA
>CALXKN010000002.1 GCA_944388995.1 uncultured Spirochaetota bacterium | reverse complement strand
GAACAAACAGTATATCGAGCGTTTTCGGGCAAAAGCGACAAAGGCCGCCTCTGTCAAAAGCCGCGAACGGATGCTGGAGAAGATGACGCCGATCGAAATTCCGGAAAACCTCAAAAAAATTCATTTCCGTTTTCCCCCGGCGCCCCGCTGCGGAAGGGACGCGCTGACGCTGACGGATCTCGGAAAAAGTTACGGAGCGCACGAAGTCCTGCGCGGATTGTCGCTGACCTTCCGGGCGGGGCAAAAAACCGCGGTAACGGGCGTCAACGGAGCGGGAAAATCCACGCTGCTGCGGATTTTGGCCGGACGGGACGCACCGACATCCGGCAGCGTTAAGCCCGGAAGCGGCGTCCGCATCGGTTATTTTGCACAGGATTACGAACAGGATCTGAACGCTTCAAAGACGGTCAAAGAGGAAGCCGACGCGGCCGCACCGGCCGAACTGCGGCCGAAGGTCAACAACCTCCTCGGCACCTTTCTTTTCTCTGCCGGCGACAGCGAGAAACCGGTTTCCGTTTTAAGCGGCGGCGAAAAAAACCGTCTGACGCTTCTGAAACTGATGATGCAGCCGTCCAACCTCCTGATTCTTGACGAACCGACAAACCATCTTGATCTCCACTCGAAGGACGTGCTTCTGGAAGCATTAAAAAACTATACGGGAACGGTGATTTTTGTTTCGCACGACCGCGCTTTCATCAGGGATTTGGCCGATTCCGTCCTCGACTTAACGGAAGACGGCGCCCGTTTTTACGGCGGCGATTACGACTATTTTCTGTGGAAAAAAGCACAGACCGCCGGCGGAACAGAACCCCGGAGCGTTCCCGCGCCCGAACGCCCTTCCGAAAAACCGGCCGCCGGCAGCGATCACAAGCGGCAGAAAGAGACGCGCAATCTGATCAACCGTCTGCAAAAGGAGTCTCAGCGGCTGCTGTCGGCAATCGAAGCGGCCGAAGAGCGTCTGAAGCGGCTGCACGCCGAATGGAGCCGCGAAGAGTGCTACAGCGATCCGCAGAAGTCGGCCGCCGCCGCCGAAGCCGTCAGAGCGACCGAAAACGAAATCGCGGAACTGACCGCCGAATGGGAAGAAACGGAAAGCCGTCTCGCCTCCGCTCAAACGGAGCCGACGGAACCGTAAATTAATATCAAAAGGAGTTTTCTATAAAACGAAAACCGGGAATCATGGCCGCCGCGCTGCTTATTTTTGCGGCCGGAAATCTTTTCGCACGGGAAACCGTGACGCTGCGGGACGGTTGGGAGTTCCGTTACGGCTGGGATTTTGCCGCTTCGCGCTGGGAAAAAATCTCCCTGCCGCACACATGGAATACCGCCGACAAGGAAAGCGATCACCCCTATACCCGGACAATGGGCTTGTACCGGACATCGTTCGCATTCAATCCGTCATGGAACGGCAAAAGACTGTTCCTCCGTTTCAACGGAGCGGCAACCGTGGCCGACGTCATGCTCAACGACCGCTACGTCGGCCGTCACAAAGGCGGCTACACCGCCTTCTGTTTTGAAATTACCGATTTGCTGGAGCGGGGAAAAACCAACCGTCTGTCGGTACGGCTTTCCAACGCCGAAACCTCCGACGTGATTCCGCTGACGGGCGACTTCAATATTTTCGGAGGACTCTACCGTTCCGTCGAACTGATTGCCGCAGACAAAGTGTGCGTCTCGCCGCTCGACTACGCCTCATCGGGAGTTTACATCACGCAGACGTCGCTGAGTGACGAAAAAGCCGGTCTCTCGGTCAAAGTGAAACTGCTGAACGAAGAGCGGACGGAACAAACCGTTTCGGTGGAAATCGACGGCAGGCGTTTTACAGGCAAAGGAGTCGATGAAGCGGTTATCGCGGCGGAAATTGAAAACCCGCGGCGGTGGAACGGCGTCGCCGATCCGTTTCTTTACACCGCCGTCGTCCGCGTCGGCAACGATAAAGTGACCGAAACTTTCGGTGTGAGGGAGTTTTCGGTTGACGCCGACAGGGGCTTTTTTCTGAACGGGAACCCGATCCGGCTGAACGGCGTTTGCCGTCATCAGGAACGGGAAGGCAAACTTTCCGCCCTCACGGAAGAAGATCACCTGCTCGATATTAAAATTATGAAAGAGATGGGCAGCAACGCGCTGCGGGCCGCCCATTACCCGCAGGCGAAAGAAATTTACGAAGCGTGCGACCGGGAAGGTCTTCTTGTCTGGGCGGAAATTCCGTTTGTCGGTCCCGGCGGTTACGACGATACCGGTTACCTGCCGTCTCCGTACCTTCACGAAAACATCCGCACGCAGTTAATCGAAATGATCCGTCAAAATTACAACCATCCGTCGATTGTCACCTGGGGGCTTTTCAACGAACTCAAAATGTCTCCGAACCCCGTTCCTTTTCTGGAAGAACTCAATCGGCTGGCCAAAGAGGAGGATCCGTCGCGGCCGACCGTCGCCGCCACCAATTTACTGGCAAGCGAACCGCTGACTTTTGTGACCGATTTGATTGCATGGAATCAATACCTCGGTTGGTACGGCGGCACTCCGGCGATGCTCGGAATATTTTTGGATGCGGTCCATCAAAGATACCCCGAACTGAAAATTGCCGTCAGCGAGTACGGCGCGGGAGCCTCCGTTCTGCATCACGAAGAGGCGATCCGCAAACCGCAGGCAACCGGCAAATTCCACCCCGAAGCGTATCAGACGGAGTACCATATCCAAAATTGGAAAGCGCTGAAGGCGCGCGAATTTGTTTGGGGAACATTCATCTGGAACCTTTTTGATTTTTCGGCCTCCCACCGCACGGAAGGGGACCGAGACGGAATCAACGACAAAGGTCTGGTCACCCACGATCGGAAAGAGTATAAGGACGCATTTTACTTTTATCAGGCTAACTGGAGGGACGATATTCCGGTTCTTCACCTCTGCGAAAAACGGTTTACCGACCGCGGGAAAAAGCGGATTTTTGTCCGCGCCTTCTCCAACGTCGGCAAGGCGGAACTGTTTGTCAACGGCGAATCCGCCGGAATTGCCGAACCGGACGATTTACGGTGTCTGATCTGGAAAAACGTTAAATTAAATGAAGGAAAAAATCAAATCGAACTGAAAGCGGTTGACGGAACGGCTGCCGACAGCTGCGTGTGGAACTTTAAGCAATGATCGCAGCCGCTTCCGATTGATTCTTTTTCTTTCATCCGCTATACTGGGAAACGGCTATGGAAAAACTGAAAATTTACCGCTACGGACGCAGAGAAGAATCGCTTAACATCATTACCCATGCTGTCGGCGCTCTTTTGGCCGTCGCCGGAACGGCGGTTTTGGTTGTCTTCTCCGCGCTGCAGCGGGATCCCTGGAAAATCGTCTCGTCGGCCGTTTTCGGCGCATCGATGATTCTGCTATACTCGGCGTCAGCCCTCTACCACGGATCAAAAAACGAAAAAGTCCGCCATGTCATGAATTTAATCGACCACATTTCGATTTTTTATCTGATTGCGGGAACTTACACTCCGTTCGTACTGGTGACGCTGCGCGGTCCGTGGGGATGGTCGCTTTTCGGCGTCGTCTGGGGACTGACAGTTGCCGGAACCGTTATCAAAGTCTGCTTTAAACACAAGTTAGGCGCGCTGTCGCTGCTTCTCTACCTGGCAATGGGGTGGTGTATCGTCATCGCCATCAAACCGTTTGTGGAAGCGATTGATCCTGTCGGACTGATCCTGACGGCGGCAGGCGGCGTCGCGTACTCTGTCGGAGTCATCTTCTATAAATCCAAAAAAATTCCCTGCAACCACGGAATCTGGCATTTTTGGGTGCTCGCCGGAACCGTTTTGCAGTATTTTGCGGTTTTATTTTACGTCATTCTTCCGGCAACGTGATCCGTCCGTGAAACGCGCAACCGTTCTTCCGCTGCTGCTGATTTTTCTCTCTCCGGTTTTCGCCCGGGAAGAAACGGTTCTCCTGAATGCCGAATCCGCCGTTCTTGTCGCCGCTGACTCAGGACAACTCCTGTTTGAAAAAAACGGCGGACGCATTTGTCCTCCCGCCTCCATGACCAAACTGGTCACCGCTTACACGGCGCTGCGGCTGTGGGAAGAACGGGGGTGGGATTTAAACCGCCGTTTTTCCGTGCCGCCGACCGCCGATTTCCGGGCCGCTCCGCCGCATTCGTCACTGATGTTTCTGCAGGCAGGGCAAACCGTTTCGCTGAAAGAGCTGCTCTGCGGACTGATGATTCCGTCCGGCAACGACGCCGCCGCCGCCGTTGCGTTGCTGACGGTCGGTTCGGTGGAAGCGTTTGTTCTCGAAATGAACCGGACAATGGAAACTCTCGGATTCGCCGGCTGCCGGTTTGCCGACGCCTCCGGTTACTCCCCGCAAAACCGAATTTCTCCGCTGGAATTTGCGTTTTTCTGCGTTGAACTGATTCAAAAGTATCCCGTTATCGCGGAAACGGCCTCGCTGCCCTCTTTCACGTATCCGCAGCCGCACAACCTCAACGGAACAGCCGCCGTTTACGGCTTTGTCCGGCAGCTGAACCATAACGAGCTTGTCGGCGCGTTTCCCGGCGCCGACGGACTGAAAACCGGCTACATCGACGCTTCCGGCAACAATGTCGCCCTGACGGCAGAGCGCGGCGGGACCCGCTTCGTCGCCGTTCTGACCGGAATCCGCGATGAAGACGGGAACCGCCGCAGCCGGAAACGGACGGCCGACGGCGCCGCGCTGCTCTCATACGCCTTCTCGACTTTTGCCGACTACCGGCTGATTTTTCCTCCGTTTTCCGGATCCGACGGCACGCCGATGCACCCTGCCGAAACCGTTGTGACGCTGGAAAAGGCCGCCGCGAACACCGTTTCCGCCGAACGGAGGGGAGACAGGATCATTATCATGCAGGCGAAACGCCCCGTAAAAGTCATTCCCCTCGAAAAACCGCCGCTTATTTCCCCGGGTAAATCCGTCTATCCGAAACCCTATCCATTGAAAATAAAAGAAAAATTTGACTTTGACTCTCCGTCAAAGTATATTAATACTAACCGAATTCAATCAATCATCGGAGGAACTCAATGAAAGTCGTTATTGTCGGCGGGGTTGCCGGAGGAGCAACAGCCGCAGCCCGTATCCGCCGCCTGGATGAAAAAGCGGAAATCATCATTTTCGAACAGAGCGGCTACATTTCTTACGCCAACTGCGGTCTGCCGTATTTTATCGGAGGGGAAATTACCGAACCGACGGCGCTGACGCTTCAGACGCCGCAGCAATTTTTTAACCGCTACCGGATTCAGGCGCGGGTTCACCACAAAGTCACGGTCGTCAACACCAAACAAAAGACCGTCACGGTTGTCAATTTACGCACCAATGAAACCTTTGAAGAGAGCTACGACAAACTGCTGCTCTCACCGGGCTCCAAACCGATTGTTCCGCCGCTGCCGGGAAAAGACAATCCGCGTATTTTTACGCTGCGGAATGTCGAAGATACCTTTGCCATCGACGGATTTATCAAAGAAAACCGGCCGAAACGGGCCGTCGTCATCGGGGGCGGTTTCATCGGACTGGAAACGGCGGAAAACCTCAAACGCAGAGGAGTGTCGGTTTCGCTGATCGAGCTTCTGCCGCAGGTTTTTGTTCCGTTTGACTACGACATGGCGTCGTTTGTCCACGATACGCTGAAACGCAACGGAATCAAATTGATTCTCGGCGCGGGCGTTTCGGGATTCGCGGAAGCCGCCGACGGTTCGACTGAAGTTCAAATCAGCGGAAAAGAGCCGCTGTATGCCGATCTGGTCATCCTGGCCGTCGGCGTGGCGCCGGACAACGCGTTGGCAGAGTCGGCCGGATTGAAAACCGGAATCAAAGGCGCCATTCAGGTCAATGAAAAAATGGAAACGTCCGTTCCCGACATCTACGCGGTCGGAGACGCGGCGGAGATCCGCAGCCTCATCACCGGCGATCCGGCTCTGGTTCCTTTGGCGGGTCCGGCCAACAAACAGGGGCGGATTGCCGCCGACAATATCTGCGGAGGCAACAGCACGTTTAAAGGCGCACAGGGTTCGTCAATTTTGAAACTGTTTGAAATGACCTTTGCAGCAACCGGACTCAACGAAACCGCCGCCCGCAGCGCCGGCATCGAATTTGACAAGACTGTCACCTTCTCTCCGTCTCACGCCACCTACTACCCGGGGGCCGGCAATATGACGGTGAAGGTGCTCTTTTCACCGAAAGCGTCCGGCCACTTTAAAAAAGGTCAGATTCTCGGAGCGCAAATCGCCGGAACGGCTGGCGTTGACAAACGGATCGACGTATTGGCCGCAGCCGTCCGCTGCGGCGCCACAGCCGGCGATTTGACCGACTGGGAATTTGCCTACGCGCCGCCGTACTCTTCGGCCAAAGATCCCGTCAACATTGCCGGTTACGTCATGACGAATGTTCTTGACGGCGCCGTCCGACAGTTCCACTGGTACGACGTTGCCCGCCTGAAAAAAGAGTCAGACAGCTTTTTTATCGATGTGCGCACGCCGGCCGAATACGCATCGGGACACATTGAAGGAAGTCTCAATATTCCCGTCGACTCGTTACGGGAACGGTTGGATGAAATCCCGAAAGGAAAGGATCTCTGCCTCATCTGTCAAAGCGCGCTGCGCAGCTACATCGCCTGCCGAATTCTCTCTTCACTCGGGTGGAACTGTTCCCATTTAAGCGGCGGCTACCGTTTTTATAAATCGGCGACGGAAGGAAACGCTGAGCACGCCGCCCGTCTGTGCGGAGAATGCGGCGCGCCGCTTTGAGAAACCGTGCCCCGGTTTTTTGATTACGGAGAGACGGAGTTGTCGGTACTCCGCCGGCAGGCTCCCGAACTGGGCGTTTTCATCGACCGTTTCGGAGTGATCAAGCGGGAAACAACCCCCGATCTGTTTACGGCGTTGGCGCAAGCAGTTATCAGTCAGCAAATTTCGGCAAAAGCCATGCGGACCGTTTGGGAACGGCTCTCCGCCCGCTTCGGCGATCCGACGCCGCTCCTCTTTCTGACGGGCGATTTGAACGCTGTCGCCGGTTGCGGCATTCCGGTACGGAAACTGAATTATATCCTCGGTATCGCAGAAGCGGTTGAAAGCGGCCTCAGCAAAGAGAGCCTTCAGCCGCTTCCGGACGCCGAAATCTGCGCCAAACTACAGATGCTCGACGGAATCGGCAAATGGACGGCGGAGATGATGCTGATTTTCTGTTTCGAGAGGAAAAACGTCCTCAGCTCCGGCGACCGCGGTATCCGGACGGCGCTTTGCCGTCTCCGCGGCCGCAAAACTCTCACCCGCCGCGATTTTGACGATTTCCGCAAACGGTTTTCGCCGTATGCGACCGTCGCTTCGTTTTACCTGTGGGAGTTCGCCAACCGCGGCTTCCGCACCTGAAAACCGCCGTCCGTTTTCCGGAAATCTGCGGATGCGCGCCCTTTCTTTCCGGAAGTCTGATTCGCCGAAGCCCCTAACGGAACGCGAAGGCGCGAGCGGCACGGCGGGTGCCGCAGGCAGTCTGCCGCAAGGCAGACCGCGCCCGCCGCCGACGCCCTGAAAACCTACCCGTTTTTCAAATCCGTGCCGAAGGAGCTTAAAGCCGACTTTGAAAACGACCTTTTGAAAGTGAAGCCCGAACAGCTGAGCTTTTTGGTGAAACACGCAAAGACGATGAAAGGCAAATTAGACTACACTCGGGGGATTCCTCACTATGATGATTGGTCTAAAAAAATTTTTTTGAATCTGAAGCGGGAAGACGAACGCTCCCTTGTGTCCGGATACTCAACGGATGTCGTGGCTTTTCTCCATGAATCCGGTCACTGGCTGGACTACAACCGCAAAGGTGGCAGCATTCACGACAATTTACCCAAACTGAAAGAGCTGATTCAGAAAGACGCTTTGAACTACGTCAATCAAATTTTGGGTTCCTCCGGAAAAATCGAAAGTTTCGAGACCCTTGACAAAAGCAGGGAAGTAGACGGACTTTACGTCAAAATCCTTGAGTATGAAATCGCAAAAAAATCGGCTGTCAGAAACGGGGTCAGCGACTTGATAAACGACGCGTCCGATGGTAAAATTGATGGCGAATATAGCCATAATGAAAACTACTGGCAGCAGAAAGGAGCGTTGGAAGAGGAAGCCATTGCGCACTTTTTTGCGGCAAGAGGCAGTGGCGGAGAACGGCTGAGAGAAATCAAAGAAGCATTCCCGAATGCTTTCCGGTATTTCGATGATTTTATAGGAGGATTAAAATGATAAAGGTACTTCCCGAGTTTTGGGATCAATTTGGCGACATCGGGTACTTAGAGCCGAGCGGTGGTATTGTTTACGCACCGAACAAAATAAAGGGAACATACCACTTCCCCGAACACATGAGCGAAGCGGAGATCGAAGAACTGATGGAGCGTTGCGTTAAAGAAAATAAAGACCTCATCATCGACTTGGTGAAAAATAATCGCGTCGTTTACAAACCCGGCTGTTTATACTGATTTCCCCACCCGCTACCCGTCCCTACAATCGCTTGAGAGGCGTTGAATCGCGTTGATTCAACGCTTTTTTTGTCTTCAAGGTAAAACGGCTCAAAAAATCGGAAAAGGGCGCATTTGGGGGGCTTTACGCGTGTGCCAGCCGGAATACTCCCTTGCCTGCGCGGCAGGCGCCCGCAGAGGGCCCGCAGGGCCGTCTGCCGGAAGGCAGACCGCGCTCGGAGGGCGCCGACGGCAAAGCCGGGACGCCCGAAAAAAGACTTGCCTTCCGCGCGGAACCGTGGTATCGTTTTTTATCTGAATCAAAAGGAGTTTTTATGAGTGCGCGGGAAATTCGAAAAGAGGCGCTGTCCAAACTGGAGGGAAACTGGATTCCGATGATCGGCGTCTGTCTGCTGACGGTAATTGCCGTTGCCGCCCTGAACTGGCTGTCGGTACTGCTGATACCGCTGCTGATTCCGGGATTGTGCGCGTTTACGCTGAAACTGATCCGCGGCGCAAAGCCGGAAATTACGGATTTGGTTTCGACGTACAAAAATTATCTGAACGCGTTGGTGGCCTACGTTCTGTTTGCGGTCATTATCGCGGTCTGGACGTTTTTGATTGTCGTCCCGTGTGTGTTTTTTATCCAGCTGCTTTTTGCCGAAATTTTTCTTGAAATCTTCATTTCTCCTGTGCTGACAGCGTATGCGCTCCTTATGACTGTCTGCTCTCTTTTACTTGTCATTCCGGCGGTTATTTTTTACTATATGTTTTCCCAGATTTTTTACCTCCTTGCCGACAATCCGCAGATTGGGGCGGTTGAGGTTCTGAAAAAAAGCGCGGAAATGATGAAAGGATACAAATGGAAGCTTTTTTGCCTTCATCTGAGTTTCATCGGCTGGTATCTGCTCGGAATCGTGACTCTCGGAATCGCCTTCATTTGGGTGGGTCCGTACATCAAAACCGCGAACACAATTTTTTACGAAAATCTGAAAACGCTCTCCGAAAAAAACGCCGTCGAAGTGAATCCGCTTGAGATAAACTGAATAAGGAAATAATCGGAAAAACCCTTGACAAAAAGGGCTTTTTCCCGCATAGTATACGTGACTTCGGTGTCACATGGTGGGAGTAGTTCAATGGCAGAGCGTCAGATTGTGGTTCTGATTGTTGCGGGTTCGAGCCCCGTCCCCCACCCTTGCTTTTGCGTTCGTAGCTCAGCAGGATAGAGCGCCGGACTTCGAATCCGTAGGTCGCAGGTTCGAATCCTGCCGAGCGTAGAAACCCGGGCCGTTAGCTCAGCTGGTAGAGCAACAGACTCTTAATCTGTGGGTCAAAGGTTCGATCCCTTTACGGCTCATTCTGCGGGAATGGTGAAATCGGCAGACACGCCGGACTTAGGATCCGGTACCGCGAGGTGTAAGGGTTCAAGTCCCTTTTCCCGCACTTTGCCGGATCACGTCCCGGAAAATTTTTTACGCAACGCGGTTGACAAAAAAACCGAAATGTTGTACAAAAAAGAGCAATGCGAAAGTAGCTCAGCGGTAGAGCTCCACCTTGCCAAGGTGGATGTCGCGGGTTCAAGTCCCGTCTTTCGCTTATCCGAAGCGGCTCGTCGGCGAGTCGCTTTTTTTTAACACAAAAGAGAGGTTCAAATGAAAATCATCGACAAAAAAACCGAGAAACTGGAAAATTCCGCCGAAAAACTGACGGTGACGCTCGATAAAGACGATTTGCAGAAATCTTACGACGATCTGCTGCGCCACTATGCGAAAGAAGCCGTCGTAAAAGGTTTCCGGAAGGGCAAAACCCCCGTTTCGGTGATTGAAAGCCGCTTCGGCGACGCCGTCAAAAGCGAAACCGTGATGAAGGCCATCGATGAAACGTGGAAGGAGTTGCTGGACGCCAAAGAGATCGCGCCGCTGCCCTACGCCGAACCGAAATTGGCAGATGAAGAAAACTTAAAACCGGATTGGAGCGAAAATTTTACCTTCTCTATCGCCTACGATGTCGAACCGAAAATTACCCTTCCCGATTACAAAAACGTTGAAGTCGAACTGCCTTCCGTTGTCGTCGAGGAGGCCGACATTCAGAAAGAACTGGCGCAAATTCAGGATCAAAACGCCGTTATCACCGTAAAAAAATCGGGCGGAGTCGAGAAAAACGATATTGTCACCATCGATTATTCCCTTCTGGACGAAAACGGCGAAGTGATGCCGAAAACCGAGCGGGAGGATTTTGTTTTCACGGTCGGAAGCGGCTACAATCTTTATAAATTGGACGACGATCTCATCGGCATGAACAAAGGAGACGAGAAGATTGTCAAAAAGAGTTTCGGCGAGGAAGAGAACGCTCCGTCGCTGAAAGGACAGAGTTTTACCGTCAAAGTAAAGGTTAAGGAGATCAAAGTCAAAGAACTGCCCGCCGTCGACGACGAACTGGCTCAGGATGTCAGCGAAAAATTCAAGACCCTGGATGATTTGAAAGCCGATATCAAAGAGAGGCTGCAGAAAGCCGTCGACACCAAGCTGAAAGCGGCAAAAGTTGAGGCGGCTTTGAATCAAATTGCCGAAAAGACGGTTTTTGAGCTGCCGCAGTCGATGATTGCCGCCGAACAGGATCAGGCGTGGCAGAATTTCCTTGCGCAGAACAACCTGCAGGAGGCGCAGGCGGTTCAAATTCTGAAATATCAGGGAAAAACCAAGGAAGATGTCGTCGGCGACTTCAAAGAAGCGGCCGTCAAGAACGCAAAGGACCGGCTGATTCTGAAGGCGCTCACCGAAGCGGAAAAGCTGGAAGTCACCGACGCCGACTACGAACTTCGTTTTGAGGAGATTGCGAAGGCTTCCGGAAAAACCGCCGAAGAAATCAAAAAAGTTTACGACAATCCTTCTTTTAAAGCCTATATGGCGGAAGAAATTCTTACCGGTAAAGCCGTCGACTTTTTGGCCGGCGCGGCAAAAGTCAGGGCGGGAAAGAAGACAAGCGCCGGCGATTTTCTTTCAATGTAAGACGACAGGAGCGACGGGTGAACGAACAGGGCAATACGCTGGTTCCGATTGTAGTGGAACGCACGGGCGCGGGGGAACGCTCTTATGACATTTTTTCGCGGCTGCTGAAAGACCGCGTCATTTTCATTGACGGACGGATTGACGATGCGACGGCCGATTTAGCCGTCGCGCAAATGCTGTTTCTGGAATCGGAAGACAACGAACGGGACATCAGCCTCTACATCAACTCTCCCGGCGGATCGGTCACGGCCGGTCTGGCCATTTACGACACCATCCGCTACTTAAAGTCCGACGTCAGAACCATCTGCATCGGGCAGGCGTGTTCGATGGCAGCCGTTCTGCTGGCGGCGGGAACCAAGGGCAAACGCTACTCCCTGCCCTCCTCCCGTATTATGATCCACCAGCCGTGGGGCGGAGCCGAAGGACAGGCTACCGACATCGGGATTCAGGCGAAAGAAATCGTCCGCCTGAAAAAAATGCTGACCGATTATTTGGCCGCCGACTGCGGGCAAAAACGGGAAAAATTGGAAACTGATCTGGAACGGGACTTCTATCTGACCGCCGGGGAAGCGTTGGAATACGGTCTCATCGATAAAATTTTGGCAAAAGATCAATGAGTGAAAACGCGTCCGGAAACGAAAGAAGGTGTATTCTCTGCGGCGAGCCGATTCCCGACTGGATGATTTCATTTGAAGGCATCCGGCAGGGAATTTACGTCTGCGAAAACTGCATCGCGACGGCTTTTGACGTTCTGAAAGAACAGGAAACCGGTTCGCCGAAACAGGAAAAACGCGGCCGCGAAGAGGAGCCTCCTGTCATTCCGACGCCGTCCGAGCTGAAAGCCCATCTTGACCGCTATGTCATCGGACAGGAACGGGCCAAACGGATTCTGAGCGTTTCGGTCTACAATCATTATAAACGGATTTTCAGAAAAAACGCCCTCGATCCGCACGTTGAAATCGATAAATCCAACATTCTGCTGTTAGGACCGTCGGGATCGGGGAAAACGCTGCTGGCGCGGACTTTGGCTAAAAAGCTGAACGTTCCGTTCGCGATTGCCGACGCGACAACGGTGACCGAAGCCGGTTACGTCGGCGACGATGTGGAAAACATTCTGCTGAGACTGATTCAAAATGCCGACGGCGATATCCTGCGGGCTCAAAAAGGCATCATTTTTATCGATGAAATCGATAAAATCGCCCGCAAATCGGAGAACCGCTCCATCACGCGCGACGTTTCCGGGGAAGGCGTTCAGCAGGCGCTGCTGAAAATCATCGAGGGAACGCTCTCCGATGTGCCGCCCGGAGGCGGACGCAAACATCCGTATCAGGAAATGCTGAAAATCGACACTACCGACATTCTTTTCATCTGCGGAGGCGCGTTTGTCGGACTGGACAAGCTGATTGCCGAACGGACTTCGCGCAGAACCATCGGCTTCGGAGAAATCTCCGGGGGGAAAAAACCGTCGCTCTCAGAACTCTACGAGCAAATCCATCCCGACGATTTGGTCAAATTCGGCCTGATTCCCGAACTCATCGGGCGTCTGCCGATTACGGTCGGATTGGACGAATTGGACAAAGAGGCGCTTGTCAAAATCATCACAGAGCCGGACAATTCGATTCTGAAACAGTTCTCCGAGATGCTGAAGCTTGACGACGCCGAACTCCGGTTTGAGCCCGAAGCCGTCGAAGCGGCCGCCGATATTGCGCTGAAACAGAAAACCGGCGCGCGCGGCATCCGCTCCATTTTCGAAAAGCTGATGAACGACGTTATGTTTGAGCTTCCGGACATCCCCGGGAAAAAAACGGTTCTCGTGACAAAAGAGTCTCTGACCGGCGGCAAAAAACCGGAAATCATCAAAAAGTAAGCGTTGACATTTTTCCGGCAATCATTCATAATACTCTTCATCGATAGGAATAAAAATGAAAATCAGATTAACCGACCGTTCTTTTTTGAAATTGCTTGATTTTTCTCCGGAAGAAATCCGTTATTTACTCGATTTGGCTCACCGTCTGAAAGAAGAAAAACGGCGGGGCAAGACCAAAAACCGGTTCAAAGGGAAGTCGCTGGCAATGATTTTTGAAAAACGCTCAACGCGCACGCGCTGCGCATTTGAAACGGCGTTTGCCGAAGAAGGCGGTCACCCTGTTTTTCTGTCAACCGACGACATTCAGCTGGGCGCAAAGGAGTCGGTGGAGGATACCGCCCGCGTTTTGGGACGGATGTTCGACGCGATTCAGTTCCGCGGCTTTCGGCAGGATCATGTCGAACTGCTGGCTTCCGCTTCCGGAGTGCCGGTCTACAACGGTCTGACCGATGAATTCCACCCGACGCAGATTCTGGCCGACTTCATGACAATGGAAGAGGTTTTCGGGCGGCTGAAAGGGCTGAAGGTTGTTTTTGTCGGAGACACGCGCAATAACGTCGCCAAATCGATGATGATTGGTTGTTCCAAAATGGGGGTCGATTTTACGGCGCTCGGACCGAAGGAGCTGGCGCCGGATCCCGAAACCGTCGGCCTTTGCCGGAAAGAAGCCGAAAAAAACGGCTGCCGCATCTGCGTTACGGAGAATGCGGACGAAGCGCTCAACGGCGCCGACGTCGTTTACACCGACGTCTGGGCTTCGATGGGCGAAGAGACCGAAAGCGCCGCCCGGGAAAAGTTATTGGCGCCGTTTCAGGTCAACGACGGGTTAATGGAAAAGACCGGCAAAACCGAATCGATTTTCCTTCACTGCCTGCCGGCCGTCAAAGGGAAAGAGGTTACCGAGTCGGTCATTGAAGGTCCGCGCAGCTACGTTTGGGACGAAGCCGAGAACCGCAAGCACACCATCAAAGCGGTGATGGTGGCCACTCTGACGTAATGACCGATGAAAACCGATACAATCGAAGACATTCTGAAAGCTCTAACCGGCTCCGAAAATTTTTTGATTGCCGGACATTTTCAGCCCGATCCTGACTGTCTCTGTTCCCAATGGGCTCTTGCCGAATTTCTGAAAAGAAAAGGGAAAAAAGTCACATTGGCCAATGCGGGACCGGTTACCGGAGCCGCTTTCGAACCGTACCGGCCGTTTTTTTACGAATCTCCCGCTCCGCTTTTGGCGCAAATTCAATCGGAAAAGCCGGTTCTGATTGTGACCGACTGCTCAAGCGGCGACCGCATCGGAACGTTTCAGGAGGCGGCAAAAGGTCTCTTTACCGTCGTCATCGACCACCATGCCAACGGCGATGAAAATTTCGGCGATCTCCGCTATATCGATCCCGCCTCCCCTTCGACGACCCTTTTAATCAAACGGATTCTCTGCGCCTGGGACAAATCCTTACTGCCGGTTGTCGCCGACGATCTGTTTTGGGGGTTTTGCGCCGACAGCGGTTTTTTCCGTTTCCTGCAGGGCGGCTGCGCGCCGTGGTTACGCGACGTCGCCGATCTGACGGAAGCCGGAGCCGTCCCGAGCCGGACTTTCGCCAAAATGATGTACGGAAAATCCCTGCTCTCGCGCCGTTTTACGGCCGAAATGATCCGGAAAATGAAAGTCTTTGAAAACGGACGCTTTTTTCTGGCAGCGGTGACAAAACCGGTTGAAAGGAGATACGGCAACGAGAAAGATACCTCCTCGTTTTACGACGCCGCGATGGCCGTCAAAGGGTGTGAAATCATCGCACTGATTAAGTATGAAAAACGCAGACGCTACGCCGTCAGCCTGCGTTCCGTCCGAATCGACATCGGGAAAACGGCTCTCGCTTACGGCGGCGGCGGTCACAAACTGGCGGCAGGTTTCCGTTTCAAAGGAAGCCTGTTCTCCCTGAAGCGGCGGCTGAGACGGGATATTGCCCGCCTGCTGAAAGAAGAAACGCTATCCTGAAAAGCGGCCGCGCGCCGGCGCAGCCGCATGGTTTTAACCGAGGTATTCAAAGCTGACGGCAGCCGCAACGGAAACGGAGCTGTTGCCGATAAACGCGGTAAACCGCCCCGGTTCAACACACCAACCGCGGTTTGACGGGTGGTAAAACCGCAGCGATTCCTCGGTAATCGGCAGGCGCACGGTTTTCGATTCGCCCGGCTTTAAAAAGACCTTTTCAAATCCTTTCAACTCTTTTGCCGGCCGCGGAAGCGAGGCCTTTTCATCCGAAAGATACATCTGCACCGTTTCGGCTCCTTCGCGGGCGCCCGTATTGGTCACCGTCGCCGAAATTTCCAGACACTCGCCCTTCTTCATCTTTTCGGAGGAAATCTTCACATCGGTGATGGCGAACGTCGTATAGGAAAGGCCGTGGCCGAACGCAAAAGCGGGTTCGATTCCGGCTGTTACAAAGTGACGGTAACCGACAAAAATTCCCTCTTCGTAGACAAACGGTTTTTTCAGCCGGCGGAGAAACCTCATTCCGGCAGGACCGGTCACGCGCAACAGTCCGAACTTTTCGGGAACTTTGACGTAATTCTCGACCGAGGGGTAATCGCTCCACTTTTTGGCAAACGTAAAGGGAAGTTTTCCGGACGGGTTGACATTGCCGAGCAGAACATCGGCGACAACACGGCCGGAGGCGTCCCCCGGAAAAAAAGCGTCGACAACCGCCGCCGTCTTCGGACTCCACTCCTCTGTTTCGACGGCTCCGCCGGTATTCAGAACGACGACGGTCCGCGGATTGCATTCCGCCGCCTTTAAAATCAGCCGACGGTCTTTTTTCGGCAAACGCCACGGCCGGTCGTGAAATTCGCCCTCAATTCCGTAAGAAAAACCGGCGCACACGACGACGGCGTCGGCTTTTTTAAGGGCGGATGCCGACGGCGAAGCGCTGTAAAGAATTTTGCCGCGATCGCCGACCCGCTCCCGCAGGGCGTCGACCGGCGACACTTTCTGATGCGAAGTGACGCGGGAGGAGCCGCCGCCGCCCGTTTCAAAATCCTTCGCGCGGCTTCCCGTCACCAAAACGGTCATCGGCTTTTGCGAAAAATCCAGCGGCAGGGCGTTGTTGTCATTTTTCAAAAGAACGGTGCCTTCCGCGGCGGTTTCGCACGCAGTCTGCAGGTGTTCGGGACCGTTTTCCCTGGCGTTGACGTCAACAATCGGGCGTTCGTAGGCGCCCGCCGCAAAAAACGACGACAGTATGCGGGTGACTTTATCGTCCAAATCGGTTTCGGTAATCCGGCCTTTCGCCAGCAGCCGGGTCAGGTTCTTTCTGTTCATATACATGGCGTTCGGCATTTCCAAATCCAGACCGGCATTGAACGGTTTTTCCGCATCGTAACAGGAGAGCCAATCGGAAACGACAAAGCCTTCAAACCCCCATTCGTTCTTCAAAATATCGGTCAGCATACGGCGGTTTTCGGAGGCGGAAACCCCGTTAATCGGGTTGTAGGAGCTCATCACGGAGAGAACCCCCGCTTTTTTGACGGCCGCTTCAAACGCGGGCAGATAAATTTCGCGCAGCGTCCTCTCGTCGGCATCGGAACCGAGCTTGTTCCGGTCGTAATCAGAGTTGTTGAGAGCGTAGTGCTTGATTGACGCCGCCACTCCGTTTTTCTGCAGTCCGTCGATGTATGCGCACGCCCCTTCGGCGGTCAGATAAGGATCTTCTCCCATGTATTCGAAATTGCGCCCGCAGGTCGGAACGCGGGCAATATTGACGCCCGGTCCCAACAGGCAGGAAACTCCTTTGGCCCGGCACTCTTCCGCCAAAACCGCCGCCGCTTTACGGATACGGTCGCGGTCCCAGGTCGCCGCCATGGAGACCATGCACGGAAAAACCGTCGAACGGCCGACGCCGCGCACACCGGAAGAAGCATCGGCCATCCACATGGCGTCCAATCCCAGCCGGGGAACCGGACGGACGGCAAACCACTGCAATCCGCCGATGAAATCGATTTTTTCTTCCAAAGTCATCTGTCCGAGAATTTTATGCGCCTTTTCCGACGGAGAATCGTCTTTACCGACAAATTGATGAACATCTTCACCGTTGATAAATGACTTCCGCGGAGACGGAAGATCGCTGAAAATCAGTTTCTGATAAATTTTAAAAAAACTCTCTTTTAACATAAATCCCTCTGTTATTAATATTCAAAACCGTAAACCGGCATCAATAACGACTCGTATTCATCCCTGTATTCGGGAAGAAGCAGAAGTTCTTCCGTATCCTCCGCAATTTCCAACGCCGCCTTTCCGTCTTTCAGAAAAAGAAACGCACTGCGGAGCGGAGCGTCTTTCCGCAGATACGGGACGGCATCGATTTTCAGCGGTTTCCGACCGTTGCTCCATGGTTTCGAATGAAGGGAGATCCGATAAATGCGGTTATCCCCGCAAAAAAAGACGTCATCGGAATCGGTTTTTTCAGGGCAGAGCATCGTACCGAAAATTGCCTCCCGGTTGACAGCCAACCATTCTCCCGTTTCTTTCATCAGCTCAAGAGCGGCCGGTGCGACCAACGCTTCCTTTGTCACATTCAGATGAATCAAAACAGAACCGCCTTTCCCCCAAACTTTAACCGTTTTTTCAATTAAAGTTTTGCTGTCGCGGTATCGGACACTGTTGGCAATTTGATCAATTCCCGTAAACGACTTTACGGAGTATAACCACGGCCGCCGATGCGTTTTCAATGTCAGATCCGACGGCAAAACAGTATAAACATCGAAGTCCCCGCCGGCTGACAGAGACGACTCCTGCAGCGAATTGATAATCAGATCAGGGTTCCACCGGCGCATTTCGGCCGCAAGAGCTTCAGCATCCTCCGGAGTCCACCACGGAGCCCAATTACCGTCAAACCAAATCAGATCAGCTCCGTAACCGACAATCAGCTCGCGCAACTGCCCGGTCATATAGTCAATGTATTCCTGCTTCATTCCGTCGTTCATCACCGTATTCATTTTCACGGCAAACCGGGTTCCGTCTTTTCGGTATTGAATTTGAGACGGATGATGCCAATCAATAATCGAATATGTATAACCGACTTTTACTCCGAATTCCCTGCAAATATCGGAAACGGTTTTCAGCCAATCGGATTGCGTAACGGTATGATCAGCGATATTATAATCACTGACGGCAGAATCCCAAAAACAAAACCCGTCATAATTTTTTGCAGGAAAAATCATATAAGGCAACCCGAGAGAATCTTTTAATTCCGAAAGAACGGAGATAATCCGTTCCCGATCGACGGTCAGAGAAAGATCTTTGACGGCCTCTTCATAAGTCTCCGGCTGCAGAGAGGTGACGTAAAGAAACATCGCATTTTCATCCGGAATAAAACCGTCCAAATCGCGATTAAAAACGGTATGCGCCCCCAATTCGATTTTTATACCGATTCTTGAACGTTCAAGCCACTCGGTACGGCGGCGTTCCGCGTCCTGTGAAAACACGGAAATGCCTGCCGTTAAAAATAAAACACTTGCCAAAAGAATCAATCTGCGCATATCTGTTTTATTGTAATACGGATTTATCCGGAAGTCAAGAATTTATTTTGCTGTTCTTTCTTCACTGCCGCTCATCAAGGCGGCGGTACTGTTTATATTGTTCTTTGGTAAAAACGGCTTTCAGGCGGCTTTTTTTTTCGAGTTTGAGACCGGTGCGCATGACGCTTTTGCGGGCGGCTTTTAGGTCGGAGTTTTCGTCAATGCGCAGCTGTTTGACGGCGAGATCGGTGAGGACTTGACGGAGCAGCTCGTTTTGTTTGCTGTCGAGTTTGAGGGTTTGCGTGAGGTATTCGAGTTCGCTTTCGGCGGCTTTTTCGGCGCGCAGTCGGATGGGAATGTCGGCTTTTGCGGCTGCCGCATCGTCAAGCGGCTCTTCGGAATCCCAAACGAGACCGTCGTCGGCCGGAAGTTCTTCGGTTTTGATGACGTCGGTTTCGGTGATGCCGTCGTCGGTTTCCGTGATGACAGTGTCGGAGAGGTTTTCGGTTTCGGAACTCGGGAAGGCCGGCGGAACGTCTGTTTCGACGGTTTCGGTGATTTCGGCTCCGAGCGCCTGCGAATCGGGCCTCTGCGTTCCGACTTCAAGCGTTTCTTCGGCAGAGAGGGGATGTGCGGCGGCGAGACAAACCGAAAGAATTGTCAGCGTTTTTTTCATAAGAACTCCTTGCTCCGTTTCATCGGGCAGAGGTCGCCGCACATGGTGCAGACGTGTTCTTCGTGCGGCATCGAAGAACGGCGGTAGGCAACGGCTTTTTCCTTGTCAAGTGCGCAGTCGAGCATTTTCGGCCAATCGAGACGGCCGCGGGCGTGTCCCATTTCGTGATCGCGTTCGACGGCGCCCGGAACGTTTTTGGCGATGTCGGCGGCGTGGGCGGCGATTTTTGATGCCATGATTCCTTCTTTGACGTCATCTTCGTCGGGAAGACGAAGGTGTTCTGCCGGCGTTACGTAACAAAGAAAATCGGCGCCCGCAGCGGCGGCAACGGCGCCGCCGATGGCGGCGGTGATGTGGTCGTAGCCGGGCGCGATGTCGGTTACCAGCGGTCCGAGTACATAAAACGGCGCGCCGTGACACAACCGTTTTTCAATCAGCATATTGGCGGCAATTTCGTTGAGAGCCATGTGTCCGGGGCCTTCAATCATCACCTGGACGTTTTGTTCCCGAGCCGCTTTTGTCAACTCTCCCAAAATCACCAGCTCGGTCACTTGCGGCGCATCGGTGGCGTCTTTCAGCGAACCGGGACGCAGTCCGTCGCCGAGGCTCAGCGTCACATCGTAACGGGCGCATATTTCCAGAAGGCGGTCAAACTCTTCATAAAACGGATTCTCTTTTCCGTTGCGTTTCATCCATTCATAAAGAATGGATCCTCCGCGGCTGACGATTCCGGTTTGACGGGGATTGCGGTCAACCCGCTCGGCGGCGGTCAGGTTGAGTCCGGCGTGAATGGTGAGAAAATCGATTCCGTCTTCACAGTGCATTTCGACGACGCGAAACAGGTCGTCTTTTGTCATAGCGGCGATGTTTTTTCCGTAACGAGCGACAGCGTCATACATCGGAACGGTTCCGAGCATAACCGGAACTTTTTCTACCAACTGCCGACGGAACGCCTGTGTATCACCGAATGTCGATAAATCCATAATCGCATCGGCATCGTATTTCAGCGCCAGTTCGACTTTGCGCATCTCCATATCGCGATCGCAGACATCTTCCGATACGCCGAGGTTGACATTGATTTTCGTTTTGAGTCCTCGGCCGATTCCTCTCGCTTTTAAGTTCTTATGATTGCGGTTGGCGGGAACCACAATTTCACCGGCGGCGATTCCCTTTATTAAATCTTCCTTACCGATTCCCTCGGCACAAAAGACTTCTTCCATTTGCGGCGTCCAAATTCCTTTTTTGGCGGCGTCCGCCTGTGTTGTAAAACTCATTGATTCCTCCCGAAACTGTTGATTTTATCGTTTAAAATTCTGACCAAAGATTTCATGTCGGCGGCACCGACGATTTCCGAAACCAGAGCGATGTGTCTGACAGGATACTTCAACACTTCATCGATGTTGCTCAGTTTAATACCGCCGATAGCGACAAACGGACGAGTAGCGGTGCGCGAAACATAGTCGAGATAGTTTAACCCGACCGGATCGCAGACGTCGTCTTTCGTAAAAGTCTGAAAAAGCGGGCCGCAGCCGATGTAATCGATATCGAGGTTTTCCGATTCGTCCGCCTGCCGGGGATTGTGCGTCGACAAACCGATGATTTTCATATCGCCGATCAGACGGCGCACATCAGCCGCATTCCAATCATCCTGCCCGATGTGAACACCGTCGGCATCGCACAGCAGCGCCAAATCGGGGTGATCGTTGACGATAAACGTCACGCCGGCATCGGCCGTTATTTTGCGAATTTCTTTTGCCTCGGCTGCCTTTTCTTTCATCGGCCGGTATTTTTCCCGATACTGAATCACCCGAATTCCCGCGTCGACCATTTCCCGAACCGTTTCGACATTGCTTTTTCCGTTTGCAAACTTCTCTGCTGTAATACCGTAAATTCCTTCCGGCAGCCGCCTCAAAAACGGTGCGGTCACCTGTTTTTCCAAAGTGTAGCTTTCAAACCGCAGCGCTTCGGCCTTCTTCGCTTCCGCCTGAAGGCCTTCGCCTTTCAGCGCCTCCTCCAAAACCCGCAGCGCCTCCTGAACCCGTTTGGCGTTGGCTGCAATCACCGCAAGCCGATTCGGACGGCCGTCGTCACGCGCTGTTTGACTGACAGAAACGCCGACGTCGGAAACCGAATCGCGGTGATCGAGCAGCCGCAGACGGCGATTTTCGAACAAACTCCTCAGTTCATGACGCATACGGCGGCAGTGCGCCGTTAAATCTTCTCGGTTTAGATCAAACCTGGCAGCGTCTTCCAGCACCCGCAAGCCTTCGCAGGCACGGTTTAAATTAGCATCTGTTTTGCGTTCGTCCATCACCCTTCCTTTTCAAACCGTTTGACAATTTCGTTCGCCATTAAAGCAGCCGTCATCACCACTTTCGGTCCCTGCGGCGGATTTTTATCCGTATCGCTTGTTCCGTCGCCGAAGAGAACCATGCGGCCGCCGACAACGGTACGGGCGACCGAATCGGTTTCGAGGCCGCCGATTCCGTTGGCGCCGACCAAAAACGCACCCGATGGCAGAACCACCTCCGCCAGCATCCGTTTGGCATCTTTGTCGTCAAATCCTTCAACAACGACGCCGCAGCCGGCAAAAATCTCCGCAGCGTTTTTCACCGTCACTTTTTCATTCCGCAAAATCAGTTCACACTGCGGTTCGATGCGCCGCAGATTTTCAGCAAGCGCTTCGGTTTTCGGACGGCCGATTTGATCTTTGAAAAAAAACTGACGATTAAGGTTGCTTTCATCAACGGCGTCAAAGTCCGCCAACACAAAACGACGGAACCCCGAACGGAGCAGAAGCACCGCGGTGTTGCCGCCGATTCCTCCGCAACCGGCTATTCCGATAAATATCTCATTTTTTTTCATACCAACTGCCACCAATCCTTGTAGACCGGCGTCAGACCTTTTGTTTTCAGCATAGCGGCAACCTCTTCAACACTCCGCTCATCGCTGATTTCAAACTGTTCATCGGAGGGATCATCTCCGCTGTAACCGCCGACATCGGTTTTGCTGCCGCCGGACATTTTCGTGATTCCCAATTCAACTATACGATCGCGAAAATCGGCGCTCTCCCGCGTTGAAACATTGAGAGCAACCCGCGGCAAAAAAAGTCGAAACGATACCAGCAATTTCACAAAATCGGAGTCGCTGACAATATCGGTAATCGGAAAAGTTTCCGGAGCTTTTTTGATACGCGGAATCGAGAGCGCGACTTCCGTATCGGGATAGTGATGAAGCAGATAAGCCGCATGCATTCCCGAAAAGAATCCGTCGCTCATCGGATCTCCCAAACCGAAAAGCGCGCCGATACCAATAACCCGCAAGCCTGCCTTTGCTCCCCGTTCAGGCGTGTCGAGTCGAAAGCGATAGTCTTTTTTTGGTCCGTACAAATGAAGCTTGTCATAAATCGCCTCGTCATACGTCTCCTGATAAACAGTCAGTCCGTCGACGCCGATTTCTTTCAGTTCGGAATACTGTTCCAAAGACAGCGGATACACTTCAATACTCACTGAATCGAAGTATTTTTTTAAGATTTTCGCCGCCGTTTTTAAATAAGTAAAATCCGACTTGCCCGGCGCCTCTCCCGTCAGCATCAAAATGTGGCGCACCTGCGACTTCGCAATTTCGGCCGCTTCCTCCTCAATCTCCTCAAACGTCAGCTGCCGCCGTTTAATGCGATTCAGGCTCGAAAAGCCGCAGTAAACGCAGCCGTTGCTGCAGTAATTCGCTAAATAAATCGGCCGATAGAGGCTGACCGTCCGCCCAAAATAACGGCGCGTCAGTTTTTGCGAAAGAACAGCCATCTCTTCAAGGTGACGGTCCCCTTGCGGAGAGAGAAAATTGAGCAAATCAATTTCCGAACACCGCTCCTCTTCCGCATGCCGAAGCGAACGAAGAAACATCTCTTCGGTGACGTTCTCGAAATAGTCTTGAAACCGAAAGCCGCGGTATTTTTCGATTACGGAGTAAAACGACATTTTAGACCTCTTTTGCGCGCAAAAATCCGGTCAACGGACTGGAGGCAACCGCATACTTGGACTCTTCGGCGAGTTTAGCCAAAAACGCTGTGCGGCCGGCCTCAACCGCCAGAGAAAACGCCCGCCCCATGCGCACGGGGTCATCGGCAGCCGAAATCGCTGTGTTGACCAAACAGGCAGCCGCTCCCGCCTCCATTGCCTCCGCCGCCTGCGACGGACGGCCGATGCCGGCGTCGACCACCACCGGCAAATCGGTATTTTCAATCAGAATTTCAATGAAAGGCCGCGTTAAAAGCCCGCGGTTGCTGCCGATCGGCGAGCCAAGAGGCATGATTGCCGCCGCTCCCGCCTCTTCCAACCGTTTGGCAGAGACAAAATCGGGCATCATGTAAGGAAGAACGACAAATCCCTCCTTCGCCAGAATTTCCGTCGCCTTTACCGTCTCGGCATTGTCCGGCAACAGATATTTTGAATCGTTGATGATTTCGATTTTGATAAATCGTCCGCAGCCGGCTTCCCGAGCAATGCGGGCAATCTTCACCGCCTCGGCGCAGTTGCGTGCTCCCGAAGTGTTCGGCAGCAGCGTGACATTTTTCGGTATAAAATTGAGAATGTTTTCCTGCGGGAATTTGAAATCGATGCGGCGCAGCGCCACCGTTACTATCTGGGAGCCGCTGACCTCCAACATCGGCGCAATATCTTCGTTGCGGGCAAATTTCCCCGTTCCGGTAAAAAGACGATTTGTAAAAACCTTTCCGCCCAAAACCAGTTCGTCTTTTTCCATATCTCAGCCTCCCGATACAAAACGGACGACTTCCACACAATCGCCTTCTTTTAAAATGAGCGCGTTTCGCTTTTCCTTCGGAACGACAGCATCGTTAACCAATACCACCAAACCGTCATCCGACTCCAGCTCTTCGGCAACAAACTCTTCCACCGACATCTCCCGTTCCAGCTCGAACGGCTCGTCATTGACCGAAATTGTCATTTTTCCTCCCGTAAAAAAAAAAAACGCACCTGTCGGGTGCGCTTTGATTCAACCTTCCCTTCGCCGGCATTACCCGATTCAGGTTCAAGGAGTTGGCTTTCGCCTCTCAGCCGCAATGCGGCACCCCCGGCTCTCCGTTTTACCGGATTTCTGAAAAGAAACGTCCAAAGACGTCGTTTATTCAGTTTTCATGCATGCTTTCAGACACTTCATGCAGACTTTAATCTTCTGCGGTTTACCCTGAATGTCTGCCGTTACCTTTACCAAATTCGGTTTGAAAACCCGTTTGGTTTTAACACCGATATGCTGACCGGCACCGCCCTTCTTTCGAGGCTGACCTTTCCGCGGGACATTGTTTCCCGAAACGGTTCCTTTTCCGCAAATTTCACATCTTCTGGCCATATCTTCCACCTGAATATTATTTTGAATCGTAAATTGTTTTTAACTATACCGAAAAAAACAGTTTTTGTAAAGAGAATTCGTGAAGAAATTGCTTTTTCCCGTTCTTTTTGTTATTTTAAAACGTGTACGAATTGGTTCTGCCGCTGCCGCCGTATTGGGAAGCGCAGCTTCAACGAATTTCTTTCACTCTCTTTGCCGAATCGGGCGATTTATCCGCAATGCAAGCGCCGTTTTGGCTTTCGGTCGCCCGATTACCGGAAAAGCCGACCGCTCCGCCGCCGTTCAAAGGATTTTTTCGGCTGATTGAAACCGTCAACCGAGGCGGCCGCCTTATCCTCCGTTTTGAGACCGAATGCGCGCGGCCGCAGGAGACCGGAAAGACCGCCGCCGGAGCGTTGCAGGCGGCCGAGACGGATTTTGGCCCCCTGCCGGAAACCCCGGACGCGGCGCTCGCCGAAGAACTCATTCATCTGAGCCGCCGCCGGATCAAAACCGTTCCGTGTTACGCCGAAACTGTCTGCGATGGAGAAAACCCTCCTTACGTCCGCCTTTTCCGCTGAACTCTTGACTTTTTTCTTCAATAAAAGCACAATCGGTTTATGAAAGTAACCGTTATGGGGCTCGGCCTCAATGGCGGCGGCTTAGCCTCTGCCGTCTATTTTGCAAAACGGGGCGACGAAGTCACTGTTACCGATTTGCGCGACGAAACCGTTCTGGCTCCGACATTGGAGCAGTTAAAACCGTATCCCATCCGTTATGTTCTCGGCGAACACCGTATCGAAGATTTTCAAAATGCCGACTGCGTTATCAAAAATCCCGCTGTCAAAAAAGATTCGCCGTTTTTACAGGCGGCCGCCCGCGTTGAAACCGATATTACCGTTTTTCTCCGCCGCTGCCGCAATCCGATTATCGCCGTCACCGGCAGCAAAGGAAAATCAACGACAGCCGGCGCTCTGACTCATATCCTGAAAGAGTGTGGAAAAAATCCCTTTCTCGGCGGAAACATCACCGTTTCGCCGCTGACGTTTATTGAAGAAGCCGAACGGAATCCTGAGTCGCCTGTTGTTTTGGAACTTTCGTCTTGGCAGTTGGCAGACATTCGCGGCGTCGAAGAGACAACCGAAACGGTTCTTCTGAAACCGAAAGCGGCTGTCATCACCAACATTCTTCGCGACCACCAAAACGCATACAACTCCTTTGAAGATTATGTTGATGACAAACGGTTCATTTACCGTCATCAAACGGCTGATGATCTGCTGATTCTGCCGTCAGACGACTACGGAAAGCGTTTTGCGCAGGAAACCGCAGCGGAAACGATCTTTGCCGATCAAATCGACGACTCCGTAACCGCCAAAACGCTTGCCGTTCCCGGCGCCCATTCCCGGAAAAATATTGCCGCCGCCGCATTCATCGCCATTCGCTTCGGCTGCCTGCCCGATCTTGTCAAAAAAGCGACCGCCTCTTTTCCGGGAGTGCCCTTCCGCCTTGAAAACCGAGGGACGTTCAAAAACATCACTTTTTACAACGATACCGCCGCCACAATTCCGGATGCCATGCTTGCCGCATGCCGCAGTTTCAACTTGCCGATTTATCTGATTACCGGCGGCACCGACAAAGATCTTGACCTAAGACCGTTCGGCAAAATTCCCGAAAACGTCAGACACATCTCACTTCTCTACGGAAGCGCAACAGAAAAAGCGTTGGCAACGACCGATTTAAAAAATAAACCTTACGCCGGACCGTTCCGATCGATGAAAGAAGCGTTTGCCGACGCCATTCGAGCCGCCAACGAATCGCAGGAACCGTCAGTCCTTCTGCTGTCGCCGGGAGCCGCTTCTTTTGAGCTCTTCATGAACGAATTCGACCGAGGACGACAATTCAATACCGAAATTCTCACTCTAACTGAGTAAACACCTCTTTTTCTCTCGATTTTATTTTTATTCCGTTCCGTTTAAAATACTTGTATGACGATAGCGGAAATTATCAGCTCAAATATCAGACAACGAAGAAAAGAATTGAACCTGTCGCAGCTGACTCTCGCCGAAAAAACCGATTTATCAACGGGAATGATCGCGGGAATCGAAACTTGTAAAGTCCTGCCGTCAATCGATTCCCTTGTTCGGATCGCCGGCGCCCTTGAAGTAAAGCCGTATCAACTTCTGCTTGATGAAGACGATAAAAAGCCGTTCAATGCGGCGCAGTTTCATCGGGATTTCAACTCCATACTCGAGCAGGAGATCGACCGCATGGGAAACGCTCTTCAGGAACGCATTAAAAACTACGCGCACGATTAAAATCGCTTTCTGAGTTTTTTAAAGTAAAATTGCCTCATCCGTTCTGCTGCTCGAAAACACGCATACACAAACGGGCGCACGGGGGCATCGTAAACTCCGCAGCGGTGAATCAAAACGCCTCCAAAACCGGTTTTAAACCGGTAAAGTCCATGCATCGGATGGTGCGGATCTTCTGTCGGAGGAATGCCGTAAAAGTCATAAACGGCGCAGCCGGCGTCACGGGCAGCTCGAATAGCGTGCTGCTGCAAAAGATAGGCAGGCATCAGATTGCGTTTTTCATTCGACGAAGCACCGTAAAGATAAAGCGCCTGTTTTTTATAAAAAAGAACAACGTTTCCCGCCAGCAAATCGCCTTCATGTTCGGCAAAATAAAGTTTCACGCACGGCTTTTCATCTTTTTGTGAAAGCGGCGCACTTTTTTCCAAAATCCGACGGTAATACTCTTCGGAGTGAATTGCGATTTTGTCGCGGACGCCCGTTATCTGATAAAGTTTATACCATGCCGGCAACTCGTCGGCAGATGCTTCCCGGATGCGGACGCCCGACTTTTCGGCGTATTTGATGTTATATCGGGTTTTTCGATGCATGGCGGCGAAAAGTTCTTCGTCGCTTTTCGTCAAATCAAGAATTGTCGTATCCGGCGGCTGAATGTCAGCAACCGCTTTTTTCAGCGGCGCACCGATTCCAAAATCAAACTGCGGATCAATTCCCTCTTCCTTTGTAAAAACCGTGTAAAGCGGAAAATCCCATTTGATGAGAAAAAGCGGTTCTCCTGTTTCCTTCTGCCAACGACGGCCTTTTTCGGCAGCGCTTTGCGGCGTCACTGCCGACTGCCCCCAACCGAAAGGAACGTAACCGACTGCCAATCCGCGGCGGAGCGTTCGCACCAACAATAAAATTCGACCGCCGTCTTCATCAAAAAAATACGGCCGCCACCCTTCCGCCGCTTTGACCTCCGCCCAAAACGGAGTCTGCAGAAACGAATCCGTCTCGACTTCGATTTTCCGTCCGTCCATTTCAGCAAACCCGACCGTTTCGGATTCGGTCTGTTTCAACAAAAACCGCATCTGCCTTCAAACGCTCTCCGCCGACTTTTACGGCACCCTCTTCGACCGTCAACGGCACTTCAAAAAAGCGGTCGATTTTAACGGTTTGCGGCGGTTCAGCGGCTGCGGTGTTTTCCGGAACCACAACGGTTCCTTCCGGCGCGTCGACACTTAAAACCTCAATTTGCTTTCCGTCGCCTTCGCCGCATTCGGCAGCTAAAATCATCCCTTCGCTTAAAACTCCGCGCAGCTTTGCCGGTTTCAAATTGACAGCAACGATGACCTTTTTGCCGACCAACTCTTCTTTCCGATAAAAATCTGCCAGACCGGAGACAATCTGCCGTTTGCCAAAGCTGCCCAAGTCAATTTGCTCGACATAGAGCTTATCCGCATTCGGATGCGTTTCAATCGATTCGATACGGCCGACAGCCAATCTGACCGCATCAGCAAACTTTTGAGCCTGCGAATCGGGAATGACGGCAGCCGGCGGCGTTTGAGCGCCTCCGTAACGAACTCTCAGTTCATCGATTTGCTCTTCTTCCAGCGGCGTAAAGAGAATTTTCGCCTCACCGACAGTGCGAATATCGCTTTTCTGCAGATTTCCCCATTTTAATTCCGAAACGCCCAACATTTCTGCGATTTTCGCCGCCGTTGCCGGCAAAACCGGTTCGGCAACAATCGCCGCATCGTGAATCAGATTAATCAATGAACGAATCAGCTGCGCCGCCTCTTCGGGCGCCTCTTTGCGAGTACGCCACGGTTCTCCGTCCTGAAACGCTTTATTTCCGAATGAAGTCAACTCAAAAACACCGCGAAATGCGTCTCTTAAATCAGCGCGGTCATAACAGCGGGTGATTTCATCGAGAATCTTTTTTTCTTCCGCCAAAAACGCTTTGTCTGCAGGCGCTTCGGGAACATTTCCATCATAAAAACGACGGATGAAGCTGACGGTTCGGTTAATCAGATTGCCGAAATTGCCGATCAGCTGAGAATTGACTCGTTCGCGAAAGTCGCTCCACAAAAACTGAACATCCGATTTTTCCGGGCGGTTGTAAAAAATGTAAAAACGCCACACGTCGGCGGGAATACCGGTCTCTTTCGCCTGATCGCCGAAAACGCCGGTGCCTTTGCTCTTCGAAAACTTTCCGTTTTCGTAATTGAGATACTCCGTTGACGACATATGATAAAGCGTTGTCCAATTTTCGCCTGTCGCCAACTGACACGACGGAAAAATCACGGTATGAAACGGAATGTTGTCTTTTCCGATAAATTGATAGAGCTCTGTGTTGTCGGGATCGTACCACCACTCCTTCCAATCGTCGAATTTTGAAGCGGTAATGGAAACATATCCGATCGGAGCGTCAAACCAGACGTAAAAGACTTTATTCTCGTAACCGGGTTTCGGAACAGGAATGCCCCATTTTAAATCGCGGGTAATGCAGCGCTCTTTCAAACCGTCGCGAATCCATCCTTTCGTCATCGCCAAGGCGTTTTTCGCCCAAAATCCTTCAACGCTGCGCTTCTCCATCCACGACTCAAGCAGCGGCAGCGCTTTCGGCAAATCGAGATAGAGGTGCTTCGTTTCGCGCAAAACCGGCTGAGAACCGCAGCTGCCGCACTTCGGAGAAATCAAATCGGTCGGATCTAAAAGTTTGCCGCACTTTTCGCATTGATCGCCGCGTGCCTCTTCATAACCGCAGTGCGGACAAGTTCCGCCAACGTAACGGTCTGCCAAAAAACGATCGCAGTGTTCGCAAAAAAGCTGCGTGGTTGTTCGTTCGGCAACATAACCCGCCTCATCGACTTTTTTAAAAATGTGCTGAACGATTTCGGTCTGTTTCGGAGAAGAGGTTCGTCCAAAGTGATCGAAGTGAATTTCAAACCAATCGTAAATTTGCCGATGGATTTCATGATACTTGTCGCACAACTCGCGCGGCGAAACACCTTCCGCTGCCGCCTTCGTTTCAGTCGCCGTTCCGTATTCATCGGTTCCGCAAATAAAGCGGGTTTCATAACCGTAACTGCGGCAGAATCGGGCAAACACATCGCCTGAAAGGCACTGAATCAAATTCCCCAAGTGAGGAATGTTGTTCACATAAGGCAAAGCGGAGGTAACCAGTCGTTTTTTCATGGATTCATGATACCGCTTTTACCTTTTAAAAGCAAGCGTTTCGGTTAAATTCGAGAAAAACGCTCTTCAGGATGACGGTTCAAATACCCGCGCACAGCCGCCTCCATCTCATTGCCGTTTCGTCCGGCTTTTTTTACCTCGGAAAAAAGCCGGTGCCCGAAACGGAAATTTCCGCAAAAATAAAAGAGAAAACGGCTCAAACGCGACGGGTAAAACTCCGGAGGCTGATACAAACGCAGCAGTTCCGTAAAACGGTCAAAAACCGCCGTTAAGTCAACTTCAAAGCCGGCAGCCGCCCCGTTTTGCAGATCGGAAAGCCGCTTAAACAGCCACGGTCGAGCAACGCCGCCGCGTCCGATCATGAAGCCGTCGGCGCCGAATCCGGGGAACCCGTTTAACCCGGCGCGGAAGGCGAATGTTTCACTGTCGATGATATTGCCGTTGCCGATAACCGGAACGGAAACCGTCTCCTTTAAAAGCTTTACCCACTTCCAATCGCCGCTGCGGCCGCGGCTCTCCTTTTTGATTTGAGGATTCAACGTCAAAAAATCGACACCCGCCGATTCCAGCGCCGCGGCGAACTCCTTGAAAAATCCTTCATCGGCTGTCCAACCGATACGCATTTTCACCGACAGCGTTCGATCTTTGATTAACGGCCGCAGATAGGCAATCAAGTCGGCAGCCCGCCGCGGATCGCGCATCCACTCGATTCCCCACCCTTTTTGAACCGCGGTAAAAGCGCTGCAGCCCATATTGATGTCGATTCCCGCTCCGGGAATTTCGAGCAGCCGTTCAACCGCAGCTGCAAACGCATCGGGATCGCTGCCTGCCAACTGAAAAACCGTCCGATCCGCTAACGAGCCGGCCGCTGTATAAAAATCTTCATAAGGAGAAGCCGCCCGCAGCGCTCCCGCCGAAATCATTTCAGTAAAATACCAATCGCAGCCGCCGAATTCTTCGATTAAAAGCCGTAACGGTAAATGCGACAGCTCTGCCAACGGCGCCGCCAGCAACGGTTTTTTGTCGGGATTTTTCAAATCGGATAAAAGCGTTCCCATAACGGTTCGCATTCTATCCGATTTGTTCGTTCCGGTCAACCTTATTAAAGCATTCCGATCCGGGAATACGGAATTCCGGTTGCTTCATCCGCTTCATCGCGAAGAATCAAATACGCAGTCCCGCCGCTGAAACCGTTTTCCGACGGATAAGTCAAATCGAAGCCGTATTTTTCACCGAATTCTCCGATCGTTTTCTGCGGATTCTGATTTTCGCCGACCGGCAGCAAGCCGCGGGCGGCATCTTTCTCTTTACTGCCGATGTGACGCGCCCAAACGTAAATCCATCCCGGATAAACGCCGCCCACCTCCAACGGAGCAGCCGCCTTTACCGTTGTGTCAATCCGCTCGAAAACCGACGCCTCCGACATAAGGGAAAAGCCGATTGAATACGAAAAATCCGCTCCGTCGCCGTACAAATGCGCCATCGTGCCGGAAATGGCGACGGCGTTGTTTTTATCGGTGTAACGGTTGAATCCGTAAAGATCGTACATATCCCACTTCAAATGAGGCGAAACCCCTCTGTAAAAGAATACCGTCTCCGTTTTTGTCAGTTTGCCGCCGCCGCGCTCCCCGGGCACAATCCGCGACTGCGCTTCGGCCACCGTTTTCATGACCAACCGGGTCCATTCATCGTCGTTTATCTCAATGGCTCCGACCGCCTGCGGCGACTGTTCGCCGACAACCTCGCCAAGCTCCGTTCCGTCAGAAGCGGTAAAAACGACGACCGGAGCCGTCCTGAACCTCACTTCCCCGACAGTCGATATCGGAAAATCGAAGTATGCTCCCCGTTCGTCTACGGAAAAACTCTGCCGTTCGAAGACCCGGACATTCTCCAGTTGATCGGGAAGCGCGTAAAAATTATAACGGACAATTCCGTCCCGCTCTTTCCACCGGAGACGGACTTTATCCTCGAATTCGCGGTAAGAAGCCTCCGGCGTCTGTCCGTCGGCAGGGAAAACCGCCGCCTTTGCAAAGGAATCCGGCGCGCGGTTGTTTTGCGTTTCCGTGTTTTCATCGGCATACGGATTGATTTTGTAATAAAACGCACCGTAACGCGGAAAATCACCGTCTTCCCAAACAACAGCTTCCCCGAAACCGGCGGTTTTCACATCCGCAACCGGTTCCCCCCAATCGGTGGAATCGGTTCCGTCTGCGAAATCAAGAATTCCGCTTCGGTAGATCCGATAGCCCTGAATGCGCGTATCGCTCGGCTTGATCCAGCTCAACCTCACCGGCACACAGCCGCTTCCGTCCGCATAACGGCTGCCGGATTCAACGGCAACGGACGAAGGAACGGGAAGCGAGGCCGACTCTTTGCTGAAAATCAGAATCGGCTGAAGCCGGGAATGCAGCGATCTCAAACGCGCGCCGCCGCCGTCTTCAAAAACCATTGCCGCGCACACCGTCAGCCACCGCGAATCGCAGCCGTCCAACAGCCGCCTGATATCGCTTTCCGTAATTGCGACCGTCTCGCGGAAACCGAACGGAAATCCGACTTCAACGGTTTCGGTTTTACCCGTCGTCGGATCGGTGAAAAAAAACGCCGCGCCGACCGTCCGCTCGCGGAAGAGCGACGGCAGCATCAACCGCGTTTGCGCCTTCCCGGCGGTGACGTCCCAGTCGGAGAGCGAGGGCGGCGGAAAGACAAACCCCTCGACGGTTTCACTCTCCCGTCCGTATTGCCCGAGCGCATTGATCGGTATGACACGGTATTCGTAAAAAACACCGGGAACGGCTGTCGTATCATAAAAAACCGACAAGCCGCCGTTTTCATCGCCGCCGTCCGCAAAACCGCCGGCAGGATGCGCATCCGCCAAAATCACGGAACCTTTTCCGGCCTCTTTTCTCAAAACCGAAAAAGCAACCGCTTCGACCGGCAGGTAAAACGAAATGCGCACGGACGGTTCTGGCGCATTTTCAAAACCGCCTGCCGACGCCTCCGCCATGCGGGCACTCTTTTCAAATGCGGGCGCCGTCACCGTCACTGCGCATTCCGGAGAGCGGAATCCTTCCGCACCGGCTTCGTTGACTGCCGCCACCGAGTAACGCCAAATTCCCGAATGAGTGAGAACCGAAATTTCCGTATCGGAAAATTCACATTCTTTTGTTTCCGTCAGCCGAACCGCCTCCGCGCCGGCGGCGGCGCGGTAAATGCGGTAGGCGTCCGCGCCTTCGCGTCCGCTCCATGTCAGCCGCGGGGAAACGCCGTCAAGAACAACCGCCGTCTCTTCCGGCGGCAGAAGGCGGTTGTCCGTCACAGCCGCATACAGACGCTCCGCCTCGGGAAATTCGCTCCAAACGGTTTCGGCCGCACATGAAACCGCTGTCAGAATCAGAAAAATCAAAACCCCCATCGCCGCCTCCTTCACATTCCGTCGACGGCGCCCGAGCGCACATACCTTTCCACCGTCACCTCCGGCCGCTGAAAATCCGCCAAAATCAGCCGGTCGCCGTCAAACGAAAGATCAAAGCGCTGAACGGTTCCCGAGCCTGTCATCGGCTTCAAATCCAGCGCGTAAACGGAACGTTTTGCCGTTTCTGACGGCGCGTAAGTAATCCGCCACACGCCCTCCGTCACCGAAGCGGCCGCGACGCTGCCGCCGGAGAGATACGCCAGCTTGTAAACGCCGTCAAAATCTTCCGTCAGCGATTCGTCTTCGGGAAGAAAAACCTCGCCTTCCGCCGCCTTTTGCTCAAAAGTCGCCAGATAAAAGACCTTTTGTTCAAACGCGGCGCTCGCACCGTTACGGTTGACCCAAAAACCCGACAGTTGGCGTCCTTTGACCGCCTCGCAGCCGCACAACGCCAACATTCCGCAAAGAAAAAACAACGCTCTTTTCATAAAAACCTCCTGTAAAAAAAGAGCACCTCTTTCGAGATGCTCTCATAACAATAATGCGCAAAAGGTTCTTTTTCGGAAAAACTTTCGCCGGATTTTTCCGATTTTATTGAATTTAATCGAATTCGAATCCGTAATACATCGTCCAGTCTTCGGAACGGGTTTCGATCCAGTTGTTCAGCGGATACTTGAAGTTAATGGTCGTCAGCTCATAACTCTGAGTTCCGCCGCTGTCACCGAGAACCCGCTTTTCGTAACCTTCGGGCGGGAAGTAGCGGCAGATGATCGAATCGTCCGCCTCCAGCTTCTCGTACTTCTGCGTCTGCCCCGTCGCTTGCTTCACCTCAATCGAACCGCCGCGCGGCCGGTCGACGTACATTCCGTTTTCCAAATCGATGATGACGTGGGCGGAACCGTCATACAGCGGCGTTTTGATGATGATTTCCATATCGAAGGTGACGGTCTGACCGAACTGAATCGCAATGGTAAACGGTTCGGTGTGAATATCCCACTCGGGGCCCCAGTCGGAGTAGTGGGTAATCCAACAGTCGCCGGAACCGCCTAAACCGTCAACAGCCGCCGTAAAACCGATTTCACCGCCGTATTCGCCCGCCTTCGTCTGCGGCGCCAGCAACAGCTCGACAATGGTCGCCAACGTCCCGTGATACGGCGGATAGAGCAGGTGCCAAAGGCGGTTCATTGCCACCTCGCGCATCCACAGCAACAGGTGGGCAAAATCGTCGTTATCAATGGCCGGATAACCGTAAGTTGTGTCAATCGATTCGGATTCGGGCCACTGACTGCCGGCGTTTTTCCACCGGGCAAAGATTTTGTACTCGCAGCCGACCGCCTTTTTCATGTCAAACGGCATTTTGCGGTTGATGTACTTCCACGCTTCGCGGTCCCACGTCCAGTAGTTCCATGTTTCCCCTTTGGCGATCGGCGCGTTCATCGGTTTGATGGTATCCGCCGTCGGGTTGATGTCGGGCGCCAGATTATCGGTGAAGGAAAACTCTCCGTTACTGATGGAAACCGCTCCCCAATCGGCAACGACCTTTTCCTTGACTTCAATCGGTTCGGACGCCAGTTTGGTATCCTTTCCGAAAGTGTAGTAACGGACAATTTTCACCTCGGCGTAGTTGCCGTAATCGGCCATTCCGTCCCATTTGCCGGAGATTTTGATCTTATTGGTTCCGACGGAAACCTCGCCCTGGCTGACGGTCAGCACCGGAATTTCCGGCCCCGCAAACCCGGCTTCCGTCTCAATTCCGTTACTGCGGCCGTAAAGCTCGCTGTCGTCTTCCGCAAAAACCGCCTCGGGATCGGTTAAAAGCGTCGATTTGCCGGCGCAGATACGGAAGCTGTACGAACCGTTCTGATCGTAATCCGGAATCTGAACGACCACCTTCCGTTCCGTAACAGGAATTCCGTCGGTCAAAGCGAATGCGCCGTCGGCAACCGCCGTTACGGTGCCGTCGCCTTTCACCCAGTTCCAGCTGCTTCCTCCGTCGGAGGTGTACTGCGCGTAGAAGTAATCGGCTTTCGGCGCTTCGGCAAAATCGAAGATCAGGTCGATTTGCTGCGGATAAACCCGTTTGGATGCGGAAACCCGCGTTCCGTCGATGAAAAAGCCGTAGCCGAAGTGGCTGTTTTCATCAAGTACCGACTGCTGTCCGTCGATATTGGCGGCGTTGCGCGCCGAAACTTTGTAATAGTACGTGTCGTAACGGCGGCTTTCGCTCACATCGGTCAGCGGATCGATGTACGAAGTCGCTTCCGGTTCCGTTATGGCAACCGGCTCAAACGGCGCGGTCGCCGAAACGGCGCGGTAAATACGGAAGCTCATTCCTTCCATGGCTTCCCATTCGATTTTGATTCCGCTGCCGTAATCGCCTTTGGAAACGGAGCGGATGACGGGCCGGTCGGGCGCGCCGACAGCCAGCAAGGCTCCCAGAATCGTCACGGTGTGCGGACCGAGGGTTGCGTAAACCGCCTCCCCCGCCGAATTGTAATAAAACGGCATGACGCGGTAACGGAACTCTTTGGTGGCGTCAACGCCGGTAGCCTCATCGGCAACCCGCACCGAGTAGTCGGTGTAGGAGGTCTCCGACGTCCGGTCTTTGAGCGTCACATATTGCAGCTGATCGGCGGCGACTCCTTCCTGTACTTCGGCGCGTTCGACTTTGTAGTACTGAGCGCCGGGAACGGGATACCAGTTGAGTTCGATTTGGTTCAGGTTGTCGCGGTACTGCGCCTGAATGTTCCAGACGTTGCGGAAAAGCGTTCCCTGCGCGTAATACGAGAGGCGGCTTCCCTGAAGCGAGGTCTGTTTTTCGCTGACGGCAACGGTGTAAACGGCGCGCACGGCGTAGTCGTAAGTTTCGCCTTCAACAAGCACTTCGGCCGAATCGGCTTCCCCGCCGCTGCGGGCAATCACGGTTTCACCGCCGTCCCCTTCACCCGCACCGGGATCGGTTGTTTCCCCGCCGCTTTCACCGCCTTCGGAAGGCGTTTCCGGTTCCGTCGGTTCCGTCGGTTCGGAAGGAACTTCGGGTTCGGAAGGAGTCTGCGAAACAAAGGCGAGGTCCGTCCATTTGCATTTGGTCAACCCTTCGGCAATTTTCACCCACATCGTATCATCTTCCGTGCTGTTTTTGCGGTAAACGGAGTAACTCACCGAATCGGCGCCTGCCGGCAGCGAAACCGCCCGCCACGTCACTTCAATTTTATCGGGGTAAACATTCTGCGTTGCACGCACTTCGCCCGGGAACGGCAGCGACGGTTTGAGTAAAAGACCGTTGTCCGACTCCAGTTCAACGAAGTAATTTTCAACGACGGAGGGAACTTCCGACTCCGCTGCCGTCTGCTGATTCAAAAAAGTGTTGTAATCACCAATAAAGGTGTTTTTGCATCCGAAAACCGCCGCGGCGGCCGCGCACACAATCAGAAAACTCTTTTTCATTGCAACGCTCCTACCTGACTGAAGTTGTAATTGGTAAACGAACTCTGCCCCGACCGCTTGATGCTGTAAGCGGTGGAGGTGTTGATAGGCACCTGTTTATTGCCTATTTCAATAAAACCCCAACTACTTTTTAAATAATCCAATTCTGAAAAATTTTGCCAATCAGCATAGTCGTCTATAATATAAATTCCAACTTTACCGGAAGCTGGCTTAATATATGACATAGCTGGATGTGAACCCGTCCAAGTTCCTTCATAATATTTGCTTATTATATTTTTTCCCCAAACTTGAATTTCTCCAGGATAAACACCTTCAACAGATATCGTACCTGATTTTTTATCATTTGTATCATCATAATCAGTCTTCCAAGAATCAATATCTCCTGAATACGACACACATAAACCTGTATCATTTTTTCCTAAATAAATATGGAATAATACGCCTTGGACTTTAATTGAATTATTTACATCTTCGTACCCGCTAAAACAATATGCTTGAAATGCTTCGTTATGATCACTGGTCGTCAATACCGTAGAATATTTAGAAAAAGACACTTTTTCTCCTGTAACACTATTGCTTCTATCTGGCAAAGAAGCCTGCCCTTTCATCATCGTCTGCATCACCAGTTTGATCCACGCAGTGTCGGAGAGTTTGACAGCGCCTGACTTCTCCTCGGAAGCAGGTCCGAACTTCTCGGCTATACTGTCGCTTTTGTTAAAGAATTCAACGACGGGAACCACTTTGAACGTAAAGCTGCCCGGAACCGTCGTCTGGTATTTAAAAGAAATTGACGAGGTTCTCTCCGCTTCGGAGAAAGAGGCGGCCGTCGGCCCTTTCACCTCGACTTTATAAGAGGAGGCGCCATCCAGAGAGTTCCAATTCAGCGGTATGCCGCTTTCATCGCTCTGCGTATTCACCGTCACCGTCGGCGCCGGAGGCAGAACGGCGGCCTTGACAAAAGCGTCCAAACTTCCGTTGTTTTCCGTCTGAACACCCGCCGTGCCCGTCGGATTGATTTTATAAAAGTAAGCGCCCGGCGCTTCGATGGTCGTATCGGTAAAGGTGTGTCCGCTTGTATTCCGCTCTACCGTATTGACAAGCGTCCAGGAAGTCTGTTTGTCCTTGTTGTCGTTGTCCCAGTTCAGCCGGGTCGCGCGGTAAACCGTATAAACCCTAATTGCCGCATCGTTCGATCCCGCCCACGTAATCGTCACCGGCGGTTCCACCTCCGAACCGTTCCAGCCACCGTCTGTCACCTGCACATTGCGGGGCAGTTCCATCAAAGTAGAAGAGGCGTCCTTGACCAAAACTTCGAAGGTATCGGAGGCCATTGCGTCGGTTGACAGAGAGCCGCTGCTTGCGTATTGGGCGACAATCTGAAACCAGACATTGCCCGCCGTCGCCGACGACTCAAACAGAGCGTTCAGAATTGTGCTGATTCCATTGGTCAAATCCAGTGTAAAATTCGGAGCGCTTCCCGAATGAGTGTAGTAGGAGACGTCCAGCGTATTGTACGAGGCCGCGCTCTCCTCTGCGGCGTAGAGCACTTTAAAAGCGACCGTCGCTCCGCCCGTCTCCCCGCTCACCGTTACGGGAATGGTCAAAGAACCGGCCGGTGAAGAAATTCCCGATTCCGCAATCACCGCGCCGGGGTAGACAAAGCCGTCTTTTTTATCCTGACCTGTTGCCGAATCCTGTCCGACAATGCCGCCTTCGCCGATCGGGGTAATTTTGTATGTGTACATGACGCCCTGATTCGGCGGCACATCCATGTAATAGTAAACGTCCGTTGAGTACACGGCGCTCCGAACCGGCTCCCGGTCGGGTTTCCACGCCGCCGCCACCGTTGTCGGCGATCCGCCGCCTTCGCTGCGCTGAATCAGATAAGCGGAAATATCCTTGTCAGCCTCAATCGTCAGCAGAATTCCCAGTTTGTTGGGCGGCACAATCACTTCGCCGCCTACCGACACCGCCGCAAACGTCCCCTTTGAGACATCCAGAAGGTTCGCCGTCTCATGGTAATCAGGGTTTGCCAGCGCCACGGTCGCCTCATTCGGCATGAAACTTTCCCGTCCGAACATGTCGACGGCGGTAACCGCATAGTCGTAGGTTCCCGAATAGCGGAGGCCGTTGATGCTTGAGTCGGTGTAAGTGTCGCCGTAAACGGTTTCCAGCAGCGTCCACTTCTCTTCGCCGGCTTTTTTCCGGTAAATATTGTACTGAACCGCTTTTTCGTCCGGCACCCACGAAACAACCGGCACGGCACCTTCATCCGTCATCACCGTCGTCACCGTAATATCCGCCGGCGGAACGGGACGGTTGCCCGACAGCGCCTCGTACATAAAATTCGATTCATTCAGTTTTGTGTTTTCATCCAAGGGAGAAACGGCCGGACACCCGAAAATGAGAAGCGCCGCCGCCAGAAAAAACAACGTTTTTTTCATAAAAACCTCCGTTTCCGACATCAGAATCCGGCAATGCCGTTTTCAACTTTATAATAGGAATCGGTAACGGGAACCGTCGCCGACCGGTCGAGGAACATCAGCATACTGCCGTCAAAGTGAAATTCGAAGGTCTGAACCCGCAGAGAGGAATCGTCGGGTTTCATCATGATTTGGTTGATAAAGCCTTTTTTGTCTTTGTTGTACGAAGAAAGAAACTGCCACTTTCCTTCGATAACGGAATCTTCGACAATCTCGTTGCCGATCATGTACGCCATTTTGTAAACGCCGTCGAAGGTGTTCTCCTTGTCCTTCTTCATCTCTTCCGTTTCTTTTTCAATCCGCAGAATTTTATTGGTGTATTCGGTGCCCGCCGTGTTGCGGTTTTCCCAATCGCCGTAGAGAACTTTGTCTCCGTTGGTATCTTTGCAGGCCGCTCCCGCAACCGCCAAACCCAAAACCAAAAATGCCGCAAAAATCCGTTTCATAAAAAATCTCCCTTTTGACGTTTTGACTTGCCGGCTTCAACGCCGGCAAAAACATTTTATTTCCGAAGATATTCTAACACGGAATTTGTAGGAAAGCAAATTTTTTTGTCAAATTTTTATTAAATAACGGGTAAATAACTGTTTTTGTTCAATTTTTCCCGTCCGCCGTTGCAAATGCGTCTTCGGGCAGCGGCAGCAGAATCAGATAGCCTTCCAGGTTGGCGATGTTGGTATAGCCGACCGTCGTCGACGAGGTGGAGCGGCGCACCTGACTGAAGCCTTCCAGCACCGTTCCCAGTTCGTTGACAAGGCAGTGGGAAACAAGGTCTTCCGTTTCCCCCAAAGACGTCAGCATTGAGGAGGTGAAAGTCTCCGCTTCAACGTTGTACTCCATCCGCCCTTTTCCCGCCTCGTTCCGGTAAAACACAACGGAAACCGTTCCGCGGTAATCGGTTTTGTGCCCCGTCAAAGGCGCTTCCTCCGTAAATTTAAACGAATAGTAAGTTTTTCCGCCCGCCTCTTCGACAAAAGCGCTCTCCCACTTTCCGGCGGGATCTTCCTTCAGATACTCTTTCAGCGCCAGATAACAGTCGGAATGGAACGCCATAGCTTTGGCCTCGTCAATAAAACTGCATGACAGACAGAGAGCCGCAAAAACGGCCAATGCGGTTTTTTTCATTTTTGCGCCTCCTCTCCTTCCGCCGCGGCGTTTTTTGTAAACGTAACGTCAAATCCGGTCATGTACATTCCTTCCAGATTAGCGCCGTTGACCCGCTGAATTTCTTTCCCGTCTTTCAGCTGAGGGTAAAAATACGCATAACCGTCCAAAATGATCTTCGTCATACAGTCCATATCGATTTTGACGACAATTTTGCCGGGCGTTGTTTTATTCCGGCGCTCGGCTTCCGCCCAGAAGGCGCAGAAAATCGAATCGACGCCGCTGTCGGGAGATATCATTCCCAAAACCGGATTGTCCGCCGAGTAGGTGACGTACAGCAGCGAACCGGTCCAGGTTCCGAGTGCGGATTTCAGCGGAGCCTCTTCCGTGTAGTTTTTGTAAAAATAGAGACAGCCGAAGTAGTCGTCGTCCGGCGAACCGATCAAAAGGCGGTCGGCTCCTTCATTTTTCTCGGTGAGCGTCGCAAAACGGCTTTTTGTTCCGTATTTTTCAATTAAGGCGGCCGTCAGTTCCGCATCGGAAAAATCGACGGGAAGGAAGGAGGCTTTATTCTCTTTCCAGTCTTTAACCACAGCGTTTTTAAAATCCCAGAAATTAACCGTCGCCGCCGTTTCGTCGTACAGTTCGCACGAAAAAATACCCGCCGCCGCAAAAAGCGTCAGAATCAACTTTTTTTTCATGACACACTCCTTCAGATATCTTGATTATAACATAAACCAAAGAGAAAATACCATAAAATCCGCCGTTTTCGGAATAAATTCTTCGGAATTTACTCTTTTTTTGCCTTATATCAGATGGATATGAGAAATTCGAAACCCGTTTACAGCCAAATTCCTCCGCAGGAGCTTCTGCCGCGGGAACGGGCAAAGCGCTGCGGAATTGCCGCCCTGACGGACCGGGAACTCTTCGCCCTCCTTTTGGGCAGCGGCAACAGGCAGTGCGGCGTGCTGGATCTGGCGCTGCGGCTGCAGAGACACTGCGACAAGACCTTTGATTTTTCCGATATCGAAAAGCTGCAGTCGATTTCCGGCATCGGAATGGCGAAGGCGGCGCTGATTGCGGCCGCATTCGAGTTGGCGCGCCGATACCTCTACCCGCCGAAAAAAATCGTCTCTTCCCCGAAAGACGTCGTTCCGTTTCTGATTCACTACGGCGACCGCGCTCAGGAGACCTTTCTCTCGGTTCTGCTCAACGGCGCCAACGAAATCATACGCATCCGGCCGGTGACGACGGGACTGCTGAACCGAACCCTCATCCACCCGCGCGAGGTGTTTGCCGACGCCGTCAGACTGCGCGCCAACGCCGTGATTGCGGCTCACAACCACCCGTCGGGGCGGCTGACGCCGAGCGAAGACGACAAAAAAATCACCGAAGCATTGAGGAAGGCGGGAGATTTGCTGGGAATCAAAATTCTCGACCACATCGTTTTTAACGGGCGCGATTATTTTTCATTTCTCGAACACGGTCTGATTGAGTGAAAAAAGATTGCCTTTTTCGGTTTTTGCGCTATAATGAAAACGGGGCTTTCATGAAGTTTTTTTTCTTTTTAGCGGCCGTTTTTCTGATCGGCGGCTGCGGCACGGAACCGAATATTCACAACACCATCGGCGGAAAAATGATGAGACGGCAGACGGCGTACACCACCTACGCCGGCAATTCGCCGACCAATATTTTTTACTCGGCGGAAATTGCCGGCGGCACGGTTTTCGCCGGTTCGCAACAGGGACTGCTGCGGCTGTCGGGAGACAGCCTGCAGCCCGTCCAGTCCGACGGGCTGCAGACCGGCGGAAACGTGCGGGTTTTCGGGCTGCACGCGGTCAGCGACGCGGTTTCGGGAAACGTTTTGTTTGTTGCCTCCGACAAGGGGCTTTTCAGGCTGCCGCTTCCGGACGGAAAAACCGCCGAAAAGCTCGATCCGCCGGGTAACGGCGCCGCCGTTCAGTTTCTCTGCGTCACCTCCGACGAAAACGGCGTTCTTTATGCGGGAACTTACAAAAACGGGTTTTATGTTTCCGAAGACGGCGGCGGTTCGTGGATTCATGTTCCCGCCGACGACTTTAAACTTTATACGGGCGCCGCTGATCTGACTTACGACGGTTACAAGGCGGCGGAAAAGGCGGACGCGGCGTTTGCGGCCGAAGCGGGGCTGATCAAAATCGAGCCTCATTACACGGGCAGTTTAAAATCTTCAACGGTGTGCGACATCTGCGTTTACGACGGCGTTATTTACGCGGCGACTTTCGGCGGCGGTCTGGCGTATACGCCGCGGCCGGATTCGTTTGCCGGCTGGCAGCCGGTTTGGGAGTCGTACCTGCGGCCGTGGTACTTTTTCTCTTCCGAGGCGGCGGGCGATTTCCGCGATGCGGTTGACGGAAACCGCGCGGCGGAGGCGGACTGGACGCTGCGCAGCCGCTTTGTGCGCCGCGTTTCGGTGCAGCCGTTCGGAATTTTCGCGGCGACGGCCGACGGGATTTCGCTGACCTCTCACGGCGGGAAAATCGGCGACCGCGACGTCTCCGACGCAATCCCGTTTTTGGATGATTTCGGGCGCTTCCGCTACGCGGCGACGGTCGGCGGCGCAACGGTTTTTTCTTCGGCGGTGCGGCTGGATGAAAACGGAACGGCGGCGGCCTTCGAGTCGGCACGGCTGATCCGGCGGTCGGCGGTGCGGCTGTGGAAGGAGTACGGCAGCGGCGGAACCGATGAGGTTGACGGTTTTGTCAATGAAAAAAGCGTTGACTACATCGAAGAATATGACAACGGAATGGCGTTGGCGGGAATGGAATCGGATAACGTTTCCTTTCTGCGTTTCGGTCAAATCAACTCGGGCAAAACAAAACTTTTCTATGCGGGAACGGAGTGCGGGCTGAGCATTGCCGAACTGCGTCAGTACACCGACGTCACGGGACTGACCTTCACCTCCTCCGATTTGGTTGATTCGTGGGTCACTTACCACAACGTTCTGACGGCTTTTGAGGAGACGCGAGTGACCGACGCGGCTGTTCAGGTCGGCGCTGACGGTGATGATCAGACGGTGTACGTCGCCTCCAACGGTCAGGGGCTGATTGTTTTCCGCTGGGAGGAATGACGGCAAACCTGCGGAGGCGTTCCGCCTTTCAACACGGTTTTTGAACTCCGTCAGCGCGGAGCCGGATTCGGAAAAAACGCCGGCTGCCTGCGAAGGCGCGAGGGATTGCAGCGGAAATGAGCGGCCGACGGGAAACCGGCGCAGGGCAAAGCGGCAGCTTTGCCGCGGAGGCGGGCGGCGGGAGGCTGCGAATTGCAGCGGAAAGCCCGGCCCCGCCTGCGGGGCGCGCAAGGCAAAACGCAAACGGCCGCCTTTAATCCGGATCTACGCGGGAAAACATCAGCACGACGGAGAGGTTCTCTTCCAACGGACAGGAGGCCAATCCCGTATCGGAAAAGCGCGGGTCTTCGCCTTCTTTCATGACGTAAAAACCCCAAAACGCATCCGTCCACCCGGAACGGCAAAGGTTGCCGTTGGTGCAGTCGGTGTACCCGTCAACGGAAGCGGTGTTCCAGTTGTGGTCCGGCGCGGCGTTCTGCGTCAGACAGGCGGCGCTGAGCGTAACTCCCGAGCCGGTTCCTTCAAATTTCAGCTGCAGCCGTTCGTTCTGCCGCACTGCCGCCAGACAGAGGTGGTAGACCGAGGGGCGCTCCGCTTCGATGCGGATGTTTTCGGCAACGCATTCGCCGCGCGTGCGGACGGCTTCAGCCGTCAGCGGCTGCACTTCGTCAAACAAAAGATACAGTTTTCCGCCGGAAACCGCCGCCGTTCCGGAGCCGGTTTCACCGCCGCACGCCGCAAAAATCAGTAACCCTAAAATAAACAGAACCGTCCGTTTCATTGTGCGATTATAGCGCAAAACCTTGCGATTGTCAAACCGCGGTTGACCTTCGCCTTTTTTCCGTTTATAGTACTTTATCCGAAGGAGCTTTTATGGAGTGGATTTTGTTCGCGGCGGCCGCGTTTTTTTGCGTCTCGACGGCCGTTTTCGGCGTTCTGTGGATTTTTGCCCGCCGCGGGGAGAAGTCGCCGCCGCTGCTGCTTGAGACGGTGGAGATGCTGAAGGAAGAGAGCGTCCGCCGCCGGGAAGAGAATATCCGTTTGAGCCGGGAGCTGGCGGAGAAAGAGGCCGCCGCCGGGGAGATGCGCGGGCAGATTTTCAAGGAACGCAGCCGCAACGAAATTCTGTCGCGTCAGGCGGAGGAGCTTCACAAGCAAATTTCGCTTTTCCGGGCAGACGAAAAGCTCCGCGACGCGCAGACCGATAACCGTATCGGAGAACTCAGCAGCGCAGTGAAGGCGCTCCGCAGCGAGCAGGAGCGGGTGCTTGAGGAGGAACGCGAACGCCGCCGCCGGGACGAGGAGAACCGCGCCCGTCTTTGGAACGATCATGAACGCAGTGTTCAGGCCAAACTCCGCGGGATTTGCGCGGCTCCTGCGACGGCTTTTCCGTTTTACTGCAACACCGATCTTCCCGATGAATTTGTCAAGTTCAGGCCGGACGCCCTTGTCGGTTTTCTGGATCAGTACATTCTTTTCGACGCCAAAAAGACCGGCGAGAAAAATCCGGGAACTTATATCAGGAATCAGGTTGAATCGACGGCGGCTAAAATTCTCGGAAGCGGATTGGAAAAGCGGATTTTCCGCATGGCCGTCATTGTCGTTCCCGCCTCCAACCTGACCGAACTGAAAACGCAGCTTTACTTTCAGGACGGCTTCACCTTTTTGGTTGTTTCACCCGAAAGCCTTGAACCGCTGGCGGCCGCCTTTAAGGAAATCGAAAAGTACGCTGCCGCCGGGCAGTATGATCCCTCCGAACGGGAACAAACCGTCAGCCTGATTGCGCGGTTTGATTCCCACATCCGCAGACAGAACGCGCTGAATCTGCTGGCGGCGGAACAGGGGCTCTCCGTTTTGGGGGAAGAGAAACGGCTGCCGGCAAAGCTGGCCGCCGACGTGGAGGTCAGACGGGGGCAAATCCGCGCGAAAGCGGTTTCCGCCGCCGGTCTGCAGAATCTGATTAACACTCCGGAGCGGGAAAGCGAACTGCTGGACCGGCTCGTTCGCAGAGTTCAGGAAGAAGAGGAGGGACACTAAAAAACGCTCCCGCGCGGGAGCGTCAAACAGTTCCTAGGGGAGTCGAACCCCTGTTTTAAGAATGAGAATCTCACGTCCTGACCACTAGACGAAGGAACCGTACTGGCCGAGAAGGATTCGAACCCTCACAAACAGAACCAGAATCTGTGGTGCTGACCGTTACACTATCGGCCAATTTCTTATTTTATACCAATTTCCGGCGTCCTTGTCAAGCCGAATTCGCCCTTATTTTTGTTTTTCACATTGAAACCTTTCCCGAATCGTGCTATGATAAATCCGGTTTAAAAAGGAAGGGTTTATGGCGAAAAGAGAACAGTGGGGCTCCCGCATCGGCTTTCTTCTCTCCGCGGTCGGCTCGGCTGTCGGGTTGGGAAACATTTGGCGCTTCCCCTATCAGGCTTACGAAAACGGCGGAGGAGCCTTTTTGATTCCTTACTTCATTGCGGCGCTGACGGCCGGCATTCCCTTGGTTCTGTTTGAATTTTCCCTCGGACACCGGATGCGCGCCGGACTGCCGACGATTTTCCGCCGCCTCTCCAAACGGAACGGTTACCGCAACTGGGAGTGGATCGGCTGGTTTCAGCCGCTTCTGGCGATTTTCATCGCCGCTTTTTACGCCGTGATTCTCTCATGGGTGTTTTATTACATCGGACTTTCGTTTACCCTCGGGTGGGGAGCTGACAGCGGGCGTTTCTTTTTCAAAAATTTTTTAAACGTTTCCGATTCGCCGTTTGAGTTCGGTTCAGTCAATGCGGTTGTGCTGGCGCTGACCGCCTGCGTTTGGTTTATCTCCTGGCTTATCGTTTTCCGTGGCATCAAAGGCGGCGTAGAAGTTGCCGGAAAAATCTTTATGCCTCTGCTGGCGCTCATGATGGTGATTCTGATGTTTCACCAGGTTTCCCTTCCCGGAGCGGCCGCCGGACTGAACGCCCTCTTTGAACCCGATTTCAGGCGGCTGACGGACATCAACATTTGGATCAGCGCTTACGGTCAAGTCTTTTTCTCCATGAGCCTGGGCGTCGGCACCATGATTACCTACGCCTCTTACCTGCCGAAAGAGAGCGACGTGACCAACAACGCTTTCCTGACCGGCCTGCTCGACACCGCGTTCAGCCTTGTCAGCGGCATTATGATTTTCGCCACTCTCGGAGCCATGGCCGCCGCGCAGGGGCTGACGGTCCGTGATGTGGTGGAAGGCGGTCCGGCCCTGACCTTTGTCACCGTTCCCGAAGCCCTCAGCGGAATGCCCGGCGCACGCATTTTCGGACCGCTCTTCTTTCTCTCGCTCTTCATCGCGGGAATGACTTCCATTATTTCCCTGCTGGAGCCGCTGACGGCCGCCATGACGGAACGGCTGAAAATCAGCCGCCGCAAAAGCGTTTCCGTCATCTGCGCGGCCGGCTTTCTCCTCAGCATTCTCTACACATTCCGTTCGGGACTTTTGACGCTCGACATCGCCGACTACTTCTCCGGCAACTTCGGAATGCTGGCCGGCGGTCTCTGCGAACTGATTCTCGTCTGCTGGGTTCTGAAACCGGATTTCCTGAGCGATCACGCAAACCGGATCTCCGACTTTAAAATCGGTTCCGTCTGGAAGTTCTGCGTCTCGGCTCTGACGCCGCTCGTTCTGATTGTCATGCTGTCGGCCAATATCGCCGGCCTCTTCTCCTCTTCGCTTCCGAACTACGGCGGGTACCCGGCGGCCGCCCTCTTCGTTTTTGGCTGGCTGATGATGGCGCTTCTGGTGCTGCTGGCGGCAGTTGCCCAAAAATTTTCGGCAAAACGAACAAAAGAGACCCTGCTCCACATTTGGGAGGAGTTTTCCGACGGAAAAGGAGGCAAACCGTGAGTCCTTCCGCTCTTTTTATGATGATCGCGGCGCTGACAACCGTGTTCGGCGGAATTACCGTCTGCTTTGTTTTGGCATTCCGCAAAAAACCGGACCGCCCCGAACCTCCCTCCGGTTCAAAAGGAAACCGAAATGATTAATGTCATGATTCTTTTCGGAGGGAATTCCCCCGAACACGAAGTATCGCTGCGTTCCGCCGCCACCGTTTACAGCCGTCTGGACCGGCGGCTGTTCCGGCCGGTTCCCGTCGGCATCACCCGCGGCGGCCGCTTTTACCGCGCGCTGCCGCCCGAAGACGGCGCTCCGTTTTCCCTCTCCGAAGAAAGCCTCGCCGGCGAACCGTTGACCTTCACTCCGGGGGAAGAAGTGACCGTCGGCGGTGAAAGAATCGGCTTCGTTTTTCCGATGACCCACGGTGCTTTCGGTGAAGACGGTCGCCTCCAGGGATTTCTGGAAATGCTGGGAGTACCTTACGCCGGCTGCCGGACTGTCGGCAGCGCCGTCTGCATGGATAAGGATCTGACAAAACGGCTGTGCGCTGCCGCCGGCATTCCCGTTGTGCCCTCCGAAACCATCCGCCGCGCCGAAGAGGCCTCCGCGGCGGCTGCCCGCATCGGCTTTCCGCTTGTGGTGAAACCTGCCAACGCCGGTTCCAGCCGCGGGGTCGCCAAAGTCAAAACCGAAGCCGAACTGGCGGCCGCCGTCGGAGACGGTTTTGCCTTTGATTCCAAAGTGCTGTTGGAACGGTGTCTCAATGCCCGGGAAATCGAGTGCGCTGTTATCGGCAGCGGCCCGTTTACCGTCTTTCCGCCGGGAGAGGTTGTGACTTCGGGCGAATTCTACGACTACAAATCGAAGTATTTTGATAACGGCTCAACCGCCATCCGCATGCGCGCCGATTTGCCTCCGCAGACGGCCGAAAAAATCCGCGCTCTGGCCGCTGAAGCCGCCGAGCGGTGTGAAGTGCGGGGTTTTGCCCGTATCGATTTTTTTCTTGAGAAAGAGTCCGGCCATGTGTTTCTGAATGAAATCAATACGCTTCCCGGCTTTACCGGCGGCAGTCTCTTTCCCCTGATGTGTGAGGAAAACGGTTTAAACGTTACCGACGCGCTGACGGAAATCATCCGTCTCGGTCTGAAAGAATTCGAAGAGCGCCCTAAATTTGAACCCGCAGCTGAATGAGCCCCTGACGCTTGTCCGTCTGCGTAAACGCGTAGGAAAATCCGACGCCGTATTTCTTCAGATTTTTTTCAAGGAAGACCGCTCCCCGGCACGCAACCGGCGCCTCTTTTTCCTTTTCGATATGACGGCTTAAAAATTCATCATAAACCGTCGCCAGTCCCTCTTTCTGAGAAAACCGCTGAACGTCGGAAATCACCGCGTTGCTGCCGCCGCCGAGAACAATGTAGACATCCAGCCGTCTTACGAAATCGCCGCCGGTCTTTGTTTCGTTTACCGACCAAAGAATCAGCTCGCGGACCGCCTCCCGTTCGGTTGCCAGCAAATGAAATTCGTTTTCAATTTCCTCCGCATTGGCCGCCGTCACTTTAACCGACTCCTTCGCACAACGGAGCATTTCTTTTACTTTTAAATAAAGCTGTTCTTCCGCAATCCGGCTGACAACATCGGCAAAAGCGCCGCACTCCCGAACCGCTTTCAGCCGCTTCCACAGGAGATCGGCAACCGCCTCAAAGTAATCCGCCGCCTTACCGACCTGTGCCAGCAGCGACATTCCGAACCATACGGAATTATTGACCGCCGCAAGAAATTTTTTTGCGGAGAGCATGGCGATATTCTGCTGAGAAGCCGACCATTTCGCCTCATCCATGACGCGCGGGCGAATCAAATCGAGGATTTTCGTCTGCATCTCATCGGCGCTCAGCTTCCCGTTCTGATATTTTGCCAAAAATTCGTCGCTCAGCGGCGATTCAAAGGTTTCGTAGGTGTACGTTCTCCCGCCGTGACGCTCCAACCAAACCCCGAACACGCGGGAATCAATCATCAGGCGCAAAACCTCCTGCGCAAACCGCCGGTGAAAAATAAAATTCAGAAAAAGTTTTGTTATGTCGGGAATCTCTTCCCGCGTCTGCTCAAAACGGTAAAACGGCATCTCCGCCTTGTAAATCGATTCTCCCTCCAAAAGGGAACGCAGTGTCTGAAATTCAAAACGCGACATCTGAAGCCCGTAATTCCGTTTATGATCGACCGTCGTAAAAATATCGTATCCGCGGTTGGCTTTCAGGAAAATATCCATTCCCTTCGGCGTAAGCGCCAGACTGACAGAAGTTTCAAAGTTTTTTTTCTTTTTGCTGTTTAACATTGCTGAAGAACCTATTGAATTTATCGTATATTATAGCGTAAAAATAATCAATGGGAAAACTTTATTTCCATATTGACATCGACGCTTTTTTTGCCTCAGCCGAACAGGCCGCTCATCCCGAATACCGCGGTCTTCCCGTTGTCATCGGCGCCAAACCGACCGAACGGGGCGTTGTCGCCGCCTGTTCTTACGAAGCGCGCCGCTACGGAATCCGTTCCGCCATGCCGATTTCCAAAGCCTACGCGCTGTGTCCGTCCGCCGTTTTTTTACCGGTCAACTTCGGACTCTACCGCTCCCTTTCGCGCACCGTCATGGAGTGTTTCCGGAATTATTCGCCGGTTGTCCGGCAGCTGTCGATTGACGAAGCCTCCCTCGACATGAGCAACACTGAAAAGATATACCCTGATCCGGAGGAAACTGCCGGAACAATTAAGAACGAGGTTTTCCGCAAAACCGGCCTTACCGTCTCGGTCGGCATCGCCGCCAACAAATACGTTGCCAAAATCGCTTCGGAGGCTGACAAACCGGACGGCTGCTTCCGCGTTCTTCCCGGCGAGGAAGAGGCGTTTATGGAAAAAATTCCGTTAAAAGATTTGTGGGGCGTCGGAAAATCGACTTTCGCCAAACTCGAGTCGCTTCGAATCCGTACCGTCGCCGACCTGAAAACAAAGCCGCTGACTTTTCTGGAGAAACGCTTCGGCAAAGCGATGGGACTGTTTCTGCACTCGGCCGCCCGCGGCGCCGATCCGGGAGTTTTTAAAGACGAACACAAAAGCCGTTCCGTCAGCAACGAAGAAACGTTTTTAACCGATACCGACGATCCCGAAGAAATTCACACCTGTCTGTCGCGGTTATGCGAAAAAGTCTTCTTCCGCGCGCTGGCGCAAAATGTCAAAAGCCGGACCGTTTTTCTGAAAATCCGTTACGACGACTTTACCACCGTCTCCGCCCGCGAAACCTTCGCCTCATGCATTCCCCACTCGGCCGCCCTGCTGCAGTGCGCCGAAACCCTTTTCAGCCGCCGCGCCGACCCCGGACGCAAACTGCGGCTTATCGGCGTCGGCCTTCAGATTGAACCCTCCGGATCGGTTCAGCAGGAGCTGTTCCGGGAAACCGACCGCGATGAAAAGCAGCAGAAGACCGACCGGGCGGTTCTCGACCTGAAAAAAAGAGGCCTCAGTCTGACCAAGGCCTCTTCGCTTTCCGAAAGAAAACTCAATTAATGCCGAATTTCGCATTCGCTTCGGCAATCAGTTTGTCTACTTCGGCTTTTTCAATCGGTTCCCAAATCTGGGAGCGTCCGAGCCAGCCGCGCTTGTCCAGCGAACCTCTCATCGACAGTTTGCCGTCTTCATAGGTAATTCCGCCGTAATAGTGGTTGCCGTCGCTCGGATCGATGATGTGACCTTTTTTCCAGACGCCTTCGCTCTCATACTCCAATTTATAGAGCCACGGAGTGTTCAGAACGGTTCTTTCGGCCGGATTGCCTTCAAACGGAATGTCGTCGTACTTGTTGACTTTCGTGCAGGCGGTTGCCAAAGAACGGGGATCGTCATCGGGAATCCAAACCAACTCGCCGTACAGCTTGTTGTCGTCGGCCACATAGACGTTCCAAACGCCGGTCACTTCGCCGGATTTGTCGTCAACGCTCTTCCAGTAACCGATAGCCGGATCGTTCGAATAATCCTGAGCGAAAGCTCCGACGGTTGCCAAGGACACAATCAAAACAAAAAACAAAAATTTTTTATTCATGAGACCTCCAAATCTTTTTTATTTTAAGCTCATCCCCCGCGGGTTGTCAAGCTCTTTTTTTTCGGATAAGATTAAATTATGATGAACAACGCTGTGGTTCTGCTCGAACCGGAAATTCCCCAAAACACGGGAAACATTGCCCGAACCTGCGCCGCGACGGGAACCGAACTGATTCTCATCCGGCCGCTCGGCTTCTCCGTCGGCGAAAAAGCGGTCAGACGCGCCGGCCTTGACTACTGGGACAAACTGACGCTTTCACTCTACGATTCGTTTGACGACTACATCCGGGCAAGCGGCGGCGTCCGGCGGTTTTTTCTGTCAACCAAAGCGGCGAAAGCGTACAACGAAACCTCCTATCCTCAGCCGTTTCACCTGATTTTCGGAAAAGAGAGCGCCGGCATTCCCGAATCCGTTCTGAAAGCGCATTACGGCGACTGCTTCCGCATTCCGATGTTGCCTCAAATCCGCAGCCTGAACCTCTCCAACTGCGCCGCCGTCGTTCTCTACGAAGCGCTGCGCCAAAACGGTTTTCCGTTTCTGCAAAAAGAAGGACGTCTGACAGACGCCTGAGCAGCCGTCTCTCAACGGTCCGATTCTCTTTTCGGGCGCGTGCGCGTCTGACGCCGCGCACCGCGTCGGCGGCGGGCGCGGTCTGCCTTCGGCAGACGGCCTTGCGGCCCCCGCCGCGCCGCTCGCGCCTCCGCCCGCGGCCGCCGAGGAACGCAAGGCGCATCCCTGAAAATCAGCTCAAAACGGTTGAGTTTTTTTCCTTGCTGCGGTACAATGAACCATGATTGATTTGAAAGATTTGAAGACGCGGAAGGCTGAAATCGAAGCCAATATCCGCAACCGTTTCATGAATGTTGATCTTGACGCTGTTATCGCATTGCAGGAACAAAAAAACGCCCTGCAGACAAAAATCGAAGCGCTGCGTTCTCAGCGCAACCGAAACGCCGCCAAAATGAAAAGTCCGATTTCTCCCGAAGAACGGACGGCGCTGATCGAAGAGGGCAAAACGCTGAAAGAAGCGATTGCCGACGAAGAAAAAAAGCTGAGTGAATGCGAACAACAATTCAGAATCGAATCCCATAAAATTCCAAATTATGCCCACCCGGACGCACCGGTCGGAAAAGAGGATAAAGACAGCCTAGAAACCGAACGCTGCGGAACCATTCCCCATTTTTCATTTCAACCGAAAGATCATGTTCAAATCGGAGAAGATTTGGATTTAATCGACTTTGACACGGCGACAAAAGTTACGGGACCGAAATTTTACTACCTGAAAAACGAAGCGGTGATTTTGGAGCTGGCGCTGACCCGCTACGCCATCGACATTCTGATAAAAAAAGGATTTACACCCGTCATTACGCCCGACATTGCCAAAGAAGAAATTCTCGAAGGAATCGGCTTCAATCCGCGCGGCAACGAAAGCAATATTTATGCATTAGAAGAAACCGGCACCTGTTTGGTCGGAACAGCTGAAATTACACTTGGCGGTTCGCTCGCTTCAACCGTCATTGAAGAAGAAAAACTGCCGCTGATGCTGGCGGGACTTTCCCACTGCTTCCGCCGGGAAGCCGGAGCCGCCGGTCAGTATTCAAAGGGACTTTACCGCGTGCATCAGTTTTCAAAGGTGGAAATGTTTGTCTTCTGCAAACCGGAAGAGTCCGACGCTCTCCACAAAATGCTGCTTGAAACCGAAAAGGAAATTTTCTCCGGGCTGGAGATCCCCTTCCGCGTCGTTGACACCTGCACCGGCGATTTGGGAGCCCCCGCCTACCGGAAATTCGATTTGGAAGCATGGATGCCCGGCCGCGGCGAAAACGGCGGCTTCGGAGAGATCACTTCGACCTCCAACTGCACCGACTACCAGTCCCGCCGCCTGAACATTAAATACAAAACCGCCGACGGAAAAAAAGAGTATGTGCATATGCTCAACGGAACGGCGGTCGCCGTTTCCCGCGCCATGATCGCGCTGCTGGAAAACTTTCAGCAGGCTGACGGCTCCGTTCTGATTCCCGAAAAACTGCGGCCGTATACCGGGTTCGACCGCATTCCGGCAAAATGCCGCAAATAAAAGTCGCCGGCCGGCCAATCGGCGGCGGCGCGCCGGTTTTCATCATCGCCGAAGCGGGAACGGCTCACAACGGCTCGCTCCAAAAAGCGTTCGAATTGATTGACGCCGCCCGCGAAGCGGGCGCCGACTGCGTTAAGTTTCAGTATGTCATCGCCGATGAAATCGTTCATCCGAAAGCCGGCGCTTTTCCTCTTCTCGGGAAAACGGTCGACATCTACCGGCGTTTCCGCAGTTTGGAACAGCCGTTTGAGTTCTACGAAGAGCTGGAGGCATACTGCCGCCGCACGGACATTCTTTTCCTCTGTTCGCCGTTCGGACCGCAGAGCGCGCGCCGGCTTTTATCACTGAATCCGGCCGCCGTCAAAATCGCCTCCCCCGAACTGAACCACTACCCGATGCTCGCCTGTTTCCGCGGAAGCGGCGTACCGCTTTTCGTTTCAACCGGAGTCTCAACGCCTGCCGACATCCGCGACGCCCTGAAATTCATCGACTCACCGGCCGTACTGCTTCACTGCGTAACCCGCTATCCGATGCCGCCCGAAGAGGCCGGACTTGCCGCCATGGCGCAGCTTGCCCGCCGTTTCCGGCGCGTCACCGGCTTTTCCGACCACAGCGAAGATCCGCTGCTTGTTCCGATGACGGCGTCCGCCTGCGGCGCGGCGGTCATCGAAAAACACCTGACACTCGCGCGCGGAGGAAACGGGCTCGACGATCCGTTCGCCCTCGAACCGAAACAACTGACGCAGATGGTAAAGGCGCTGCGCCGGCTTGATCCCTTAAGCCGGGACGAACGGCTTTGCGCGGTCCGGGCGGAATTCGGGGCAAAACGGATCCGTCAAATTCAGGGCTCGCGGAAGAAAAAGCTGACGCCTGAGGAAAAGGCGATTTACCGCACCACCAACCGCTCCCTGCTGGCGGTTTCCGACATTCTTCCCGGGGAAGCGCTTTGCGAAAAAAACTGCGCCCTTCTGCGCAGCGAACACAATCTCCGTCCCGGACTGCCGCCGAAGCAGTACGCGGCGGCAATGAAAAAAAAAGCCGCCGTTCCGATTCCGAACGGCAGCGGTATTCTCATGAATATGCTGAAAAAACGGTGATTATTTCAGAACGGACGAAATTCTTTCAAGAACCTTCACCCGGTCCAACGGTTTGACGATGTAGTTTTTGGCGCCCAACAACAGCGACTTCTTGACCAAATCCTGTTTTCCCAACGCCGAAACCATAATCACCTTCGCGTTCTTGTCAAATTCCATGATTTTTTCCAGAGCCGTCACCCCGTCCATATTCGGCATTGTGATGTCCATCGTGACCAAATCGATATCGGGGTACAACTCTTTGTATTTATCCAGCCCTTCTTTTCCGTCGGCCGCCGTCGCCGCCACAACAAACCCTTCGGAACTCAAAATCTGAGTGATTTGTTTCGTGACGAACATCGAATCATCGACAATCAAAACACGAATCGGCTCTCCCGTCGGCTTGATGCCGCTGGCCTTTCTTGAAACATTGATTCCCGTTAAATCACCTTTCGCAATCACTTTTTCTCTCCCTTAATTAGATTCGTTCTCTTATGGCAACATTAATTTCCAGACGGCCTTGCGGCAGATCAACCGGAACGATTAACGCTTCAACACCGGAATTCGACAACTCCATTTTCTCACCGGAAAACAAAACGGGCGGCGTCAAATCAAATGAAAAGCCCAAATCCTGAAGCCGCGTCACAGCCGTCGCCGTAATCATATTTCCCAACTCCATGATAGTTGCTTTGACCAGTTCATCCATCTCCGTCAAAGTTTCACCGTTCATATCGGAGGCAATTTTCAGAGCAGTCTCCCGCTCCATATCGAAAATCACGCGGCCCTCGACGTCGCCGGCCAGACCGACCAAAACGGCAACACCCAATACCGGCTGAGACGTATCTTTTAAATACAGTTTGCCGCGCACAATATCAACACCTAAAACCGTTTTAATAGTGTTGAAAGCCGCTTCAACAAACGGATTGACGTATTCCACTCGCATTAAACACTTTCTCCTTATTTATATTCGCTGAAAAATCCGTATCGAACCGGAATAAACCAAACGAAAATCCGATTCGGGAAGGGATTCGTAATCGGCCGTCATAATGTAACTGCCGCTGTCCGACTTTGCATACAATTCCCCGATAATTTTCCCAGCTGTTTCTTTATTATAATACGAAATTTTCCCTTTTGCAACAATAAATTTCATTTTCGGAAACGGATTCCCGTTTTCAATACTATGATACTCGAAAAGCAGTTTTTCCGCAAGGAGTTTTTTGAATTTGAAACCGCTTTTTGTCTCTTCCACATAATCAATCAAAGGAGTGGCAGGATCAACATTTTGAACCGTCAGATTCGGCCCCATCGAAATTTTCAGAAGATCGTCATCCGTTGCCCACACTCGCAAGGGCAGATTTTCATCAATGCTCAAAAAAGCAGCCGCTACCGAGTAGGCATCGTATCCGTAACCGCACCATGAACTCCAGACATTGAAATGCTTTCCCGAGAAATCCGGATTCAGCGATTTCACCGCATCAAAGTACTCGTTCGGCCAAAGAGATTCCTCCTGCGGATTCAGAAACGGCATTAACTGACTGTATTCGACCGCAGTCCGGAATACGGGAGCGGAGCCGTTTTCTTCAATGTAACGGAAAAAAATGTCGCGGATCGCCTGTCGGTTCCAGTCGTTGATATAAAATCCGCAAAAAGTCTCCAGACCTTCCGTAAAAGCGGCAAAAGATTTTTCATTATCCGATTCACCGACGGAATCGCTCCGGCTTTCAGGGAAACTGCCTTCGGGAATTTCCGCACTGTCCGTTTCGCAATCGTTTTCACCCGCCTCAGGCACAGGCAACGCCCCTCCTTTGCCTTCATCCGAAACCGGCGCTTCCGGGGCAGCGACAGTCCGATGCCCGACAGGCTTAACGGTATCGGACGAAGAGACTGCCGAAATAAAACCGCCGGCTGATTCGCTGTCCGCCAATAAACCGACATTCAATAAAATATACAACCGTCCGTCGTAATGCGCCAGTCCATTAATATACTTAATGCTGATATCGGAAAAAAGAGGATGGACAGGCTGAACATCCGCAGCCCGGACAGAACAAACTTTATCCACGCGGTCAACCACGACGCCAAGATAATAATCGCCGAACTGCAGCACAATCAAATTTTCAACATCTTCATCCGAAGCGGCAGGCTCTTTTTCGGGAACCGGCAGATGAAACAGAAGCCGCAAATCGATGACACTGATGATTTCGCCGCGCAAATTATAAACTCCGCGCACATAAAACGGAGCGTTCGGAATATAGGTAAACTCCATCATCCTTGAAATCTCTTTTACCTGCATGATGTCAATTCCGTAATCTTTATCCGCAAGAGTAAAAGTAATCATTTTCAGTTCGGAGTTTTCCGGATTTCCGGCTGCAGAAGAAGCCTCTGCCTTCAACTCAATTTCCTCTCGGCTCATCGCCTCTCCTCCGCGACAGCAAAATCCGATTCGCTTGCAAAAGAGTGAATCCGTTCCAACAGTTGCTGCACATCAATGATTAAAGAAACGCTCCCGTCGCCCAAAATAGTGGCTCCGGCCATTCCGAAGGTTTTGGAGTATTTATCTTTCAGCGGCTTGATAACGACATCCTCCTCGCCCAGCAGCGAATCGACAATCAGTCCCATCTTCCGCTCTTCATTACCGACAATGACCATGTATTCGTAAGCCCCGTCTTTCTTTTCGGAGAGTTCGGGAAGGCCGAAGATTCGGTTCAGTCTCAAAATATAAATCAGCTCATCCCGGATTTTAAAGACTTCTTTCCCCTCAATCAGCTTAATCTCCTCTTTCAGAATCCGGTGGCTGTCAATGACGGAATTGATCGGAATCACGAATTTGGAACCGGCGCTGCGGATCAAAAGCCCCTGGATAATAGCCAGCGTCAGCGGCAGCCGGATAATAAACGACGTTCCAGCGCCTTTGCGCGAATTGACCTGAATGGTTCCTTTCAGCTTTTCGATTTGCGTGCGGACAACGTCCAGTCCGACGCCGCGGCCGGAAATCGAAGAAACCGTATCGGAGGTTGAGAAACCGGGCATGAAAATCAGATTGTGAACTTCCTGTTCGCTCAGAACGGCGTCGGACGCAATCAGGCCTTTTTCAACCGCTTTCTGTCTGACCTTTTCGGCGTCGATTCCGGCGCCGTCGTCGCTGACCTCGATAACGATCATGCTGCCTTCGTTGCCGGCGCGCATGACAACGGTTCCCGTTTCCGGTTTGCCGGCGGCGGCGCGTTCTTCGGCGCTCTCCAAACCGTGATCCAAAGAGTTGCGGACACAGTGAATCAGAGGATCCAACAGATCCTCCACGATCGATTTGTCCAACTCGGTATCCTCTCCTTCAAGGATCAGATCCGTTTTTTTGCTCAGCGAATGGGACAAATCGCGGACAAGCCGGGGAAACCGGGCAAAAAGCGTTGAAATCGGCACCATCCGAATCTGCATGATGCCTTCCTGCAGACTGCTTGTATTCAAAGCCAACTTTTGAGTGGAATTTTTCAAATCGTCGGCATTTTTTTTGAATTTATCTTCGAAGTGATCGTAAGAATCAAACAATTCGGCGCAACGTTCCCTGAACCGCCGTAATTGATCAAGTACTTCTTTATCGGTACCGTCAACGGCAGAGTAATCGTCCATTGTATCAAGAAGAGCGGTCACCTCGGTTTCCATCTTCGAGTTCAAAGAGCGGAAATCGCCGATCAGCTGATGATAAACGTCGCTGACCTGATTGATGGTTGACTTGTTGATAACCGATTCGCTGATCATGTTCAGCAGACTGTCGATTTTTTTGGAATCGACCCGTAAAATCGACGACTGACTCTGTTTCTTATTTTTCTTATCGGCGTCAGTCTCGGTTTTGGGTTTTTGTTTCGCTTCGGAAGCCGCCGCTTCCGGCGCCGCTTCCGAAGCGGCGGGCGCTTTGTTTTCCTGTTTTTGAACGGGGGCGGCGGCCGCTTCCGTATGCGCGGAGCGGAAATGCTCGAACGCTTCTTCGTTCAATTCTGAAATTTGAGCGCCGGTCGTCACATCCGTAATAGAGACCAAATCCATAATTTCATCCCGACCGGCAGAGCTGGCCACAAAATAAAAAACATCGGGATAAAACACATCTTCGTTCAGCGCTTCAAAATCGGGAGTGGTCTTTAAAATCGTTCCTTCGTTTTTCAGCGCTGCATAGACCTGAATTCCGCCGATGGTATTCATCAGCGCGGATTCGTCGAAGAAAACGCGCACCTGGTAGAGCTTTTGATCTCCTTCCAAAAGCTCCAGCAGCTCTTCCCATTCATCCTCATCCAGCGCCGGTTCGGGCGCAGCGTCATCGGCCGCGGCAGCCGTTTGGGAAGAAACGACGGGAGGCGCCGACAAGCCGGCTTCCGTCCCTCCCGTCAGATTATGTAATTTTGTCTTCAGCTCTTCGACACCTTGATCTTCATAAACGGAACCTTCCATGCGGCATTCAACCATCGACTTAATCACATCAACGGCCACCAGCAACGCATCGACAACCGGCCTTGTTACGCTCTGACGTCCTTCCCGGATTCCGTCCAAAACGTCTTCGAGCGCATGCGTCAGTTCCGCCAGTTCTGTAATGGCGACTGTCGCGGCCGCCCCTTTCAACGTATGGGCGGCGCGGAACAGTTCGTCAATGCAATCCTTATCCGTTGCATCGTTTTCCAGAACCAGAATATTCTGCTCCAGTTGCTCGATCTGAATGGCGGCTTCCTCAAAGAAGTCGTTTAACAGTTCTTCGTTATTCGGATCAAGGTAATCGCTCATTTTTTGTCCCGTCGGGCGCCGTTCAGTTTTGGTTCATTCTCTGTTTTTCAATGTATTCGAGCGTCAACTGTTCACCGAGACGGGAGAAGTTGTAATCGCTCATAAAATCATTGTAATCAGAGACAATGTTCCAGTAGGCATCGTCATCAATATCGAGATTGCGCTCAATGACATCTTTATCATATTCGATATCAATCTGTTTGATGTAACCGATGAAATCGCCGCCTTCATGCTGAATATCCTTCACAATCCGTAAAGCAATGACTTTCCAGCTGCGGTTCAGCATCGGATAGGTCGGCTCTTTTTTCAAATCGCGGTTTTTGACATTGACGATATAATTGGGGTTTTCCCACTCCAATCTCTGCCAGCCGGTAAAATTGAAATCCCCGATTGTGTAAACCTTTTCATTGTAATCGGAATCGCGCAAAACAACCTGCAGCTTATGCGGGTAATTACGGCCGCAGACAACGGCTGAGATCTTTTTGATATAGCGCACGTTATCAATGGCTCCGCGTCCGTTCTGAAACATATACTCATCGGTTCCCGGTTTTTTGTAGTAAACGGGAATCTCAAACGGAGGAACGATATCGGCATATGCATAGCGGCTTCCCTGCGGGAAATTCGCGCGGACACCCAAAACCTTACCCGGATTTTCGACGCCCAGTTTTTCATTGCCGAAAACCGTTTCCGCATCGGTCACTTCCACTTCCTTTACCATTGATTTGGCAATGGTATCGGGGAAGGCGGCGGAAGAGTTCAGTTTGACCGACCACTGCTCGATAGCCAGAGAAACGTCAAATTCAGCCCTCTCCTCTTCCGACAGGGCGTAGGTGGAATAATCGGCCAACTCGATAATCGTATCGGGGTTCTGACCGTCTTCTTCTCCCGCCGTCAAAAGCGAAAAGTCCAGCAAAGTCGCTTTGTGCGCTTCGCCTTCGGCACCTTCTTCAGCTTCAGCAGTTTCGGTTCCGGCTTCGTCAGCCGCATCCTCCGTTTCGGCAGCTTCCGCTTCAGCCGTCTGATCAGCCGACTGCTCCGCTGTTGTTTCTTCCGTTTCGGTCTCGACCGGCGCCTCCTGCGCGAATGTCAATGAGCCCGACAAAAAGAAAACGAGAATAAAAAGAAAGAATTTGTTTTTCATAAAAACCTCCTAATGTTCCGAATCTTTCTCTTCCAATAATTTATTAACAACAACGGGATCGTTCCCGTTGACCGTTACCGTTACTGAATCATATCCGGAAAAATTATCCGAAATGTTCTTTTTTACCAATTCCATTGCCGATTCAATCGGCAGTTTCGTTTCGGCAGCTTCCGAAGAGAGGTCAATCAAAATACCGTCCTCCGTAACTGCGACCTGATTTACCCGCGTTGTGTACGGAAAAATCGGGTACGGATCCAACAACACAGAGCCTTGAATCAGTTGATTAACAAGCTCTTCAACACGATCCCGAGGCGAATCAAAACGGGGCGCTAACCGGACTTCCCGGTAAAATTCACTTCCGTCCCGATTCGGAAAAGTTAAGATAAACTCCTGCCTCGTAACGGTTCGCACAATAAACGGAACGGCCGAAATCGCAAACAGAAGCACCGTTGCGGCCGAAACCGCAATCAGGAACCGCTTCGAATAGAGAACCTCTTTCCGGAAAAAGCGCCGCTTCCGTTTTATTCCGTTCATCCTTTTTATTCCTCAACAGCAGCGAAGCCGACCATGAAATCTTTGATTCCGGTAAAAACCCCTTCTGCTATTTTATCACAATATTCGCCGTCGGCAAGCATTTTCATTTCATTTTCGTTGGAAATGAAACCGACTTCCACCAAAACCGCCGGCATTTTGGCGTACTTGACGACAAACCACTCCTCTTCTTTGATGCCGCGGTTGCGCGAGACGTCCCCGACGCTCCGTTCCAGTCCGTCGCAAATCAGCTTGGAAAGCAGCCGGCTCTCCATCGTGATTTCATGGTCAAACAAATCCGTTATCACCGGCAACACGGAGTCGTCAACGTCCTGTTTCACCTCTTCCGGCACAACGTCACGCCTGACGTCCTGCGAGAGGAACCAGACCTCAAACCCGGAGGCGGATTTGTTGATTGACGAATTGACGTGAATCGAAACAAACAGCACCAAATCGTCTTTTCCGCCGGCAACCCGGTTGGCAATCTCGGTCCTCTCTTTCAAATCGGGATAAACATCCGTTGTTCTCGTCATCACGATCGGAATATCGGGAAACTCCCGGCGGATTTTATCCTCCAATCGCAATGCCACATCCAACGTGACTTCTTTTTCCGTCAGCGGTCCGCTGCGCCCCGGCAGTGTCTTGCCGGCAATCGCCCCCGGATCTTTTCCTCCGTGTCCGGCGTCGATGATAATCGCTTTTACACGCACCGGAGTCCGTTCGCTGCGGCTGTTTTCGAGAAACTGCCGCACCGCCTTTTCAGCCGACGGCCCGAATAAAAAACCCTTCCCTTCTTTTTTGATATAATCAATCGTCTTCTTTTGATTATAGTCAATTATCAAAAAATCGCAATCCGGAGAAAAGACGATTTTTTTTCCTTCCGCGGAGAAAATCATTCCGATTTGACGACGCTCATCCCACAGCAAGTCTGCTTGAAACTCTTTCGTAAAATCGGAAAAAAACGCGTCGCCGAAAAGCGGAAACACTCCGCCTTTAATCAGCAGCAGAATCGCCCAAACAATTCCCGCGCCACTTCTCCAACACTTCATCCAATATCCCCAGTTTAAAAAAATGTCTGACGGTATCCGCCAGCCAAACGGCTCCCTGCACGCCGCCGCGCAAATAAACGCGGTAAAACAGTTCCCCTAGAATCAGGTTTGCCTTTTTCTCCCCCGCAAAAATGCGCATCCGTTTCAGACGTTTCAATCCGCCGCGGAATGCCGCATCATCCTTTTCTTCTATGAATAACGGCTCTTGACTGAATGAAATCAAGAGGTCGGAAAAATTTTCTTCTCTTTTTTTGTAAAAAAATTGATATGCAGGAGCTTTACGGAGAGTAAAACGCGGCGCAAAAACGCCTTTTCCGTAAATCAGATACGCTTCCGTTTCGGGGTCGCCCGGTTTGAGTCGAACAAAAATCGTTTCAGCGGCTTTTTCAGCGGCGCACACCGCTTTGCGGCGGCTGCGGGAAACGGAAATAACGTTACCGCACTTTTCGACATTATTCCGAGGAAACCGAACGCGGCCGCCTGATTTGACGCGTAAAAACACGTGCCTGACACCGCGAATTTTCATCGCATAGCAAAGCCCCTCCACGCAAACAACTTCACCAGGAACCGATAAAAACGCCCGCTCGGCGGAGACTCGCCGTTTTTCGGTGCGCGGCAACGCAGCAGGCAATCCGACAGCCACCCGCAGCGCCGCAGCGGTAACGTTGATTCCCGATGCATAAGGGTAGGTCCATCCCGACATAAAACCACCCGAAAGCCGCGCCGCCACCTCTCCGACGACAGCTTTTTTCCGCGACGGAGAGTATTTAATGTCTCCTTTGGCTGCGCCGTCGCGAATACCCAGAGCAGCGACCGCTTTTTCGAATTCAGCAATCACGGCGGAGCGAATTTCGGCAGAGGCAGCTGTCGGCATGGTGTGTCCGGTTTCGATAAAATACGGCGGAAAGCAAATGATTCGATCGGCGAACCCGGTAACGATCAGTTTTCCGTTTTGCACGATTCCGTCTAAGCTGAATTCGGGACCGTCGATAAACTCTTCAATAACAGCGGTTTTTGTTCGAGAAAATTTCAGTGCTTCTTCGACCGCTGCCGACAGATCTTCATAACGATCGATGCGGACGGTTCCGCGGCCGCCCATGTTGTCAACCGGCTTGACAACCAGCGGCAACGGCAGCTTCCGCGCTTCACTACTTTGTGCGGGAGAAGCCGCCGTCACAAATGCCGGCGAAGAGACTCCGTTTTGCAAAAAACATTCGCGCATGGCATCTTTGTGGGAAGCGCGAAAAGCAACCGTCGGAGGAAGTCCCGGCAGACCGAGCCGTTCAGCAGTAACGGCAACGCTGTACGAAAAATCAGTACCAGCAGTGAAAACTCCGTCGATCGGCAGCCGTTCGGCAATGGTCTGAGCGGCGGAAACAACCGCTTCGGTATCGCTGATGTCGACCGTTTCGAATTGATCACAGAGAGAGGCCGCTTCAGCATTCGGATTGCCGTCAAAGCCGACGACCGTCCAACCGAATGCGGCGGCGGTTTCAATCGCCGGGCGCTGCAAAAGACCGCAGCCGAGAATCAATACGGTTTTCTTTTCAGACGGAACCCGTATCCGCTCTTCCGCAAGAGGGAAAATATCACTTTTTCTGCGCATACACTTCAAATGTATCCCCCCATCTCAAAATCCGAAAAACGGTGCACAGAATTCGGTAAATCGGAGTCGGGAAAGAATCCGCACCTCGATCGGAAAAAATCCGTTCGGGATGAATACCGGTCATCCGAATTTTCCGGACGCGGTACCCGTAACGTCTTAAAATTTTCCGCACGCCGCGCGGCGTCAGAATCGTGTAATGGTCTTCGGGACTGCGTTCCAGAAATTTTTTAAGCGATTTTCGCCGCGACCATCCGCTGCCGTTCGGTGTCGAAAACGCAAACACTCCGTTCGAAGCCGAAATACGCGAAACCTTTTTCAGAATTTCATCCAACTTCTCAAAATGCTCGATAACGAACCACATGACAACAGCGTCAAATTTCAGTCCCGACTCGGGGTAATCTTCAAAAGAGACGGAACGCACCGGCAGCCGCAGATTTTTTTCGACATAGCCGGCCGCTTCGCCGCAAACCTCGCAGCCGCACACATCCCACCCTTTTTCGGCGGCCGCCTGCAAAAAAGGTCCGTAAGCACAGCCGACATCAAGAAGCCGTCGTTTGACTTCGAATTTCGGCGGCATCAGCCGTTCGATTTCCTTCAGCCGCAAAAAACCGTTCTCTTTAATCGAATCAAAATCTTCCAAATACGTTTTTCCGTAAGATTGGCTGTACTCTTGAAAAAAATAGTCTTTATCGTACCGTTTCTCCGGTTTTTTCCATAACAACTCGTAAAAAAGAGAACACCGACGGCAGTGATAAACGGTTTTCGTCGAAGAGCGAAAAACAGCCTTTCCTCTTTTCCCGCACACGGGACATGTCGGAGAGCCGGAAAATTCCCTGGCAGCAAAAAAACCGCTCAATGTGACGAAACCCGATTGTGTCAGCTCCGAAAGAGGCGCTGGAATCGCTTCGGGATGAGAGAGCCATTCATTCAGAAGAGCTTCATCGGGACGACAAAGCCCCGCTTCCGGCAGTCCTGCTTTCCGAGTCAGCCGGCGATGGTAACGAGTCGGATTGATCAGTAAAACCGAAACGTTTTGAAACAACGCCTCAAAGGCTGTCAGACCGAAATGGGTCAAAACCAAATCCCAGTCGGTGATACAGCTTGCCAAATCTTTGACGCGAGGAAGAATGTTCATTGTCGGATAATGATCCGGGTTCAATCGAGGAGAGAGAACAGTGATGGAATAACGGCGGTCCCATCCGGCAGAAATCAGGAACTCTGCGGTTTTTCTTGTCAATTCTGCCGCATCTTCGCCGCCGAAAGAGACTAAAATCGAACGCACGGTTTTTCGCCGCCGTTTTTTGAAATCTTCCCGGTTTAAAAGCGACAGGGATTCGTAATTGGGTTTTTCCCTTCCGCGGACGGAGGGCAGAATATCGATCAGGTAATCAAAACGCGAACGAAAGCGGCCGCCTTCGTCGATACCGATGCGGATCGTTTCGGACGGAAGCGTCTTCAGCTGCTTCGCAACGGTTCGAAACGAATCAAAAACCGCAGCTGAGGTTTCGGACGGCACTTTTCCGACGGTCACATCCGCCCGGCAGTCGTCGAAAAACGGAAACCAAACCGGGTTGTCATTGCGTTCGAGATAAATTGAAGAGCCGGGCAGACGGCGATGGAGCCGCAGCATTCGTTTCAGGTGACCGCTGCCGCGCCCTTTTTTCAGGGTCGGAATCAGCAGAATCATTTTTCACCGTCCGCAGCGGAGTGAGTCCTGATTAATTCCGAAAGAGAAAATGTTTCGGGAGTCCGGCCCGCCGCCCACGCCGAAACGCGGCGGAAGTCGTCTTCGGTATCGACGGTCACCGATAAAGGCGACCGATAGCCGGGAGGCGCTTCGCCGCTGACGACGCGGAAGGTTTCGGGGTGACGGTAAAGGTACGGGGTAACGTGTTCGTGTTCGTAGGCGTCCTCCGCCCGGACAGCCGCTTTCAGCAGCGCTTCGGCGGCAACCGCTTCGACCGAAGAACCGACCGGAATGTTTTTCAGGACGGCGTAATCGGCGCGGGCGGAGGCGGCAAGGCGGACCGTTTCTCCTGCCAAAAACGGCGACACGAACGGGTTGTCGCCCGTTGCCCGGAGAATCATGTCGGGTTTAAAGTAAAGCACCGCCGAGGCAAACCGGTTCAGCACATCGTCTTCGGAACCGGTGAAAAGCGTAAAACCGCAGCGCTCCGCCGAAGGCCTCAACCGTCCGGCGTCGCGTTCGCACGTCAGAAGCACGAAATCCTGCGCCTCCGCCGCTTTCAGCCGCCGCATACACCACTCGATCAGCGGAATTCCTTCAAGGAGCATGAGCGCTTTTCCCGGGAGGCGGCTCGAATTCAGCCGGGCTTGGAGAAAAACGGCGTTCATTTCGGAGAACTCCCCCACGACTCCACGCCCTCGGACAATGTCATTTTATACATCGGCTGATACTCTTCTGTCAGCCGAATCGCGCGGCGGCATTCGGTGATGATTTGCCCCCAATCGCGTCCCGAAGAGCGGATAAAGTAGCGGATAACCGAAAGGTACGGAATGTAAAAGCGGCCTTTCTTTTTTCTGACAAACTGATTTTTCAGCACAAAGAGCAGGTAGTCGGAATCGAAACATTCGCGGTGCGGTTCGATTTCCGTATCATAGTGCACCAAAAAATAAGGATTGAGGCGGATGGTTTTTCCGAACATCAGCAGCCGCGCGCCGAAGTCGAGCAGCTGCCAAAAGGGATTCTGAAACGAATTGTCAAAGCCGCCGGCCGCCAGAAACGACTCCCGGTGATAACATCCGGTAAAATCGAACGGATAAAACGTGCGTCCGCCGCTTTCGCCGCTGCCGCACGCATTGACTTTCAGTTTCCGCCGGGAAATGACCGGCACCATCATCGTCGGGATCGGCGACTGTTCCCTCAAATCCTTCAGGAACGGAACGAAGATAACGGGCGCGTCATCCTCAGAAACGGAAACAGGCGGCGTCATCTCCTTGTCAAGAATCTGATCGTTCCAAAGGACGTAAAACCAGTCTTCCGTCAGAAGCGCGGCGGCCAAATCGATTTGCTCGCCGGGCGTCAGTTCCCGCTGCGGAATGAGAAAACGGAACCGTCCGGAGTTTTTCATCAGCTCGTAAATTTCCGGCGAACTCCCCGGTGGTTCGACGGAAATCACCGAATCGAAGTGCTGAAAAAAACGGCGCGACAAAAGGGCGGCTTTATCCAGCCGCGCGCCGCGGTTAAGAAGAATGAGGGAAACGTTTTTTTCTTTAACCGGACGGGAATTTCCCCAGACGGTGTAGTCGGCGGCAAGCGGTTTGTCAGAAATTGAATGTATAGTACTCATCGCATCCTCCGCAAATTCCGTTGTAAATGCCGTCAACCTGCTCTTCGTACTGCCGGCGGACAGAGGCGAACAGCGTCTGCCAATCGTCCGTCAGCGCGTTGCCGCGCCGGACGGTGCGGGCAAGATCTTCCGAACACATCGGAACCGTTCCGTCGGAAAGAATCGGCAGTTCACGTTTGAGGTGATGACACGGGAATCGTTTCAGCGGAGACAGGTCGACAGCCTTCATTTCAGGCACCAGCCCGCAAAACGAGTCGTGTTTTTGGATAATCAGGCGGTCGGTTTTCGGCTTCCAAACGCGGTAAAAGGCGTCCGCTGCCGATTCGTATCCCTTCAGCCGGACTGCCTGAACGTAAACCGATTCGGGGAAAGCGGCGACCATGCGCCCGGCAAAAGCGCTTGCCTCTTCAAAACCTTCGCCGCGCAGTTTCCGGTAATCCTCTTCGGTTCCCGCATCCAGCGTGACAATCCAAATCAGCCGTCCGGCGGCGGCGGCCGTCAACGCCTCGGCTTCCGCCGCATTCCAGCGCAGCCCGGCCGTCTCAACCAAAACCGCCGACGCTTCCGACTCCAGCGCCGCCCGGGCCGCGTCAAAAAAACGGCTGTGACAGACGGGATCGCAGTTCATCGACAGGGAAACGACGAACGAACCGCTCGCCTCTCCGGCGCGGCGCAGCAGCAGACGCAGCGACTCAACGCTCATTTCCGCTCCGCTTCCGGCTTCAGCTGACAACGCCTGCGGTACGTATATCGGCGTCTGCACGCGGGCGTCGACAATCTGTATGGGGTAAAAAGCCGGCGGCATCAGCAGGAGTTTTTCGTTTTCAGCGATAAAAGAAGGCGTCACAGCGCCGTTTGAGGCTTCCGCCAAACGGGTCAGAAGCGACAGCCGGCGGAACGAGTCGGCAAACAGCGACAGGCGCAGCCGCCGGCTGTCCTGCGGCGCAATGACAACGGCAATATCGTAATCGTTAATCTGTTTTTCGAAATACGGAAAGAGCGAACGGTGCGGCGGCGGCGCATTCCGGTTAAGCTCCGCCAGAACCGGCAGCAGATCGGTTTCAACCGCTTCGGGACACAGTCCGAGAGGAAAGCCTTCGCCGTAAGTGAAGTCGGCGGCAGTTTCGGTGTGTTCTTTGATGGTTTCGAGTATCAGATCAGGGTTAATAAACGGCGCATCACCGCAAATACGAAGCGCAACATCGTACCCTTCGGTGATCTTTGTCAACGCCTCAAAATAACCGCCTGCGTCGGCAGCCGAAACGGCAACCGTCCGGATTCCGCCGGCCGCTTCCGGAGTTTCCGACAGCCGGACGACATCGCCGTCAATCTTTCCCGAACGGAACGCCGACACAACTGCCTCCGCACACAGCCGCTCGGCTGAATGTCCGCCGAACAGCGGCTCCCGGGAGAATCGGTTATTCTTCAAACAGTCAATAACGGCAATCGTCTTCATACTTATTTTACAGAATACCAGAAAACGAAGAAAAAAGGAACTCTTTTTACCGAAAGAATTTCCGTAACCGCAACCGATGGCTTCCGTACAGAAGAAATTCGGGAGCGGATAAAAACCGCCCGCCCCGACAAGCGGCAGAATAAATCCAGCGTCCGAAAACATATCGCGGAGCGCACGTGAGAATCCGATTGATTTATCGGAGACAGAAACTTCAATATTTATACAAATTTAAAAAAGGCGCTTCCCGAACGCAAAAATATTTTATTGAAAAAACTCTCCGTCTTTATAAGAGTCGAGGAATATGATTCTGTGCAGATCCGAGACCGCCGTATACCAGTAACAGATCAGTCCGCGCCATTTTCCGGAAACGGAATCATAACCCGTCTTATTGGAATTGAAGTAGGAAATAACTTCATAGCCGATGTTTAACGACAGTATTTCGTCGGAAATATCCGTCCAGCTCTCTGTTTCAAGAGTAATAGCATTGCTTAAAGCGTCGCCTCCGTCAGAATACAGATACGGATACTTATTTACAATCCTATAGGCTTCATCGGCAGTCAAGGCATTGTTCGAATGCAGTTCTTCAATCATTTCATATGCTGTTTCGGATATAACCATATTGACATAATAATAATGATGCTCCGGTTCAGGCGGTATTGCAACATCACACGCCGGAAAAAGAATTGCAGTAACGAAAAACAGGCTTTTAATTTTTTTTCATATGTTAATCTCCTTTAATACACTTTTACACAAGAATCCGAAAAACCATGAGACACAAAGACCGTTACTCTTTTTTGAGTTCGAAATACTGCCTTTTGTCGGGTCCGTAACAAGTAAAAGCACAGGGCAGAGAAATCGGCAATGCCCAAAAATTAAAAATTACCCCTGCGGCGATGTTTCCCGCCCGCGGTGTTTTTTTCAGTTCTGTTTTTAAATCCTTGTAACCTTCTTTTTTGACAACAACAAAAGGATTATACCAAGCGTATGCAGAAATTTCAGCGGCGAACGGTGTTTCGCCCACTTTCTCTCCGTCAAGATAAACCTCCGCCCCCTCTTCAGACGAATCAAAGAAGACCCTTGTCACACATCCCGAACACATCACCGCAGCAAGAAAAACAATCAACAGATTTCTCATAATACCCCCATTGTAAACATAAAACGCTTTCAGATTCCATTTTTACAATACATTAGTATTTTTATTTTGTCAAGCGGAAAAATATAATGTATGTAAATACTTCCGAATTTTAGCCGGGTAAAAATTATGCTGAACGAACGGATTAAGAAACTGCGTACTCTCTGCGGAATGAGCCAGGTGGAAATGGCTGCAAAACTCGGCATTTCGAAACAGAGTGTCTCAAACTGGGAAAACGACAACATTCAGCCGTCAATCGAAATGCTGCTGAAAATTGCCCGCCTGTTTTCGGTCAGCACCGATTATCTGCTGGGAATTGAAAACCGGCGGTATCTTGAAATTTCCGGACTTTCCGAAATTCAGCTGACTCACCTGCAGCAAATCGTCCAAGATCTGGTTCAAAGCAACAACGGTGAAACCGAATAAATACCGACGGTTTCCTTTCTTTTCCGTGTGTTTGCCCGATTGAATTTCCCTGTCCGTTCCGTTATAATGGGCGCATGGAAGGCGGTTTGTTTTCGCAGGAAGAGACGGTTTTTTCGGTCGGGGAGATTTCGGCGCGCATCAAGTCGCTGCTGGAAGGAAACATCGGACGGATAACGGTGGAAGGCGAAGTGTCGTCGTTCTCCGAATCTTCGGCGCGTCACTGGTACTTTTCCCTGAAAGACAGCCGGACGCCGGCGCTGCTTTCGACGGTCTGTTTTTCGTACCGCCGTTCGCCGTTGATAAAAAAACCGGTTGTCGGCGACACGATCCGCGTTGAAGGCCGCCTTTCCGCCTATGACGCCAAAAGTTCGTACCAGCTGATTGCCGAATCGATCCGGACGGCCGGCCGCGGAGACCTTTTCCGCCGGCTGGAAGAGCTTAAACAGCGGCTGTACGCCGAAGGAGTATTCGACGCAACCCGCAAACGCCCGCTTCCGCCGTTTCCGCAAACGGTTGGAGTTGTGACCTCGGCTGAGGGAAAGGTGTTTCGGGATATCTGCTCACGGTTCCGGATGCACGGCGCGCCGCTGCGGGTGATTTTGCTGCCGGCCGCTGTTCAGGGAGCGGAGGCGGCGGCTTCGCTGATTGCCCGCATCCGTCAGGCCGGCGCCATGCGGCTTTGCGATGTACTGATTGTCGGTCGGGGCGGCGGTTCGCCGGAAGATTTGCTTCCATTCTCCGATGAAGGAGTTGTGCGCGCTGTTGCCGAATCGGAAATTCCGGTCATTTCGGCTGTCGGTCACGAACCCGATACGCCGTTGTGCGACTTTGCCGCCGATCACCGCAGCGCCACGCCGACGGCCGCCGCCGACGACATTTGCATCGGATACGACCGCTGCCGAAAAGCGATACCCGAAGTCCGAATGCGTATTTCCGCCGCTCTGCGCGTCGGCACCGAACGCAAACGGGCAATTTTTTCCCGCTGCGACAGAGGCCGCTTAACGGAGCTGCTGGAACGGCGACTGCAAGGCGAAGCGCAGCGGCTGGACTTCAACCGAGCGCGTCTGCCGCTGCTTGTCCGCGCCGCCGCCGAAAACGCCCGCCGCCGACTGGAAATCAATCGGCTGAGGCTGGAAAAAGAGTCGCCGACGGTGATTTTGTCAAAAGGCTACGCGTTGGTTTTTGACGGAAACGGCCGCCCCGTAACCCGCTCCGCCGCACTGTCTCCGGGCAGTCCGGTTACGCTGCAGTTTGCCGACGGACGGCGCGGCGCCCGTATTACAGAGGAGACAATTCCGTGAAAAGAGATTTTGAAAGTAAAATGAAGGAACTGGAAGAGATCAACGACGCGCTGGCCTCAGGCGGCATTACCCTTGAAGACGCCGTTGAAAAATACCGAAAAGGGATGAAGCTGGCCGATGAACTGGAAGCGACGCTTGCCGCCGCGGAAACCGAAATCGCCGTTCTGCTCAACCGTCCGGAAGAAGAGAATCAAACGCCGTCTTTTACCTCATGGCAGGACGACGGACAAAATCCGAACGGAGAGTCAATAGAATAAACAGAGAGGAAAAACTATGATCAAATTCAACAATCTTGACAAAGCACCGTCTTACGCCGCCTTAAAAGCCGCCGAGCCGGCCGATTTACGCAAAGAACTGACCGTCGAACGCATCCAAAAAAGCTCTATTCCCATCGGAGGAGGACTGACATTCAACTTCGCCTGCCGTTCCTTTACCGAAACGACGCTGACTCTTTTGCAAAAGCTCGCCGATGAACAGCAGCTCATCGAAAAGTACAAAATGCTGCTCTCGGGAGAAGTGATGAACACCGGAGAGAAGCGGCTGGTAATGCACCAACTGACGCGGGGCGAATGCCTCGGTCCCGTTGAAGCCGACGGGCGCGACCTCGGTCGTTTCTACCGCGAACAACTTGAACGCATCGCCGCTTTCGCCGACAAAGTACACAAAGGGGAAATCACCGGCTCCACCGGAAAGCCGTTTACAAAGGCCGTCCAAATCGGCATCGGCGGCTCTGACCTCGGGCCGCGGGCGCTCTGCCTGGCTCTCGAAACAGCGGCGGCCGCCGACGGAACGCTGAAGCTGAAAACCGGCTTCATCTCCAACGTTGACCCCGACGACGCGTCCGCCGTTTTAAACGGCCTCGACTTTGAAACGACGCTGTTCATCCTCGTCTCCAAAAGCGGCACCACACAGGAAACGTTGGCCAACCGCGCCCTCGTCCTCAAACGCATGGCTGACGCCGCCGTTCCCGGACTGAATCCGGCCAAACACATGGTCGCCGTTACCTCGGCAACCTCGCCGTTGGCGCAGTCCGACGAATACCTTGACTCATTCTATATCGACGATTACATCGGCGGCCGCTACTCCTCAACATCGGCAGTCGGCGCCGTCATTCTTTCGCTCGCATTCGGCCCGCAGACCTTCGGCGAACTCCTTGCCGGCGCCCACGAAGCCGACCTTGCCGCCCTCAACCCCGAAATCAGCCGCAACGCCGCCCTTACCGACGCCCTCCTCGGCGTCTTTGAACGAATGCACGGCTTTCCGTCCACCGCCGTCCTGCCGTACAGTCAGGCACTTGTCCGTTTCCCCGCCCACCTTCAGCAGCTGGACATGGAAAGCAACGGCAAAAGCGTCAACCGTTTCGGCGAACCGGTCGCCTACCCGACCGGCCCCGTCCTTTTCGGGGAACCGGGCACCAACGGTCAGCACTCATTCTATCAACTCCTCCACCAAGGCACCGATACCGTACCGCTGCAGTTCATCGGTTTCACGGAGAACCAAGGCGGACTTGATTTATCAATCGACGGCAGCACCAATCAACGAAAACTCAACGCCAACCTCGCCGCGCAAATCACCGCTTTCGCTCTCGGAAAAGACGACGACAATCCCAACAAACGGTTTGCCGGGAACCGCTACTCGAGCCTCATTTACGGCCGCCGGCTGACACCGCGCGCCCTCGGCGCCCTGCTCGCCCACTTTGAAAACAAAGTTATGTTCCAAGGTTTCCTGTGGAATCTCAACTCTTTCGATCAGGAAGGCGTACAGCTCGGCAAAGTACTGACCAAAAAAGTCCTCGGCAACGACATGAGCCCCGAATTGGCAGCTTTTGACGCTTTGCTCAACGGCTGATTCTGTTCGGGCGCGTGCGCGCCGCAGGCGGCGCGCACCGCGTCGGCGGCGGGCGCGGTCTGCCTTCCGGCAGACGGCCTTGCGGCCCCCGCCGCGCCGCTCGCGCCTTCGTCTGCGGCGGATTTCTCCGGCGGACCGGCCACGGCAAAAGAATGCGGCTGCACTTCGGCGGCGGGCGGGGTTCTTCGCCGGATCAGCGGGTCTTTAACGCTGTATTCTGTGCCTTTTATCGCAATGTTTGATCCCGTCCGCACAGAGATTTTTTAACATCCTGTTTGTTGAAATACGGCAGGCCGGGCCTTTTTTTACCGGGAACAAATGTTGCAGGAAAAGACATAAAATACTGCGCTAAAAAGCGGCGGATTCGCAAAAGCGCCCAAAACCCCGCCGAAGTCAAACCGCCGCGTTAAAAGCAACGGAATCCGCCAAAGACCGCAGCGCTTTGGCGAAGGCGCGAGGGATTGGAGCGGAAATACGCGGGCGACGGGAAGACGGCGCGGGGCAAAGCGGGCAGCTTTGCCGCGGTCAGGGCTCGGGAGGCCGCGGATTGCAGCGGAAAGCCCGGCGCCCCGCCTGCGGGGCGCGCGCCCGGCGAAAGAGCGGCTTGCCAATCGCGGCGGAATTTGTTATGGTGAAGACAGGAGTTTGCGAATGAGTTTTGTCATCGGTCTTGTCGGCCTGAGTCTCATGGTACTGATTCACGAGTTCGGTCACTTTCTGGCGGCGCGGCTGTTCGGCGTCGAGGTTCTGAAGTTTTCGGTCGGAATGGGACCGAAGCTCTGGGGAAAGAAAATCGGCAGGACGGAGTACCTTCTGTCGGCGCTGCCGCTGGGCGGTTACTGTCAGATGAAAGGCGAAGAGGATTTTGTCAAGGCGATGGAGCTGAAGGCAAAGCGCATTGACGGTTCCCCCGGATCGCTTTACGGGGTGGCGCCGTGGAAACGGATGGTGATTGCGTTTGCCGGACCGTTTTTCAACCTGGCCTCGGCGGCGCTGCTGTTTTTTGTCATTAATATCAGCGGATATACGATCGAAACGACTGATAATCGTATCATATTGGCATCGGAGTTTACGGGGGAGACGGATATGCCTGCCGACAAAGCCGGTCTGCGCACGGGCGACCGAATTGTTGCTGTCAACGGAGAGAAAACCGAATACTTTTATCAGATTCTCGAAGCGGCAGCTTTGAATGCGGATAAAGAACTGACGCTGACAGTTGACCGTCGAGGCGATTTGCTGACAGTTCGGGTAACGCCGCAGTTGAATCCGCAAACCGGAGGCGGAGTCATCGGTGTTTATTCGTTTCAACCGCCGGAAGTGGCAGAGGTGAGAACGGGTTCTCCGGCATTCGAGGCGGGATTGCGTCCGGGCGATGTGATTACGGCGGTTGACGGACACCCCGTCGCCCACTCGGTGGAGTTGCAGCAGGCGCTTTTAAACGCTGCCGGCGGGCGCACGCGGCTGACGGTCGCCCGCAACGGCTCAACGGCGGAAATGACGATGTTCTTTGACGCGCGGGAACCGGTCGCGCCCGGTTTTGCGCTGAAAACCCTGCGCGTCCCTTCGCCGCCGCTGCCGTTCGGCAAAGCGGTCAAGGAAGCTCTGACCGAACCGTTTTCGATTGTCGCACAGCAGATCCAATCGTTTGCGATCCTGAACCGGGTCGATATCAACACCGCGCTGCAGGGACCGATCCGCATCACCTCAATGATTGGCGACAGCGTTCTCTATTCGTTCGGCCTTAGCGTGAAGGATGGTTTTATGTACACCTTCCGCATCATTGCTGTCATCAGTGTGGTTCTCTTTTTTATGAATCTTCTGCCGATTCCGGCGCTGGACGGAGGACTGATTCTGATTTCGCTGGTCGAAACGGTTATCAGACGGCCGCTGCCGCCGAAAGCGCTTTCCGCCTATCAGACGGTCGGCGTCTTTGTCATTATTCTGCTGTCAGTACTGGTGCTGACAAATGAATTTGTCTTTTATTTTCGTCATTAACGGGGTGTTGAAATGGTGAAACGGTTTCTGTTTGCGTTGTTGGGCGCGGCGGCGGTGTCGGCCGCTTTTGCCGAAGAGCCGCTTTTGAACCATACCGGCGCCGTCACCGCGCTGGCGTTTGACGGGGAATCGGGACGGATTTATTCGGCGGGTGAAGACGGATTTCTGAAAATCTGGGATACCCGTTCGCTCGATATGACCGGTTCGTTTTCCGTCAGCGACGTCGCCCTGACCGCGGCGGCGGTCAGCAAAAACGCCGACCGCATGGTTTTGGTCGAACGGCGCGGCCCCTCCCGTTTCGGCATTCTGCTGCGTTCGCTGAAGGAGCAGGAACCTTTAGCCCGCATTTTTATTGAAAGCCCGGTCAACCGCATTGCGTTTTCCCCGTCGGGGGGGATGGTCATTGTCGCCCAGAACCGGAAGGATTCTCTGCTCTTTTTTGACGCCGACACCCTGCAGCGCATTGTCCTGCCGTTTCAGGTGACCGAGCCGGTTCTCGATTTCTACATCAACGACCGCGAGACGGCGTTTTTGGCCGTCACCCAAAGCGGCACCATTTTCTATTATAATTTGATCGACAACAAAGTGATCAAAACCCTGCGCGGACCGAAAAACCCGCAGTCGCCGTGTATTCTCCCCGGAGGAAACTACCTACTGACGCAAAGCGGAACAAAACTCAGCCTTGTCAGCCTGGCGACGGGAAAGGTTATCAATTCGGCAGAGCTGCCCGGAAAAGACGCGCGGCAAATCGTCCCCCGGACATTGGGAACGGTCTCATACTGGTCGGTAAGTTCGCGGGAGCTGATTGTCTACACATGGAACTACCGGAAAACGGGAGAAATTTTCATGCCCTCGCAGATGATCCGCAATCCGGAGCCGGTTTCCGCCGTGATTGAAGGCGGCAGCGGTTTCTGCCTCGGCTATCAAACCGGGTCGGTTTCCGTTTTAGGGAGCGACAGCAGAAACGTTCCGATTTCGTCCGTCTTTGTCCCCGAACCGATCAGCGACATCGCGCTTGCCGGCGGCATTCTGTACGCGGCGACGGACCGTCAGATCCACTCGCTGTCGGCCGCCTCAAAGGCGGCTGCAAAAGTGCCGCCTCTCAACCCGCTCGGCCGCCCCGTCTATTTATACGCCGTCGGCGGCGATCTGCTTCTGCTCGGGGCGGAGGACAAAGGCTCCCGGCTGGTGAAAATCGAAGGCGGCAGCGGTTTTACGCTCGCTTCGGCGGAATTTGACGTTCCGGTTTTTTCGTTGCTGGACAACGGCTCGCTGCTGACAGTCATGACGGGAGACCGCCGGTTGAGGCAGCTGGACCGCGGTACGCTGGCAACGGTGAGGGAGATTACGCCGACCGTCGACCGGCTTCTCTTTGTTTCACAGGAGGAGATTTTCGCTCTGACGGCAGAGCCGGGGGAAAAATCGCAGCGCCTTGTGAAAATCCGCCCCGACGCGGACGCGGCCGAACGCACTCCGCTGACGGTGCCGCCGGCATACCGTCTCTTTAACCCCGGCAACGCGGCGCGCTTTACGCTGATGACGCGGGAGAAGAGCGGCGGCGGAGAGTTTTTCTCATTCTTTGACATTGATTTGACCGGCGCTCCGTATTCCAAACGGCTGCTGTGGAAGACAGCGCTGCCGGCCGCGCGGTTAAACGGCATCCGTCTGACCGATACGTTCCTGACACTGGTTGAAAAGAAGCAGATCGGCATTCCCACCGATCCCGACGACGCTCCGTCCGTTATTTTTACCTTATCCCGGCCGGCGGCCAAGGCGGTTGAGGGCGAAACGGAGCTTTACATTCTGAATACCGACGATACGGTGACTGTCTGCGATAAAGAGTCGCTGCAGCCGAAGGGTCTGATGTTTGTATCGCAGGGAACGCTGCAGTACTTCCCCGCCGGAGAGGAGCCTGTCAGCGCTCCCCCGCAACCGACTCAAAACGGACAAAACGCGGAACAAAATTAAGCGTTACGGTATCGGTCGCCCCGTTGCGGTTTTTGGCGACGATTACTTTTGTCGGAAATGACGGAGACTTCTCCTCCTCGTTCTGTTTGGTCACCCGCGGACGGTGGAGCAGCATCACCACGTCGGCGTCCTGTTCGATCGAACCGGAATCCCGTACATTGGAGAGCAACGGTTCCTTATCGTCGCCCTTCTCCGATTCCCGGTTCAGCTGAGCCAAAATGACCAGGGGAATTTTCAACTCGCGCGCCAACGCCTTCAGACTGCGCGAAATTTCCGAAACGACCTCGTGCCGCGGCCGCGCGCCCGCATTTTCAAGCGCAATCAGTCCGATATAATCGATAAAAATGACCTGCGCCGCGAATTTACGCCGCATCATGCGGGCCGTTGCCTTAATATCCAGCAAATTCATATTTGCTTCCGCGCAAATGTAAAACGGTTTTTTGTGAATCGCCACTGCGGTCTGGTAAATTCTCTGCAGATCGTCTTCCTGCAGTTTCTGAGGACGTTTGATTCTGTCCATGGGAACGCGCGATTCGCAGGAGAGCAGACGGCGCATGATGTCGGCCGCGCTCATCTCCAGCGAAAAAAAACCGACCGGTACATCTTTGTGAACCGCCATGTTGATCGCCATCGACAGCGCAAACGCCGTCTTGCCGATTGACGGCCGGGCGCCGACAACGATCATCTCCTCTTCTTTGAACCCCGTCGTCAGTTCATCCAAAGCGGAAAAACCCGATTCGACTCCGTCGTAAAGCTGAAGGGAGCCCATCTTCTTTTCGATGTCGTCCACCAAGTCGTTGAGAATGTTGCTTACGGTCAGGATTCCGTTTGTTTCGCCTCCGACCGTAAACCGGGAAAACTGCCGGTCAAGGTCTTCCACGACGCTCTTTACGGGACGGCTGATGTCATGCGACTCTTTGATTGCCTCATGACCGAAGCGGATCAAATCGCGGCGGACGGCGCAGTCAAGAATCAAATCGCGGTAATATTCGACATTGGCGATGGTCGGAACCGCCTGCGGCAGCTCCGTCACGTATCCGACTCCGCCGCACTGCTCCAGAATTCCTTTTTGGCGCAGCGTTTCCGTGACCGTCAGCTGGTCGATGGTGACTTTGTTTTCGTTCATCTCCCGGAGCGCCGCAAAAAGCACTTGATGGGAAACTTTAAAAAACGACTCCGGCTTCAGTTTGTTTTCCAGCTTTTCGAAAACTTCCTGCCCGTCAAGCAGAACCGCCCCCAAAACGGCGCGTTCGGCCTCATCCCGAAAAACCGGCATCGTATCGGACAATCTCTCTTCCACAAGCATGACCTCCGCAAAGAAAAGAAAACCGGATCTTCCGACCCGGTTAAAATGCATCCGCGCGATTATTCGCCGTCTTTTTCAATCGGCGCTTCCGCTGCGGTCTCCGGCTGATCCGCCTCTGCGGCGCCGGCTTCGTCCGTCTCCGGAGTTTCACCGGCAGCCGCCGGCTCCTCTCCGGCGGCTGGCGTTTCGGACGCCTTTGCGTCAACAACGGAGAACTTCAGCACAGCGACCTCATCTTCGTAGAGCCGCACTTTGGCCGTGTACTGCCCGAGAGCTTTCAGCGCGTGCTCGGCGATTTCAATCCGCTTCCGTTCGATGTTGATTCCCGCCTTTAACAGCTCGTCCGCCAAAACCGCATTGCTGACAGATCCGTAAAGTTTGCCGTTTTCACCGACGGAAACCTTGATCTGCAGATCCATCGCTTCGATTTTTTCTTTGTTTGACCGCGACAGTTCGCGTTTTTCGGCTTTCCGCTTTTCAATCGCCTTCTGCCGTTCTTTCAGAACCGCCAGCGACGCTTTGGTGCAAATGACCGCCAAGCCGCGCGGCAGCAGATAATTGCGGGCGTAGCCTCTTTTGACTTCGATGATGTCGCCCTCTTCTCCCCAACCCGGGACGTCTTCAAATAAAATGACTTTCATCTCACTATCTCCTCACTCAATTATTTTTTTGCGAAAGGCAGATAGGCCAAAACGCGGGCTTTTTTGATTTCCCGAGCCAACATTCGCTGATGCTTGTCGCAGGTTCCCGTAATGCGGCGCGGCAGAATTTTTCCCCGTTCCGTCACCGAACGCTTCAGCGTTTCGGGATCCTTGTAATCAGCCTTGGCGCCGTTCACGCAAAACCGACATACTTTTTTTCTGAAGAAGACCTTCCCGGCTCCTCCTTTTGCCCCTTTTTTCGGATCGTCTTTCTCCGAAAGATTCATTTTATCATCCATAATCTGTTTCTCTCCTTAAAACGGAATATCGTCTTCGAAATCGTTGACCGCCCCGTCGTTTCCCGACGGCGGGTAAGAGAAGCGGCTGTCGGACGCCGGCTGCGCAGCGGCTCCGTTCGGCTGACGGAACGGCTGCGCAGCGGAGTACGAATCGGATTCGCCGTAACCGTTTCCGCCGGACGAGCCGCCGCCTCCGAGTAGCTGCACCGTATTTGCGGCAATTTCCACCCGGCTTCGCTTCTGCCCGTCCTGCTCCCACCGATCCTGGCGCAGGCTCCCTTCAACGGCGATCTGCTTCCCTTTCCGAAGATAGGTACTCAAAGATTCGGCCTGTTTTCCCCATAAAACCACATCGAAAAACCCGGTTTCTTCTTCCCACTGCCCATCCGCCGACCTCTTATTGCGATTGACGGCAAGAGAAAAACGCCCGACACAGGTTCCCCCGTTGGTGTAACGTAATTCGATGTCCCTGGTTAAACGGCCGACCAAAATCACATGATTGATGTCGCTTGCCACTTATCTCTCCTATTCTTCTTTCCGAACAAAGAGATACTTCAGAATATCGGTCGAAATGTTGAACACTTTTTCCATCGGCAGAACCGTATTCGGCGCGGTTTCGATTTCGAAGTAGTAATAGTGAGCCTTTGTCTGTTTTTTGACAAGATAAGCGAGATTTTTGATGCCCAAATCGTCTTCCTTGGTCACCGCAGCCCCCGCTTTGGCAAACTCATCTTTTACTTTCTGAAGACCGGCTTTAAACGATTCTTCATTCTGCGGAAAAAGAAAAGTAACCTCGTATGCGTTCATATTCCCTCCTTACGGACTTGATTTTTGATCTGCGCAGGCAGATAAAGAGGTCATTCTGATTATAGAAATATTCCCTTTTCTTGTCAAGCGGCGCAGCGTTTCTTCCGAAAAAAGAGTATGAATAACGGAATGAAAATCGACGAGAAAATTTATTTTTTGAACTCTCTTCTGGCGCTTATCCGCGACTCCCTGCGTTTCGAGCTGACGGAAGCCCCTTACGCCGGAAAGATGTTTGACGAGTTGATTTTTTGCAGCCGGCAAATTTCCGAAACGGATTCCGCCGTTTCCATTGAAAACAAAAACCAATCCACGCTGAAACATTTACGCAACTCCCTGAAACTCCACCTTGAGATCAAAGAGTTGGCCCATGAAATGCTTGAAACAATTCCCGATGCCTTCAAGCGGGAAGAGCGGGAGGTGCTGGCGCAGATTGCCGACACGCAGGACGCGGCAGCGGAAAAGCTTTTGGTGCGCCTGCGGCAATGCAAAGATCTCATAGACGGAAACAACTGTCTTTCCAACATCGAAATTAATTTACTGCTCGCCGATTCAAATCAATAACAAAAAAGACTTTATTTTTTCCTTTTTATCGATTATGATATGAACAGGAGCAGTTTTATGAAAGGAAATGCCGTCATCGGACAGTCGGGCGGTCCGACTTCCGTTATCAACGCCAGTTTGGCCGGAGCCGTCTCCGCCGCCTTGAAGAATCCGGACATCGGAACCGTTTACGGGATGAATTACGGAATTGAGGGGTTTATGCAGGAGCGGCTGATTAACTTATCCGCGCAAAAAAAAGAAGTTCTTGAAGGACTGAAAACCACGCCGTCGTCGGCGCTCGGGTCATCGCGCCATAAAGTCAGGGAGAGCGACTTTCCGCGCATTCTGGAAGTCTTAAAAAAATTCGACATCCGTTATTTCTTTTTAATCGGCGGCAACGACACAATGGATACGATTCACCGCGTCGAAAAGTACTGCCGGGCTCAGAATTATGAGCTTTACGGCGTCGGCATCCCGAAAACCGTCGACAACGACCTTTTCGGAACGCACCACACACCCGGTTTTATGTCGGCAGCACGATACAATATCCTGTCAGTCAAACAATCGGGAGTTTTGGCGCGCGATATGCAGAAAGTCGATAAATTCGTCATTTACCAAACCGTCGGACGGGACGCCGGCTGGCTGGCCGCCGCAACGGCGCTGGCAAAAGAAAAAGAGTCCGACGCCCCCCACCTCATTTATATGCCGGAAACAAAATTCAATCAGGCGGAATTCATCGCCGACGCCAAAGCGTGTATCGAAAAATACGGGTTTTGCTCGATTGTCTGCGGGGAAGGCATCAAATACGCCGACGGAACGCCGGTCAGCGCCAGTCAGACAAAAGACAAATTCAACAACATCGAATTCGGCGCCATGGGCGGGACCTCCGTTGCCCTTCAGCTGCACCGGATGCTCCGCGAAGAGACCGGGTTCCGCGGAGAATTTCAAATCACCGAATCGCTGATTATGTGCGCCGCCGATCGAGCCGTGCAGAGAGACATAGACGAAGCGTTTGCTTGCGGAGAAGAGGCGGTTCGCTTAGCATCCGAGGGAAAAAGCGGCGTGATGGTCACAATCGAACCCGACAGCGCCGATCCGAACCGTTCGGTTTTCGGCACAGCCCCGTTGAGCGAAGTTGCCGTTAATGCCAAAGAAATGCCGCGCGATTTTATCAATGAAAGAGGCAATTTTGTTACCGAAAAATTTTACAATTATATGAAACCTTTAATTGCGGATCTGCCGCATTACGTCGAGCTCGACAAAAATCTTTAATAACAGGAGAAAACCATGTTTGAATTTCCTAAAAGAGTTTTGGCTTTTCACGCTCATCCTGACGATACCGAATCGTTTTGCAGCGGAACATTGGCATTGCTAAAAGAAAAAGGATACGAAATCATTGTCGCGACTATGACAGCCGGCGGAATGGGCGGAATTAACTCCACCGAATGTCAAACCATCGTTACCCGCAAAAAGGAAGCGGCCGCTGCCGCTAAAGTTTTGGGAGCCGAATACTGCTGCTTCGATCAACGCGACGGATTCGTCTTTGACAGTGAGGATCTGCGCCACAATGCGGTCGAACTGATCCGGGACATTAAGCCCGGCATTATTATGACTCACCTCCCTTCGGATTACCACAGCGACCACCGGACGACGGCGGCTGTCGCCGAAATCGGCGCTATGCTTTCGACATTACCGAATTTAATCACGAAATCGGCTCCGTTGGAAATCACTCCGCTACTCTATCACACAACTCCTCTGTCGCTGACAAACCCGGTCGGCGGACTGCCTTACCCAACGCCGACCTTTTACGTCGACATCACATCGGTCATTGACAAAAAAATGGAGATGCTTTCCAAACATGAAACGCAGATCGACCTGATGCGCGTCATGCACAAAATGGACAATTTTTTCGAAGAGATGAAGAAAAACAACGTCGAGCTGGCTCAAATGGCGGGTGGAAAGGCGCAGTATGCCGAAGCGTTCTGGCAGCATCTCGGCGGCGGCTTCCAAAAGGACGGCTTGATTCAGCAGGAACTGAAAGATTTCATCATTTATCCGAAACCGGAAATGAAAAATGAAAATTGAAACCGGCGAAACCGGAATTTTATGCGAGCAATACTGCCTGGTCGGCGATATCGGCGGAACCAACACAACCATTGCTTTAGTCGGCCGCAAAGACGCTCGTTTTCATATTGTCGTCAAATGCATTTTTGAGACGCAGCAAATTTCTGATTTTATGCTGCCTTTCCGACAAGCCGTCGCCCGCATTTCGGAACTCAATCAGTATAAAATTCCCGAATCGTGCTGTATCTGCGCCGCCGGTCCCATCGAGGGCAACGTCTGCAGCCGGCTGACCAACGCCCGTTGGGGAATCGACGGCAACAAAATCGCCGCCGAAACCGGCATAAAAACCCGTATCATCAACGATTTTACCGCCCTCAGTTTCGGGATTTCCGTTCTGGACACTGAAAATGAAAAGGAAATCGTAAAAATGAAAAACGCCGACGGCAGCTTTCCGACACCTCAGGGTTCCGTCAGAGCCGTTATCGGCGCCGGAACCGGGTTGGGAGTCGGCTTCACAACCGAAACCGGCGGAAAGACCATTGCCTTTCCGTCGGAAGGCGGTCATTTTGATTTTCCGGCCTTCGACGATGAGACCGACGCCCTGACCGCCTTCGCCCGCAAACGGCTGGGCGCCCACCCCGATCTCGAGTGCTTCGTTTCGGGAACCGGGCTTTCGCACATCTTCGACTTTCTTTACGAAACGGGGAATTACGAAAAAACGGCGCTGCACCGGGAAATCGCTGCGCTGCCGCCGCAAAAACGGCCGGCGCTGATTGCGCGGAACGCGGCAGCCGACGGGCTTTGCGCCGCCGCCCACCGGCTGTTCCGCAGAATTTACGGGAAAGCGGCCGGCAACATTGCCGCCGTCCTGCTGCCGAAAGGCGGTCTTTATATTGCCGGCGGCGTGATTTCAAAAGATCTGGACCTCTTTCTTTCCGACACTGTTTTTCTCGACGCCTTTTCGGTCAATTACAAAAGTAACATTTCGGCGTTACTGAAAACAATTCCGGTTTATATCGTCAGGAATTATTCGACATCGCTGATCGGCGCCGCCAATGCGGCGCTCAATTATGAAAAATAATTCTTGCACACTCCGTTCTTCCACTGTATAATAAAGTATCTTTATTTTCTACGGGAGACATCATGGAAAAATTTACCTCTTGGCTGACATCCTCCGGCAGCGGCTCAATGATGAGTCCGCTTGACTGGATGATCGTCGCCGCTTACTTCATCATCATTCTCGGCGTCGGACTGAGCGTCAGCCGCCGCGCCGGGAAAAACGCCGAAAGCTTTTTTCTGGGCGGACGCTCTCAACCGTGGTGGTTGCTGGGGTTTTCGATGGTTGCGACAACTTTTTCGACAGACACACCGAACCTGGTGACCGACATCGTCCGGAGGCAGGGCGTCGCCGGAAACTGGTCGTGGTGGGCCTTCCTTTTGACGGGAATGCTGACAGTTTTCATTTACTCCCGCTTGTGGAGACGCTCCGGAGTTTTAACCGACGTTGAATTTTATGAAATGCGCTACAGCGGAAAGTGGGCGACGTTTCTGCGCGGCTTCAGGGCCGTCTATCTCGGATTTTTGTTCAACGTTCTGGTTATGGCCACTGTCAGCCTGGCGGCGATAAAAATCGGCGGGATTCTCCTGGGACTGACGCCGTTTCAGACGATTTTCATCGCCTCGATTGTCGTTCTGCTTATCTGCGCCATTTCGGGATTTGAAGGCGTCCTCCTGACGGACTTCCTTCTGTTTATTCTGGCGATGGTCGGAGCGATTGCGGCCGCCGTCTTTTCCGTCGGAGCGCTGCCCGAATCGGTCGGCGGTTTTTCGGGAATGATGGAAACACTGAAAACCGATCCGAAGTACGAGAATATGCTTTCCGTCGTTCCTCAGGGAAAAGATTTCATTACGCTGATGCTGATTCCGCTGGCGGTTCAGTGGTGGGCGTCCTATTACCCCGGAGCCGAACCAGGCGGCGGCGGTTATTTGGTTCAGAAAATGCTGGCGGCTAAGGACGAAAAAAACGCGATCGGCGCCACCCTCTTTTTCAACGTCGCCCATTACGCGCTGCGTCCGTGGCCGTGGATCATCGTCGCATTGGCGTCGCTTTTTGTTTTTCCGACCATTCCCGACATCATCGCCGCCTTTCCGCATTTGAAGGACACTTCGATTATCAGCCACGACGCCGCCTACCCCGCCATGCTGAAGTTTCTTCCCGCCGGCGTTTTGGGCGTAATGATGGCGTCGCTGCTGGCCGCTTATATGTCGACCATCGGCACCCACTTAAACTGGGGCGCGTCCTACATGGCCAATGACGTCTACAAACGGTTTATCAAACCGTCGGCTTCGGCCAAAGAGGTGGTTTGGATCGGGCGGATTTCAACGCTGATTCTGCTGGTCGTCTCGGCATTCATCGCCTTCCGTCTGACAAACGCCAAGCAGGCGTTCGACCTCATCGTCATGATGGGCGCCGGCACCGGATTACTGCTGATTCTGCGGTGGTTCTGGTGGCGGATTAATGCGATTTGCGAATTTACCGCAATGATCGTATCGTTCGTCGTCGCCGTTTTACTCACCTTTGTGTTGGTCCGTAGCGGCCGGACGCCGGCGGAAGCCGTTATCGGAACCGAATTCATCTGCCGCGTTCCCGGCGCGCCGATCATCAACCCGATGTATCACCTGCCGCTGAACGTCGCGCTGACGACGGTTTCCTGGCTGATTGTCGCCTTTACGACCAATCCGACGGATAAAAAGGTTCTGCGCGAGTTTGTTACCAAAATCAATCCCGGCGGTCCCGGCTGGAAAAAGATTTTCAAAGAAGCCGAAGCCGACGGCCAGCCGATTCAAACGACAGCCGAAGCCACCAACATTCCGAAGGGAATTCTGCAAATGGTGCTCGGATGCTTTGCCGTTTACTCGGCTCTGTTTGCCACCGGTTACTATCTTTACGGATCATGGCTGCCGGCCGTCATACTGACAGTCGTTTTTGCCGTTTCGGCAAGCGCATTGGTTCTGACCATCGTTAAAAAAGCAAAGTAAAATCATTTCCGTCCGTTAAATAACGGGCGGAAACTTTTGTTTACGATTACAAGGAGAATCAATTATGCGGATGAAAAAAATTTTAGCGGCTCTTCTCTGCTGCCTCTCACTTTCGGCCTTTGCCGACAGAGTCACATGGAACATGAATCCCGGGTGGTTTTTTCACCTCGGCGAGGTCAGCAACGGCGGCGCGGCGGATTTGAGCACCGAAGGGTGGGATTTGGTCTCCCTTCCTCACACAATGAGAGTCTTTCCTTACGATTTGAACGGATTCGATAAGTACGGAAGAAGCGTCGGCTGGTACCGCAAAACCGTCGGACTCTCCGGCATTGAGGGCAAAGCCGTCCTGCTTCAGTTTCAAGGAGCGATGCAGACGGCGGAAGTCTTCGTCAACGGTCAGAAAGCCGGCAGATACGCCGTCAGCGGCTACGATTCGTTCAGTTTCGACATCACCCCGTTTGTTACCGAAGGCGACAACCTGATTGCCGTCCGCGTCGACAACAGCGAAAACAAGGAAATCCCGCCGGACGGAGTTAAACACGACTTCATCCTTTTCGGCGGCCTCTACCGCGATGTTTTTCTTGAAATCACGGACAGGGTCTACATCACTTATCCGTGGGAAGGCGAAAAACAGGGAATCCGTATTTATTATCCCGAGATTTCAGCTGAAAAAGCGGTGATTGCCGCCGAAACGGGAATCCGCAACACCTCGGATCAGGAGGTCCGCGTTGCCGTCAGGACCGAAGTTGTTGACCGCAACGGGAAAACGGTCGCCTCTGATACATCCGGCGAATCGCCGTTGGCCGCCGGAGCCGGTCTCTACGTCGAACAGACACTGCCCGCCGTAACGCAGCCGAAGTTGTGGAGCCCCGATTCGCCCTACCTTTACACCGTAAAGACGACGGTCCTCAAAAACGGCTCTCCCGCAGACAGCAAAGAGACGCGTATCGGTCTGCGCTGGACGGAATGGAGCGAGGATAAAGGCTTTTTCCTGAACGGCAAACACCTGAAACTGGTCGGCACCAACCGCCACCAGAACTGGCCTTACATCGGCGGAGCGCTGCCCGACACGCTTCACCGGGCCGACGCCGAGCAGCTGAAAGCGATGGGAATCAACTGGGTGCGGCTTTCCCATTATCCCCATGATCCGGACTTTTTGGATGATTTGGACGAGTTGGGGCTGATGGCGCTGGAAGAGGGGCCGACGTGGATGAGACGCGGACGCGGAATGTGGATGGAGAATCTGACGAAATCGTTCACGTCGATGATCCGCCGGGACAGAAACCACCCTTCGATTATCATTTGGAACGCCTGCATCAACCACGAAACCTCGGCGTTGCCCGAACTGGTGGCTGCCGCGCGCAAAGAAGATCCGACTCGCGTCTTGGGACAGGAAGACATCTACTGCCCGATGGATTTTATGCACGGTACGGTTTCCGAAAAGGCGCTGACGCTTGAACACACCGGACATATGTTTCCGACCACCCGCGGGGAACGCAACCGCAGCGGCCGCAGCGGAAGCAACCGCGAACTGGAACAGGCCAGGCGGCATATGGAAATGATTGCCCGCGCCAATCAGCTTGAAAACGAATACGGCTTGGCCAGTTGGTGCGCCTACGACTACAACACCTACCACAACTCGCAGAAGGCCGTAGCCCGACACGGAATCTGCGACCTTTTCCGCATTCCGAAGTTTTCGTATTTCTGGCATCAGAGCGAATTCGGGAAAGAACCGGTGACTTACATCGTGCGGGAGAACGCCGCCTCGGCGGTTGTCTTCACCAACGCCGAACAGGTGCGCCTTTACGCCGGCGCGACAAAGGACGGGATGAAGGAAATCGCGCTTCAGTCGCCCGACAAAGGAATTTCGGTCAGCCATCCGTTTGTTACCTTTAAGATTCCCGAAAACTCCGCGTTTCTGAAGGCCGAGGGGCTGAGCGGCGGAAAAACGGTCTCCGAAGCGTTTTGGAGCGAACCGGGACGGCCTGCGCAAATCAAAATCGAGCATGAGGCGCGCGCCCTGAAAGCCGACGGCAGCGACTTAATCCGCCTTCAGGTATCGGTTCTTGACGAAAACGGAATGATTGCCGAGAAGGAAAACTCGCCGCTCTCCTTTTCGATTGAGGGGTACGGTCAGCTGATCGGGGAAAATCCCGTCAGTCTTGTCGCGGGACAGCACATCATTCTCGTTCAGAGCGGCTATGTTCCGGGCGAATTAAAGATTCAGGCCTCCGCCTGCGGACTGACCTCACAGCCGTGTGTGATTAAAGTGGTCAAAGCCGACGCCGATATGCTCTTCCCGGCAGGGTTCAGCGCCGATGCGCCGACAAAGATTTCCTACGAAGTTGCCGCGGAAAAGAGCCGACGTTCGGGCAGAGAAAAAGTCGACGCCTTTTCATTTGAAGCGGTAACGGACGCAGAACCGGGAGCCTACGTCGAGTCTTCCGCCGTCCTCCTTTCCGGGTTCATCAATCCCGTTCCGATCAAAATCAAAGGCGGCGAATACCGGATTTACGTTTCGCAGTACACCGATCAGGACGGACAGGTGCAGCCGGGAGACGCGGTGTTTGTACGGGTCAAAGCCTCCGAAACTCCGGGAAAAACGGTGAAAGCGCGCGTGACCATCGGAAACCGTTCGGCCGAGTTTAAAGTCACGACAAAAAAATAACCGGAAGCGGTTAGTAAAAAAAAAGGGTTCATGTCAGGCATGAACCCTTTTTTTTCTGCCGCAGCGGCTCATCCGGCGCCGAAAAGCTTCATCTTTTTCCCGATCTGCGGCACCAAACCCGTCGCCGTAACTCCGACCAGAAAATAACGGATCATGTCGAGCCAGACAAAACCGGGAAGGAGGAATTTGATTCCCAAATAAACCGCGGCGACGGGAATCAAACCGAGAAGATAACGCAGAACCTTAATTTTAAGCGCTCCGTCAGTCGAAAATTCCCCGAAAAACGCCTCGGAGAGATAACCGACCGCCAATCCGGTTGTCATCAGCGCAAACTTATGAATATCTCCCCAATCAAAATCAGCAGGAAGAAAAAAGGAAGCGGCGTAACAACCGATTCCGAGCGCAAAAGATCCGGCAGCCGTCGCCGTTAAAAAAATCAACCGATGTCTTTTGACTTCGTAAATCCGGCAGAACGGTTTAAAAAGCAGCAGCGGGAATAAAATTCCGAGAATCAGCCCGGCGGCAACGTCCTGCGGCCAATGAACTCCCAGATACAGCCGCGACAAACCGATCATCAGAACAACCACCGTCACAACCGGAAGGAGCCAAAGTTTTCCGGACCGGGTGAAGAGTAAAAAATAAAAGGTTGCCGCATTTTGGGTATGTCCGCTGGGAAAGGAGTAGCCGCCGGCAGTGGAAAGCCGTTTGCCGTCGACGCCTTCAACCACCTGAAACGGCCGCGGATGCCTGAATATCATTTTCAGAGCAAAATTGACCAAAACGGAAAACATCAGAACAAACGAAAACGCAAATCCTTTCTTTTTCGAACCGTTCCAAATCAGCCAGCCCAAAATCAGCATATAAACCAGCGGCTCTCCCAAAAAACTGAAAAAATGAAACACAGCGTCCCAAAACGCATTCGCGTGTTCCTGTAAAAAAAGCAAAATCTTCTCCTGCACGGCTTCAGCCTCCTCAAAAAAAGGCCGCCCGGGTCTCCCGCGGGCGGCTTCGGACTATTGCGCAGTCAAACGGAAACGGTATTCGTAACTCTTTTTGCCGGGCAGTAAATATTGATCCAGCGGAGAAGCTCCCCACGAATCGATGCACCCCAAACCGCGCTGTGCAATGTCAACGTTCACGGTCACCGTTTCACCGCGTTCGGTCAGTTCATACGGATGTCTGGCGGCTTCCAGCTGCGCCTGCGTATAATCCCAGACGTTAAAACTGAAGAGAGGATCGCCCTCGATCCGGATCATTTTGCCGCCGCCGGAAATTTCCAGATAACGGACCTCCGTCCGGTAGCCGCACTCCTGCGGATAAGTGTAATCATGGTTTAAATTCCTGACGGAAGAAGAATAAATTCCGACGGGGTAACCGTTGTTCCGATCCTGGTAGTTTTCGCCCTCGCCCCGGCCGAACCATCTGACATTGGAAAACGCTTTATCCGTCTCAAAGGTCAATCCGACGCGGGGAATGTCCTTGCTTCCTCTCATGGCAAATTCCGCGGCCACGTCAACGGTTCCGTCGCCGTAAACGGTGTAAGTCCGAATCAGCTTCGACAAACCGGTCAGTTTGGCGGTCGAGGTCAGCACCACCGCGTTTTCGGTTTCCGTAATCTGCCACTTTGATTTCGACGCGCCGTTTTCGGTTGCTTTTTTCCAAACCGCCAACCGGGCCGGAGCTCCCTCGCCGTCGTCGTTATTGGTCGGAGCCCGCCACAAATTGACTCTCAGCGGTGAAGTCAGGTAACTGTAACCGTTTTTCTCCCATGCCGTCAAATCGCCGCTGTTTCCGTCAAACACGACGCGGAACCCGTCGCCGGAAACGGTATAAACGCCGTCCGCCGATTCAAGCGTCGGTTTGGCCTGAACGGTTTGATAATCATCCAAAACGGCCGGCGCCGTCAATTCAATCTGGCTGAAACCGTATTCGTACCCTTTTTTACACCACAACCGGTCGCTGTTGTATAAATACGTAAAAGTAACGATAAGATCATCCTCATTCAGATAAGGCGTCAGCTCAGCCGACAAATCAACGGTTTTTTCCGACTGCGGCGGCAAATCAACGGCTCCGAGAACGCCCGAAGCCACCTCCGTTCCGTCCGTTTCGGCCTTCCACTGAATCCAGTACGAAGAGAGATTTTCGAAGAAATTCTTGTTCTTCAGTATGAAAACCGTTTTGTCGTCCGTCGCTTCGGCCTCAATATTCTGATAAATGTGTTTGACCTCGGCCGCGTGCGGATTGAGCTCTCCCAGAGAATTGACAAGACCGTTCATCAGAAAATTGCCGTCGGTCGGGTTGTCGCCGAAATCGCCGCCGTAAGCAAGGTACTCTTCACCGTTTTCGTTTGTCCGGACCAGCGACTGATCTTTAAAGTCCCAGATACAACCGCCCTGCAGATACGGATTGGCCTCAATAATGTCCCAATACTCCTTAAAACCGCCCAAACTGTTGCCCATGGCGTGCGCGTATTCGGCGATGATAAACGGTTTTCTCGGTTCGGCGTCCGAAACGCGGTAAAGTTTGTCGTTAAACCAGTAGACCGGCTTCATTTGTCCGTATTTTTCCACATCCCACGGAGGAGTGTACATAATGGCATAGACGTCGGTGTTTGCGCCGTCTCCGGCTCTCTCCGCCAAAAACGGCCGCGAGGGATCTTCTTTTTTGGAGAGTTCCCGTTCCGCCGCAATGGCAATTCCGTCGCCCGCTTCGTTGGAAGCCGACCACATGATCACGCTCGGATGATTTTTATCCCTCTGCAGCATCCGGTTAAAGCGATCAACGTGCGGCTTAACCCAATTCTCTTTTTTAGCCAAAGATTCAGATCCGTACCCCATTCCGTGACTTTCGATATTGGCTTCATCAATGACGTAAAGACCGATTTTATCGGCATATTGATAAAGATAGGGATCGTTCGGATAGTGGGCCGTTCTGACCGTATTGATATTCAGCCGCTTCATCGTTTCCAAATCGCTGCGAATCACTTCGCGGGAAACATACTGCCCCGTATAAGCGTTGTGATCATGACGGTTGACGCCTTTGATAAAAATCCGCTGTCCGTTCACCAAAAAATTACCGTCTTTGATCTCCACGGAACGGAATCCGACGTCGCAGGCGGTCGCTTCCAACAACCTCCCGCCGCCGTCCTTCAGTTCGATGACCAAGCGGTACAAATTCGGTAATTCGGCGCTCCACAGTGCCGGCGCTTCGACAAAGCGTTCCGCTTCAACCGTCGCCGTTGCGGCGGCAGGCGCCGTATACGGAACCGAACCGGAAGCGGCCGTCTTTTTCCCTGCATCGTACAGCGTAAAAGAAACAGTACCCGACACTTCGCTTCTTCCGTAGTTTTTGACAACGGTTTTCAGTCTGAAGTCAGCGTCTTTGTAATCATTTTTCAGCACCGTATCGACTTTAAAATCGAAAACCGACGTTTTCGCAACGGAGAAGAGGTAAACATCCCTGAAAATCCCGCTCAGGCGCAGAAAATCCTGGCACTCCAGATAGGAACCGTCCGAATATTTCAAAACCTGAACGGCCAGGCGGTTTTCTCCCGATTTCAGATGATCGGTCAGATCGAAAACGGCCGGCGTGCGGCTGCCTTCGCTGTATCCGATTTGCTCGCCGTTGACCCAAATATAAAAGGCGGACGCCACTCCCTGAAACTGAATGAAAATCTGCCGGCCGCTCCAATTCGCGGGAACGGTAAAACTTCTGCGGTAAAAACCGGTCGGATTGCGCTCTCCGTAAGTCGTCCAATCCCGCGGCGGTTCTCCCATGACAAACGGCGGATTTTTGACGAACGGATAGCGTTGATTGACGTAAATTGCCGTTCCGTATCCCTCGATTTCCATGTTGGACGGAACTTTTATGGTTCCCCAGGCGGAGTCGTCAAAATCAGCTTTCCAAAAATCGGCAGGTCCCTCCTCGGGACGCGGAGCCCACTGAAATTTCCAGCTGCCGTTCAGCATCACTTTGTGAGCGGACGCATCTTCGGCTCCGGTATAAGCCGCTTCGGCGGTCGCATAAGAAAAGTGCGTCGCAAACGGATCAACCTTATTGATACCGATAACGGTTTCATCTTCCCATTCAACGGCAAAAGCCGCAGCACTTAAAAGCGCAAAAATGAAAAGAAGTCCTTTCTTCATAAAAATCTCCTTAAATAATATGATGATTTAATTATAAGGCACCGGCAAACTTCTGTCAACTTTTTAATTTTCGAAAATACAGATAAAAAAAACCGCTCCGTTTCAACAGAGCGGTCAGTTGTTAAACGCCTATCAAAGCGTTCCCTCTCTTTTTTCACCGTCAACCGACGGGATGTACAATTTTTCCCCGGGGTAAATCAAATGCGGCGAATCCGACTTCAACGTATCCTTGTTGGCCTCCCAGAGAACCGTCCATTTGTACGGATCGCCGTAAACTTCTTTCTTTCCGGCGATTCTCCAAAGGCAGTCGCGGAGCTCGGGAACCAGTTTGACAATGTAGTACTGAACAAAGGAACCTGCCGCCGCGGGCTGAGGTTCGGACTCTTCGCTCGGTTTGTACAGACGGCGGATATCGGCCAAAGCCTTGATGACCTTATCGGCTTCGTCGATTGCCGTCTGATAATCTTCCGCTTCGAAAGCCGCCGCCGCCGCCGCATATCCGGCCGACGCCGAATCGAACAGATCCTTATCGAAATCAGCCAGCTTAATCCGTTTGGCGTAATCGATACGGTATCCGGCCATTTTGACCTTGCTGTTTGCGCGGTAAATCAACTTCATTTTTTCGATGTATTCGAGGGAAAGCCGCGACTGTTCGGCGGATTCGAGCGAATACTGAATCGACTGCTCGTAGTTTCCGTTTTCCAGCTCAACCCGCGCCTTCTCCTTCAGTTCCACCGATTTCCGGTAAAATTCATTGTCCTGTAAGTTCTGCGCAAACGCCCCGACGGAAAGAATTCCGAATGCCAATAAAAAACCCGCTTTCTTCATCATTCGTCACCTCCCGCCTGCATTTGCTGCGCTTCGGCGTCTAACTGGGCTCTTTCTTCATCTCCCGCGCGGATGGCCTCGTCATTTTCGGCAATGGCCGCCTCCGCACGCTTTAAGGCTTCCAAAGCTTCCGCATAGCGCGAACCGCCGCACAGGTCATAAGCCTGCAAAAAGGCGTCCCTGGCTTCCGTAAATTTCTGCAGCGCCAAAGCGTAATCTTCCGCCGCCGCAGCCTCGTCTCCCGCCGCCAACGCATCGACGCCCTGCTGCCATAAATCGGCTGCTTTTTGATCCGCTCCGACAGACAGCGCCTTCTCCTGCGCTTCAACCGCCTGCGCCCTCATGTCGTCGGCAGCCGCGATCTCTTCTTCCGTCGGCTTCGTCTTACACGAAAACAGAGCAACCAGAATCAGCAAGAAAAACGGTAATCGTTTCAACATAAAAAATCCTCCGTAAAAAATTTTTACATTAGATTTTATCACGGAAACCGTTTTTTTCAAAACATTTTTTTCTTTTTTTTTGATTTTTATGAACGAAATGAATTTTTCTGATTCTTTTCCATAAAAAAAGGAAGAGGCGGAACCTCTTCCCGAAACACTTTTTTAACGCCTCAGATAACGCCGTAAGAGACCATCGCTTTGGCCACCTTCAGAAATCCGGCAATATTGGCGCCGTCGACATAGTTGCCCGCTTTCCCGTAAGCTTCGGCAGCCGAAAGGCAATTCTTATGGATCGAACGCATAATATTGTGCAGCCGCCGGTCAACCTCTTCCGAATCCCAGGACATTCTCAGACTGTTCTGACTCATCTCCAGACCGGAGGTTGCCACACCGCCAGCGTTGGACGCCTTCCCGGGAGCGTAGAGGACGTTGTTCTCATGGAAAACCGCAACCGCCTCAGGCGTGCTCGGCATATTGGCGCCTTCCGAAATGCAGTAGCAGCCGTTTTTGACCAAAGCCTGCGCGTTTTCGCCGTCCAGCTCGTTTTGCGTTGCCGACGGAAAGGCGGCGTCGCATTTGACGCCCTGCTCGCGGATAACGTCCCAAATTCCTTTGCCGTCAAAGTACGGAAGATTCAGCGCGGCCGCGTAATCCTTCACCCGACCGCGTTTGTTGTTTTTAATATCCATCAGCAAATCGAGTTTATCTTTGTCGAATCCTTTTTCGTCGATGACGGTTCCGTTGGAATCGCTGACGGAAATGACGCGGACGCCCAACTGCAGCAGCTTCTGAATCGTAAACTGCGCCACGTTTCCGCTGCCGCTGACAACCGCCGTCTTCCCGTCAAAGGACTCGCCCCGCGTCGCCAACATTTCGGCCGCAAAATAAACAGAGCCGAAACCGGTCGCCTGAGGCCGGATCAGACTGCCGCCGTACTCCAAATCTTTTCCGGTCAGAACGCCAGTATGTTCGTTTTTCAGTTTTTTATAAGCGCCGTAAAGGTATCCGATTTCGCGGCTACCGACGCCGATATCGCCCGCCGGAACGTCGATATCCGCTCCGATGTGACGGTAAAGTTCCATCATAAACGACTGACAGAAACGCATCACTTCGCGGTCGGATTTTCCTTTCGGATCAAAATCAGAGCCGCCCTTTCCGCCGCCCAAAGGCAACGTCGTCAGCGCATTCTTGAAAATCTGCTCAAACCCGAGGAATTTGATGATTCCCAAATTGACCGACGGATGAAAACGGAGCCCGCCTTTATACGGACCGATGGCGTTGTTGAACTGAACGCGGAACCCGCGGTTGACGTGAACGGTTCCGTTGTCGTCAATCCAAGGAACCTTGAACATGATGACACGGTTCGGCTCAACGATTCGCTCAAACACACCGTCTTTTACAAACTCCGGATGGCGGCTGACGGTAACCGAAATACTCTCCATCACTTCCGAGACCGCCTGAATAAACTCCGCCTCGTGAGCATCCTTTTCTTTTACTTTTGCGATAATTTCTTCTGCAACAGACATTTAACGATTCTCCTCTCTTGGTTCACTATACCAAAAATCACTTAAAATAACAAGCATCCGAAGCTTGGCTGCGAATTTTTTATTTTATTTTTTTAAGAAACTATGATAAAATATAGTGAGGTTTTTATGAAAACGATTTCTTTGGTTTTTCCTTTTTTGCTTTTACCGGCAGCCATACTTTCCGCCGCCGTTCAAACATGGAGTGTTTCCGATCCGACGCAATCTCTGACATTCGAAATTTCGCTGGCAGACGGACAGCTTTCCTACCGCTTTTTTGACAGCCAAACCGTTTATGTCGAACCGTCGCCACTCGGCATTCAGACACAAACAGCCGATTTAAGCCGGAATCTTTCATTCGTATCACAAAGCCGGTGCGAAACGTTTCAGTCATATTTTATCAATCACGGGAAAAAGTCGCATTACGAGAACAGAGGCAATTCAATGACACTGACGTTCTCTTCGCCCGAGGGAATTTTACTTCACACAGAAGTACAGGTTTATCCCGACGGGGCGGCGTTCCGTTACTCCGGAAATTGGGGCGATACAACAATTACAAAAGAAAATACCGCATTCAAAATCAAGCCGGGCGTCCGCGCCTGGATGCAGACATACGATAAACCTCTCGGCGGCGCGCCGGCATACGAAAAACCGTACTCGCACGTAATCTCGGGAACATCGGCCGATAAAATCCGGACAAACAACGGATGGTGTCTGCCGGCGCTGTTCGAACCTGCGGCCGGACGTTTTCTTCTGATTGCCGATGCCGACGTCCGTGAAAACTACTGCGGTATCCGTCTCGAATCGAAGTGTGACAACGGCTTGTACCGGGTCCGCTTCCCGGCCGATGGTGACGCAAAAGGTTATGGAAACGTTTATCCGTCCGTTTCCGGTGCATTTTCCTCTCCATGGCGGGTTCTGATTGCCGGAGACTTGACCACTGTCTTCGGAAGCACGTTAGTGACTGACGTTTCCGCTCCGCTGGATCCGATTTTCAACGGAATTTATCCCGGATGGGTAAAGCCGGGACGCAGCGCTTGGAATTGGGGCCATTATCACAACATCCGCTATCGCTCCGGATTTAAAAGAGAATTGAAATCAGCTGCCGAAGCCGCCCGCCTGGGGTGGGAATACTCGCTTGTCGACGCCAACTGGAACACATGGGGCATCAATCCTTATAAGAAAGTCAAAGAGCTGGTTGACGCCGCCGGAAATGTCGGAATCTGGCTGTGGTACAATTCGGGAGGAAAACACAATTCGGTCACGGAAGCGCCCCGAAACAAAATGACTGACAGAGAAATCCGCCGCGCCGAAATGAAAAAACTGTCAGAAATCGGTATCAAAGGACTGAAAATCGATTTTTTCCACTCCGAAAAGCAAGACATGATCCGTTACTATATGGATATTCTGAAAGACGCCGCCGAAGCAAAACTGATGATCAACTTTCACGGCTGCGCACTGCCGAAAGGCTGGGAACGGCGTTTTCCGAACTTAATGACATCGGAGGCCGTCTTCGGCGGCGAACAATACCATTTCGGAATCGACGCAGGACCCCACGCCGACGAAAATCTCTATTTTGTTTTTACCCGCAACGTAACCGCCTCAATGGACTACACTCCGGTTATTTTCGAACCGTACTACTTATCTTCAGGCGCTACCTACGGTCATTCGCTGGCGCAGGCCGTAATGTTCGAGTCGGGAATTGTCCATTATGCCGACACCGTCCACGATCCGGACGCCGGATACCAAAAAATATTTGCACTCTATCCGGAAGTCAGAATCATGATGGAAGAAATTCCTGCCGACTGGGATGAGTCTGTTCTGATTGAAGGCGATCCCGACACACACGCCGTTGTCGCTCGCAGAAAAGGAAACCGGTGGTTTCTTGCCGGTTTCAACGCCCTGCCCGAAAAGAAAACCGTTTCAGTTGAGTGGAAACAGTTTACCGGCGAAGGAAAAACGGAAATAATCGTCGTCGAAGACGGGAAACGGGCAGATTTGCTGAAAACGCAGACACTGCCGGCCGCAGACACACCTGTTCTGACTGTCACAATGGATAAAAACGGCGGATTTACAGCGCTTATCCGATAACGGAAAAACCGGCAAAACAGATTACGGCTGCACTTTATGGAAAAACGTGCGCGGCGATTTTCCTTCCAGAATATCGATCAGCGCATACTTTCCGTTGGCCACAATCGTATCGATGCCGGCTTCGTTTAAAACGGCAGCAGCCTGGACTTTCGAATACATTCCGCCCAAACCGAGCGCATTGGTTTTTTTCGTCGCCATTTTAAAAATATCGTCGGTCACCGTTTTGACGTCTCTGACAATCTCACCGCCGCCGCTTTTCGGATCGGCCGTATACAAACCGTCAACGTCGGTTAAAATGACCGTCAGATCAGCGCCGATGTTTTTTCCGACCAACGCCGTCAGAATATCGTTGTCTGTAAAAATTCTCTCTTTATCCGACAATTCGTCTTTACTGACCATGTCGTTCTCGTTAATAACGGGAATCACGCCGGCGCGGCAGTAGGCATCGATAATTGAAACGATGCACTTCAGCTCTTTTTCTTTGTCGAAATTGTGATGCGTCAGCAAAACCTGTCCGATCGGTACATTATGAATATCAAATTGAGCCTGATAAAAGCGAATCAGCTTCACCTGCCCCTGCCCCGAAAGCATTTGAAGACGCAGTACCTCTTGCGGACGTTCCTGCAAACCGTTGATCTCCATTCCTGCCGCAACGGCTCCGGAGGTTACTAAGACGATTGAGTTTCCCGCCTTTTGAAGAGCCGCCATCTGCTGAATTTTGACAGCCAGCCACGAATAATCGATTTTATGATTTTTGCTGATGAGAGCGCTGCCGATTTTGATTAAAATTCTCATGTCAAATCCTTGTAATGAAACCGTGATTTGCCGGAAACGTAATCTTCGACAATTTGCCCGGTTCCGCGAAGCAGATATTTGTAAATGGTCAGCCCTTCCAGACCGACCGGTCCGCGGGCGTGAATTTTGCTTGTCGAAATACCGACTTCGGCGCCGAATCCGTAGCGGTAGCCGTCGGCAAATCGTGTGGAACAGTTGACGTAAACCGAAGCCGAATCGACATTCCGCAGGAAAAACTCTGCCGTCTCCGCATTTTCCGTCAAAACCGCATCCGTATGGCGGCTGCCGTGTTCATTAATGAATGCAACCGCCTCTTCAGCCGATCCGACGACCTTGACCGACAAAATCAAATCGTTGTACTCTTCGTCCCAATCGGTATCGCAAGCCGCGGCTATATCGATAATCTGAAGCGTTTCCGGACAACCGCGCAGTTCGACGCGTCCGTCCAAAGCCCTTTTCAGTTCGGGTAAAAAAGCGCGCGCAACCGAACGGTGAACCAACAGCGTTTCCGTCGCGTTGCAGGCCGCCGCATACTGACACTTGGCGTCGGCTGTCACCCGCAGAGCTTTTTTCAAATCAGCTCCGGCGTCGACGTAGGTGTGGCACAATCCGTCGGCATGGCCGAGAACGGGAATACGCGTGTGTTCCCTGACGTAACGGACCAGCCGGTTTGAGCCTCGAGGAATCATTAAATCGATGTACTGATCATAGCGCAGCAGTTCGTCAACCTCGGACCGCGAAGAAATCATCTGTACGGCATTCCGGAAACGGCTGTCGGCCGCCGTTATCGAAGATGAAACGACTCCGTTCAAAACAGCGGCAGTCGACGCGGCCTCTTTACCGCCCTTGAGAATGACGGCATTCCCTGATTTGACACAAAGCGCCGCAATCTGGACAAACGCCTCCGGCCGCGCCTCAAAAACAACGCCGATGACGCCAATCGGTACGGTCACCTGTTCCAAAACCAGATTTTCATCCAGTTCGCGGCGCAGCCGGATCTTTCCGACGGGATCGGGCAATTCGGAAAGCGCTTTCAGTCCGTCAGTCAGGGAATCGATTTTGTGCGAATCCAAACGCAGGCGGTCGGCCAAAGACGCAGGTAAATCCGACTCCGCCGCGCGTTTCAAATCTTCCCGGTTGGCCGCCTCGATTTCCTCCCGATGCGCCTTCAGCGCTTCGGCAATATTCAAAAGCGCGCGGTTTTTGACTTCGGTTTCGATAACGGCCGAACGCAGAGACGCTTCTTTGGCCGCTTTAACGGTCTGTTCCATCACATTTTCCCCAATTCGCGGCTGCGCTCAACGGCGGCCGCCACTGTACCGCGGATGATGCCCTCCGCTTCGGATGATTCCAAAACCCGCCGGCCGGCGACGGTCGTTCCCCCGGGAGAAGAAACCCGTTCAATGAGCGTCTCTTCATCGGTTCCGGTCTCGTTTAAAAACCGGACGGTTCCGAGAAAGGTCTGACGGGTCAGTCCGACCGCCGTTTCGCGGGAAAGCCCGGCCTCTTCCCCCGCCCGGATAAAATACGCCATCAGCCGGGCCGCAAATGCCGGCCCCGAACCGCTCAGTCCGGTGACCGCATCAAGAAGCGGTTCTTCGACTTCCGTTGCTGTTCCCGATGCGGATAAAAGCCGGCGCACGGTTTCGCGGTGCGCCGGCGTCACGGAAGGCGCGCAGCTGAACGCCGACGCCGACTCGCCGACCAGGCAGTTGAGATTCGGCATCACGCGGATGATCTCGGCTTTCGGCATAGCCTCCGCCAGAACGGCAATCGGCACGCCGGCCATAATCGACACAACGGGCTTTTCCGCCGCCGCCAGCAGAGGCAGAACCGACTCCTTCGCCTGCGGCTTGACGCAAATAAAAACGATTTGCGCCGCCCGGCAAACCTCTCCGGCACAGGCGCACGCACCGTTTCCGTCCGCTTCGCTTTTAAACAGCTCCATCCGTTCCGCGACCGGATCCGTAAAAAAAATCCGGATACCGCTGAAACGGTTTTTCATTCCTTTCGCCAGCGCAAACGCCATATTTCCGGCTCCGATGAAGCCGACGCTCTCAATTATTTCCGTTTCCATTTTTCTGATTATACTCATCAACGATGATGATTTCAACCCGCCGGTTAAGTCGGCGCCCCTCTTCGGTGGCGTTGGACGCGGCCGGTTCATCCGATCCTTTCCCTTCGATCAGAATTTCTTCGGCCGCTCTCGCCCGCCGCCCGATCAGCGCTTCCGCAACCCGTCCCGCGCGCGCCAGCGAAAGCTCACGACGCATCTCTTCCGTTCCCGCCTCGGCGGTATGGCCGACAACCTTGATATCAAACCCGGGAATTTGTTTTAACGCCTCCGCAATTTCGTCTATTTTCGCCTCTTCCCCCGGCAAAAGCCGGTCCGAATCGGGATAAAACCGCAAATCTTTCAGCGTCAGCGCAATTCCTTCGGCCTTTTCCCGGATATCGACGCCGGACGGATCGAGTTTTGACTTCAAATCGCGCACCAGCGCCTGCCTCTCCATCGGCAGAACCTCAATGATTTCCGAGACGGCGCCGCCTTTGAAATTCCACGTCTCTCCGTCGGGAAACAGGAACAGAATATCGAAAGATTCCTCACAGACAGCCAACCGCCCCGCATTATTGTCCCACAGCAGCGTTTGCCGAACCTGACTGACCACCCGGTTCGGCAGCCCCGAACGGAGAACGGGAGGAACATACGAGGCAAACGAAACCGCCTCAATTTCATCCAAAACGAGACCGCCGCGCTCTGTTTCCCCTTTGTACAGATAAGTGACCTGCGTGTCAAACCGGAAGCCTTCGGAAAGGCCGAACGCCTCGCGGAAATCGTGAATTTCGTAGCCGGGCGCCGACCACTGATCGCCGGGACGCAAATCCCGTTCGGGGAAAAGCGGCACATTGCGGACAACCGGCATCAGATCGTCCTCATCTTCGGAAAACCTCCCGAACCGGTCCTGTTTGAACCGCGAAACGTAACTTTTGCTTCCGCCCGATTCATCCGCTGCGTACAAAGTCACCGGCGATCCCGGCAGCCGCACCGTTTCCGCCACCTCGTAGCGGGCTTCCGATTCGCCGCTGCCGTCGGGAAACACCTCCGTCACGCGGACCGAAAATCGGTTTAAAATCTCCGAATCGGAAATATGACGGTTGTTGAGAAAGACCTGTTCGCGGACGACAGACCGCGCCTTATAGTGCGATCCCGCCTCAAAACGATAGCGGAATTCCTTCGCAAAGAGCAGCGCCGGAAAAAAAATCAGAAAGACGACAAACCCCCGTTTCATTCTTTTATTATAAACGGAAAGGTTCCTCCCGTCAATTTTAAAACCCGCCGTTCCGATAAAAAAGAAACGAAACGGAGAAAAAATGAAAATCGTTTTTATTGCCGGCAGTAACCGCGGAAAAGAAAGCGCCTCCATAAAACCCGCTTTAGCCTGGATGAATTCAAGGAAAAACCGTTTTCGGTTTGAAATTCTCGAAGTCGGGAAATACATCAAAGTCTTATCGGAAGACAAAGCTTTTTTCGATTCCTATCTTCAGGCAATGAATACGAGCGACGCTGTCATCTGGCTGATACCGGTCCGTAATCTTTTGCCTTCTTTTGAAATTTGCGCCTTCATCCATCTGATAAATCAAAACAATGCAGGCTCGCTACTGAAAAACAAGCACACAACCGCCGTAATGACCTCCTTTTTCTTTGCCAGCGATGACGCCGAAGCATATCTGGCGGGAGCCTGTCAATCGTGGGAAATGAATTGGTTCGCCGCATTCCACTGCCGTCCTGAAAAAAAGAATTCCAAAAACGATCTCCCGGCAATCCGCTTCCTTGACGCCTTTATCGAAAAAAAAGAAAAAAATATTTCCGCTCCGCAATTTTACGTAATAATCCAATCCCGTTTTCTTCCTTACCGCCCCGTCGCATTCCGTCCGGTAAAAAAAAGAACGGATTCCAAAGCCAAGATTCTGCTCATTACGGCAACGCCGCCGGAAGAAACGAATTTGCCTCAGATGATTGAAACCTGGGAAAAAAGCTTTCCTCTGCCGATTGAAAAAGTCAATTTATCGGAACTGCCGCTTTGTTTTCCCTGCGCAGGAAAATGCGGATGTTTTGAAACCCGCTTCTGCGGCTTTGAATCGGACTCAATCGGGAAAATTCTCCTGCCGAAATATAAGAGCGCCGACGTTGTTATCTTTGCAGCCGACGTCCGCTTCGGCATTCTGCCGCCGCTTTTCAAACTCTTCTTTGACCGCATTTTTATCCCGGCACGATTCGATCGTCAAAAAAAGAAAAGAACGGTGTGGCTGCTGTCCGGAAATCTTAAAAACCGTTCCCCTCTGCAGAAATACATCCGGACAAAATCGATTCTGCACGGAGAAGAGGTCATCGGCATTGCGAATGACGGTAACGAATCCGCAAAACAAATTACGGACGCCCTCTTTGCCCTGGCGCAGGAAACCGCACATCTCTGCGAAACGGAAGCAGATGCCGCTGCGGACGGAGTCCGGGAAGAAAATCTGCTTGAAGAATTTGACCGAAAGCTGCTCGGAACCCCGCCTTCTCACCGCCATTTCAGGTCGCGCAGAAAAATCGAAACCATGCGCGCCCGCTACCTCCATCGGAATTCATCCGGTACCGACCGCTAAAACCTCTCCCGTGCCGCAATCCATTCAGCTGTCTGAAAAGCGTCTTCGGTAACGGCGTCAATGCCGCCGCCGACAGCGATACTCTGCCCGCAAAAATAGAGTCCCTTACAGGATGAACCAAAATGCGGAATCCGGTTCTTCATTGAAAACACCGTCGGCGCAAATCCTCGCCACGATCCTTTATTCAGCACAGAGAAGCGTTCATATGAAAGAGGAGTCAGAACTTTCGTCAATTCAACAGAGTCCGTAAACCCGGGGAAACGCCGCTCCATGCAGGCATTCAATTCGTCGACAACCATCAGTTTGTACTGACGGTACGCTTCCCCGCTTTTTTCGCGGAGATTTTTCCAAAAATACCAGTCACAGCGGAGATTGACAATCAGCGCGCTTTTTCCGGGTGGAGCCGTCCCGGAAACCGCTTCAAGCGAGTGAATTTCAATGCGGTTATTTGTCAAATCGGGCGACGCGTCAACCCCCTTTTCGTCTTCAAGGAGTAATGTATCGGGAATCCCGAAGCGCCGGTTCAAACCGTAGCACACCGTCAAAAGCGGGTAAAATAAATCCCCATGTCTGAGCAAAGTGACCGCCTTTGAAATCTTCACCCGTCCCTGCAGCAATTTTCCTAAAGTCATACCGATATCGCAGGCGGCGACAACTGTTGTGCCCGTCTCCGTCCGATTTCCGATCCGCACACCGGCAACCCGCCCGTCCGACAACAAAATTTCATCGACAGGCGACCCCGTTTCCAGGCGTCCGCCGAGACCGAGGTACGTTTCCGTCAGACGGTGAACAAGCGCCTTTGAGCCGCCGACCGGCCGGCCGCTGTTGCCGTAAAGACGCGCCGCGGCATAGGCAAAAAATGTGGATAAAGCATAATTATCGGGGTAAAGAGCCCTCCACAACCTGCGGATCGAGCCGCTTTGCCACCCGTTTATCCATTGTTCGAAAGACTGAGAAACAATCCGTCGCGGGATAACGGCATACGCCCCGTGCTTTCTCAAAAATTCCCATTTTCCTTTTAATGAAAGTAGCCGGAACGGTTGCGCACTTTCATCCTGAGACAATCGGTAAAATTTCCCGACGGTTTCAAAAAATTGCCCGATACGCCGTTCATCTTCGGAAGCGCATAATTGATCGAGCAACTTCCGGAAGGCCCTTAAATTCCATTCAACACGGAAAATTTCGCCTTCATTCTGATAAATTTCAAACAGGGAAGACTCCGTCGCCAATCCCGGAAAGACCGCGCCGGTTTCACACATCAAACCGTAACGCCGTCCGCTTTTGATTCCGTTCAGCAGCCGGCAGCTTAAATCAAAATGAAATCCTTTTTCAGACGGACAAATGCAGACCCCGCCCGGACGGTCGTTTTTTTCGTATATAACGGTAGCGCAGCCCTTTTTTTGAAGGAAAATCCCCACACTGAGACCGGAGATCCCGCCGCCGATAATCATTATTTTCTTCATAAAAATCCTCATTTTATTTTAGCATACCTATTTCCGACAGTAAAGGAATTTTTAACAAACGGACGAACGTTTCTCATTGGATTTTAATATTTTATAAATTTGTTTTCCAAAATCAATATTTATGATAACATGAAGATCATGAAGAAGATTATTTTGCTGACACTACTTTGCTCACTCTTTCTTACTTCCGGACTTTCCCGTCCCTACCGCATCAAAGACCTGCCGCCGAAAACGGCGCTGGAAATTCTTCAGAAAGCGTATCCGAACGAAATCAAGGAGATTGTTTACGATCATAAATGGAAGGATTGGGCAATGATTGCCGAAACGTATTCGGGCGACAGTGTGCGTCTTTTTTGGGAGGAAGGAAAACTTCTGACCGAAGAGCAGATTCCCGAATCGCATAAATACCGTTCGCAATTTTACGGGTATCCAAAAAAAATGAAAGATCCGGCCGATATGGACGACCGCTATATCGCCGAGCTGAAAACCCACACCTCGAAAGAAGCGCGGAAAAACGGAGCCGTTTCGTCTCCCGTTTTTTTTGACACCCTTTACGACGCCCGCTCGCAGGAATCGATTGAAAAACGGCTGACCCGCGTTTCGTTTTTGGGACGACGCATGACGGTTCACGAAAAAATTGCCGAACCGCTGGCGCGTGTCGAAAAATCCATTTACCGCAAACGCATTTGGAATGCCGACGTCCGCGTTTTTCTGCACGACCTGGCCTCCTGCGACTGTTACCACTGGAGGGAAATCCGCGACTCCAACAGCCGTTCGTTCCACAGTTACGCTGTCGCCGTCGACGTTCTTCCCGAAGGCTGGGGCAACAAAATCGTTTATTGGAATTGGGAGCGAAACCGCAACCCCGACTGGATGTTGGTACCGATTTCAAAGCGTTGGTGCCCTCCGCAAGCTGTCATTGACTCGTTTGAAGCCGAAGGTTTCATTTGGGGCGGGAAATGGGCCATTTGGGACAATATGCACTTCGAATATCGACCGGAACTGTTTCTGTTCACGAAGGCGGTACAATAAAACCCCGACCGGTCAATCCGCCGATCGGGGTTGAGGCAGCCGAATGCGTTTTCAGCTCTCTTCCGCAGACGCTGCTTTTGTTACTTCAATAACCGCTTGATTGCCTTGCCAATCCATCTGCACGGCGTCGCCATCTCCGAAACGGCCTGTCAGCATTGCCTTTGCCAATTCGTTTTCCACATCATTTTGAATCGCCCTCTTAACGGGACGGGCGCCGTAAACGGGATCAAATCCTTCCTCCGCAATATGATCGACCAATCCGTCGCCGAATGAAACGACGATGTTGCGCCCTGAAAGGCGTTTTTCGATCCGACGCAGCTGAATCTTTACGATTTCACGAATGTGTTCTTTGTCCAAACGGTGAAAAATGACGGTTTCGTCGATTCGGTTTAAAAACTCCGGTTTGAAATAGTGTTTCAGCTGCTGCAAAATTTTCTCTTCAATTTGCTTAGGATCGGCGGTTTCCAAAATCAGCTCACTGCCGATATTGCTTGTCAGAATGATAATCGAGTTGCGAAAGTTGACAACCCGTCCCTGTCCGTCGGTCAACCGTCCGTCATCAAGCAGCTGCAAGAGTACGTTGAACACATCGGGATGTGCTTTTTCGATTTCGTCGAACAGAACCACCGAATACGGCCGCCGTCTGACGGCTTCCGTCAGCTGTCCGCCCTGATCGTAACCGACATACCCCGGAGGCGCTCCGATTAAGCGGGAAACGGCGTGTTTTTCCATGTACTCGCTCATGTCGATACGTGTCAGCGCCTTTTCGTCGTCGAAAAGGAAGGCCGCCAACGCTTTTGCCAACTCCGTTTTTCCAACACCGGTCGGCCCCAAAAAAAGGAACGAACCGAGCGGACGGTTTTCATCCGACAGACCGGTTTTATTGCGGCGAATCGCGTCGCTGACCGCGCGGATTCCGTCACTTTGACCGACGACCCTCTGTCCCAAAATCTCTTCAAGCTTCATCAGTTTTTCCATTTCAGATGAGAGCATCTTTCTTACCGGGATTCCTGTCCACGTCGAAACAACCTTCGCGATGTCCTCTTCGGAGACCTCTTCCCTCAACAGGCGATCGTCGCCCATCGTTTTGAGCTTAACGCTTAAATCTTCAATCTCTTTGCGGGTCTGCGGAATGAGTCCGTACTTCACCTCGCCTGCCTTTGCCAGATTGCCTTCGCGTTCGAACTGCGTCTCCTGCGCTTTCAGCTGCTCGAGTTTTTCTTTTCTTGACTGGATTTCGCCGATAATTTCCTTCTCCGACTGCCACTTCATTGTCAGCTTTGTTTGAACCTCTTTCAGTTCGGAGTACTCCTTTTCAAGTTTTTTCAGCCGATCGACGCTCGCTTTGTCGCTCTCTTTTTCCAGAGATTTCTTCTCGATTTCCAGTTGAAGCAGTTTCCGATTGTATTGATCCAGCTCCAACGGCTGACTTTCAATTTCCATTTTCAAACGGCTGGCCGCTTCATCGACCAAATCGATCGCTTTATCCGGTAAAAAACGACCGGTAATGTAGCGGTCGGACAAAACGGCGGCCGCCACCAACGCATCGTCTTTGATGCGAACGCCGTGATGCACCTCGTATTTGTCCTTAATTCCGCGCAAAATCGCAATGGTCGATTCAACGCTCGGTTCGCCGGTGTACACGGGTTGAAAGCGCCGCTCCAACGCAGCATCCTTTTCAATGTATTTTCGATATTCATCGAGCGTTGTCGCCCCGATGGCTCTCAGCTGACCGCGCGCCAATGCCGGTTTCAGCAAGTTAGAGGCGTCTGTCGAACCTTCAGCTGCGCCCGCACCGACCAACGTGTGCAGTTCATCGATAAAGAGAATGATTTTTCCGTCGGATGCTGTCACTTTTTCAATAACGCCTTTCAGCCGCTCCTCAAATTCACCGCGGAATTTAGCACCCGCCAACAGTGCGCCCAAGTCAAGCGCTAAAAGTCGTCGATTTTTCAGCGAATCGGGAACGTCGCCGGAGACAATCCTCCGTGCCAATCCTTCAACAATCGCCGTTTTTCCGACACCCGGTTCACCGATCAGCACCGGATTGTTCTTCGTCCGACGGGAAAGCACCTGCATCACGCGGCGGATTTCTTCGTCACGACCGATGACGGGATCCAATTTCTCCTGCCGAGCCAATTTCGTCAAATCCTTGCAGTATTTCTCAAGAATTTTATCACCGCCTTCCTTATCACCGTTTTCACCGCCGGAAGCATCGGCAACCTGTCTTAAAACGGCCGATACTCGGTCAGCGGTCAAACCGAACTCCCGCAAAATCGACGCAACCGAACCGCCGCTTTTTAAAAGCGACAAAAAGAGGTGGTTGACGTTAACATAAGAATCTTTGAAAGCGTCCGCTTCGTTTTCGGCCTTAACAATCACACGGTTCAGTTCACCGCTCAGCCGCGGTTCCGCATTGCCTCCGGTTACCTTCGGCAAAGAACGAACGGCTCGCCGAACGCGCTCTATCAGCTCATCTGTTTTCACTTCCAGCCGTTCGAGAAGCGTTGACAACATCGTTCCTTCTTGTTCCAACAAGGCAAGTAAAAAGTGTTCGCAAGTAACCTCACTGTTGTCGTTTTTGATGGCTTGCGCCGCCGCCTCTTGAATGGCATTTTTCGCATTTTCGGTATATTTATCCCAGTCCATAAAACCTCCTGTTTCCTATATTATTAATATAATCAATTTTAAACCGATCGGACAGAAAGAGGCGGGGAATTTTAACAAAATGCGGAAATTTTATTTTTCGACGACAGTGAGCGTACAGCCGTCCGGAACCGTTCCCGAAACGGGCGAATAACCGCTTTCCGCTGTCATCCTGTAAAATCGCTGCGAATAATTTTCCGACGGCGCTTCTAAATGCGGCGCACCGACTGAAAACCGCGGTCCGGATTGGTTTTCATAAATGTATGCGTTTAAGTCGACGGCGCCCGCGCGGAGGCTTTGCGAATAAACAAATCCTCCGACAGCGTTGTAACGCTTACGGGAAACGGAGGGAAGATTCTTGAGATCGGATAAAACAACTGCCGTCGCAAAATCGGCAAATAAATCTTCAAGGCGGGAGTCAAAGCCGCAGCTTTGACTCCCGCCGAAACCTCCAAGTCGTCGCCGAAACGGGCGGAAAGTTCCCCCGATTCTCCGGCAATCACGGCGCCGGGAACAAGAGCGACCTTTACCGCACAGGAGCGGCGGACAGCCGACACCCTGTCGGAAACCTCAACCGAAAGCGTATGGGTTCCGAAACGGCTTCCATTCATTACCAGCGTTAAATTTGCGGCGACTGCGGTTTGAGGCGGACGGAATCAAAAAAAACAGCCGCTGTATCTGCGGAGGGGCAATGCGGGCAGACATCGAATCTGCAGCGATATAAATACCGACACGAACTCTTACAGTAACCGTCCAAAGCTATGGTAGTTACGGAATCTTCGGCGTAATGCAACTACAGCCTGCTGTCAGCAGGTCCGGTTCGTACTTTCTGTTGGAATACCATTCAAAAAAATCCTTACCGTATTGAGTCGGGAAGAAACTTTCGCCCGTATAAAAATTTCCTCTCCGCCGCAATAAACCGCCTTTTTGCTTTCCAAAACAACAGAAAGTACCTGATTATCGATTTTTCCGCTCTTTCTGACAGGCTCACAAGCGAAGCAGAGTAAAATCAGAACGAGAAGCGTTCGGATCTTTTTCATTTTTACCCCTGCCGCCGCGGATTGCCTTACTTGTTAAAATACTTTTCATCGGCATTCCACGACAAATTTTCTGCCGCTTTTCCTGCCTGCTGAACCGTGTAGGTTCCTCCGGCTTTGACGGAATCGGTAATTGTCAGATTGAAAGTCAGTTTACCGGAATAAAGTCCGGTGATATTGATATAACCGGTTAAAGTTCCGTTAGCCGACAAATTTACTTTCGTCTGATGGCCGGTGCCGATTGAATTGAAAATCATATCAAACGCTTCAAAGTCGTTGTACATCAAAGGAACCGTCACTTCTCCCATGCCTAATTGCGCCCAATAGTGGAAACATCCCTTATTCGGAGCCTCTTTCTTATCTTCGCATTTACCGCCTGCGCCGCCGCAGTTTCCGGAAGACCAGCCGTTGTACCCGTTTATGGAAACGGAATCAAAACCGGCGGCTCCCGTTCCTGGTTCATGGATTCGAGTCAGGTACGACTGGGAAAAGTCGATAACGCGCAGGGCATTGATCAAAAACTCTTCATTGGAAATTTGGCGGTAACCGGATTTTTTGACGCTTGCTTCCGAGTGGGCTGAAAAAGAAATTTCGGGAATATCGAATCCATAATAAACCGTGTAATCGTTGTATCCGAATACCGATGAGGAATCGACGATTACGGCATCCGTCGATTTTTCAACAGCAACCGACTCTTTTTTGCTTCTTGTCCAGCGGTTCTTAAACTGCAGTGTCTGAATCCACGTTGCCGGCTGTGACGGAGTTCCTTTTGACGCACTCGGTTTTTTCGTATAAGAAGGTGTATAAACCCACCGTTCGGCGTTGACGTTAGTGTAACAATATGCCGGTCTGTTGGAAAGCGTCAGTTTAATGCTGCTCTCTCCCGTTGAAACCGTAAACTCAGGCTGCGGCATGCTTCCCGTAACCCCGTATGTGTCTCTGAATGCGGTTTTATGTCCGATTCCGTCTGCGGGCGGTTCGGCGGCCGTATTCCGCGGCTCAACCGAATAATAATAAACTTTTCCCTGCTGCAGCGTTTCATCGTCGTCGGTATATGACGCTTCGGTTAAATCTTCCGCAATCAGAGTTCCTTCTCCCGCCGTTGTTTCACTGCGGTAGAGGTTGTATACAATTTCACCTTCCCCGACCGATACCGGAGTCCACGTCACATTAATCTGCGATTCATATTCCAATAAACTGCCGGAAGTATCTTTGACCTGGGGAATGATATAGCCTGACTCTGTTTCGCTCGGCGAACCTGTTCCCAGTAAATTCTCAGCCGCCACATAAAACTGCATAATATTAAAAGAGTCGGTTTCATAATCGCAGCCGGTCGCATCTGAGGAAAGGCGCATCGACTCCCATTCGCTGTTTGCCGCCGTTTTGAAAAACAGAACATACCCCTGCAGGTTTCCGTCCGCAGAAGCGTCCCACGACAAAGCGATTTTCCTGCCGTAAAGTCCCTGCGTTGCTTTAAAATTTGTTACTGCGGGAGGCGTTCCCCATTTGACTGTCAGTCCCTGAACCATTTGACTCGGCAAAGACTCAACGCCGTCGGTGACGGCATAAATCCGGTATCCGAATTCGGCTCCGATCAAACAAGACTCGGAACATTTGACATCCGGATTGTCTTCCGAACCGAAACTGCACCCGCCGTCATGCGAAAATTCTTCAATGTATGTGTAAAAACCGTCTTTAAATTCCGGTTTAACGATACCTCTGTTAGTCCAAGTCTGTTCCGAAGAAAAAGGCGCCTTTGCGCGCTCCACCCGAAACACAGAATCGGGATTGTCCCACTTCCACATCAGCGTGATGAAAGCAGGGTCTTCGGGGTTCTGCGGCTGATAGTTTCGGCTCGCCGTTACGTCGTAAGGAACCGCAGCCGTTTTCCCGACAGCTATTTCCGAACAGGCTGTTATCCGGCTGGCGCCGTCATACCCTTTCAAAAGATAGTAAAAAGTCTGTCCGGAGGGTAACGGAATTTCGCTTCCGTCAGCAGCATAGGTAAAAATGTGTTCATAGGAGTCGGCGGCAACCGACAGGCGGGGAGAAACCGGCGCCCGCACCGAAATTTCATCCGTCTGATAAAATCCGTCGGACAATGCCTCTTTCCGCTCGGTTTCGGCTTCGGCCGCACTCGTAAACCAAAAAAGCCGCCAGTAATAAACGCCGGCCGACACGGTATTCCATGTTACATGAATTTCGTTGATATATGTTTCCTGAGTGGCCCGCAAACCGGTGACTTCAATGGGATCCGGAACAAACGGCTCCGGTTCGGGGAAAACAGCTTCGCCCAAACCGACCGTCCCCTTTTGAGGTTCGATAATGAAACCGGCCGTACAGGAAAAAAATAAAAAAGCAAATCCGAAAAGTACGCTTTTCCTCATCATGACCTATGTCTCCGATGAATCCCCGTCCGCATAACGGATTGAAATGCTGTCGACCTTCACCTCTTTCATATCGCTTCCGGTCTTTAAGTTACCGTCTTCACCTTCGGTAATACCGTCCCAGTCGCGGACGCCGGCCGGCATTTTCCAAACTTTCAGCGACGTTTGTGAATCCGCCGCCGGCGTATAGTCAAAAGCAATGTCATGCCACCCCTCCGTCACGGGAGCCAAAAACTCTTCGGAACCGACGGTGACAAAAACGTCCGCCTTGGAGCCGGCTGCACGGTAAATACGGGCAACAACCTTGTACGTCACGCCGCCGACAACATCAAACACCGGGCCGTTGAGACGAACGGCCGTTTCGGCCGCATCGCCGCATCCGAGGTATTCAAAATACGCCGAAGTATCGGACATTACAAACGCTCCTTCAGCGCATTTGACAATATTTTCCGTATTTTTGGAAGATGCATGCACTCCTCCCGCATACGAATAATCGTAATCTCCCGTTAAACCGGAGACAGCCTCCTCTTCAATAACCCAACCGGCAGCGAACCTTTTCCATAAAGTTTTAACGTCGGCCGTAAACGGCGCAAACTGTCCGGCGGTATCAAAACCGGAGCCGAAGGACTCCAGCGAGGGATAAAACGGTTGAGATTTCGAAACTTCGACAAAACCGTCATGAATGAGCCCGCCGTTTTCATCCTTCAGAACGGCGGCAATATTTACGGTAATCCGTTCTTCGATAATCTCCGTACCCTCAAAATCGACCGCCAGCGAGACCTGCGCGCCGTTGCCCTCAACCGTTCCGGAATTAACTGTCCATTCATAATAATAGGAAAGCCCCAAAGTCTGCATCAGTGTTTCTTCGCCTTCAGAAAGCGATTCATCCGCTTCCGGTGGCTGAAGACCGGTCAGTTCGACCGTTGTCGGCTGTCCTGCCGCCGCATACTTGGAAACCAGTTTAATTTCAGCCGCATCGGCATTCGGCAGAAAAACAGTTTTGATTTTTCGGACCGCCGTCGCCGTATTGCCGGCAGCGTCCGTGACCGTATAAGTGATTTCCTGCTCTCCGCGGACAAGCCAGTTGATCGCCTCAAGATAATCGGATTCAACATAATCTGTCAAATCGCCGTCAAAGTTGTCTGTTGCCCGAAATCCGGGATCAGTAAACGAAGACACCCGGTTTAAATCGATAATCATCGTTTCATTGCCGCCGACAAGAGTAATGACCGGTTTCTCAATCACGACATGACCTTCAACCGCATCCGAAAGGATTCCTTTCTCCGATTCGCTTTTTACCGCCTGAATCTTATAAAAGTATTTTTTCTCTTTGATGACGCCGCTGCTCTTGTACTCCGCGTAGGAATTTGTACCGCTCGGAACATCGGCGACAAAGGTGTAATTTGCAGAAGGATCCCCTTCGGCGCGAAAAATACGCACGGGAAAATCAACAGCGTCCCACGTCAATTCGATCCGATCCTGAAACCCGTCGGAAACTTTCAGTCCGGACACGGAAGGAAGCGTTTTATCCGCCAAATAACCGGCCGCCGATTCCGATAACACACTCATCTCCGGTTCGGCTTCCGGAGCGGGGGCCGTTCCGATCGACTGGATTTTATAATAATAGATTTCTCCGAAAACAACATCCTCATCAATCCAGGACGAAATGTCGGAAACACTTCCTACTACGGCATTTTCACTCTCGAAGATCTGCGGCTCGTCGGTTTTGGCCCGAAAAATACGATAAGACTGCGCCGTCGGAACAGGAGTCCACGAAATTTCAATCTTATCCAAATAAGCGCCCTGCGAAGCTGTCACTTCAACAGGAGGAATGATTCCGCCGGCACTCAGATAACAACGCCCCAAAACCGCCTGACTCAGGTCAGACTCAATGCTCTCCGAATTGACTGTCGAAATTTTATAGTAATAGGTAAAGCCCGACTTTAAAGGCTCAACAGAACCGGTATCCGTAAAAGAGGCCTCCCTTGCTTCGGTCAAAAGCGTATATCCTGAATCCTCTTCATCCGAACGGTAAACACGGTAGGCGGAAGCTCCCGCCACAGACGACCATTCTACAATGATTTGATCGATTTCCGTATCTGTTGCCGTTACGGTCAGCGGCGGTAAAATTTTAGTGTATTGAGGCGGTTCGTACCCCCCCTCCTCTATATGTGCGGATTTTAACTGCTCGCCGAAAAACGGGTTGGAACAACCGGCAGCAACCGCCGCCGTCAAAGCAACCGCCGTTAAAAAATCAAATTTCTTTTTCATAAGATCTCCTCCTAAGGAGATTCGATCCTTGTCAAAACATATAAATCGCCGTTTTCTTTGATCGGCTCCAAATTCAGAAAAACAGAGTTCCCCTCTTTGGAAAACGAAAACCAGAACGCAATATCTTCTGCCTGCGCATCGGGAGTCCCCGAAAACCTCAAAACAACGGCAGCTCTAAACCGGGCTTCTTCAACCCGATCGTTCAGATAAACGATGTAACTTCCCGTGCGGTTGATTCGCTCCGAATCGCCCAGCTTTTCAATCCATGTAAACGTCGACTGCCCGCCGTCAAAAGTCAAATTCAGTACAACATTTCCGGCTGAAGAATCATAACTCTCCGTCCAGACCCCGTTCAATAATTTTTCCACGGAGCTCAGCTGACATCCGCCTGTGAAAACCAAAGAGATGACTGCCACTAAAAAAAGAAAGCGCTTCGTTAACTTCATCCGAATCACTCCTTACCGTCATAATAAACGACTTTTTACCGACTGTCAACACAACGCCTAAATTTAAATCAATTTTTAAATAAAATTAAAATTGTGGTCATTTTCTCGTCTTTACAAGACGACCGTCGACCTCCCGTCGGTTATAATCCCATGCGAAAATCGACTGCGAAACGACGGAGCCGTTTTTCTTCTGACGGACAATATAATACGAACCGTTTCCGGGTTCGCTCGGCTGATTTCCCGGCCCCTTTTTTCCGCTGTAAAAAAAACGTTCCTGCTGTTCCGCCGAGTACAAAAGGGAATCGGGCGCATACGGCGGTCTTTCATTCCGGTTGCCGACCTTGATATGAAACTCTACTTCCCCGCTGTAAATTCCCGAAATAAGAATGACGCCAACCAGTTCGCCTACTTTCGTATCATTAATATTGGTAATTTTTTCCGGCCCGACAACCGAACGGTGCATCCGGGTTTTATCGGTTGTCAGAAAAAGATCATAATCGCAATAGTTTTGATAAATCAGAGTAACATCCGCAACCATTCGCCGAAGACTGAAATCACAATCATAATAAAGCCATCCGTTCGGGGGATTTTTCGGATCTTTTGCAAAAGATTCATTATCACCCTTTGTATCGTCTTCAACAGCGTCAAACCCGTTAGGCGCGGTCCCGCCCAAGTGGACCAATTTCAGTTTAAACTGCGACCGCTCAACCGTCATAAGCACTTCATCCAAAAATTCACGATCGGAAATATCCCGGAAGCCGCCGACAGAAGTAAATGCCGACAGTCTTTCTTTGCCATCGGGAAGCGTATAGACATACTGAACGGTATAGCGATTATTTCCCGGAAACGCTTTGGTATCGCTGATTTCGTCCCAAGGGGAGTTTCGGCAAATATAAGACGGCGTGGTGTACCCGCGGTGCGGATCAACCGCATAGCAGAGCGAATCTTCATAATTGAACGGAACCGCCGAATTTTCATTGACAACGTGGTTTCCGTACCGTTCTGTATACGCTTCTTTTACCCGATACCGAGGCGTATAGTACGGCCGCGAGACCGAAACATTAACCTTTAAATATGCCGGTCGGTTTTTGACGCGAATCAAAACATTTTTCTGTACCCCGGGCCGGGTTTCGACCTGCGGACGGGGAATTTCGCCTTTAACACCATATTTTCCGACGCTCTGAACGACATGTCCCGCCGAATCAACACCGCGAACAGAATACAGATACGCCTTCCCTTCTTCACCCGTCAAATCAGAATAAATCGGTCCGGAAATTCCGCCCGGTGTCAAAAGAGTCGGTTTCCCTCCGGCCTGGGTTCTGTAAACATAATACTTCAATCCCTCCGACACCGTCCATTTAACGGTGACATTTTCGGTCGATTCGAGAACCGAGACTTCCGTATTTAAATTCTGCGGATAAAGAGAAACCGACAGAAAAAAAAGTAAAATCACCGAAAACAAAAAGCGCACGGAGGAAATGATATCCGAAAGAAACGAAAAATGCAAGCCCGATTAAATCTTAATGCTTTTTTTGAAATTCGGTTGACTTTTTTACTGAAAAGTATTAACATCGGATAGCAACGCAGGGTGGAGCAGTTGGAAGCTCGTCGGGCTCATAACCCGAAGGCCGCAAGTTCGAGTCTTGCCCCTGCTATACGGGAGGTTCGGCCTCCCTTTTTTATTATGGCGGCACATTTCGAAAACGACTGGGGAGAGTTGCTGGCTCCCGAATTTCAGAAGGATTATTATCTCAGACTGCGGGAATTTTTAATCGGCGAATACCGGACGCATACCGTTTACCCCGACAAACACGACATTTTCAACGCGCTGCACGCAACCGCGTACAAAGACGTCAAAGCGGTGATTTTGGGACAGGATCCGTACCACGGTCCGGGACAGGCGCACGGACTGTGTTTTTCGGTAAAGCCCGGCGTGCCGGCGCCGCCGTCGCTGCTCAACATTTTCAAAGAGTTGAGCAGCGATTCGGGATTTTCAATCCCGAACCACGGCTGCCTGCAGCCGTGGGCGGCGGCAGGGGTGCTACTTCTGAATACCGTACTGACAGTCCGCGCCGGCGCGCCCAACTCACACAAAAACGCCGGCTGGATTCCGTTTACCGACCGGATTATTTCCTTATTAAATGCCCGCGAAAAACCGGTTGTATTTATTTTATGGGGGCGCAATGCCGGCGCGAAACGGGAGTTGATTACCAATCCGATCCACGCCGTTCTGACGGCGCCTCATCCGAGTCCCCTTTCAGCTTCTTCCGGATTTTTCGGCAGCCGTCCGTTTTCCAAAACCAACGAAATTTTAACCCGTTGGGGCAGAGAACCGATCGACTGGCGGCTGCCGCCGGTTTCGGAAATCCGTCTTTAAATCCCCCCTTGACTAACACTTTGATTTGTATAATAATCCAGTCTGGGAGCGGTTTATATGTCAAACAAATGGAAAACACAATCTGAATTTTACAAAACCGATTTATTGAACAATATTCTGCCTTTTTGGTACAATCACGGAATCGATTTTAACCGCGGCGGAATCAATGATTATCTTGATCGCGACGGAACACATTTATCCGATGAAAAGGGAGGATGGTTTCAAGGCCGTACAGCATGGACGTACTCTTACGTTTACAACAACATCGATAAAGACGAACGGTGGCTGAAGGCAGCCGAAGCGTGCGCCCGCTTTCTCCGCACAAAATGCCGCAGGAAAAGCGACGGTCGCTATTATTTCCGCGTTTCCGGAGACGGCGAACCGATCATCATGCGCCGTTACGTTTTTGCCGAAGGTTTTGCGGCTATCGGTTTGGCAGAATATTCAAAAGCTTCCGGTGATGTCTCCGCTCTGGAAGATGCCGTCAAAGCAATCGAAACAATGGAATATTTTGCGGATAAGACAGAACCGAAAATCAACCCTGACTACATCCGTCTGCGCGGCCACTCGATGACAATGATTGTCATTAATATTTATCAGGTTCTGCGCGAAATTACCGGAGATACCGAAAAATGGACAAAAAAAATTGACAAACAAATCGATGAATTATTCAGCTACTTTATCAAGCCGGATTTAAAGGTGCTTTTGGAGACCGTAAAAGAAGACGGATCAATTTGGGATACGCCTGCAGGACGAACGCTTAATCCGGGGCACGCCATCGAAACGGCATGGTTCATTCTGGAAGAAGCCCGTTACCGTAAAGACCGCGATTTGGCACTGCGGATCCTTCCTGTTTTGCGTTGGTCGCAGGAACGCGGCTGGGACCGAAAATACGGCGGTCTTTACTCATTTCTTGATTTTACAGGAAAACCGGCGGCGGCAATCGAATGGGAAATGAAATACTGGTGGCCGATGTGCGAGATGATTTACGCCAATTTACTGGCGTATTATTTAACCGGCGATAAATATTTTGAAAAATGGTACGAGAAAGCACGGAAATGGGCTTACGGCCACTTTCCCGATAAAAAATACGGAGAGTGGTTCGGTTATTTGCGCCGCGACGGATCGGTGTCCGCCACAGTGAAAGGAAATCATTTCAAAGGTCCGTTTCACATCCCCCGGATGGAAGCAAAATGCTTTCTTTTGCTGTCAAAAATGGCTGAAACTCCGCTGTTCAGATGGGATTGACAACAGGTATTTCGGTGAAAGCGAATCGACTGACCGTATCCGCCATCCTCTTAAGCGCTCTTTTTTCCTGCCGTTCCCCGCAGACACTGATGATCCTGACAGACGCGCCGGAAATGGTCGCTTATGCGGAAATATTCAACCGTCAAAGTTCGTCCTGTAAAGCCTATGTCACTTACAGTCCGACTCCTGAAACAGAGTTGCGGCTCAATACCGAAATGTACGATTTGGTTTTTGCCTCTTCGATTTTGGATAAGGAATTCATCGATTTGTTTGCCAATCTGAATTCCCTTGTGCGCAACAACCGAATCTCCGGTTCGCAACTCTATCCGCATTTATTGGAGACATACCGGAATCAAGGCACACGTCCCGTCATTCCGGCGGCTTTTGACCTGCACATTTTTTTGACGCCGAAGCCGAACCCGGTTCCGGACAACCGGATGATTTCCTTCAAGGATTTGATGGACGCCTGTAAAGAATTTTCCGTTTTCCGCGACGGCGTCTATTCGAAAATCGCATATTCTCCGACATGGAGCCGGAACCTTTTCTATCACTATCTCGAAGAATACGATTGCGCGGCGTCGGCGTGGGGGCGGGAAGATTTAAACGTCGATGAGGAAAAACTTTCCGCACTCTTAAATCAATTCAAAACCGCTTACAGGGAAGCGTTTCCGATTGAGAACGGAAATGCCGAAAAGGCATTCCGAAAAAAATACCTTTACGACAGTTACAAAAACCTTCTCGGCTCGGGACGGATTCTTTTTTACGATACGGAAATCGGCGAGTGGATGAAAACTGATCCGAACGAAGATTCTCCGTTTGATTTCCTTTATTTCTGCGAATCGGGAAAGATTACGACGGAACCCGACGTCCTGTTTTTTGCCGTTCCGAAAGCGGCAAAGGCGCCGCGCAAGGCTGAAAAATTCATCAGATGGTTTTTTGAAAAAGAGACCCAGGAGTTGCTGATTGCCGAAAGCGAGAAATCGTGGCTGAATTCGTTCGGTATTGCCGGCCGTCTCTCTTCGGTTGTCGATACCAACGAAACGGGACTTTGCCGGCTGTATCCGTATCTGACATTCCGCCTGCCGCCGGCGGAGATGATTTACGGATCGACTCCGAAGCCGCTCGGATGGGAACGGCTGACGGAACAGGTGCTTGATCCGTGGGTGGAGCAAAACCTCCATTCCGAGACGCCGGTTCCGTATCCCGCCGGCGCCGTCCGGCTGTGGTTTGCGGAGTACCGGAATTGACGGACGTTTCATTTTGACAGATTTAAGAGAACCCCCGAACCGGCCGCCGTCAGACGGATGCGCTTCAGGTTCTGCAGATTTGACTATTATTCGGAGGAAGTCATGATAAAGAAAGAGTTTACGGTTGCCGTTGTCGGGTGCGGCATTGTCGGCGGCGGAACGGCCAAAATTCTGACGGAACAGGCGGAATTGTTAAAAAAACGGACCGGCGTCGGTTTCAGACTGAAATACGTGTGCGATCTCCGCTTTGACCGCGCCCGCGAACTGGGGCTTTCCGAATCGCTCTTCGTAACGGACTTCAACGCCGTTTGCGCCGATCCGGAAGTGGACGCTGTCGTCGAACTGATCGGAGGGAAAACGCTGGCAAAGACCGTCATCGAAACGGCGCTGAAAAACGGAAAGCAGGTGGTGACGGCCAACAAGGCGCTGCTGGCCTCCTGCGGCAGCGAACTGTTTGCTCTGGCCCGTAAAAACAAAAGCGCCGTCGCGTTTGAAGCAAGCTGCGTCGGCGGCGTTCCGATTATCCGCGCGCTTTACGACGGACTGCTTGCCAACGAAATCACCGCGTTCATCGGCATTATCAACGGAACCTGCAACTACATTCTTTCCGCCATGATTTCCGAAAAAAAAGATTACGGAACGGTTTTAAAGGAAGCGCAGCGGGCGGGTTTGGCCGAAGCCGATCCGACTCTTGATGTGACCGGGGTTGATTCGGCACACAAACTGGCGATTCTTTCGGCGCTGGCTTTTTCGACCGACACCGATTTCGAAGCGATTCCCGTTGAAGGCATTGACCGGTTGGAATTGTTTGATATCAACACGGCGGATGAAATGGGATACACAATCAAGCTGCTGGCCATTGCGCAGCAGTGCGCCGACGGCATTTCCCTCTGCGTCCGGCCTTCGTTCATCAAAAAAGACCATCCGCTGGCGTGGGTCTCCGGCAGTTTTAACGCCGTCAGCGTTTACGCGAACAACCTCGGCCATTCAATGTACTACGGACAGGGCGCCGGCAGTCTGCCGACCGCTTCGGCCGTGGTATCCGACCTGATTTCACTGGCGCTCGGCTACCGCGAAACCCGTTTTGACGCCCTTCCCCTCTGGCCCGACAGAAACCAACGTTTGCCGCAGCTGCCTTTGGAGCGCTACGCCGGCCGCTACTATCTGCGGCTTGACGTTGAGGACAAAACCGGCGTGCTGGCGCAAGTCACCGAAGTCCTCGGCCGCAATCAAATCGGTATCAGCGAAGCGGTTCAAAAAGATCCTCAACCGCAAAGGCCCGTTTCCCTGGTACTGACGACGCACCGCACGACGGAAGGAGCGGTCAAAAAGGCGGTCACGGAGCTGGAACAAATTCCGGAAATTATTAAAGTCATCACAATCGCCATTGTCGATGAAGCAAAATAACAGGAGACGATTATGAAAAATTCGATTCATTCAACGAGACAGGAATTCGATGTCGATTCGCTGACGCTCGGATTTGCCGAACATTTACGCATGACGCTGGGCGACGACCAGCATTCGGCGACCATGCACGACAAATACATGGCTCTCGCCTACACCATCCGCGATAAAATCATCAACCAATGGATAGAAACCCAGCAAACGCACTACGAGAGCGACGCGAAACGCGTTTACTATCTCTCCCTAGAATTTCTGATGGGACGCGCGATGGGCAACAACATCATCAATATGAAGATGGAAGAGAATGTGAAGGCCATGCTTGAATCCCTCGGTTACTCTTTGGAAGAACTGCGGGAGGAAGAGGTCGACGCCGGTTTGGGAAACGGCGGTTTGGGACGGCTGGCAGCCTGTTTCCTCGATTCTCTGGCAACACTCGATATTCCGGCTTTTGGTTACGGGATCCGTTACAACTACGGAATTTTCAATCAGAAAATCGAAAACGGCTGGCAAATCGAATTTCCGGATGACTGGCTGCGCAACGGCAATCCGTGGGAATTTGAGCGTCCGAATTACGAGGTCATCGTCAATTTCGGCGGCGAGGTCAAGGAGTTGGTTCAGAACGGGAAAACGACGTTTCACTGGCTCAATACCGATAAAATCGTCGGCGTTCCTTACGATACGCCGATTGTCGGTTACGGCGGAAAAACCGTCAACACCCTGCGTTTGTGGTCGTCGAAAGCGGCCAACGAATTCATTTTCGGAGAGTTCGACCGCGGCGACTACTTTCAGTCAGTTAAGGAGAAGGTCATCGCCGAAAACATCACGCAGGTTCTCTATCCGAACGACAAACTGTACCTGGGAAAAGAGCTGCGGCTGAAACAGCAGTACTTTTTCGTCGCCTGTTCGCTGAAAGACATTCTGCGCCGTTACAAAAAGGTCCACTCCGATTGGAGCCGGTTCCCCGATTTCTGCGCGATTCAGCTCAACGATACCCACCCCGCCATCGCCGTTGCCGAATTGATGCGTCTTTTCATCGACGAGGAGGGGTTGGAGTGGAACGACGCGTGGGAAATTTGCACGCAGACGTTTGCCTACACCAACCACACACTGATGCCGGAAGCGTTGGAAAAGTGGCCTGTGAAGATGTTTGAGCAGCTGCTGCCCCGCCACCTGCAAATTATCTATCAAATCAATTATTATTTTCTGCAAAAGGTCAATATTCATTTTCCGAACGACAACGAAAAGCTGGCGCGCATGAGCTTAATCGAAGAAGGGCCGGAAAAACAAATCCGGATGGCTTATCTGAGTATTGTCGCTTCACACTCAGTCAACGGCGTCGCCGCGCTTCACACCGAGCTGCTGAAAAGCCGGCTGGTTCCCGATTTTTCGGAATTTTATCCGAATAAATTCAACAACAAGACCAACGGCATTACGCAGCGGCGGTGGCTGCTGAAGGCCAATCCGAATCTTTCCGATCTGATTACCCAAAAAATCGGCGACGGTTGGATCACCGATCTTGCGCAGCTGAAAAAATTGGAAGCATTCGCCAAAGATTCCTCGTTTTTGAATGCTTTTGCCGAAACAAAGAAGGCGGCAAAACACTCGTTTGCCGAATACCTCTACAAAAATCTCGGTTGGCAGATCAACGAAAACTCGATTTTTGATTTCCAGGTCAAGCGGATTCACGAATACAAGCGGCAGCTTTTAAACGCGCTCCACGTCATCATGCTTTACAACCGAATCAAAAAAGGCAACGACGGCGGACTGCTTCCGAGGACCGTATTCATCGGCGGAAAAGCGGCTCCCGGCTACCGCATGGCCAAATACATCATCAAGCTGATTAACAACCTTTCTGCCGTTATCAACAGCGATCCCGACGTCAACCGCAAACTGAATATTTATTTTCTGCCGAATTACCGTGTTTCGCTGGCAGAGCGGATTTTTCCGGCGGCCGAAATTTCCGAACAGATTTCCACGGCGGGAACGGAGGCTTCGGGAACCAGCAATATGAAGTTTATGTGCAACGGTGCGCTGACCATCGGAACGATGGACGGAGCCAATATCGAAATTGCCGAAGAGGTCGGACAGGAGAATATCTTCATTTTCGGTCTGACAGCGGAAGAGGCTGCGGCCGAACAGAAACAGTACAATCCGCAAGCGTATTTGGAAAAGGATCCGGAAATCAAGGAAGCGGTCGAACTGCTGAAAAGCGGTCACTTCAATTTCGGAGAACCGGGCATCTTTAACGACCTCATCGCTTCGATTCTGTCGCCGAACGACCCCTACCTCCATTTGGCGGATTTGCGCTCTTACGCCGATACTCAGCAAAAGCTCAATGATCTCTACAAAAATCAAAAAGAATGGAATAAAATCGCATTGCTGAATGTCGCCCGCAGCGGGAAATTTTCGTCAGACCGCACAATTCGAGAATATGCCGAAGAAATTTGGAACATTCAACCGTGCCCGGTCGCGGTCAAATCAGGAAGCGGCGACTTGATTGAAGACGCCGCCAATAACGCAGCCGATCGCGAGTATTAAACCACTTTAATCAGGAAAAACCGTTTCTTTCCTGCTTTCAGGATGATTTCACCGCCGGAAACAAACTCGGCGGTGACCGTCATCCGCTCATCGGTCACTTTCAAGTCGCCGATCATCGCGCCGCCGCCGGCAATCAGGCGGCGCGCTTCGCCTTTGCTGCCGCACAACGAAGTGCGTGCAAACAAATCAAGCACACCGATTCCGTTTTCCAATTCGGCTGCCGCAATTTCCAACGACGGCATCCCTTCTTTGCTGCCGCCCGCACCGCCGAACACCGCCCGTGCAGCCGCACGCGCTTTATCGGCTTCCTCTTCTCCATGAATGATTTTTGTCAATTCGTACGCCAGGATTTCCTTCGCTTCGTTAATGCCGGCATCTTTGCGCGCACCCAACGCTTCACACTCCTGCGTCGGCAAAAACGTGTACAGCTTTAAGAAACGGCCGACGTCGGCATCGGCAACGTTACGCCAGTATTGAAAAAAATCATAAACCGGCGTCATTGACGAATCAAGAAAAACAGCGCCTTTTTCGGTTTTGCCCATTTTTTTCCCGTCGCTGCGAGTTACCAACGGAAATGTCAGGCCGCACGCTTCCACTGAATCCAAACGACGAATCAAATCCAATCCGGCAACAATATTCCCCCATTGATCGTCGCCGCCGATTTGCAGCATACAATCATACTCCCTGCGAAGGATGAGGTAATCGTAAGACTGCAGCAGCTGATAACTGAATTCGATGAACGAAAGCCCGGTTTCCATCCGCTTTCGGTACGATTCAAATGTCAGCATTTTGTTGACAGAAAAATGACGGCCGATGTCGCGCAAAAAATCGAGATACTTCAGCGGCTCCAGCCACTCGGCGTTGTCCAACAACAGCGCTTCGTCACGGTCAAAACGGATAAATCGAGAAATTTGCCCTTTCAGCGATTCGGCGTTTGCTCTCACCTGATCGACTGTCAGCATTTTCCGCATTTCGGTTTTCCCTGACGGATCTCCGATGCGGGCGGTTCCTCCTCCGACCAACGCAATCGGTTTGTGACCGAACTGCTGCAGATGGGCCATTGCAAACAGCGGTACCAGGTGCCCGCAGTGAAGAGACGGTCCCGTCGGATCAAAGCCGGCGTAAAACCGAACGGCGCCTTTATCGAGCAATTCATCCAACAACTCTTCGTTTGTACACTGTTTAAAAAAACCTCTCTCTTTCAACACCTTCAACGCGGCGTTCATTGTTTCTCTCCTCTTCTATTTTCTTTGATTTCCAAGCGAATAGGAACGTCTTTAAATCCGAATACGGAACGAATGCGGTTAACCATATACTGCATCCACGAATCGGGAAAGCCTTTTTTACGGTTGACAAAAACCGCAAATTTAACCGGTGCTGCCGACAGCTGCGTCAAATACTTCACTTTATATTTGATTTTTCCCTTTGACGGAATCGGATTTTCGTAAATCCATTCCGCCAGCGCCGTATTCAATTTGTTGGTCGAAATTTTATTGTGAAACTGCGCCTCCATTTTTAACGCGGTTTTCAAAAGAGTCGGAATGCCTTGATTGTCTTTCGCTGAAATAAAGACAATCGGTGCAAATGACAGCACGGGGAACAGAAACCGAATGCGGTCGGCAGCCGCCCGTTGGGCGTCCCGATGCGGCGGCACCAAATCCCATTTATTCAGAACGAGGATAATGCCCTTGCCTCGATTGACGGCTTGGGCGGCGATTTTTTTATCCTGCTCTGCCAAACCTTTTTCGGCGTCAATCATCAGAAAGACAATATCGCAATCTTCAATCGATGCAATGGCTCGATTAACGGAATAATATTCGACGTTTTCCCCGACGCTTCGTTTGCGTCGAATTCCGGCTGTATCGATCACGGTAAAATCTCGATTGCCGAAGCGGAAACGGCCTTCAACAATATCTCGGGTCGTTCCCGGAATGTCGGAGACCAGCGAACGCTCACTGTGGGTTAACAGATTGTTCAGCGTCGATTTCCCCGTATTCGGCTGCCCCAAAACCGCAATCCGAAGCGGCGGCTCTTTTTCCTCCGTCGTTTCGTCTTCAAACTCATCGGACGCCTGAAAACCCGCCGCCTCCAAACGCCGCGCAAACGCCTCTTCCCACTCATCGATACCGATGTTATGCTCGGCAGAAATCATGAAAATTTCCGGAAATCCGTAGGCGTAAAAAGCGTATGCGGCTGCTTCCCGTTGAGGCGAATCGACTTTATTGACCGTCACCATCAGTTTATCGGCATAAGCGCGGCAAAAGCGAATCAAATCTTCGTCTTCAGCCGTCGTCTCCATCGCATCCAAAACGAGAATGAGGATGTCCGCCTCCTTTGCTGTTTCCCGGCTGCGGGAAGAGACCAACGGATCCAATCCCTCTTTACTCAGACGCACACCGCCGGTGTCAATGAGTTTTACTTTTAATCCGTTCCTTTCGTAAATATGCGAAACGGGATCGCGTGTCACACCGGGAGTCGGGTCGGTAATCGCTTTACGGCGGCGAATCAACCGATTGAAAAAGGTCGATTTTCCGACATTCGGCCGCCCGACAATCGCGGCGACAGGAATTTTATTTTTCTCCGAAGCGTTCACTCATCCATTCCTCTACATATTGACGCACCTGCGCGACAGTTTCCAATTCCAATGCCTGTCCCGCCAAAATCTCCGCTTCGGCAACAGTCACCGAACGGATAATCCGCTTGATTTCGGGAATGACGGCAGAACTCATACTGAATCCGTCGAGCCCCAATCCGATCAGCAGCGCACAGCAAAGCGGATCGCCTGCCATCTCACCGCACATACTCACGGAAATTCCCGCTTTGTGAGCATTTTGAACAATGATGCGCAGCATCCGCAATACTCCGGGATGAAACGCCTCGTATAAATACGCAATCCTCTCATTTCCGCGGTCGACGGCAATCGTATATTGAATCAAGTCGTTAGTTCCGATCGAGAAAAAATCGCTGTACTTTGCCAAAATATCCGAAGTCATCGCCGCTGACGGAACTTCAATCATAATTCCGATCGGCATATCGGCGTTGAACGGAATTTTAGCACTCCGCAATTCGTCTTTGACTTCTTCCACCGTTTTATAAACCCGCAAAAGCTCCTGGGTACCGCTGATCATCGGGAACATAACCCTCAAATTTTTTTGAAAGCCGGCACGGAACAACGCCCGCAGCTGCGTTTTAAACAGTTTCGGATTGTCCAGACAGAAACGGATGGAGCGCCACCCTAAAATCGGATTGCTCTCCGTTTCAGGCGCATTAGAGACCGATCGAACAACTTTATCACCGCCCATATCGAAAGTCCGAATCGTTACCGGCTTACCGCCCATTTGTTCCAATACGGAACGATACGCCCGAAACTGCTCCTCTTCGTTGTCCTCAACGCGGGAATTCATCAAAAGAAATTCGGAACGGTAAAGACCGATACCGTCAGCGCCGTGCGCAACGGCCGAATCCGCCTCTTCGGGAAGCTCGATGTTGGCCATCAATAAAATTCGTTTGCCGTCTTTGGTTTCGGCAGGAAGATGATTCAGCGTCAGCAGCCGGCTTTCGCGCAGCTGCCACTCGGTTCGGTAGCGTTCATACAATCCTTCCCGTTCGGGCGTCGGATCGACAATCATCACGCCGCGAATACCGTCAACAATAATTCGATCGCCGGTTTTCACCTCTTTCATCAGGGACCGAATACCGACGACGGCGGGCAGCTCAAACGCTCTCGCCAAAATAGCGGTATGCGAGGTGCGGCCCCCTGTTTCGGTGACAAAGCCTTTGACTTTGCGTTTATCCATTGCCAGAGTGTCCGACGGCAGCAGATTGCGGCTGACCAAAATGACATCTTCCGGTAAATCGGCAAGAGGGGAGATTGATTCGTCGGATCCTTTCGTATTCATCTGCCGCAAAACCCGTTTTGTCACATCGCTGATATCGGCAGCCCGTTCTTTTAGATAGACATCGCCGGAACTCTCCAATAAACGGATAAAAAAATCGGAAGCGTCGTTCAAAGCCCACTCAGCATTCTTACCGCCGCGTATCTCTTCCGCCACCCGGCTGCGCCATTCGGGATCATCCAACATCGCAATTTGAGAATCAACCATCAACGACTCGGTGGAACCGCCGCCGTTCGGAACGGAATCCTTGATTTTCTCCAAATCGACTTTAGCCTTCGCCGCTGCTTTCTCAAACCGATGAATTTCGGCGTCGGTTTTTTCGGCAGAAATTTCATACCGAGGCAGCTGAGGCGCTTTCGGATCGTAAATAAAAGCCGTCGCGACGGCAATTCCGGGAGAAACGGGGATTCCGTTAAATTCTTTCATGTTCCTATAATAAAATACTTTTATTATAGTGTCAAACGATAGCAAAAAAAAAAAAAATTTGGGAAACTGAGTCCGTCATGAAAAACCCGTCAACAAAACGAAAAAAAAAGCAGCCCGCCAATACGACCGGGTTTTTAGCGGCCGTACTGGTTGGACTGATTGCCGTCGGCGCCGTAACTTATATGAATAAAGATCAAATCGGTACGGAAAAACCGAAAAAGGAAGAAACGGCCGAAGCTCCGAAAACGCCGGCCGAAGACGCTCTCCCCGACCGTCAGCCGCAAACGCAGCCGTCCGATAAAGTTCAGACAGCGGCGCCGGCAGAACCGCAAGCGCCTCCTCCTGCGGATGAAATTTCCGTTACGGTTGTCAAAACGGAAGAAGAGCCGGCGAATCCGGTAAAACCGAAAGAACCGGCTGCCCCGCTTCCGCAGCCGGCGGAAAATCAGCCGAAAGAGCCGCCGAAGGAACCGGTCGAACCGCTTATCAAAACGGAAGAGAAACAGCTCTTCTTTGTGCGTTACAGCGAATCCACCGAATCGATTGAAATTGTCCCTGTGATCCGCCGCATCTCCTACGAAAATTCTCCCCTGACACAGACGCTCAACACGCTGCTTTACGGTCCGAATGTCGCGGAACTTTCCAAAAATTTGATCACAATGATTCCGGAAAAATCCAAGATTCTTTCGATTGAAATCAGTAAAGGCATCGCCTCCATCAACTTCAACGAAGAGTTTATGTTCAATCCGAACGGACGGGAAGGACTGGAAGCCCAGCTGGCGCAGATCGTTTACACGGCAACGCAGTTTCCGACTGTTTCGGCCGTCCGCTTTCTGATCGAAGGAGAATCCCGCGATTTTTTGAGCGACGGCGTTTACATTAAGCTGCCGCTCGGGCGAAACTCATTTTAGCCGCCGTCTGCCAGCGCCTCCGCGGCGGCGTAAGGATCGTCAAGTCCCTCCGTCCGGTGAAGCAGCAGCAGAAATTCGGTATTGCCCTTGCTTCCCTTCACGGGAGAGAGGGCAACCGCCCTGACAAACAGTCCGGCCGCCGATACTTCGGCAAAAAAATCCCTGACAACCGCCTTTAAATCCGCCGTTTCGCGGACAACGCCATCAAACCGCGGCGGAGGGTTTTTCCATTCAAACTGCGGCTTTAACAGCACGACCGCTTCATCTCCGGAAATCAGACGAAAAAGGTGCTGCGCCGGTTCAATGATCGAGCGGAACGAAATATCGGCGACCGCCGCATGCGGCTGCCGCGCAAACGATTCAGGCGTCAGCGACAGAACGTTGGTCTTCTCCATGACAACCGTCCGCGGATCGTTTCTCAACGCAAACGCCAACTGGTTGAAGCCGACGTCGACCGCATAAACCAACGCCGCTTTGCGGCGCAGTAAGACGTCGGTGAATCCTCCCGTCGAAGCACCGGCATCAATAAAAACGCGATCGGCAACCGGCAGAGGCCAAAGATCCAACGCCCGTTCCAGTTTCAACGCCCCTCGAGAAACATAACGTTCGCCGCTGCGTTCGACCGCTGCCGTTTTGGCAATTTCCGCTTTCGGATCGCGCAAAACGCCCCCGTTGACTTTAAAATCGCCGCACAAAACAGCCGAAAAAAGCCGTTCCCGCGGTTCTTCGGGATATTTCTCGACAAGAAAATCAAGGAATTTCATTAAAAGACCGATTCACTGAAGCGTTCAATGGAAAGCGCCCGCCCCGTTTCGGCATCCGCCTCCGTCAAAACCCCTTGAATGACGCAGGTCCCTTCGGCCGGCTCCATTTTAACAGGCATCATCGTCAGCTGCCGCTCGACGGAAGCCTGCGGATCGCCGCCAATGACGCTCGGAACCGCACCGACCATACCGGCATCGGTCATGTAAGCGGTTTGACCGCCGATAATCCGCTCATCGGCTGTCTGAACGTGTGTGTGCGTACCAATTACCGCCGTTACCTTTCCTTCCAGATAATAAGCCAACGCCTCTTTTTCTTCCGGTAATTCGGCGTGAAAATCAACAAACAGCAGCGGCGTCTGCACCTTGGTTTCCCGCGCCCATTTGGCGGCGCGTTTAAACGGACAATCGATGTATGCCAACTGGTGCCGTCCCATGACGTTCAGAACCCCCAGTTTTACACCCGCCTTTTCCAAAACGGTAAAACCGCTGCCGAAATCGTTTAGCGGATAATTTGCAGGCCGCAGAACAAAATTCCCTTTCTGCAACAACGGAAAAATCGAATCATCCTGCCAAATGTGGTTTCCCGACGTGATGCAGTCAACGCCGGCGGTCCGGAAGGTTTCGGCAATCTCCGGAGTCAGCCCGAATCCGCGGGAAGCGTTCTCGCCGTTGAGCAAGGTAAAATCCGCCCTGAATTTTTTAATCAGCGTCCGTAAATGAGTAAAGACAGCCCGAACGCCGGGCTGTCCCACAACATCTCCCAAAAACAGAATACGAACAGTCCTGCCCACGGTCTTCCTCAGCGGGCGTATTCGACCACTCGCATTTCGCGGATAATCGTCACTTTGATACGGCCGGGATACTTCAGTTCGTCTTCAATGCGCTTGGCAATCGATTTGGCCAAATCTTTCGCTTTGACGTCATCGATTTTATCGGTATCCACCAGCACCCGCAGTTCGCGTCCGGCCTGAATCGCAAACGCCTTCTCCACTCCGGGAAAGGAGGTGGAAATTTTTTCGAGATTTTCCAACCGTTTCAGGTAATCGTCAATCGATTCGCGCCGCGCTCCCGGCCGCGCCGCCGAAACGGAATCGGCCACCTGAACAATAGTCGCATAAATACTCTCTGTCTCGACATCGCCGTGATGAGCCAAAATCGCGTTGACGACCAGCTTATCCTCACCGATACGCTTGGCCAATTCGGCGCCCAGTTCGGCGTGGTTGGAAAATCCGTCGGACTCTATCGCTTTACCGACATCGTGAAGCAATCCGGCGCGTTTGGCCTTAATCGGATCAACTCCCAACTCGGATGCTATCATTCCGGAGAGAATCGCCACCTCTTTCGAGTGCTGCAGAACGTTCTGTCCGTAACTGGTGCGGTAATGCAGGCGGCCGAGCGCCTTGATTCCCTCCTGAGGCAGTCCCGGCAACGCCAGATCGAAAAGAACCTTCTCACCCTCTTCGATAATTTTGCGTCCGACCTCTTTGACCACCTTCTGGACAATCTCTTCGATGCGGGCGGGGTGAATCCGTCCGTCCTGAATGAGCCGCTCCAAGGCGATTTTGGCGACCTCTTTGCGGATCGGATCAAAACAGGAAATGACAACCGCCTCAGGAGTATCGTCGATAACCACATCGACGCCGGTCAGCGTTTCCAAAGTACGGATATTGCGCCCTTCACGTCCGATGATGCGCCCCTTCATTTCGTCATTCGGCAGACTGACGGTTGAAATGGTTACGTCGGATGTGACTTCAACGGCAATTCTCTGAATAGAGGCAATCAGGAATTCGCGGGCTTTCTGATCGGCTGCCATCTGAGCTTCCTGCTCGATCTTTGAAATCATTTCCTGCGCATCGCGTTTAGCTTCGTCCCGCAAAGAATCAATTAACTGTCTTTTTGCTTCTTCGCGGCTCATAGCGGAAATTTGCTCCAATTTCCGAACCAATGTCTCTTCCTGACCCGAAATTTCCTTTTCTTTTTCGGTCAGCCGTCCTTCCCTGTCGGCAAGTTCTTTCCGTTTTTTGTCTACAGCTGCGGATTTATCTTCCAAAGCCTCCTCTTTTTGGAGGAGACGTCGCTCCATACGCTGAATTTCCCCGCGGCGTTCTCGAATTTCCTTTTCCGCTTGATTTTTGTCTTTTAACAAAGACTCTTTCGCTTCCAGAAGCATCCTGGTTTTTGCCGTTTCTGCTTCTTTTATAGCCTCGCTTTTAATCCGCTCGGCTTTTTGTTCATTCGATGATAACTGCAGTTTTGAAAACAACCACCGCAGGAGCCACCCTGCGATTACACCGACAACAGGAAGGAGCACAAATAAAATGATATTTATCATATGCGTTCCTCCTTTTTTACTATATCCGATAACCGGGCTTCTGTCAAGAAATTTTTACATTTCTCCGTTCAATTTCCGCTTTCGGTCGGAATATATTCGTAATATCGGAATGAATCGTATTCGTACACTTTCTGCGACCATCCGTCTTCCCGCCTTTCCACGGGCATCAAAGACATTCCCGTCCAGCTTGCCGACGCATCACCGGCCGCCACCACAAGAATGATCTCCTGAGGCAAGTTAGCGACAATCTGATATTTATGATTGTCGGAAGCAATACTGCCGCCGTTACGGATTCTCCGCACCTGAGACGCAGGCAAAAATCCGTTCCGATTATCATTATACAAAACATACGAAAGCTCATCGTCAAGATAGTAAGCTACTTTTTCCGGCGTCCAAACAACGCTTACCGTATACCATCTGTCAAATTCGATCGGAACTGCATACTGATAAGTTGTCCGAATCGAATCGGAAAACGGCTAATGGGTTGTCTGATTGATGTCTTTTATATCCAACGGTTCGAAAATGTCAAATTCATACCCGCCGACACTTTTACCGCTTTCATCTTTTTGCAAAACATACGTATAAAAACCAGGCCAATATTATGAAGATTTCTTTTCAAACATTCTCAGCCTGGCTTCGATACATCCGTACAAAACTTTGCAGTTATAAGTAAGTCCGCCGCACAAGGATTTGGCAATACGCCGATCCTCTTTGACAACCGGATGATTCTCATCGTCAACCCGTTTTACCCACAACCCGAGCGCTCCGTCTTCAACACTCACCCCGTCGCGGTGATTGTTCCATGTCGTTTGCGCTGTCCAAACCGTTTCCTCGGTTCTCGGAAAACAGGCGGAAAGCAATTCTTCGACAGAAGCGTAATCGAAATTCTCTTCATAAGAAAGTGCAAAACAATCATTTCCCGATTTCATGTCATAACTGACTTCCTGCCCGCTTTCGGCATTAATGACCGTTCCCGCCTCCCGCGTTAAAATATTCCCGCCGATCCTCCTCCGTCACCTGATAACAGGCGGATAATACGGCTACGGTACCGGCAATCAAAATTACTCTTTTCATTCAGACACCCCTTATTTACCAAATTCTGATGTACAGTGAAAATAAATTCCCCATATCGGTTTGGTGCGCCGTTTCGTTCCATTCAAACGCATCCAGCCGGCTGAATTTTTCCGCTTCGCCGTCGTATTCGGTCAAATAACGGTAATAAAAGGTATATCCCGCGCCGATGGCAATCGGAACGTTGACAAACCGTAAATCCAGTTCCGCTTCAATTCCGACGGAATGAATCCATTCGTACACTCCGTCCTTGAGAAAATCCTTCCAATACAAATCGCCGGTCTGCGCTCCGTTGAGATCGGCGCCGTAATTCAAATAATCCGTATAAGTACTGCCGTCCGCCGAAATTCCGTGACGGATCATCCGATAGGTCAGCGACGAGCTTAAATACCACAACGGCATGGTTTCGACTTTCAGTTTCAGTTCATCGGAGTTGGGATCGAGTTTGTATCCGAGAGGTTCGCCGTGGTTAATGTAAGTTGTGTTCATCGGCCGGTCATACCACGGAGTCGACGTCTCAGGGTGAGTGTACATATACGGTTCGACCTTTGTATATTGAAGAGAAATTGTCGTAAACGGCGCCCCGGGAACCGCCAAACGTCCACCGATCTGCCAACTGTACATATTCCGGTCAAGATGAGCGAAGTTATCCTGCAGAACATTCATTTCATCAATAAAAAAACCACCGTAAAAACGGGCGTATCCCGGAATATTGAATCCGGCTGTTACGCCCAACTGCATATTGTCAAAATCACCGATCATATTTTGATAAATAAACGACATCATTCCCGGATTTCCATAGCCCAACTCAAACCGTTTCGGCCAAATAACAGAGCTGCTGATCCCCAAATAAGCCCATTCGGTAATAAAAAATTCAGCTAACGACGCTGTATATGCATTTTGGAAATCGGAGGCACCGGCTTTAATTCCTTCGCTGCTTTCATACTCGAGAATTCCGACAACAAACGAGAGATTGAACCATTCAACCGGATTCAGGTGCATATCGATCCCCATAAACGGCCGTGCCGTGCCCGAAATCATCAGATTGCCGTCACCAAATCCCCAATCACGGCGGATACGGGAAAAGTTAAACTTTAATTTTTGCTCCCACAAGGCAAGCGCAAATTCAGGTTGCATCCGTAAAACACCGGCAGGTTCTTCCGCAAAGTGAGAAAAATTATCCGCCGATTCCAACAAAAACTGATAACCGTCCCAACTTTTCGAAAATGCATACGGAGCATAGGCCGAAGCATCCAAAGCGGTAATACCGACACCGAGATTCAGCCGATAAGAAAAATATTCGGAGATATCTCCCTGCAGATACAGTTCCAGCCAGTTTTCGGTTGAGAAAACGCCGTCCTTGTTGAAAGCGCCGAAATCCGCATCGGTCTGCCATGAAGCGCCGAGCTCCACCGTCGTCAGAATCGGTTCTTTTTTATTCTCACCGACGGAAACTTCATCTGTTTCTTCCGAAAGATCTGACTCAGTTTCGGTTCCGTCCGCTGCCGTTTCCGCCGCCTTGGCGGCTTCCGCCTCCGAATCGTAACGGTAACCGCCGCGCTGATACCAGGGTTCGGTTTTTCGGGACTCGAAACGGGCAATTAATCCTTCCGCTGCCGATTTTTCCATAGCCGATATCCGCGGCGACTGAATCATTTCATACAACACGTTCAAAACCGTCGCCTGGGAATACGGTTTTGCCGTCGGCAGCGGCCGGATATAATTCCGGATTAAAGCGTTTTCAATCACCTGGTAAACGGGATCGTTTAAAGGAACGGAAACGTGCTGCTGCGCAGACACGGAAGCAGTCATTAAAATGAGCAAAAACGCAAAAAATTTTCTTTTCATGACGGTATTTTATCCGTCTTTCGGGGAAAATGCAACAAAAAGAGCGCCTTTCGGCGCTCTTTTTGTTGTGAAGCGTAAAACCGGTTTATTCGGCGGCAGTTTCCGCGGGAGTGTCGGCCGCCGGTTTTTCCTTCTTTACCGGCTTTGAAGCGGCCGCCGGCTTTTTGGCCTTTTTCCGGTTCTCTTTTTCGGCCTTCTTCTCTTCATCCGTCTTTTGATCAACCAATTCAAGAACCGCCATCGGCGCGGCGTCGTTGATACGGTAACCGAGTTTCAGCACGCGGGTATAACCGCCGGCGCGCTCCTTGGAACGGATGGCAATGTCGGTAAAAAGTTTTGCCAACACCGCTTTGTCGTTAATGTCGCGGGCAATGATCCGGCGGTTGTGCACCGAATCGGTTTTGGCGCGCGTAATCATTTTCTCCGCCATTCCCTGTACTGCTTTCGCTTTGACAACCGTTGTTTCGATTCTTTCGTATTTGAAAAGCGCCGTTACCAGGCTTCTTTTCAGCGCTTTCCGGTGACTCTCTTTTACATCCAACCTTTTGAAACCGACCTTATGCCTCATCGTTCTCTTCCTTACCTAAAATTTTCTCAACGGATTTTACTCCCGAGTAATCCGTCATTCCGAATGACAGTCCCCAGCTTTTCAGCTTATCCTTGATTTCCTGCAATGATTTTTTCCCGAAATTTCTGGTTCTGGCAATTTCATCTTCCGATTTTCGGGTTAAATCTCCGATTGTTTTAATATGCGCATTTTTCAGACAGTTGCTCGATCGGACGGAAAGTTCCAACTCCTCAACTTTTGTTTCCAAAAGCTGTTTAATCCGCAACTCATCTTCGTCGATTTTATCAGGATCGTTGATGGTTCCTTCGTCAAAATTAATGAATGCGGAAAACTGCTCCTTGGCGATTTTAGCCGCCTCTGCAACCGCATCTTCGGGAGAAACGGTGCCGTCGGTTTTAACCGTCAAAACCAACTTGTCATAATCGTTGCGGTCACCGACCCGGCAATTCTGAATATCAATGCTGACCTTTTTTACGGGAGAGAAAAGCGCATCAATCGGAATGGTTCCGACCACATCAATGTACTTAGCATTGATGTCTGAAGGAATGTATCCGCGCCCGAAATCGATATTCAGTTCCATTTCGAAATGGGCATCATTCATCAACGTCATCACTTCCAGTTCGGGATTCAGAACCTCGACCCCCCCCTGAGCAAAGTTTGCTCCCGTTACCTTTCCGGGACCGGAAAATTCGACAAGAATGGTCCGTTGCTCCTCATTCTCATCCAGTTTAAACCGCAATTTTTTCAATGCGGCAACCACTTGCGGCGTATCTTCCACCACTCCCGGAATCATTTCGAATTCACTGGCAAGTAAATGTTGCTTACCCTCGTCCCCGATACAGACAACCCGCATACCCGAAACCGCATACCCCTGAATGGAAGAAAGCAAAATCCGCCTTAAAGAATTGCCGATAGTGCTTCCGAAACCTCTCTCAAACGGGTATGCATAAAACACGGTCATATTGTCTTCAATCAAATTCTTTTCGATTGTGATTTTATCCGGTTTTTTAATTCCCTTTAAAAGGTTTTTTCTGGCCATAATTTTCTCCTCAAAATTCCTTCGGGATCCGATTATCTTGAATACAACTCAACAATCAGGTTTTCCTTGATGTCTTCAAGATCCGTAATTTCGGCCCGTTCCGGAATTGCGACAACCGTTCCTTTTAAAGCGTCGGCATCTACATCAACCCACGGAAAAGATCCGGACTGCGTCAGAGCCTGTAAACTGTCTCTGATAACGGACATCTTTTTTCCTGAAGCAGCGATCTCAATGACGTCACCTTTTTTGACAATGTATGACGAAATCGTAACCCGCTTGCCGTTGACCAAAATGTGCCCGTGTGAAATCAGCTGCCGCGCCTGTTTCCGCGACGAAGCGAAATGCATACGGTAAACAACGCTGTCCAAACGGCTCTCCAGCAGAATAATCAGGTTATCTCCGGTTTTCCCCGGTTTTTTGGCCGCGCGGTTGTAAAAAAGACGGAACTGCGCTTCCAGAATGCCGAAAATTCTTTTTAATTTCTGTTTTTCCCTCAGCTGCAAGCCGTAATCGGAAACCTTCTTTCCGCGGGCTTTCACATCCTTTCCGGGTGCCGGCCGTTTCTTGTTGATCGGGCATTTGGCGGAACTGCACCGTTCGCCTTTCAAAAAAAGTTTCCGTTTTTCGGCTCTGCAATGCCGACAACTGGGTCCGGTATATCTTGCCATATTCGTTTACTCCTCTCTTCAATTAAACGCGGCGCGTTTTTTTCGGGCGGCAACCGTTGTGGGGAATCGGAGTGATGTCCTTCATGCTCATAACGGTCAGTCCCAAATTAGCTAAAACCCGGATTGCCGACTCGCGTCCGACGCCGGGACCTTTCACAAAGACATTGACAGCGCGCAATCCGTAGTCCATAGCTTTTTTGGCAGCTGTTTCAGCTGTTAACTGAGCCGCATACGGAGTTGATTTTTTGGCTCCTTTAAAACCCAAATTCCCGGCGCTTGCCCACGAAACGGCGTTTCCGTTTAAATCGGTCACTGTCACAATCGTATTATTGAAAGTGGCCTGAATATAGACGCACCCGTCATAAACGGTCTTCTTCTCTTTTCTTTTTTTCGTAACCTTAGCCAAAACTGTTTCTCCTCAGGAATTATTTGGTTGCCTTCTTCTTGTTCGCAACCGTTTTGCGTTTTCCTTTGCGCGTGCGGGCATTGGTTTTTGTCCGTTGTCCGCGAACCGGCAGTCCCTTCCGATGCATCAAACCGCGGTGGCAGGCGATGTCTTTCAGTCGGTTGATGTTCATCGCCACCTGCGTCCGCAACCGTCCTTCAATCACATACTCGTCTTCCAGAATTTTGCGCAACGCCGCAATTTCATCGCTGTTCAGATCATCCGCTTTTTTATCCGGATCAATGTTCGCTTTTTTGCAAACTTCCACGGCAATCGTCCGACCGACACCGTAGATGTAGGTCAACGCAATTTTGATGCTTTTGTTCGGAATATCAATACCTGCAATACGTACCATTCCTCAAACTCCTATCTCTGTCTCTGTTTATGTTTGGGATTGTCGCAAATAATCCGCACAACACCTTTTCTCTTTATGACTTTGCACTTATCGCAAATCGTTTTAACGCTCGCTCTGACTTTCATAACAACCTCTTATAAATTCCTTGACCGGATTTTTCCTCTTTTAACAAGTCCTTCCTGATGGTGCATCTTCAGGTGACCTTCGATCTGACTCATGGTGTCCAAATCGACGCCGACCATAATCAGCAGCGACGTTCCGCCCATCAGCATGGCCGCCTCAGCGGGAAAACCGAAAACCGCCGAAATGACGGTCGGAATGACCGCGATGAAGGCCAAAAACAGCGATCCCGGCAGAATGATGCGGTTCAGCACCCGCGTCAGATACTCCTCGATTTTATCGGAACGGATTCCCGGAATCGAACCGCCGTTCTCCCTGATATTTTTCGAAATCTCCTGCGGATTCAGCGTCACCTGTGTGTAAAAATAGGCGAAGAAAATAATCAGCAGACAGTAGAGAATCTGATAGGGAGCGCCATCGTACCGGAAAAAATCCGCCAGCTTGATCACCCACTCCGCCTGGCTTCCCGCCATAAACGACAGCGGAAACGTCAGAATGGACGAAGCAAAAATAACCGGAATAACTCCCGACGGGTTGATTTTAAACGGAATGTGCTGGCTCTGCCCGCCGTACACCTTCCGTCCGACAATACGCCGCGCATAGTTGACGGGAATCTTTCTTTGCCCCTGCTGCTCGTATATGACCAGCGCAATGATGATAACGTAAAGCATCATCACCAGCAAGAGAACGACAACGTTCAAATCTCCGGCCTGAACCTGATCAATGAGCGACTTAATGGCGCTCGGCAACCGGGCCGCAATTCCGGCAAAAATAATCAGGGAAATACCGTTCCCGATTCCTTTTTGGGTAATCTGCTCGCCCATCCACATCAGCAGCAGCGTTCCGCAGGTTGTCGCCAGTATCGAAATCGCGACAAAACCGGCCATCGGAATCTTCAAAACCTGTTCCTGAAACTGATCATTGCCCGCATAGTTGATGATGGTCAGCGCCTGAATGATACAGACCAACACCGTTCCGTAACGGGAGTAACGCTGAATTTTTTTGCGGCCGCCTTCTTCCTCGGAAATCTTTTTCAGTTTCGGGAAAACCAACAGCAGCAGCTGCATGATAATCGACATCGAAATGTAAGGCATGATTCCCAACAGGAAGATCGAAAAGCGTTCAAACGCGCCGCCGACAAAAAAGTTCAAATACGACATCAAGTCGATTCCGCCGCTGTTCTGCGCGCTGCTGGCAATCACGTCTTTCAGGGCGTTAACGTCAATTCCCGGAATGGGAATGACGGATCCCAGACGGTAAACAACCAGCATAAAAAGAGTAAAAAAGACCCTTTTTCGCAGTTCGCGGATCCTGAATATGTTGATAATTGAACCGGCCATAATTCCCAATCCCGTCCGTTATTCCTGCGAACCGCAATCGGCACAACCGTTGCAGCCGCAAACCACCGTACCGCCGGCCTTTTTGACCTTTTCGGCGGCGGACGCCGAAAAAGCGGGCAGTTTAACGTCCAGCTTTTTGGTTAAATCGCCGTTTCCGAGAAGTTTGACGGCAACCGAACGTCCCTTCATCAGTCCTTTTTTCATCAACGCTTCGACGTCAACGACATCGCCGTCGCTGAAGTTTTTCTCCAAATCGCGGACATTGACCACTTTGTATTCGGTCCGGAAGCGGGCGTTCGAGAATCCGCGGATGGCAATTCTCCGGTACAACGGCATCTGTCCGCCTTCAAACCCGGGACGCACACCGCCGCCGGAACGGGCGTTCTGTCCGTTGTTTCCGCTTCCGGAGGTTCCGCCCCGTTTGGAGCTGCGGCCGCGGCCGACAATGATTTTCTTTTTTGTCGCTCCGGCAGGAACTTTCAAATTCATAGCCATATTACACTCTCTCCACTTTAACAAGATGAGACACGGTCTGAACCATGCCGCGGAGGGCGTCGTTCATCTCATGTTCGACGGACGAATTGATTTTCCGCAATCCGAGCGCCCTGACGGTTTTGCGTTGATTCGGTTTCGTTCCGATCACGCTTCTGACCAAAGTAATTTTTACTCTCTCCGCCATATCAACCCCACATTTCGCCGAGACTTTTTCCCCGGTTCTTTGCCGTTTTTCCGGCGTCCAAAATCTGTTCCAGTCCGTTAAAAGTCGCCTTCAAAATGTTCATGCTGTTCTTCGAACCGAGCGACTTGCACAAAGTATCCTGAACTCCGAGCGCATCCATAACGGCGCGGACCGAACCGCCGGCAATGATACCGGTACCGGGAGCCGCCGGCCGAATCAAAACGGACGCGCTTTTGTATTTCCCTAAAATTTCATGGGGCAGCGTGTTCCGTTTCAGGGGAACGGTAATCATGTTTTTTTTGGCGCGATCAACGCTTTTGCGAATCGCCTCCGAAACGTCGTTCGCCTTTCCGAAACCGTATCCGACGCGGCCTTTTCCGTCGCCGACCACCGTCAGCGCCGAAAACGAGAACCGCCGTCCGCCTTTCAAAACTTTGGCGACACGATTCAATTTGACCATTTTTTCGATTAAAATCGTTTCATTGTTTTCCATAAACCGCAAACCCCTCAGAACTTGATTCCCGCACTTCTCACGCCGTCGGCCAACGCTTTGACAATCCCGTGATAGCGGAAGCCGTTGCGGTCGAAAACCGCCGTTTCAATGTTCAGCGCCTTCAATTTTGCGCCCAACGCTTCGCCGATTTTACCGGCGTCGGCGACACAGGTTTTCACCGATTTAAAATCCGGCTGCAAATTGTTGACGGCCGCTAAAGTCACACCGTTTTCGTCATCAATCGCCTGAATGTAAAGATAGCGGTTACTGCGATAAACGCTCAGACGGGGCCGCTCGCCCGTTCCCGAAATATTCTTGCGAATGCTTTTTTTTCTTTTCAGTCTTTGCTTCTGTTTTGCAATAATTCTGTTCATACCGCTATCCTATTTTTTGCCCTTACCGCCGGACTTTCCGACCTTTCTGCGAACAACCTCATCGGCATACCGAATTCCTTTTCCTTTATAAGGCTCCGGCGCACGAATCGAGCGAATTTCGGCCGCCACCTGTCCGACCTGCTCTTTTCCGGCGCCGCTGACCGTAACTTTAGTCTGGTTTTCAACAGCCGCCTTGATTCCGGCCGGCAGATCGTACCAAACCGGCGACGAATAGCCGAGGTTCAGAACCAAAGTGTTGCCCTTCAGTTCGGCGCGGTAACCGACGCCCTGAATCTCCAGAGTTTTGGAAAACCCTTCGGAAACCCCCGTCACCATGTTGGCAATCAGCGTCCGGTAAAGGCCGTGATTGGACCGGTTGCGTTTTGAATCGTCGGCGCGGGAAACCGTCAGCGTGTCGCCGTCAAGCTGAACGGAAATGCCGTCAGCGTAATTCTGCGACAGTTCGCCGTTTTTGCCTTTGACCGTAACCGTATTGCCGGAAACGGTGACTGTCACTCCCTGCGGAATTTTGATCGGTGCTCTTCCAATACGTGACATAACTCTCTCCTACCAAACCGAACAAATCAATTCACCGCCGACCTTTTTCTCGGTAGCGATTTTTCCGGAAAAAACTCCGGACGAGGTGGAAACAACAATCGTTCCGAAACCGTTTTTGATTCTCGGCATATCTTTGTATCCGGAATAAATCCGTTTTCCCGGCTTTGAAATCCGTTCGATTTCATGAATCACCGGCCGTCGGTTTTCGTCGTACTTCAAAAAAACACGAATGAATTTTTTCCCGTCAACGGTTACCGCCTGGAAATCCTTCAAATAACCTTCCGACTTCAGCAGGGAAATGACTTCCGATTTTAATTTCGAAGGAAGCACATCAACCGAATCAAAGCCGGCCCGGCTTGCGTTTCGCAATTTTGTCAACATATCTGCTACAGGATCAGAAACTGCCATTTAATCTCTCCTACCAACTCGATTTTGTTACGCCGGGAATCATGCCTTCATTCGCCAACTTTCGAAAACAAACCCTGCACATTTTGAATTTGCGAATATATCCTCTCGGTCGTCCGCAAACTTGACATCGATTGACTTTTTGGGTCGAATACTTCGGCGTGCGCTGCGCCTTGATAATCATCGATTTTTTCGCCATTTTTAAGCTCCCTTCTTCCGCAACGGCATACCGATTTTTTGCAGCAATGCCTTGGCTTCCATATCGGTTTTTGCCGTCGTCACAATCGCGATGTTGAATCCGCTGATGCGGGCGATTTTATCGTAATCGATTTCCGGAAAAATGATCTGTTCCTGAATACCGAGTGAGAAATTTCCGTGTCCGTCAAAAGCATTTGCTTTGACACCATGAAAGTCTTTGACGCGCGGTAAAGCAACACCGATGAGACGATCAAGGAACTCCCACATGATATTGCCTCGCAATGTCACTTTGGCTCCGATTTCCTGACCTTCACGAATTTTAAAATTCGCGATCGATTTACGAGCCTTTGTTTTCACTGCTTTCTGTCCGGTAATCAGCTCCAATTCATTCAGCGCCGATTCGAGAAGCTTTTTATCCTGAACCGCTTCGCCGCAACCAACGCTCAAAATCACCTTTTCGATACGCGGAACCTGCATGAAAGATTTATAATTAAACTCTTTCATCATCTCCGGCGCAACCGTTTCGTTATAAAATTTTTTCATTGTCGGAACATAGTTTGCCATTATAACACTTCTCCACATTTGCAGCATGTACGGATTTTTTTATCTCCGTCGACTGCATATCGGATACGAGTCGGACCGCACTTCTTGCAGTTGATCATCACGTTGGAAGCGTCAATGGAAGCTTCGATCTCGACAATTCCGCCTTTGTCCTGTTGATTTTTCGGCCGCATCGCTTTTTTGACGATGTTGCGATCTTGAACAACCACTCGGCCTTTTTTTCTGTCAACCTTCAAAATTCGTCCGGATTTTCCTTTATCTCTTCCGGCAATAATGGTTACCAAATCATCCTTTTTCAGTTTCATTTCGTCTTCCCTCTTACAAAACTTCCGGAGCCAATGAAACGATTTTACTGTAATCGGTTTCGCGAATCTCGCGGGCAACAGGTCCGAAAATACGCTTTCCGCGCGGGTTCCCGGCAGCGTCCAAAATAACGCATGCATTGTCATCAAAGCGGATATAGGTTCCGTCCTGACGCCGAATTTCCTTTTTCGTGCGGACGATAACGGCTTTAAATACTTTGCCTTTTTTAATCGCTCCGTTAGGCAACGCATCCTTTACGGCTACTACAATCACGTCACCGACGGAAGCATAAACACGTTTGGAACCGCCCAAAACTTTGATACACTGTACCAACTTAGCGCCGCTGTTGTCGGCTACATTCAAATAGGTCTGCATTTGAACCATAACGCCCCCCTATTTTGCTCTTTCAAGAATTTCGACTAAGCGCCAGCACTTTTCTTTGCTGTACGGTCTCGATTCGATCACTTTGACACGGTCTCCGATATGAGCCGAGTTTGTCTCGTCGTGAGCCTTCAATTTCTTTGTCCGCGTCACGTATTTTTTGTACAGCGGATGGAGGGTTTTAAAAACAACCGCCACAACGATTGTTTTATCCATCTTATCGCTGACGACATTTCCGATGAAGATTTTCTTATTTACTGCCGATTCCACAATCGTACTCCTTATTTCCTCAATCCGATTCGGTAGGCATGAATGAGGGTGTTGACCGTCGCTATATTGCGCCGCACTTTTCTCAATTCAATCGGACTCTCCAAATGGCCGGTGACTTTATTGATCCTAAGATCCAAGTATTTTTTAGCCAATTCTTCTTTTTTACTCAAAAGTTCTTTATATGAAAGATCGCTGAATGATGTTTTCATTTCTTACTCCGCATCCCTTCGTACAACAAACTGACACTTACACGGCAGTTTATTCGCCGCAAGCCGCATCGCTTCGCGCGCCAAACTTTCATCAACGGCTGACATTTCAAACATCACCGTTCCCGGCTTAACAATAGCGACCCAACCTTCCGGATTGCCTTTTCCGCTTCCCTGACGCGTTTCAGCCGGTTTTTTCGTATACGGCTTATGCGGGAAAATACGAATCCACACTTTACCGCCTCTCTTAATATGACGGGTCATCGCAATACGAGCTGCTTCAATCTGCTTGTTGGTAATCCAGTGATTATCCAACGACGCCAATCCGTATTTTCCGAAAGCAACGGTATTTCCTCTCGTCGCAATTCCGGTCAAACTCGCTTTATTTCTGAATGTTTTTCTGTGAAGAACACGCTTGGGACTAAGCATCTTTCCTTCTCCTTGCCGCAGAGCGGTCGTTCTTTACCAATTCGCCGGCATCTTCTTTTGTATCATTTTTAAAAATCAGACCGTTAAAAACCCAAACTTTGACACCGATCTTTCCGAAAGTCGTGTCTGCTTCAGCAAACCCGTAATCGATATCGGCACGCAGTGTATGCAGAGGAATTCTTCCCTCTTTATGCTGTTCGGTACGAGACATTTCTGCACCGCCGATGCGTCCGGAAATTTTGATTTTAACGCCCAACGCGCCGGCTTGAAGCGCCTTTGAAACCGATTGTTTGAGAACTTTTCGGAATGCCGCGCGGCTTTTCAGTTGTTTTGCCACGTTTAAGGCCAGCAACTGCGCATTCGCTTCCGGTTTTTTGATTTCCTTCACACGGATGGAAATTTTTTTGGTCGTAATTTTTGCGATTTTCGCTGTCAAACTTTCGATATTCTGCGCCTTCGGACCGATCAACGCACCAGGACGAGAAGTCTGCAGAAACACTGTCACTTTCTGCGGCTGACGGACGATTTCTACATCGGCTACATCCGCTTTTTCCACTTCGGAACTGTTTAAAATCGCTTTACGGATTTTCAAATCTTCCAACAACGTATCGGCATAATTACGAGGATCGACATACCACTTTGACTTCCACGTTTTGTTAATACCCAACCTCAATCCAATCGGATTAACTTTCTGGCCCATCTTATTCTCCTGCCTTACGAACTTCGTCAACCGTTACAGAAATGTGACTCATTCTTTTTAAAAGAAGATCCCGGCGACCGCGTCCGCGTGCCCAAACCCGCTTCATACGGGGACCGTCATTAACCTGAATCTCTTTAACAACCAATGACTGCTCATCCAACATTTTATTCAAAGAAAGCGCATTGGATCCGGCCGATTTCACAACTTTATAAAGTATAGCCGCACCTTTTTGCGGCAACGCGCTGAGAACAGCCAAAGCATCTGTATACGGTTGATTTCTCACAACGTTAGCTACCCGGCGCACCTTTGACGGCGAAATCATCAAAAATTTCGCATGTGCTACATATCCTTTTTTGTCAGCCATTATTTTTTCCTCGCTTTTTTGTCGGAACCGGCGTGCCCTCTGAACAGACGCGTCGGAGAGAATTCTCCCAACTTATGTCCGACGAGATTTTCCGTTATATACACGGGAACCCAACTTTTTCCGTTGTAAACGGATACGGTAAATCCAACCATATCGGGAATGATTGTCGAACTACGAGAATAAGTTTTAATCATCTTTTTCTCGCCGCTATTATTCATTTCACCGATTTTCTTAAACAGATTCTTATCGATGTAAGGTCCTTTTTTGATCGATCGTGCCACTGTCCTGCTCCTACTTTCTTCTCGTTACGATAAACTTATTCGAAGGCTTCTTCTTGCTGCGAGTCTTGTACCCTTTGGTCGGAACTCCCCACGGAGTCACAGGATGACGTCCTCCCGAGGTTTTTCCTTCACCACCGCCGTGGGGGTGATCAACCGGGTTCATAGCCACACCGCGAACTTTCGGCCGTCGGCCCAGCCAACGAGAACGACCCGCTTTTCCAAGAGAAACGTTCATCGAATCTTCGTTTCCGAGCGTACCGACAGTCGCAATACATTTTTTGAACACCATTCTCAATTCACCGGAGGGCATCTTCAACGTCACATAATCACCCTCTTTAGCAGCAACCAAAGCGCCGCAGCCGGCAGAACGAACCAACTGAGCACCTTTTCCGTACTGCAGCTCAACATTGTGAACGGTGATACCGATAGGAATAAACTCCAACGGCAAGCAGTTGCCGACTTCAATCGGTGCCTGTTCTCCGCTGACAACTGTCATACCGACACTCAACCCTTTCGGAGCTAAAATATAGCGTTTTTCGCCGTCAGCGTAAAAAATCAGAGCAATGTTAGCAGTCCGGTTGGGATCATATTCAATCGACGCCACTTTTCCGGGAACACCGAATTTATCACGTTTAAAATCGATGATCCGATACGAACGTTTGTGACCGCCGCCGCGGCGCCGAACGGAAATGCGTCCGCCCGCACCGCGTCCCGCTTTTTTATTCAATCCTTTTGTTAAATTTTTTGCGGGAGCGTTCACCGTCATATTTTCTTCGCCGTAAGTCAGCGTCGTCATGTAACGTCGCGACGGCGTTGTCGGTCTATAACTCTTAATCCCCACGATTCTCCCCCTTATACGCCTTCAAAAACGGAAATCTTATCGCCTTTTGCCAAAGTAACAATCGCCTTCTTCCATCCGGGAACTTTTCCAACAGTCTTTCCCGAACGGGTTCGCCGCGTTTTGGTTTTTTCTTTCACCGAAACGATATTGCAGCTTTTAGGCTTTACAGAAAACAGCTTGTAAACGGCATCCATCACTTCAAATTTGTTAGCCGAATCGTGTACTCTGAACGCATATTTTACACATGCGCCTTCTTTCATCATGTTGGTTTTTTCCGTTAAAACCGGCTCAATAATAATTTGATCTGCTCTCACAACACCAACCCTATTCCTTGACAGCGTAAAAATCATTCAGATTCTTCGCCGCTGTCTCCAAAACAATCAGTTTTTCCGTATAGAAAAGATCGTGCGCATTCAAGCGGTTGTAAGTCATATAGCTGACCCACGGAATATTGCGAGCACTTCTTTTCAACATCTGATCATCGTCTTTCATGATGATCATGGTTTTCGTCTCGGGAGAGAAGTTTTTCAACACAGCAATCAAATCCTTGGTTTTTCCACTCTCGATTGAAAAATCCTCAATGACAGTCATCCGTTCTTCTCGATTAATTTGAGAAAGAATAGAACGCATCGCCAATCTTTTCGCTTTCTTCGGCATTGAATACGAATAATCGCGCGGTTTTGGTCCAAAAACGATGCCGCCGCCAACCCATACCGGTGATCTTCTCCGACCGGAGCGGGCACGTCCCGTTCCTTTTTGCTTCCAAGGCTTTGATGTCGAACCTTTTACCTCAGAGCGGGTCTTTGTACACGCCGTACCGACCCGTTTGTTCGCATTTTCATTGCGAATTGCATAATACACGGAACCTTCCGAATACTCCGTGTTAAACACGTCGTCATTCAGTTCAACCGTCCGCAATTCTTCTCCTTTTACAGAATAAACCTTCTTTTCCATATCCGCCGCCTTTAACCCTTAATTGCCTCGCGAACAAAGACAAGACCGTTTGCATAGCCGGGAACGGCGCCTTTCACCAAAAGAACACCTTTATCCGCATCAACTTTCATTACACGCAAATTCAGCACGGTAATTCGCTCGGCGCCCATACGACCAGCCATTTTGCGGCCTTTTTTCGTCGTTCCCGGAGTCGTCGCCGCACCGGTACCGCCCAACGCTCTATGAAATTTCGAACCGTGCGTCTTTCGTCCGCCGCCGAAACCGTGGCGCTTCATTGCACCTTGAAATCCTTTTCCTTTAGAAATTCCGACAACATCAACAAAGTCGATATCGCGGAACGTTTCAACTGTCAACTTGTCGCCGATATTCGCCTCTAAATCGAAATCGCGGCACTCAATCAAATATTGAGTCGGCTCTACACCTTCAGGGAACTGCCCCGCATACGGTTTAGTCACACGGCTTTTTTTCTTCAAACCGGAACCCAAAACACAGGCGTTGTAACCGTTTTTTTCTTCGTTTCTTAAAGCGACGACATAATTATCTTCGATTTGAAGAACAGTCACGGGGGTGACCTTTCCCGCCTCGTCGAAAATCCTCGTCATTCCAATCTTCTTGCCGATCAATCCAAGCATTTCCTTTTCCTCTATTGTTTGATCTCAACATCCACTCCGGCCGGCAACTCCAATCTCATCAATGCCTCGACCACTTTCTGATCCGGATTATAAATATCAATCAGCCGTTTATGCGTTCTCATTTCAAATTGCTCGCGAGCCTTTTTATTGACGTGCGGCGAGCGCAAAACTGTAAACTTTTCGATTTTCGTGGGAAGAGGAACGGGACCCGAAAAATCGGCACCGACCTTAGCAACCGTATCGACAATCGATTTCGCACTTACATCAATCAACTCAATATCAAAACTTCTTAAACGAACCCGGATTTTGTCGTCTGCCGGTTTCCCGTTCTTTGCTTTCGCAGTCATGATTCCTCCTGAATAAACAGTCCTGCTCATACAAGCAGGACTGTTCCTCGCTTAAACTGATTATTCGATGATTTCGGTAACCTGACCGCTGGCAACGGTTTTGCCGCCTTCGCGAATCGCTAAGCGCAAACCTTTCTCCATTGCAATCGGGTGAATCAACTCAACAGTCAATTCTACGTTGTCGCCGGGCATAACCATTTGCTTGTCTGCCGGCAATGTCACCGTTCCCGTAATATCGGTTGTTCTGAAGTAGAACTGCGGCCGGTAACCGTTGAAGAACGGGGAGTGGCGTCCGCCTTCATCTTTACTCAGAACGTAAACCGTCGCCTTGAATTTCGAATGCGGAGTAATCGTTCCCGGCTTCGCCAAAACCTGTCCTCTCTGAACGGCCTTTTTATCGATACCGCGCAGCAGAGCTCCGATGTTGTCGCCGGCCTGAGCCTCATCCAACAATTTATTGAACATTTCAATACCGGTACAAACGGTTTTCTGCGTTTCCTTGATACCGACAATTTCCAGCTCGTCGTTCATATGCAGAACGCCGCGCTCGACACGGCCCGTAACAACGGTTCCGCGGCCCTGAATCGAGAAAATATCCTCAATCGGCATCAGGAACGGTTTGTCGACATCGCGCTCGGGAATCGGGAAGTACGCATCCATTGTATCCAGCAGCTCCTGAATGCACTTCGTCTTTTCCGGATCATCCGGATGGCTCATCGCCTCAAAAGCGGAACCTTTGATGATCGGCGTGTTTTCATCGTATCCGAAGCTGGTCAGAATGTCCTGAATCTCCATTTCGACCAAGTCCACCAATTCGGGATCGGCCAAATCCATTTTATTCAGGAAAACAATCAACTTGGGAACTCCGACCTGACGGGCCAACAGAATGTGTTCGCGGGTCTGGGGTTCCGGACCGGAATCGGCCGCACACAAAATGATCGCGCCGTCCATCTGAGCAGCACCGGTAATCATGTTCTTGATGTAGTCGGCGTGCCCCGGACAGTCAACGTGAGCGTAGTGGCGGGTCGGCGTTTCATACTCAACGTGACGGGTATTAATGGTGATACCGCGCTCTTTTTCTTCCGGAGCGTTATCGATATCCTCATACTTCATCACTTTACCGCCGTTTTTCAGGGCGCAGTACTGTGAAATCGCCGCCGTCAACGTCGTTTTACCGTGGTCAACGTGACCGATCGTTCCTACGTTAATGTGCGGTTTCGTTCTTACAAACTTATCCTTTGCCATCTTTTTTCCTCCAAGATAAAATAATGGTTCTATTTATCAGCAGTTATTCTGCCTTTTTACACAAATGAGACTGTATTCGGTGGAATCGGTTCAGAAGAATCTCTTATAGAAAGAGACTTTCCACCTGATTATCCTCGCCTGAAAGGCCGGTTAACCGGTTTGGACAGTCTGCGTATTGATATTACACGCAAACTCCGTTTAAGTCAAGAGTTTGCGTTAAATTTTTTATTTTCAGAAACGGTAGTGGCTGAAAGCCTTGTTAGCTTCCGCCATGCGGTGAGTGTCCTCTTTTTTCTTAAAGGCCGCTCCGGTCGAGTTGGAGGCGTCCAAAAACTCGGCGCACAGCTTCTCCGCCATCGTTTTACCGCTCCGGCTGCGGGCCGCTTTAATGACCCAACGCATAGCCAGCGCTTCCTGCCGTTTTTCGTCGATGGAAACCGGAACCTGATAAGTCGAACCGCCGACTCTCCTTGATTTGACCTCAACCTGCGGTTTCACGTTATCGATTGCCTTTAAAAAAACATCCAGCGGCTTTTCGTTGCCCTTTTCCTTTAAAAGATCCAGCGCTCCGTAAATGTTTCTATAACTGACGGTCTTTTTTCCGTCCAGCATCATCCGCCCGACAAAACGGGCCACAACACTATTTCCGTAAATCGGATCCGCCTGCGTTTGAGTTTTCTTGCCTTCTCCTGTTTTAGCCATTTCCTTCTGTCCTTATGCTTTCGGTCTCTTGCTTCCGTACTTACTGCGGCCCTGCTTGCGGTCGTTGACGCCCAACGTATCTTTCGCACCGCGGATAATGTGGTAACGCACACCGGGAAGATCTTTGACCCTTCCGCCGCGCAAAAGCACAACGGAGTGCTCCTGCAGGTTGTGTCCGATACCGGGAATGTAGGCCGTCACCTCGATTCCGTTTGACAAACGGACCCTCGCGACTTTCCGTAAAGCCGAATTCGGTTTTTTCGGCGTCATCGTCATAACGCGGACGCAGACGCCCCTTTTCTGCGGGCACGCTTCCAGCGCCGGCGATTTACTCTTTTTCTTTGCTTTTTCTCTACCTTTTCTAACCAACTGGTTTATCGTAGGCATTTCCGTCTCCTAATAAAAAATAACATACCTGTTGCGGACTTTTAAAATATCAAATTCGCACTCTCTTGTCAAGCCGTCCGGATCAATTTTCCGTATCCGCCTCTTCGTCCTCATCCTCGTCGGCAAAATCGGCGAAATCGTCGTCTTCCGGTTCTTCCATTAAATCGTCGATATCGTCAAACTCGTCCTCGTAGTCAAGCCGCTCGTTCATGATATCCTTAACCGCTTCGTCGAGATTTTTCATCGATTCGTCCACCAGCTTGATGTTGCGGTAAATCCGGTTTCCCGTTCCCGCCGGAATCTTGTGTCCGATGATGATATTCTCTTTCAGACCGCGCAATTCGTCCGTACTGCCGGCGATGGCCGCATTTGTCAGAACCTTGGTCGTCTCCTGGAACGAGGCGGCGGAAAGGAAGCTGTCGATGCTCAACGCAGCACGGGTGATTCCCAACAGCAACGGTTTGGCAACGGCCGGCTGACCTCCCTTCTTAATAACCCGCTGATTTTCTTCAAAGAATCGAAACTTATCGACCTGCTGACCATAGATGAAGTTGGTATCGCCAACCGCTACGATTTCAACCCGACGCATCATTTGCCTGATGATCACACCGATGTGCTTATCGTTGATATTGACACCCTGCAGTCGGTAAACCGCCTGAATTTCGTTCATCAGGAAGCGCTGTAATTCGTTTTCTCCGAGAATTTCCAGAATGTCGTGCGGTTCGATATTTCCGTCGCACAACTGTTCGCCCGCTTCCACTAAATCGCCGTCACGCACCAACAGATGTTTGTCCATCGGAATCTGGTGTTTGTACTCTTTGCCAAAACGGTCAACGACAATGACAACACGTTTTTTCTTGACGCTTTCGCCGAATTTGACCGTTCCCGTAATGCGGGAAAGGACGGCGGGATCTTTAAGGGAACGCGCTTCGAAAAGTTCGCCGACACGCGGAAGACCGGAGGTGATGTCCATCGTTTTCCCGCTCTCTTTCAGAATCTTCGCCAGAAAACGGCCTTTTTCGACTTTATCGCCGTCCTGCACGTTCAGGTAGGCGCCGCCGGGAAGGTAGTATTCGCCTAAAAGCTCCCCGCCGTCGCCGACAATCAGCAGCTTCGGTTCAATGTCTTCGTAAATATCGGTGATTTTGTACTCAATGTTACCGGTGTCGTCATTGATTTCCTCTTTCAGTGTCGAACCGGGAATCACGCCTTCGAATTTCACCGTTCCCGTCTGCTCGGCAATAATCGGCTCGGAGAAGGGGTCAAACGTCGCGATTGAGTCTCCGGCTTTGACAATGTCGCCTTCCTTCGCCAGCAGCACCGAACCGGTACGGATCTCGATTTTCTGCTCCTGCGCCAAAAGCATCAGCCGGGAGCCGTCAAGGTGAACGTAACCGTTTTCGGTCGCCTCCGTCGTTCTGCCGCCGTTTTTGTAAACCGGCATTCCGACGGTCACCTTCTGTCCCTCTTCCACCAAAACCGTATCGGTCGGCTGAATGTCAAACTGCGTGATGATTTTCTGAACCCGCAGATTGCCTTTCCGGGCAAACAGTACCGAACCGTCGGCCGCCTCGACACAGGTTCCGTTGACCGCCGTCACGACAACCGGATATTTCAGGCTGATACGGTTCTCTTCGCTGATTTTGGTCGCCGCGCCGCCGATGTGAAAGGTTCTCATCGTCAGCTGCGTTCCCGGCTGACCGATCGACTGGGCCGCAATGATACCGACCGCCTCGCCGATGTCGACCGTCTTGTTGTTGGCCAAATTGCGCCCGTAGCACATTTTGCAGACGCCGTGCTTCGCTTCGCAGGTCAGAACCATGCGGATTTTTACCTTTTCAATGCCGACCGCCTCGATTTCAGAAGCAATCTCTTCGGTTATTTCGTGATTGGCCTCCACGATGATGTCGCCGGTAATCGGGTGACGGACGTCTTCAATCGGGAAGCGTCCGACAATCCGGTCTTTCAGAGACTCGACAATGTCCTCGCCGTCTTTCAGGGCCGACGTCTCGACGCCGTTGATGGTGCCGCAGTCCTCTTCGTTGACAACGACGTCCTGCGCAATGTCAACCAACCGCCGCGTCAGGTAACCAGCCTCCGCCGTTTTCAGAGCCGTATCCGCCAAACCTTTGCGGGCGCCGTTGGTCGAAATGTAAAATTCGATGACCGAAAGCCCCTCCTTGAAGTTGGATCGGATCGGCAAATCGATGATTTCCCCCGACGGCTTGGCCATCAATCCGCGCATACCTGCCAGCTGACGGATTTGCGTCCGCGAACCGCGGGCTCCCGAATGCGCCATCATGAACACCGGATTGAACCCGTCGTCGGTCTCGCTCAGCGTCTTCATCAGCGTGTTTGTCAGATCTTCGTTGGTCTTGCTCCACTCCTCGACGACGCGGTTGTACCGTTCTTCAAGCGTAATGTGCCCCTGAATGTACTGCTGCTGGATTTTTTCCGTCTCCCGGTTGGCGGCGTCAATCATCGTCCTTTTTTCTTCGGGAATGATGATGTCGTCGATACTGATCGTCGCGCCGAAAACGGTCGCATATTTGTATCCGGTATCTTTGATGGAATCCAGCATTTCGATGGTCACGGCCGATCCGAATTTTTTAAAGACGTCGCCGATGAAAATCTTCAGTTCCTTATCGCCCATCGTCTTATTGACAAACGGAACTTCTTTCGGCATCGCCATATTGAAGATGATCCGTCCCGGCGTCGTCTCAATCAGCTCACCGTCAACAAGGCATTTGATTTTCGCATGATAACTGATGCAATCGGTCTCCGCCGCCAGCACCACTTCGTCACAATCGTAATAAACTTTTCCCTCGCCCTTCACGCCCGGTTTATCTTTTGTTAAGTAGTAGATACCGAGAACCATGTCCTGCGACGGAAAGACAATCGGCGATCCGTTGGCCGGGTTCAAAAGGTTATTGGCCGACAGCATCAGCGTCCAGCACTCAATCTGGGCCGCCTGAGTCAGCGGCAGGTGCACCGCCATTTGGTCGCCGTCAAAGTCTGCATTAAACGCGTGACAAACAAGCGGATGCAGCCGAATCGCCTTGCCCTCCACCAGCACCGGTTCAAACGCCTGAATTCCCAGGCGGTGCAGGGTCGGCGCGCGGTTGAGCATGACCGGATGTTCTTTGACCACTTCATCCAGAACGGCAAAGACTTCGGCGTCTTCCTGCTCCACCAGCATCTTCGCTTTCTTGACGTTGAAAACAACGCCGCGGTCAACCAGTTTTTTAATCAAAAACGGCTTGTACAGCTCCAAAGCCATTTTGGTCGGAATTCCGCACTGATGAAGCCGCAATGTCGGACCGACAACAATAACCGAACGGCCGGAATAATCGACGCGCTTTCCCAAAAGGTTCTGGCGGAAACGACCCTGTTTTCCTCTCAGCATATCGGAGAGGGATTTTTTCGGACGACCGTTGGCCGCCGTTGTTTTTTTCTTCGAATTATCGAAAAGCGCATCAACGGCTTCCTGCAGCATCCGCTTTTCGTTGCGGACGATGATATCCGGAGCGTGAAGATCCAACAGCTTCTGAAGCCGTCCGTTACGGGTAATCACCTTCCGGTAAAGATCGTTCAGGTCGGAGGTCGCAAACCGTCCGCCTTCCAGCTGAACCATCGGCCGCAAATCCGGCGGAATCACCGGAATCACGTCCAGAATCATCCATTCGGGTTTGTTGCCTGAATCGCGGAAATTTTCGACGATTTCGATGCGCTTGACCAACCGTTTCTCGGCCTTCGCCCCCTTTTGAATCATCTGGGCGCGCAATTCCATCGCCAGCTTGTCAAGATCCAAGCCCTTTAAAAGCGTCCGGACCGCTTCGGCTCCCATTTCCGCGGTAAAGTTCATTCCGTAGCGGGAGCGGCATTCCGCCATATCCGCTTCGGTCAAAAGCTGCTGCTTTTTCAAATCGGTATCGCCGGGATCGGTTACGATGTATTTCTCGTAAGCCAGAACGGAGCGCAAATCGTTGGAATTCAAATCGAGCAGCAGCGCCATTCTTGACGGAGCGGTACGGTAATACCAGATGTGGGCGACGGGGGACGCCAATTCGATGTGTCCCATCCGCTCGCGGCGGACCTTGAAGTGCGTCACTTCGACACCGCAGCGGTCGCAGATGACCCCTTTGTAGCGAATCGACTTGAATTTCCCGCAGTAACACTCCCACTCTTTTGTGGTTCCGAAAATCTTTTCGCAGAAAAGACCGTCGCGTTCCGGGCGGAGCGTGCGGTAATTGATGGTCTCCGACTTTTTCACCTCGCCGTAAGACCAGGCGCGGATTTTCTCGGGAGAGGCCAAAATGATTTTCATTTTATCGAAATCTTGCATATCTTCCATCGATTCCCTTCCTCATTAAAACAGGGCAGACTGCCGGTTAATCAACTCTTCATCGCGTTCAGTCAGCGGCACCGGCTTTCCGTCCGCATCGTAAATCATGATGTCAAGAGCCAGACCCCGCAACTCCTGAACCAAAACGTTGAACGATTCGGGCGTATCGGCCGTCGAATTCGGCTCTCCTTTGACGATCGCCTCATAGATTTTGGTTCTTCCGTTCATATCGTCGGACTTGATGGTCATCAGCTCCTGCAGCGTGTTGGAAGCGCCGTAAGCTTCCAGCGCCCAAACTTCCATTTCTCCCAACCGCTGACCGCCGAATTGAGCTTTTCCGCCCAACGGCTGCTGTGTTACCAGAGAATAAGGACCAGTGCTGCGTGCGTGCATTTTGTCGTCAACCAAGTGGTTCAACTTAATCATATACATTACACCGACAAAAACATCGTTTTTAAACGGTTCTCCGGTTTTTCCGTCATACAATGTGATTTTCGAACTTTCGGGAAGTCCGGCTGCCTTCAGCTTTCCGCGAATCTGTTCATCGGATGCCGACTGGAAGACCGGCGTCGAATACCACTCTTTCAGTTTCAGTCCGGCCCAACCCAACTCGGTTTCCAGCAACTGCCCCAAATTCATACGAGACGGAACGCCCAGCGGATTGAGACAGACGTCCAACGGCGTGCCGTCAGCCATATACGGCATCTCTTCCACCGGTAAAACACGTGAAACGACACCTTTGTTTCCGTGACGGCCTGCCATCTTGTCACCTTCCCGCAGTTTGCGTTTAACGGCCACCAGCACCTTCACCACTTCGTTGACGCCGGGACTCAGTTCGTCGCCGTTATTTTTACTCAGACGCTGAATATCAACGACGATTCCCTGCGAACCGTGCGGCACCCGCAGAGAGGTATCCCGCTTCTCCTTCGCCTTCTCACCGAAAATCGCGCTCATCAGTTTTGATTCGGGAGACGATTCGCCGTCGGCTTTCGGGCTCACCTTTCCGACCAAAATATCGCCGGCCTGAACCTTTGCTCCGATACGGATAATTCCTTCCGCGTCCAAATTCTGCAAAGCTTTGTCGCCGACATTCGGAATATCGCGGGTAATCTGCTCGGGTCCGAGCTTCGTTTCCCGCACTTCCATCGGAAATTCCTTGATGTGGATGGAAGTGAAAACGTCGTCCTGAACAATCCGTTCGCTGATCAGAATGGCGTCTTCGTAATTGTAGCCGTTCCACGGGACAAACCCGACCAAAACATTGCGTCCGAGAGCCAATTCGCCGTCGTCGGTCGCCGGTCCGTCGGCCAAAACCGTCCCCGCGCTCACCTTCTCGCCGACCGAAACCACCGGCCGCTGATTGAAACAGGTGTCCTGGTTGGTTCTTGCGTATTTCTGAAGCGGATAAACCCGGTTCTCACCGCCGTCCGCCGGCTTCACCTCAACCCGCTCTGCCGACGCATAAACAACCTCGCCGTCTTCTTTGGCCTTCAGCAGAACGCCGGAGTCGTAAGCGGTCTTCCGCTCCATTCCGGTTCCGACAATCGGCGCGGCGGGAAAGAGCAGAGGCACCGCCTGCCGCTGCATGTTTGACCCCATCAGCGCGCGGTTGGCGTCATCGTGCTCCAGAAACGGAATCAAAGACGTCGCCACCGAAATGACCTGCTTCGGGGAAACGTCCATAAACTGGATTTCCTTCGGCTCTTTCGTCACATAATCGCCCTGCTTCCGGCAGGAAACGAATTTTTCGACAAACGAACCGTCGGGATTCAGCTTTGCGTTGGCCTGAGCGACGACGTATTTATCTTCGTCCATGGCGGAAAGGTATTCGATTTCTTCCGTCGCCTTTCCGTCGACAACCTTCCGGTACGGGGTTTCCAAAAATCCGTAGTCATTGACCTTTGTGTAATTGGCCAGCGAAACAATCAATCCGATATTCGGACCTTCCGGCGTCTCAATCGGACACATACGCCCGTAATGGGTGTAGTGAACGTCGCGGACCTCAAATCCGGCCCGGTCGCGCGTCAACCCGCCGGGACCCAACGCGCTCAGACGCCGCTTGTGCGTCAGTTCGGAGAGCGGATTCACCTGATCCATGAACTGCGACAGCTGGCTTGAACCGAAAAACTCGTTCAGCGCCGCCATCACCGGCTTCGTCGATAAAATATCCTGCGGCTTCAGCGTATCCGCCTGATCCTTGGAGGACATTTTCTCGCGGACGTGGCGCTCAACCTTGACAAACGCGGTTTTCAGCGCGTTTGTCAAAAGCTCGCCGACGCTGCGGATGCGGCGGTTTCCGAGGTGGTCGATATCGTCGACAGAAGCGTCCCGTTCGTAAACGCGGATCAAATACTTCATCGTCGCCACAAGATCATCCTTTGTCAGACACGCTTCGCCGATCGGAAAATCAAAATCGAATTTCTTGTTCAGTTTATAACGGCCGACCTTTCCCAAGTCGTAGCGCCGTTTCGAGAAAAACATATCGGAGAGATCTTTCTCGGCGTTTTCAAAAGTAATCGGCTCGCCCGGCATCAGCACATTGTAGACGGCCGTCAGCGCCTCGTTTTTAGTCATTTCGCCAAACTCGCCGTCTTTAGCGGTGTACTTCACCGACTCTTTCTCAAAACAGTTGATAATGATGCGGGAATTCAGAGACCCCTCCGCCTCAAAATCGATGAGAGAAACCTCTTTAACGCCAAATTCAACCAACTCGGTTAAATCATGTTCATGAATTTTATCGCCGGCAGAAAAGAGCCTTGTCTGCTCATCGTCTTTTTCAATGACCACGTCGTCAGCAAAAACCCGGTCGATTAAATGCCGATTTTTGTCGGGTTCACCCGAAACCGCAACCGTCGCCGTTTTATAAAACGCATCGATAATTTTTTTCCGCGTGTCGTACCCGATGGCCCGCAGAAAAATCGTTCCGAGAATTTTCTTTTTCCGGTCGATTTTGGTGTAAATCAAATTCTTTTTGGCGTCAATTTCAAATTCCAGCCACGAACCGCGGTAAGGAATGATTCTTGACGAATAGACGCCTCCTTCGTAATTGAAGATGACGCCGGGAGAACGGTGAATCTGGCTGACGACGACCCGCTCGGCGCCGTTGATGATAAACGTTCCGCGGTCGGTCATCAGAGGAATATCGCCCATGTAAATTTCTTTCCGGCGGATTTCCCCCGTCTCCAAAAAGGCAATGTCAATGGTCGCCCGGATCGGAATCTGATACGTCTGCCCTTTGACTTTGCATTCGTTTTCGGTCAGTTTGATATTGTCTTCATCAAAGCGGTATGAAACGTAGCGCATTTCAATGTCGCCGTTCTGACTTTTAATGGGAAACGTGCTTTGAAAAACATCTTCCAGTCCCTGCCGTTCGGGTTTTTTCCCCGCCGCAATAACATCTCTCTGTAAAAACTCTTCGTATGATTTCAGCTGAATATCGATCAGATTCGGAAGTTCCATGACGTCCTTGAAATCTTCGCCGATATAAGTCCGCGTCACAGGCGTTTTTTCCTTTGTCATCGTGTTCCGTCCCCCTTATATAAACAGACAGTCTGCTTCCGCCTTGCAGGGAAACAAACTGACAGATTGCCGCTTCGTTGATTGGTAAAAAGATACTTTCAATTCTTTGTCCGGAAAAACCTTCCGCCCCGAAGGGCGGAAGAGCAAAAACTTATTTGACCTCGACTTTGGCTCCGGCTTCTTCCAGCTTCGCTTTAAGAGCGGCCGCATCCTCTTTGGAAACGCCCTCTTTAACGGCTTTGCCGCCGGCTTCAACAAGGTCTTTCGCTTCTTTGAGACCCAATCCGCTGACCTCGCGGACGACTTTGATGACATTGATTTTCTTTGCTTCATCAAAAGAAACCAAAATGACGTCAAATTCGCTCTTCTCTTCGGCTGCATCAGCTGCACCAGCCGCACCGGCGCCGCCGGCAACAACAGCAACGGGAGCCGCCGCCGTCACGCCGAATTTTTCTTCCATGGCTTTAATCAAATCAGCCACTTCCAAAACGGTCATGTTCGCGATTGCCTCTAAAATTTCTTCTTGCGTAGCCATATTCTCTTCCTCCTGAGTTAAGATATTTTTAACGGCGATAGCATGCTACCGATGAAGACTAACGCCGTTTTTTCCAAATTCAAGCGGACTATTCCGCTGCCTCCAATTTTTTCCGATACGCATCCAACACGTAAACGACGTACTGAACCGGAGCCTTCATTGTTCCCATCAGCGAAGCGATCAACTCGTTCTTCGTCGGCAGTTTCGAGAAGGCTTCCATTTTAGCCGGATCAAAGACTTCGCCGTCTATGATGCCGCCTTTAACCTCCAGCGGCATGGTTTTTGCCGCCTCGAAGAGGATTTTCACTGCCGGCATCGTTTCGCCGTCGACGTAACAGACCGCCGTCGGCCCTTTGAGAAGATCGTCGGCGTCCGGCGTCTCCAGCGACTTCAGCGCGATTTTGGCAAAGTTGTTCTTCACGACGCGGAAAGCCGCCTGCGTTCCCCGCAGCCGTTTGCGCAGCTCGGTGATCTGCTCAACCGTCATGCCGCGGTAATCGGAAAAAATAAAGTCGCTGTGACCTTTGAACTCTTCCGTCAGAGAAGCGACGGACTCTTTTTTATATTCCTGAATTTTACGTTCGGCCATCTCTCACTCCTTACATTCTGTCGTTGAAATCGACCTTGACGCCCGGCCCCATCGTCGACGAGACGGCAACGCTCTTTACAAAATCGCCCTTTGTATCGGACGGCCTTTTTTTCCTGATTTCACCCATGACCAGTCGCACATTTTCAGCCACCGCTTCGGGAGCCATGGAAACCTTTCCGACAGCCAAGTGAATGACGCCGGTCTTGTCGTTGCGGAACTCGACGCGGCCCTGCTTCAGCTCTTTAATGGCCCCGGCGACGTCCATGGTGACGGTACCGGTTTTCGGGTTCGGCATGATCCCGCGGCGTCCCAGAACAGGCCCCAGCCGTCCGACGTCCTTCATCATATCGGGAGTTGCAACGACAACGTCGAAATCGAGCCAACCGCCCTGAATTTTCTGAACCAAATCAGTGTCGCCGACATACGCGGCGCCGGCCTGCGTTGCTTCAGTCGCTTTTTCTCCCTTTGCGAAAACCAGAATCCGTTTTTCGGCCGCAAACTGATTCGGAAGAACCACGGTATCGCGGACCGACTGTCCTTTCTTCAAATTCAGCTTAACGGAAAGCTCAACCGTCTCATCAAATTTCGCAAACGCCGCTTCCTTCACCAGCTTTACGGCTTCATTCAGCTCGTAACGCTTCTGTTTGTCGTATTTGGCCGCAGCGGCGGCATATTTCTTTCCTCTGCGCATCTCAGTCCTCCACCTCTACGCCCATACTGCGGCACGTTCCGGCAATGATTTTCATGGCCGCCTCGACGTCGTTGGCGTTAAGATCCGGCATTTTCAGTTCTGCCAGCTCCTTCAGTTTTGCGCGGGAAATTTTCCCGACCTTTTCTTTTTTGGAATTGGCGCTGGCCGAAGTCAGACCCAAAGCCTTTTTGACCAGAACTGCCGCCGGCGGCGTCTTCGTAATAAACGTAAACGATTTGTCGGCATACGCGGTGATGACAACCGGGATAATCAGACCCGGTTCCATGTTTTTCGTTTTGTCGTTGAACTGCTGACAAAACTGAGGAGCCGAAACTCCGTGAGGACCCAACGCGGGACCAACCGGCGGCGCCGGCGTTGCCTTCCCCGCAGGGACTTGCAGCTTAATCACTGCTGTGACTTTTTTAGTCGCCATAATCTATCTCCTTATGGTACAAACGTCCGTTGCCGGACTCCCATTTCCACCGAAACAGACTCAGAGTTTTTCAACCTGAGTGAAATCAACCTCAACCGGAGTCGAGCGTCCGAAAATCCCGACGGAGACGCGCAGACGTCCCTTATCGCCCAAAACCTCCGTAATTTTTCCTGAAAAACCGTCAAACGGACCGGCAGTAATCTTCACCTGCTCATCAACATTAAATTCGCGGTTCACCCGCAACGGCTTATCAGCCTTGATATCGCCGGTCTTCTGAAAAACCGCTTTCGCTTCGTCCGCCGTAATCGCGTTCGGTTTCTGCCCGCGGACGGTGGTTCCCAAAAAACCCATCACGCCGTTGATGCGGCGGATTTTGGAAACGACCGCTTTCCACGTCAGATCATCCAAATCCATCTCAATCAGCATATAACCGGGCAAAAATTTACGGTTGGCAATCCGCTTCTTTCCGTTACGGATCTCCACCACCTCTTCCTGGGGAATTTTGACGTCAAAAACCGACGCGGCCAACTCGGCGTCGTCTTCCAGCATCTTCCTGAGAGCCGCCTCCACCTTCGCTTCATAACCGGAAAGGGAGTGAAGCACGTACCAACCGCGGGCCATTACATTCCTCCCGTCAGCCACTCGCCGGCCAAGACGTCGGCCACCAATTTGGAAGAGAGAAAATCAACGCAAAAAAGAAAGACCGCCACAACCGCGATTGAAATGATGACGATTTTCGTATTTTCCATTACCGATTCGCGGGTCGGCCAAACGACCTTTTTCAGCTCACTGTAACACTCTTTAAAGAAATTGATGATTTTTTTCATAAAAACCTCTTCCTTTATGATTCAGGTCAGGAAGGAATCGAACCCTCATCCACGGTTTTGGAGACCGTTGTACTGGCCGTTGTACTACTGACCTAAAGGACTATTTGACTTTTGTTTCTTTGTGAAGCGTATGCTTGCGGTCGAATTTGCAGTATTTGCTGAATTCCAGCTTCGCCGTGATATTCTTGCGGTTTTTCTGCGTCGTATAGTTGCGGCGGCCGCACTCTTCACACTTCAAAGCGACCAGCTCGACGTTTCCTTTTTTCTTCTTAGCCATCTTTTCTCTCCTGAAAATCCTGCGGTTTTTTCAATGCGAGCCCCCGATCGGACTTGAACCGATGACCCCAACCTTACCATGGTTGTACTCTACCGACTGAGCTACAAGGGCGTAGTTTACCGATAATACAGTGATTTACTATATAAATTTCCGGAAAAAATGTCAACGGCTTTTTTTATTTTCATCCGTTTTTTTTAAGCGGCGGCCGGTTACCGGGCAGCCTTTGAATACGCTTCCGACAGAAACGCGACGGCGCCGCGTTTTCCGGCGGCCGCGGCCAGCACGGCGCCCCCCGTCAGCTCGCAGGCGGCATAACGGGGAATCCGCAGCCGCAAACCGCAGCGCTTTCCTTTTTCAGCAACCCAGGCGGCCGCTTCCGCCTGACTGCCGCCGATCACCGCTTCCTCAAACCGCCGCCGTTCCCGCAGCCGCCCGACGGCGGCACAGAAAGCCTCCTCAATTCCGTCAAAGAGCCGCCGCCCCGCGTCAAAGGCCTCCGCCGAAAACGCCTCCCGCCGCCGCCGCGCCAGATCGTCGGCGGCCCGGGACGGCGTCATTCCCGGAGGCGCAAAACGGAAAAACCACTCTTCAAACCAAATTCCCGTCGGCGGCAGAAAGACCGAATCGACATTGAACCCGTCCCAAAACGGCGCACCGCCCTCAGCCGTGTCCAACACAAAATTAACGGCTTCGCTGGTTCCGGTCCGGTTGAACACCGCCCCCGGCCGCAGCGACCCCGAACCGATGAGCCCGGCAACGTAATCCGGCGCGCCGGCGTAAACGGCCGCGCCGGCATCGATTCCCGTCGCGGCCGCCGCCTCCCGGGTTACGGTTCCCAACCGCTCTCCCGACAGCGCAAACGGCGGCAGCTTCTCAAACGGCAGACCGAGCCGGCGGCACTCCTCTTCTTCCCAGTATAAAAACCGCGCCGCTTCACACGAAAGCGCCGCCGCCCTCTCCCCCGTCAGAAAATACGCAAACGCATCCGACAGCGGCAGAAACGCCTGCGCCCGCCGGAAAACGTCGGGATGAAGACGGTTGAACGCGTCCAAAAGCCGCAGATAACGGGAAGGGGTTGGCGGCGTCTGCGTTTTTCCGGCAGCCGTCCACATCAGCGGCGCGCCGCAAACGGCGCCGCCGCCGTCAAACGCAACCCAAGACGGCCCGTTGCCGACCGTAACGACGCTGCGGATCGCCGCCGACGGACAACGTCCGCGCAGCGCCGCCACCGCCCTCACCGCCGTTTTCAGCAGCGCCTGCAGGGAACGGTTTTCAAAATCGGGACGGCGTTCCCCCTCATACGGCAGGCGCACAAACGCCAGACGGCGGCCGCCCTCAAACAGCGCGCCTTTCAGCGAGGAGGTTCCCAAATCCAAAATCAAAGCGGCTTCGCTTTTCATTACGGATTGAGCAGTTTCTGTATGATTTTGATGTTTTCCAAAAGCGGACTGGTGGATTCGTTGTAGTGCAGACGCATGATAAACTGAGCAAAAAGTTCGGCAATATCGGTTGAAACGTACCACTCCTTATCCAGTAAAGACTCATCGTGAAAAACGCTGTTAGTTCCGATAATTTTGCAAAAACAACCCTCTTTATACGCTTCATCAAACGCATCGATCGCATTTCCCGTAAAAAGCGGCAGACTGATTCCGCAAAAAATATCCTTTGCCCCCATCTCCTTCAGCCGCCGCATCGCCTTAATCAGCGTTCCTCCGGTCGCCAGCATATCGTCGGCCATGAAAACGTTTTTCCCGGAGACGTCGCCGAGCAGGCGGATCGATTTGATATTGGACTGACCGGCGCTTTTCGTTACAACCGAATAATCGCGTTCTTTATAAAGCATCGCCAGCGGCCGTTTGAGGTGATCGGCATAAAATTTATTACGGCTGACGGCGCCGGTATCGGGAGAAACAATCACCAAATCATCATACGACGAATGCATCAGTCCGCACAGCTTCTTCATAATCTGATACGAAGCGTGAATATTTTCCAGAGCAATGGTTTTGCAGCTGTTCTGAATTTCGGTTGAGTGAATATCCAGCGTTAAAATGCGCGCGACCCCCATAAATTCGCATAACCGCGCAAACCAGGCCGCCGTCAGCGCTTCGCGCCCCTTGCGTTTATGCTGACGCGAATACGGATAAGCCGGCAGAACCAAAGTAACGGTTGCCGCCCCCGCCTGAACCGCCGCGTCGATCACCGTCATCAGGCACATCATATGATCGTTGACCGAAAGAACCGCCGTCTCGCCGCTATTGGGAAAAAGCAGCGGATAATGATTCTCGACATCCTGGAAAATATAGAGATCGGCGCCGCGCACACTCGAGAGAATCGTCGCCTTAAACTCACCGTTGGCAAAACGGGTAAATTCAACCGGAATATTGAACCTCGGAATCGCATACTCATCCGGCGATCCTTTTGAAACCCGCGGCCGGACAGCCAAATCGGCGTCAAGATTGAACCGCCGAACCACTTCTTCTTTTGAAATTCCGTATTTTTTGACCAAATCATTGGTCTTCCGCTTCAAATCCCGTTGAAACAGCCGCGTTAAGTGCTCAACAACACTTTTTGCAAACACTTCCCCGCCGGGACAGGAAATGACACCCAACTTTGATGAAATTTGAACACCCATCAGCCTCTCCGCAACCGCATTTTACCACAACCGGAGAAAAAAGTAAACCGCCGGACACCGCTTCAAAAGAGCCTGACGGCGGTTCCCGTCAAACTTTTCAATGCCGTCGAAAAACGGCTGTTTTCATCTTCTTGTTTCTGCTTCAGCTCCGACAAACTGCTGAAAAGCGTTTCAAGGCGCAGCGCTCCGGGTGTTCCTGTCGACGTACGAGCGCGTAAAGCGGCGGCCGGATCGCGGTTTTCAAGCGCACCGAGGTTGAGTCCAACCTCTCGGTAAGCGTCTCGGAAACTTTTTCCGGCAGCAACCGCCTCGTAAGCGGCGTCGGTTGCAAAAATTTCCGGGGTGAAAGCCTCCGTCAGCCGACGGCGGTTGACCTCCACCTCTCGAAAAGTCAGCTCCATAATGCGGGCGCACTGAACCGACAGCCGAGCGGCTTTCAGAAACGGCTCTTTTGTATCCTGAAAATCGCGGTTATAACCCGAAGGCGCCGAGCGCAGAATGTTTTTAATTGTCGACGCGCAGCCGCCGAGAACCGCCGCTTTGGAACGGATCAGTTCCAACCCGTCGGGATTCTTTTTTTGCGGCATGATGCTCGAACCGGAACACAGTTCACGCGGCAGGGAAAAATATCCGAACTCAGGCAATGAAAAGAGAATCAAATCCTGCGCCGCTTTGGAAAAGCAGAGACACGCCGCCTCCGCAGCGTCAATCAGCATCGCTTCAAACTTGCCGCGGGAGTTATTTGCGTACAAAACATTATTCTGCACGCGGGCAAAACCCATCAGTTCAGCGGTCATTTCGCGGTTCAACGGCAGCGGCGTGCCGTAACTGGCGGCAGAGCCGAGCGGACTCTGATCGATGAGGTCATAAAGGAAAAAAAAGTGACGGATGTGGTCGACCGTCTCTTCGGCAAATGAAGCAGCCCACAGTCCAACCGATGACGGCATCGCTGTCTGCAAGTGGGTCCGTCCCGGCATCGGTGTTGTTTCTTCTTTTTTTGCTAACCCGGCGGCTGCCTCGGCGAAACCGATCAGCGCCTGAATCATCTCCAGTACATACGCTTTCGAGTAGAGACGCAAGGCGGTTAGAACCTGATCGTTGCGGGAACGCCCTGTATGAATTTTTTTACCCGCCTCGCCAAGACGCTCGGTCAGACGGTTTTCAATCGCGGTGTGGCAGTCCTCATCGGAAAACGCGATCGGAAAGCGTTTCTCCTGCGCCTCGGCCATGATTTGCGCCAGTTCGCGGCAGAGGGCGTCGGCCTCTTGCGGCGACAGAATGCCGACAGCCGCCAGCATTTTGGCGTGCGCCGTTGACGCGGCACAGTCGCTTGCCAGCAACTCCAAATCGAGAACAGGGTCGTTTCCGACCGTAAACTCTTCAATTAAAGCATTCAAATTGTAATCTTTTTGCCAAAGTTTCGCCATGGTTTCACCGTTTGAAAATCCGATATTTCTGCGCCATCATATCCGGCAGATACGAAGATTTTGACGCCCGCAGAGGCAGGCTTCCCAAATCCTGTTCCATATTAACATACGAAAACTTTTCGGACAAGCGGGCGGCCGCCGTGCTGAACAAAAACTGATAAATACCTTTGACCGATTTATCGCCTTTAGCAAAGTGAAAGGCAAAGACATCGTCTTGAATCGGCTCACCGACAAGAAATCCGGCAGGTTTTTCGCCGTCAAAAACCGTAAATCCAGAGAGTCCCAGCTCGTCGTAAAGCTCCAACGCTTCGCGGCACGGCTCGTAATCGGTCGACTCCTCTGAATCAAACGACGACTGCCACCGTTCCAAAACGGCAACCGCGCCATCTTTTGCTTCTGTTTCGCTTAAATCAACCGTTCGGTGATCGGGATAGTATTTCAAAAACTGGTACAAAAGGTTGCGTTTGTTCTGCAGCCGGCGGCCGGGAAAAAACTGCATCTTCTCACGTGCGTAAATGTAATCCAAATCTTCCGCCATCGACTCGAATCGAAACGACTCTTCTCCAAAGTACGCCAAAGCCTTCGCTGAAACGGGAAAAATCATGTCAACCTGAGAAAGCTGCGCCGTCAGCGCCTCGCGGTACTCGGGAGACGCCAACTGTTTCTGGCAGCACGGCATAACATAGGAAAGACCGTCGTAACTTACGCCGCGAATGAAAAGGCAGCCGCCGGATTCCTCAACGGCATAACGGTGCTTGCGCCGAAAAAGGTACAGATTGGAAAAACAGTACTCCGACAAAAAATCGCCTGAATTTCGAAGTATCGATTCAAGCTTTGCTTTATCGTCCAAAGTCAGCGGTTTCATTTTAAAGCCTCAAAATAACGGTAAAATCGTTTTGACTGTACCCGTCGTCAAACTCCAACGACCGCGGCCGCGGAGAAAGGCGCCGCAAAAGTTTTTCAACTGCTGCCGGCGTTGTGTAAAAATACTCATCTTCACGGTCGCCGGAACGTTCATGCAGCAGGTTGAAAACGACCGACTCCGAAGCAATGTTCATAAAAACCGAAACGGTATCGGTTAAAAACCGTTCGTTGCAGCCGCTGTTTAAATTAAAGATACCCGAAGCGTAAACGACATCGAAACTCTTTGCGCCGAACGGATTCTCTTCTTCCAAATCAACGGTCATAAACACGCCTTTCGGCTGCCGCTGCCGGGCCGCCGCCGTCATTGCCGGTAAAATGTCGATGCCAACGTAATCGCAACGGATTTTGCAGCGCTCCAGTTCGCCGAAGAGGGAGCCAACGCCGCAGCCAACGTCAAGCAGAGTTTTGCCGTTTAGGTCAACCGCCGCAAAAAGCGCTCCGAACCGTTTTCGGGCAGCGGCTTCGCTCTCCCAGCCGTGAACGCGGTAATCGGGATTCTCCGGCTTGATTTTATCTTTGTAATACGACTCAATCAGCTCTTTCACGTCAATACAGATTATGAAAACGTTTGCGTTTCTCAAACGCTGCCGCGTAGAGTTTCTCGTACTCGGCTGCCGATTGATCCCAGCCAAAGCGGCGCGCCATCGCCGTTTTCCGCATTCGGTCGATGTGATTCGGTCGATCATACCAGGTGGAAACTGCCCAGCCGACAACGTTGTACAATGCGTTTGGCGTTAAATCGTCAAACAGAAAACCGTTTCCGCTTCCGTCAGCTTCACCGTATTGCCATACCGTATCCGCCAAACCGCCGGTGCGCCGCACAATCGGCAGCGTTCCGTAGCGAAGCGAATACATTTGATTCAGTCCGCACGGTTCATAGGCGCTCGGCATGAGGAAAAAGTCGGCGGCCGCCTCAATTTTGTGAGCCAAAGCGTTGCTGAAACGGATTTCAGCCCGCAGATTCGGCAATGCAGCATCCAAACGGCGCAGCTCCTCTTCGCACCACGGCTCGCCTGTTCCCAAAATCACAAACTGAACTTTCATATCGCGGCAAATCGGATAGAGCGAACCGGAACCGGGACCGCACAGCGCTCCGAATCCCTTCTGTTCCGCAAAACGGGAAACCATGCCGATCAGAGGAACGGAAGCGTCAGCCGTCAGACCGAGTTCGCGCTGCAGCGCCTCTTTGTTGCGGGCTTTCTCTTTCAGCGTTCGGTCGGAGTAATTGAACGGAATGTATTTATCCGTTTCGGGGTTCCACTCGTCGTAATCGCAGCCGTTCAGAACGCCGTAAAGGTCTCCGCGTCTCTGTGCAAGCACATCCTGCAGCCCTTCGCCGTAGCCTCCGGTCTGAATCTCACGCGCATAAGTCGGCGAAACAGTCGTAATTAAATCGCTTTTCAGAATTCCCGCTTTGAGAAAGTTCAGGCTATCGTGCCGCTCCAAACCGCTTTCGTAAAACTCTTCCCACGGCAGCTGAAACAGCGTTAAATCGTCTTTGGGGAACCATCCTTGATAACCGAGGTTGTGAATGGTCAAGACGGAAGCTGTTTTTGTGAAATAGCCGGATTTCTCCCATGTATTGAGGATGACCGCCGCGGGAGCCGTCGGCCAATCGTGAAGATGCATAATATCGGGATACCAGCCAAGTTTTTTGCAAAGCTGAAACGCTCCGCGGCTGAGAGCAACAAAGCGCGAAGCGTTGTCCGGATAACTGCCGCCGAATTCACCGTAAACGCCGTCGCGGCCGTAAAGACCTTCATGATCCAAAAAGTAAACCGGCACGTCGCTTTCCGGCAGCCGTCCTTCATAAACGCCCGCCCAAACCTGACCGAAACCGAGGGGAATACCCAATGCACCCGGCAGAAGCGTCAGCCGCAACCGGTCAATCCGGTAGTAACGGGGCATGACAATGCGCACATCGTGCCCGTTTTTCTTTAATTGTTTGGAAAGAGCCGAAACGACGTCCGCCAAACCGCCGGTTTTGACAAAGGGAACCGCTTCGCTGGCAACCATTAAAATCTGCATATTTTATTATATCACGCCGCCGGATTTTACGCTATCAAAAAATATAAAAAATACGTCGATTTGATAACCGCATAAAGCTGTTTAAACAATCACTTAAAACAAGGTTAACCTCACAAAAAACCGGATAAGAGACAAAAGTCTGCTACCCGGTTTTCAATGCTAAACGAAACGATAAAACAGTATTGCTGTCCCTCCGAGGAACATTGCCTTGTTCCTCTCTTTGATCACAACATCAATACGTATTCCTCATATCTCCCAACTTCCACTCATCGTTTGCAGCTGCATCATGTGGGGGTAAATCGTTCCTGTTCGCATCAATTCCTCCGGCGTTCCCTGTTCGGCGACAATTCCGTCTGAAAGAACCACGACTTTATCCGCGCCGCTTACGGTACGCATACGGTGGGCGATGACAAGTACGGTTTTGTTTTTTATCAGCCGTGATAAAGCGGTCTGTATGAGCGTTTCATTTTCCACATCGAGGCTTGCCGTGGCTTCATCCAATAAAATGATCGGAGCGTCTTTAAGGAAAGCGCGGGCAGTGGAAATGCGCTGTCTCTCGCCGCCGGAAAGTTCGCAGCCGTTTTCGCCTATCATGCTGTTATAACCGTCCGGGAGCTTTAAAGCGAACGCCTCACAGTTTGCAAGCCTTGCCGCTTGAATGACTTCTTCATCGGTGGCATCCTTTTTGCCGATCCGGATGTTTTCCAAAATGGTGTTGTTAAACAATGTTACATCCTGGAATACGATGGAATACAGCGACAATAAGGTTTCCGGATCGATTTGCGAAATATCCATTCCTCCAACCGTAATTTTCCCTTTGCCGATATCCCAAAAACGCGCGGCAAGGCGGGAGACGGTCGTTTTCCCTCCGCCGGACGGTCCAACCAAAGCCGTGACTTCTCCCTGCTTTGCCGTAAAAGACACATCTTTTAATACAGTTTCCCCAGTATGATAGGAAAATCCCACATGGTCGAAAACAATATCGCAGCCGTCATTTGTTAGTTGCTCATTCCCCGTTTGAACGGGCTGGTCAAGGATTTCGTTCATGCGGTCAATGTTGGTTTTGGTTGAAATAACCGCCGCCAGATTTTGCAAAGCTCCTTCCAGCGGGGCATAGAGCCTGGACGCCACCAGCAAAAACAGGAAAAACAATGGGATTTCGATTTCCCCGCGCACAAGCAGCACAGAGCCTACAAGCGCCACCGTAGCGATTCCGAATTTTAGAATTAAAGTAGAGGAAACAACGAAAAGAGCGGTACCCAGTTCTGTAATGATGTGCCGTTTTTCCACATAATCAATTTTCTGATTCAGCCCTTTTAAATAGGCTTCTTCCGCGTTATTGGCCTTTAAGTCCTGCAAGCTTTCAATGCACTCCTGCACACCGCTTTCCAGGGTAACATTTGCCGCTACGGATTTTCGGTTGAAGTATTCCTGTATGCGGGCCGAAAAAAATGTAATGGTGAAAGCAACCGGCAAAACCCAAACCGCGGCGAGCGCCATGCGCCAGTCATAGACAAAAAGGCAAACCGCAATCAGGGTTGTGGAAATGAGGGAGCCTGCCAAAGCGGGCGCATAATGAGAAAACGCCGTTTCCAGCGTGGCGCAGTCGCCCATGATGGAGTTTGTCAAATCGGCAAGGTCCTTTTTGCCAAAAAAGGAGAGCGGAATTTTGCGGAGCCGTTCCGCCAGGGAAATACGCCGCACGCCGCTTTCCACATAAGTCGCGAGATATGTGGCGTTGTATTGAAAATAGGTCGCGATGAAGATCAGCAAAAGGCAAACCAGAACGCCCGCCGCGTAAAAACCAGTTCGGCTTCCGTTGATGCCTCCGTTCATCATATCCATGACAAACGCATACAAAATTCCTACGGGAATCATAAACGAAAGATCTTGTACGACACAGGCGCCGCAGCCTTTGATTAAATCGACGGCTCCTTGATGGGACAGCGCAAAGCGCCTTTGCAATGCTTTGATCATCTTTTTGCCTCCTTTGCGATTTTCCATTCCACTGATTCGGAATAATTATTCCACATGTGAGCAAATACGCCATTTTGATCTATTAACCTACGGTGCGTACCGCTTTCTATGATCTCGCCGTCCTGCAAAACATAAATACAGTCCGTCCTCGTAATAGACGAAAGTCTGTGCGCAATCATCACGACGGTTTTTCCTTTTGACAGCGCGGACAGCGCCTGCTGTACGCGTACTTCATTGTCCGGGTCGGCAAAGGCGGTGGCTTCATCCAAAATCAAAATCGGCGCGTTTTTCAGAATCGCTCGCGCAATGGCAATTCTTTGCTGTTCGCCGCCTGACAGGTACACGCCGTCCCCACCAACCACTGTATCGACGCCGTTCGGCAGCTTTTCAATAATATCCATACACTGCGCGGCTTCCAACGCATGCATGATTTCAGCGCGCGATGCGGCGGGATTGCCCATGCGTACATTTTCCAAGATAGATGTCTTGAGCAAACGGCTGTTTTGAAAAACGAACGATACCTTGTTCATCAATGTTTCTTTCGGGATGGCTCGCGTATCGGTATTCCCAATCAAAACGCGCCCTTTTTGCGGATCGAAAAACCTTGCGATGAGATTGGCAAGAGTCGTTTTGCCGCCGCCGGACGGCCCGACAAGCGCGACGGTCTGCCCCGGCTGAATCGTCAGCGACACATCGTTTAACGCATTCTTCTTTCCGTCGTAGCTGTAGCTGACGTGTTCCAATATAACCCCGTTGTCTTTCGGCTCATTGGTTGCTGCGCTTTCAGGCAGCGGTTTTTCTTTAAGCACCTCATCTATCCTGTTTATCGCATCGCCTACAATCATGGCGTCCTCGCTCATAAACATAATTTTTGTAAGCGTTGTTCCGATCACAGGCGTAATGACAATATAAAAAATCAGATTCAGCAGAAGCTCTGTTGTTACGCCGCCTCTTGACAAAAGGATCCCGCCGGCAATTAAAAAAGCGAATACGCCGTTGATCGCCGTTGTATAAAACATCATCGGAAGACGCAGTTCTTGTGTATAAGCGATAACCCACTTTTCATAGTTATCAATTGCGGCTTTGAAACGCTTGAAAGAGAAGATGGTTTGTCCGAACGTTTTTACCACGGGAATACCGCGTACATATTCGACCGCTTCGTTGGACATAGAGGAAAGCGCGTTTTGATATTCCCGCATTTTCCGCTCCATTCCTGTTCCTGTCATTTTCATCATGATCAGAAATCCAAGCGCGACGGGAATCAAGCTCAGGAGTCCCAGACGCCAGTCAAATGCAAGCAGCAAAACAAGCAGTCCAAACGGAGTGGCAATCGCACCCGCTTTGTCTGGCAGGCGGTGCGCTAAATAATTTTCCGTCGCCGCGCTGGACGTATTGACAATTCTCCGAAGTTTTCCGCTGCCATACGCTTCCGTTACGCCAAGCGGAAGGGACGTGATATGACGCATGAGCGTTTTTCGGATATTGGAGGCGACCCGGAACGCGCTCAAGTGGGAGCACATCAGGGCGGCGATGTATACAACAACGGAAATTACCGCAAACAATACGGCAAACCAGCCGTAACGTGCGATATGTTCCGCATGTGCAAAATCCGGGGCGGCTGCCAGCACATCGCGGACAATGCGCCATATGTACCAGAACGGCACAAGAGCGACAAGGGCGCTGATGACCGATAAGATCCACGAGAGGTAAGTTAATATCCTGTGTTTGCCGGCATACCCCATCAGCCTGGACAAATTCGATTGCTTTTTCACGCAAAGACCTCCTTATAAAACCAGTTTTTATCAACTCGGAAACAGATACGCTGATTCCGAATAGCCGCAAGTTTAGTTAGCTATTGCTAACCAAATACAACAAATACGTCTCTGGCAGACTTGAGATAAATATCCGCTCCATTGGTTAGCAATAGCTAACTAATGGAGAAAAAATTAAATCTCCTATTGCCCCATAATTTTCATCCATCCTGCCGTATAAAACGCCCGCATCTCTTTTAAATAATGCCGAGCTTTTTCAATCGGCATTTCATGAATAATCAATTCAAAAAATGCATTAAACATGCCGGTGATCAGTACATGCTCCAAATGCTCGTCAATCGGCGGTGCAGGTCTTCCCAAATTTTTCAACACTGTCAAATAATCATGCGTTCCTTTAATTTCGATTTCCACCATTTCGTCAATCAGTTTTGAAAAGCGTGTCCCTTCCGAATGGCACAGAATAAGTTGAAAAACTTTTAAATATCTGTAGGCATATAAAAACATTTCATCCATATAGGCGCCGGATATATCATTCAAATGTTTCGGCTGTTCCTCCGGCGGAATATTGGAAAAATCTTGCTGCGCTTTTTGAAAAAGCTTAATGAAATGCTCATACTGTTCACAAACCAACGCTTCAAACAAGGCCTCTTTGCTGGCATAATAGCCGTAGAACGCGCCCGTTGTAACGCCTGCCTTTTTTACTATATTGCGCAAGGAAGCAGATTTAAAGCCTTTTTCGAGAAATTCCTGCATGGCGGCTGAATGAATTAATTGCAAAGTTGTTGTCTCTGTTTCGCTCATACATTCCTTTATATAACACTGTTACATATTAATTTCATAGCGAACTTTTGTCAATATCTCTTAGCAAAAAGTTTTTCAAAATCTTTCTCGGTTCTTTATCAAAATTAAAAACGCAGTGATGTATGAATGAAAAGCAAAATCGCCTTTCATATGAAAAAAGCAAAAGATTGAGGAGTCTCAATACCCACTTTCCATTTTAAATAATGATAAACAGGTAGAAAACACCGCGAAAACACTAAGAACGCTTCCTTTGTCTTTGTGAAGTAACGCCAAACGAAAAAACGGCATAGACAAAGCTGCGCCGTTTTTCCAAAAGCAATCTGATGCTGTTTTATGGATGCATTCCGTTGGGAACACGTTTGGGCCCACAAGGACTTGAACCTGGGACACCTTGATTATGAGTCAAGTGCTCTAACCGACTGAGCTATAGGCCCTTTTTTATATTTTACCGGCTCACGTACCTTTTGTCAAGCCAAAGCCCGCGGATTTGCGTCTGCGGCGCCGGAAACGCCCGCCGCCGCAGACGCGCGCGGCTTGCGCCGCGCCCAAACCCTCACCTCCACCTCTTCCCCTTT
>CALXKN010000001.1 GCA_944388995.1 uncultured Spirochaetota bacterium | reverse complement strand
TTTTTCAGATTCCGGGGATTCGCCCCCCCCGCCCCCCCCCCCCCCCCCCCCCCCCCCCGGAGGACATTGTGCCGGCCAACACTTCCAAATGGTTTTCCGTCCATATATCGTCCTGATCAGCCAGCGCCACATACTCGGCGCCGCGGTCAAGGCAGATGCGGATGGCCTTTTCAAAATTCTTTAAAAACCCGAGGTTTTCCTCGTTGCGGAAGACGTGAACGCGGCTGTCTTTGGCGGCATAGCCGTTGAGAATGTCCATTGTCGAATCGGAAGAAACGTCGTCGCAGACAATCAGTTCAAAATCACTCACCGTCTGGTTTAAAATCGAGTCGATTTGCTCTTTTAAGTATTTTTCACCGTTGTAGGTGGTCATCGCTATGCCGATCATATCGTAACGCTCCGCGTTTATTTGTAAGTTAAAATTAATGCAAGATATTCGGTTTTCCGTATTTTCTTATTGCAAAAAAAGTATTTACACCCCGGAATTTTCAGGTTATAATAGAAAAAATCGATTTTCGGAGGATGATTCAAAATGAGAAAAATGTTGCCGGTTTTTATGGCGTTGCTTGCGCTCGGAGCGTTTGCGCGCGGACAAAAGGACGCGCCGGTGATTTTGGAAAGCGACGGGCCTCAGTACGTCTCGCCGAACCACGACGGCATTAAAGATACGGCCGTTCTCGGTTTTACCGTCAAAATCAAACTGCGCAGTTTGGCCGGATACATTCCGAAATACGGTATTCAGGTTATTGATAAAGACGGAAATGTTGTCAACGAAATCGAAGGCAAAGAAAAACGGGATATTTCCGGAATCGAGGCCATCGGCCGCGATTATGAATTTTTCGAAATGCGCCGGGAAATCATGTGGGATTTACGCGGAACGGACGGCGAATTGGTTCCCGACGGCGAGTATGTTGTGCGGGTTTGGGTTCAGGACGCCAACCGCAACCGCTCCGAATTGGATATCGAAAAATTCATTGTGGACACGGTCGCGCCGACGGTGGAATTGGCGTTTAAAGACGGCGGGGATTCTGTCTGGTTTTCTCCGAAAGGGGAGCGGAAAACGGCTGAAATCCTTGTCAACGGAGCCGAAGAAGCGCTTTGGGTTCTGCAGATTGTCGATGAACAGGACGAGCCGGTTGTCACAAAGCGGCTTTCCGATTCGGCATTGGAAGAATTTGTTTGGGACGGCTGCGACGATAACGGCAAATTTGTCGCCGACGGAAATTATGCCTTTAAAGTCATGGGCGAAGATTACGCCGGCAACAAATCCGAACCGGCGCTTTTGGCCGGCATCCGGGTTGACAACCGGCCGACAGCGGTGACGGCCTCCGCCGGGTTTGAGGGATTCTCTCCGAACGGCGACGGGAAACGCGATACGCTGGACGTAAAACTCGACTATCAGCTGAACACCGATTTTGTTTCGTGGGATTGGCGGATTGAAAAAGCCGAAATGACGGAAATCGAAGCGGAAGATTCCGAAGCGGATGCCGCTGAAGGTCCGCAGCCGACGATGAAGAGCGGCGATATTGTCAAAATGGACGGAGAGGCGGAGACCGGCGCCGCAGCGGAAGAAACTGCTGTTGACGGAGCTTCCGATGAAACCGTCGGAGCGCCGGTTGCCGTCAGCGGCGGAGAGGAACCTGAACCGTCGGCCGTTATTGAAGAAGAGGAAGAGGAGCCGGTTGAAGAAGCGGCGGCTGCCGGAAACGGAGAGACCGTTGACGACGGCGGAGAAGCGGCATCCGGAACTCCGGAAGAGGCCGTTACGGCTGAAGAGGAACCGACCGCGGAAGAAGCCGGAGACGGAACGGTTTCGGTCGAAGAGTTTAACGCTCCCGCTGACCCGGAAATGCTGCCGTCGGTCATTACCTTGAACGGAAAAGACGAAAACGGCGGCGTTCTTGAAGACGGCTGGTACCGTTTTGTATTTTCCGTTGAATACAAAAACGGCAACAAAGAGGAAGCGTCCCTGCCGTTCCTGATTGACACGGTCGCGCCGACGGTGGAGCTGAAATCGGTCGCCAATCCGTTCGTCAAAGTAGAGCCGAATTCCGCAAAAGGCGAATATTTCATTACTCTCGACGCAAAAGACGAAGGTATGCTTGAAGGCTGGGACATGGAAATTCTTGACGATAAGGATTCCGTGCTGAAAATGTTTGCCGGTGAAGGCGATCCTTCCCGTCTGATTACATGGAACGGTGAAGTTTCCGACGTCAGCGAAGAAAGCGGCGTTTATTACATTGATTTTACGGTTATTGATAAAGGCGGAAACGAAACGGTGATCCGCCAGCCGGTGGTACTCGACATCCTCCTGATTGAACGGGACGGAAAATACTACCTGATGGTTCCGAATATCATTTTCGGCGCCTATCAGTTTGAGCTCGATTCTTACGGAGAAGAGCAGTATCAGAAGAATCTGGAATCGATTGACCGCGTCATTGACATTTACAAGCGCTATCCGACCTACAATTTGGTTCTGGAAGGCCATGCGCTGAACATTTACGATCCGCAGACGCAGGCGGCCGAAAATCTTGAGGAAGAAAAGATTCTGGAACCGCTGACAGTCAACCGTGCCGGCGAAGTGCAGGATGCGCTGATTGAACGGGGTTTTGATTTTGAGAAGGTCATTGTCCACACGTTCGGCGGGAAAAATCCGATTTTCAGCATTTCCGACGAAAACGAAAACTGGAAGAACCGCCGCGTTGAATTCGTCATGGAACTGAAACCGATTGAAGAGCTGATCAAAATGGTTGAATCCGAAACGGCTGCGGAAAGCGCAGAAACGGAGGCGGCTGAAACTGCCGGAGATGAAACCGCTGCGGCTGAATCCGAAGCGGCGGACGCAGAAGCGGTAACTGCCGCGGAAGAAACGGAAGCGGCTGAAGCCGAATCGGTTGCCGAAACCACCGGAGATGAAGCCGTCGCAGCCGAATCCGAAGCGGCGGCGGAAGTTTCCGACGGTGAAGCCGCAGTAACCGGAGACGAAGTTCCTGCGGAGCCGACGGATGACGGAGACCTTTTCTGATTCGCTGAAACGCCTCCGAATCGAACTGAACCGGCGCGGCATTTCCCGTCCGGATGCGGTTATCGTGCTCGGTTCCGGTTTGGGCGCGCTGACGGATGAGTTGGCCGGAGCCCGCATCTGGGACTACGGCGATATTCCCGGGTTTCCCGTTCCGGCGGTACCGGGACACGCCGGCCGTTTGGCGTTCGGACGCCTTTCCGGCAAAACGGTTCTCTTACTGAGCGGACGTTTTCACATTTACGAAGGACACTCTTCCCGGACAGCCGCTTTTCCCGCATTGGTTGCGGCTGCGCTCGGCGCGCCGGTTTTGATTCTGACCAACGCCGCCGGCGCCGTTAATCCTCAGTGGAAACCGGGCGGCATCATGGTTTTTGAGGATCACATCGGTTTTCTTTGTCCGAATCCGTTGATCGGCGCCCCCGATTTTGTCGATATGAGCGATGTTTACAGCCGGGGACTGCGCCGGAAAGCGTTTGAAGCGGCGGCCGCCTGCGGGCTGGATTTGAAAAGCGGCGTTTATTTTTTCACAACCGGACCGTCCTACGAAACTCCGGCGGAAGTCAGAGCCGCTGCGCGGCTGGGAGCCGATGCGGTCGGAATGTCGACCGTTCCGGAAGCAATTGCAGCAGCAAGTCTTGGCTTGCAGACGGCGGCCTTTTCCTGTCTGACCAACATGGCGGCGGGTATTACCGGCGGAAAACTGAATCATAAGGAAGTGACGGAAACCGCCGGGCGGCAGAAAGCGGTTTTTATCCGTTTTATGAAAGAATTCATCGAACGGGTGTAGAATGATTCCGACGTTTTTTTTCGATATGGACGGCGTTCTTTTCGATACGGAGAGCGAATCGGGGAGGATTCTACAAAACGAGTGTGGACGTATTTTCGGCTGTGATTTTTCCGAAAATTTGCTGAGCGAATGTGCCGGACGCGACTACGACGGCTGCCGCCGGCTTTTTCTTGAAGAGTTGGGTGAAAACTTTCCGTTTGAGGAGGTTTGGCGTTACTGCGAAAAACGGCTGAAAGAAAAGGCGCTTGCCGGCGATCTGCCGCTGAAACCGGGCGCGCGGGAAATTCTTTCTGAACTGAAGGAAAAGGCGGCCGGCTGCGTTTTGGTCACTTCAACCGAAAGCGGCCCGGCGGAATTCCTTTTGGAAAAAACCGGATTGCGTCCGTTTTTCCGGAAAATCATCGGCGGAGAATCGGTTCCGAAAGGAAGAGGAAAACCGGCTCCCGATATTTATTTGAAAGCTTTGAAAATAACCGGAGCCGATCCGGAAAAGACCGTCGTTATTGAAGATTCCGTTCAGGGCGTCAGAGCCGCGTTGGACGCCGGACTTTCCGTTGTCATGGTTCCGGACCGCGTCCGTCCGGACGCGGCAATGCGGAAAGCCTGCGCGGCGTGCGTCGGTTCTTTATCCGGTGTTTTGCCGGCGTTAAAGGAGAAAGGTTTATGGAGTTGAAACGGGTTGTCAATATTCTGCGCTATCCTCATCAGATAAAACTGGTGGAAGTGTTCATGCTCGGCGGACTTTTTCTGTTTGCCGATATCGTTCTGACGGTTTGGCTGACGCGGCTTTTCCATCCGTTTTTGATTCTCGCGCTGCTGTTTTTAACCGCATTCTGCGGCTTTCTCTTTTCAAAAATCGCCTACTCTTTTGTCTACAAGGAAACCCGGACCGCATTCCGCGAATCGGGGGAAATTCCCTACCGGCAGTTTGACAAGACCCTCGGCACCTGTGTCTGCGCCTTTCTCATGGTCACGCCGGGCTTCATCACCTTTGCCGTCGGCCTCCTCTGCCTTCAGGAAAACCTCCGCCGCCTTCTGGGCACCGCCGTCCGCCATCTTCTCGACTTCAGCCTTGAAGAACTGTACAATTATATGCGGCTGTATGAGGTGGAGGTGTAGTCAGGTCAGGGATTCGATAATATTAATCGTTCCGGCGATTCCGGATTCCAAAGAGACAGTCGGAGACCACCCTAATTTTTCCAGTTTATTTGAGGATAAAACAGCATTTTTAACTTCCGAATATGTTTTTTTCTCGGTTTCTGTCATTTGAATAAATTCGGTTTGGACGTTGCGTGTTTCAGCCACAATTTCCGCTATTTCTTTCAGAGTGTAAAGTTTTTTATTGTTGGCAATATTATAGGCGTTTTCGGTTTTTCCGAATTTTAACAGTACAAATAAAGCAGATACAGCGTCCGACACATAGGTGTAGGATAAAATTTGTTCGCCGGAGCTTTTTATTTGAATGTTTTGTCTGTACACGGCATTCATCATAAACTGGGAAAGAGCTTTGGAATCTGCCGGATTCATTGTCGGACCATAAACACGGCTTAATCTGGCTATAACGGAATGGAGATGAAATTTTTCCGAATAGCAGAGACAAAGAGTCTCGGCGGCTCTCTTGCTTTCATTGTAGCAGGAACGAAGGCTTAACGGATTCACATGGCCGAATGCGTCTTCCGTAATTTCTCCGGAAAGATCTCCGTAAATTTCAGACGAGGATAAAAAAAGAAATCTCTTTGTATTTTTTTTGACAGCCAACCGCAATAAATGATTAATTCCGATGTAATTCGTATGCATTGTCCCGATCGGATCCGAAGCGTAATTTCTTTGATCGGAATGGCTGGCGCCGTGAATAATGATATCGATATTACTAAAAGACAAATGAATGGGTTTCAGCAAGTTTGTTTTTTTAATGACAAGTCTTTTGTCTTTTTTGAAAAAAGAAAATCGGGTTTGTGCTTTTTTTTTGTTGCGTACCAACAAAATGATTTTACAGTGCATTTTTGAAAAAAGAAGAACATCCGTAAAATAAGACATAATCAGACCGGTTCCGCCTGTAATACAAATTGTCTTATTTTTAAAAAAAGACAAGTCCCGGCCTGTTACAAAGTCATTGATTTCAGTCCGATATAATTCGTTATTATATAAATTGTTTTTCATTTTCAATGAGCATCATGCCTTTAAATAAATCGACTTCGTCGGGAGTTGTGACCTTGAAATTTTTTTCCGATCCCTTGCAGAAAAATATCGGCTTATTCAGTTCAACCAACAGTGTACAGACAGCGACGGAATCAAGAATGTTTTTACTTTCCGCTTCTTTAAAAAGAGTATTGAGATATCCGAGTTTTATTCCGTGCGGCGTTTGTGTTCTGATTAACAAATCGCGGTTCAGTAAAACCGGTTGTCCCCCCCCCCCTCCGGCAACATTTTCGGTAGTAAAAACAGCTTCATTGATTCCGATTGCTGTTATCGAAACGTCTTTTATGTTTGATTGTGCGATACAATCCGAAATCGTTTCAGCCGAAACACCGGGACGGTTACCGTCATGGATTAATATAATATCATTATCTTCTGCGTATGTTTTTATAAAGTTCAGCCCATTATGAATAGATTCAAATCCTGTTTGTCCGCCCGGAACAATCTTTTTTAATTTTGAAATTCCGAATTGAAGCGACATTGCGTTCAGATATTCCGTCCATCCTTCCAGACAAACAACGATAATATCGGTTATTTCAGGATGCTTTTGAAATTTTTCCATTGTATAGACGATTAGCGGTTTGTCTTTTATACTTAAAAACTGTTTTGGAATGAATTGTTTGGTGCGCGAACCGATTCCGCCTGCCGTAATTAATGCAATATTTGACATATAAAATCCTTAAGGGCTTTAAAAAAACCGCCTCCGTAAACGGCAGCGGTCAATCGGACGGAAAGAGGGGGATTCGAACCCCCGGTAAGCCGGAGCCTACAACAGATTTCGAGTCTGTCCGATTCAACCACTCTCGCATCTTTCCAAATTGTACCCAAGAGGACTCGAACCTCCGACCTTTGGTTCCGCAAACCAATGCTCTATCCAACTGAGCTATAGGTACATTAAGCACGGAAAGGGGGGGATTCGAACCCCCGGTACCCTTGAGGGGTACAACTCCTTAGCAGGGAGACCGATTCGGCCACTCTCGCACCTTTCCATTTCGGAGAAACGGGGATTCGAACCCCGGGATGCTTGCGCATCAACGGTTTTCAAGACCGTCTCCTTAAACCACTCGGACATCTCTCCTCGTTCCTTCTTCCCATTATAGCGGGATATGAAAGAATGTCAAGAGGGATGAAAGCTGTAGGCTTCAATAATCGCATTCATAATGCGAATTCGGGAATTGGTAGCGTTTTAAATAATCCTTTCAGTAATATTCCCGAATCATTGCCTCTTCAAAACCTTTGACGGCCTGAACGGTCGGTTTGAAGCGGTTGGCTTCGTCTTTGGAGGCGTAGGCGCCGACGAGAACGCGGTACCAGGTTTTGCCGCCGATATTGCGGGTTTCGATGATGGAGCGGATCTCCTTATCGGCAAGCATTTGCTGCGCCCGTTCGGCGTTGGCCAATGTACTGAACGAACCGGCCTGAATGTAAAAGCGCGGGCTTGTTTTTTTCGGTTGAGGCGCGGCTGCCGGCGTCCGGACGGCGGGTTGAGGCGTTGTTTTCGGCTGAGACTGAACCGCCGGCTTGGGAGCGGGAGCCGCGGGCTGCGGTTTCGGGCGAGCGGCCGGCTGCGCGGTTTCCGGAATTTCGATACGCGAATAGTCGGTCTGCGCCGTTTCAACCGGCGTGGTTTCAACCAGCGACGGCTCTTCCGGGGCAACAACGATTTTCGGTTTATCGGTTTCCGACGGCGGCGTCAGCGGGGTCAGCGCATCAAACGCTTCGGCAGCGGCCTCTTCGGCGGTTTTTTCCGTTCCGTCATCGGTCAAATCGTTGACGGCGACGGTTACTTTTTCCGCCGGCGCCGGAGAAAAATAGAGGTAGCCGACGCCGCAGAGGGTGACGGCAGCCAGAGAGACGCCCAAAACCGGAATCAGATACCGTTTGACGTCGGCAGAAATGCGTTTTTTGTCATCAGGGCGGTTATTTTCGTTTTGAATTTCGTTCATTTCCCAAAATCCTTTTTTCAATCAGCCGTTTGAGTTTTTTTTCAAACCGCGTTTTTGTCGTGATATTCGATACAGTATAAATATCGGCTTGCGGAAAAAACTCTTGAACGGAAAAACGTTTCTGATAACGAAATCTTTTCAGAAGGGAAAAAAGCGGCCGCCGGTCTCTGCGGGCGCTTCGCAACAGCCGCAGCCAAAACGGCGCGCGGACAATCAAAACGGCGTCGCAAAGACGGCAAAGCGGATCGGAGCCCGTTAAATTCGCTCCGTTGATCACAAATTTTTCGTCGGGATTTGCCCGGACGGCGCGGATAATCGGTTCTTCGATGTGCGGATAGAGAAGCGATTCGAGCTGCTTCATTTTTTCCGGAGACGAAAAGACGATTCTGCCCAAACGCGTTCGGTCGGCCTTCCCGCTTTCGGTCAGAATTTCCCGACCGAAGAGCTGCGCTGCCTCTTTGCATGCGCCGTCTAAAACCCGATGCGCTTCCTTATCGGTATCGAAATGAATCCAACCCGATTTTTCCAAGAATGCGGCAGCAAGGTTTTTCCCCGCGCCGCTTTTGCCTGTCAGTCCTAAAACAAAGCCGTCTTTCAATGAATTTCTCCCCAGCTGCAGCCGCTTTCAACCGAGACGCGCAGCGGGATTGATAATTTGACGGCGTTCTCCATTTCGGTTTTCAGGACAGCGGTAAAGGCGGCCGCTTCGTTTTCCGGAACTTCAAAGAGCAGTTCATCGTGGATTTGCAGCAGCAGACGGGCGTTTGATTTCGATTCTCGAATCAGGCGGTCGACTTTGAGCATGGCGGTTTTGACGACGTCGGCTGCGCTTCCCTGAATCAACGTATTGAGCGCGATCCGTTCGGCTTGATTGCGTTCCGTTTTGTTGCGGGAATTGATACCGAAAATCCGCCGCCGCCGACCGCTGATCATTCGTATTTCGCCGGTTGATTCGGCCTCTTCGATCACCTTTAACAAAAATGTTTTGACGCCGCCGAAGGTTGTAAAATACGATTTAATAAAGTCGTTAGCTTTTGCGAACGGAATTTGCAGATCATTGGAGAGGCGAAAAGCGCTCATGCCGTACATGATTCCGAAGTTGATGGTTTTGGCGATGCGTCGTTGATCGGCGGAAACCGATTCAATCGGAACGCCGAATAAAAGCGAAGCGGTTTGAGCGTGAACATCGACGCCGTTTTGAAATGCGGTGCAAAGTCCGGGATCGCCGGAAAGCGCGGCCAGCATCACCAATTCGATTTGGGAGTAGTCGGCGCTGATAAAAACGCAGCCGTTTTGCGGTTTAAACGCTCGTCGGATGCGTCGGCCGGCTTCATCGCGAATCGGAATGTTTTGCAGGTTCGGATTACGGCAGGAAAGCCGCCCGGTCGCCGTTCCTGTCTGTTGGAACGATGGATAAATGCGTCCGGTTTGCGGGTTTACCAGCTTCGGCAGCGCCTTGACATAAGTGTCGTTGAGTTTGATGCAGGCGCGGTACTCGAGCAGAAGCCGCGGAACGCGGTGTATTGCCGCTAACTCTTGCAAAACATTGGAATCGGTAGAAAAGCCGCCGCCAGCGGTTTTTTTCGTCGGCTTTAAACCGAGTGTTTCGAATAAAACCGATTGCAGCTGTTTGACTGACTTCAGATTGAATTCGAATCCGACCTCTTTGGCAATTTCAGTTTCCAATTCGGCTGTCGTTTTTGTCAGCTCTTCGCCGTAACGGGCCAGTTCTTCGCAATCAAGGCGAATGCCGCGCATCTCCATCTCCGCCAACAGTGTCACCAGTTTCATTTCGGTATTGAAAAATGAATCGGAAAGCGCCGACTCTTCCAGTTTCGCTTTCAGGAAGCCGTAAAACCGAAAGGCAATAAACGCGTCTTCGCCGGCGTAATCGGCGGCTGTCTGCAGCGAAATTTCACCGATGTGTTTGTTTTTCGGGACAATGTCTTTATACGCAATCGGTTGGTAACGAAGCAGCCGCAGTGCCAGAAAATCCATTTGATAGCGGTCAAGGGAGCTGTCGTAAAGCCATGCCGCAACCATGGTATCAAATCCGGGGCGGAATTCGATTCCCCATCGTTTCATGATTTGGTAGTCGTATTTGAGATTGTGACCGATAATGAGGTGTTTTTCGTCTTCAAGAAGCGGTTTCAGCAGTCGGCGGATTTCGTCGGCGTCCTGAACCGGTTTGCCGTCGGCAATCAACGGAATGTACACCGCGCGTTCGCCGTCAACCGCCAGCGAGAAGCCGATCGGTTCGGCAAAAAGAGTGTCCAATCCCGTCGTTTCCGTATCGAAAGCAAAAACCCCGGCGTCGGCCGCTTTCTGAATCCAGACGGCGGCTTTCTCCGGTGTATCGGCGATGTCGACTGAACCGGGACGGAAAACCGCCGGCGGTGCATTGTCATCCGTTTCGGCAGTTTGGTCGTCGGCAAGTGTTTTGCCTTCTCCGGCAAATGCGGAGAAAAGCGAAGGTTTTTCTGTTTCGGCGGGTTTGAAATTTTTTGACGTTCCGAATTTGCGGATTTCTTCTCTTCGAAAAATAACAGCGGCCTCTTCCGTGTTCAGACGAGAAGTGTCGATTGCTTCGATGTCAACCGGGAGCTTGAGATCGGTTCGAAGCGTTGCCAAGCGGCGGCTGAGAAGAGCGCTTTCCTGACCGATTTCCAAATTTTCGCGCGCTTTGCCTTTAATCTCGTCAATGTGTGCGTATAAATTTTCCATTGTTCCGTAAGAGGTCAGCCACTTAGCAGCAGTCACTTTTCCGACATTGGGAACACCGGGAATATTATCGGCGGAATCGCCCATCAGTGCTAAATAATCGAGAATCTGTTCAGGGAAAACGCCGTACTGTTCTTTAACTTTTTCTCTCGTCATCTCTTCATAATCGCCTGCCGACGGACGAAGAATCGTGATATTTTCCCCTATTAATTGACAAAGGTCTTTGTCGCCGGAAAGAATGAAACACGGTCGGTTTTCGTTTTGACATTGAACAGCTAAAGATGCAATCACATCGTCTGCTTCATATCCGTCGGAGCGCAGAATCGGAATGCCAAGCGCTGTCAAAATTTCTTCTGTTATAGGAATTTGTTCATGCAAATCTTCCGGTGTTTTTTGACGATTGGCCTTGTATTCGGGATAAAATTCATGACGGAAAGTCTTCGTTCTTGAATCCATGACGACAATCAGTTTTTCACAATGAAATTTTTTGATAAACGGAAACAGTGAGTTGAAAAAACCGAAGACAACATTGCGGTTTTTCCCTTTAGAAGTCATCAACGGCGAACGGATAAGCGCAAAATAGGTTCGATAAATCAAACTGTAGCCATCGATTAAATAAAGAGGTTTTTTCATGGAAAAATTATACACGAAAAGGCGGAAATAAGATATAAAATTCTTATGAAAATAACGATTACCCCTTCCCGAATTCACGGCGAGGCGGCTGTTCCCGGTTCAAAGTCGCATACGATTCGGGGACTTTTCATCGCGGCGGCAGCTGACGGCGAATCGGTGCTGCGGAAGCCGCTTTTTTCCGAAGACACAAAAGCGTGTATCGCGGTATGCCGCGCTTTCGGCGCCCGAATTGAGGAAAACACGGAGTATCTGCGGGTTTTCGGCATCGGAAAACGCTTTCATCATGTACTTGACGGAGCAGACGTTCTCAATTCGGGGACAACGCTTTTTTTTGCGGCGGCTTTTGCTTCGTTGATCGGCCGACCGTTTCGGCTGACGGGCGACAGTTCCGTTTGCGCCCGCAGCGCTGCCGGGCTGCTGAATGTGTTAAAAACACTCGGTGTTGAAATCAAATGCGAAACAAAAGAAGGATATGCTCCGTTTACTGTTTGCGGACCGATTCATTCCGGAAAAGTAAAAATCGATTGTCCGACCAGTCAGTATTTGTCGGCATTGCTGCTGGCTCTGCCGTTGGCTGACGGAAATTTCGAAATCAAAACCGGAATTTTAAAAGAAAAGCCGTATGTCGACATGACCAAACGGTGGATGAACGAACAAATTATCTCGTTTCAAAGCGACGAAAATTATACCGATGTTTTTATTCCGGGGGGACAAATTTACCGGCCGTTTGACCGGACAATTCCCGCTGATTTTTCTTCGGCGTGTTTTTTTCTGTGCGCGGCCGCCGTTACACGCAGTCGGCTGACCTTAACCGGACTCGATATGACTGACGCGCAGGGTGATAAGGCCGTTGTGTTTCTGTTGGAAAAGGCGGGCTGCCGCATTGAACTGCAAGGCGACCGACTGACGATTGAAGGCGGCAGATTGAAAGCTTTTTCGGCTGATATGAATGATATTCCCGACGCGCTGCCGATTTTGGCGGTGACTGCCTGTTTTGCCGACGGCGAAACGCGGCTTTTTAACGCAGCGCACACGCGTCAAAAAGAGACAGACCGCATTCGCTGCATGACTGAAGAGCTGACAAAATTGGGTGCGGATATTACGGAACTTCCCGACGGAATGGTCATTCGGGGAACCGGACTTCGCGGAGGCTGTGTCTGTTCCCGAGGCGATCATCGCATAGCGATGGCGTTGGCAGTTGCCGGATTGGCGGCCGATGCGCCCGTCACCGTTGAGGGCGCCGAAGCGGCGGCGGTCACCTTCCCTGCGTTTTTTGAAACATTGGCGGCAGTCTGCGAAACTCCCCCCGCCGCAAACGGCTAAATGGAAACGTTGATGATTTGCGGCATTTTTCCTTCGGCCGGAAGCGGCGAGCGTTTGCGGGCGACAGAAAACACCAAATGCGGCCGCATCGCCTCTTTCCGCTCTTCCATGGCGGTCTGATTGTGGATGTTGTTGCGGATGGCGTTTTCTTTCAGCGTTTCCAGCTCTTTCTGCCGCGAAAACACCTCCGGCGCTTCGGAGATATCTTTCAGCTTCAAATCGTAAATGTGATTGGTGATGATTTTTGAAAGACGGATGATTTTCGAAAGAATGCGCTGTTCGACGTCAAGATGAATTTTCAGGTCATCGTAGCGTTCGTTTTTCAAATCGAGCCGTTCCAGCTCCTGAACGCGCAGATACTCGAGGAAATACTCCTTCTGCCGTTCCTGTTGGGATACGATCAGGTCAATCAGTTTGGAATCCGTTTTCATCCGTTGATACTGAGTCCTTCGTAATGTCCGGCGGGAGCGGAGGAAGCGTCCGAGGCGGCAATTTTCCAGGCGCGGCGCAAATCTTCCAGCATTTCGATAATGGTCGGGATATTGCCGGTCTCTTTGCGGACGTTGGCTTTCGTGATTTCGCTTCCGAAAAAACAATAGAGGTTGAACAAATGATCGGCGATTTCTCCTCCCCGGTCGAAATTCAGTGAAGCGCTCAGCTCGGCAATGATGCCCGAAGCTTTGTTGAAGGCGTTGTTGACGATATCGATTCGCGGTTTTTCCGTTTTCAACTCTTCAACTGCTATCTGCAAATTCCGGATGGCGGCGTCGTAAAGCATGACAATCAGTTCACTCTGACCGGCAGTTTTAATTCGGTTTTGATGATATGTATTTTGGGGAGAAAGGTTGCTCATGGAGTCTCCTTGCGAACTTTCGATATTAAAATATCGTTACAAATCACCGATAATTTAACAAGCAAAAAGAATTTTTTAAACTTTTAAGCGAAAGCTGTTTTTTGCATGGGTTTCATGGTATAATAACAAAAGAGTGCGTATGAAATACAGATCATTTTTTGGGCGATTTCTGATTCTTTTTCTTGTCTTCGGATGTACTTTCGGAAAAGGTAAAATTTCCGTTGAAATTATTTATCCTGAAAAGACGCTGGTCAACCCCACTCTCACCGTAACGGCTCAAACAGCCGGCGGTTCGCCCGAAGAAATTACCTCCGAAACCGGCGAACGGATTGAAATTTCATCTCTGGAAGCCGGCAATTACGATGTAACAATTACTCTCAAAGATGGGGAAACTGTCGTTTGGGAAAAGAAAATTTCTTGTCTTGTCGACGGTGCGATTACGACAAAAATTCGCTATGAAATTACGGAAAATGATTTCACTGACTTTGCGCTTTACACACCGCAAATTATTGTAACCGAATTGGGAGAAAACCGTTACCGCGTCGAAATCATTTCGTCAAACTACAAAGGAACGATTCACTACACAATGGCGAATCCAGCCGAAGACCCGACAGCCTCTTCGACCGAATACAAAGCGCCGTTTGAAATCAATTACGACGATGAGCAAGGCAAGGTGATTACCGCCCGCGTTTTTTATAAAGAATTTGACCCATCGGAAGCAGCGATTTTCCACCTTGAAAAAACAGCGACGCCTCAAATCGAGGATACAACGGTTCACCGATTGTCAGACAAACTCACTTTTGCCGTTACGTCGGCTGATCCCGATGTCATTTATTATTACACATTGGACGGAACGCCTCCGACGACAGTCATGTCTTCTACCGAAGGTCTTATTGAACTGACACAGCCGGGAACTATTACTGTTAAGAGTTTTAAAGAATCTTACTTGATGTCGGATTCGGTTGTTTTGCCTGTCGAAAGGCTGCCGAAACCGGAAGTCGGAGAAATTACTGAAAATACCGACGGCGCAACTTATTCGATAACATTTGATTACGGTTCTGACGCGCAGGCGATGTTCCTGACCCGAGACGGAACGTCCATTACTGCGGAAAATTGCCCGATGGGAGATGAGCAATCGTTAGCAACCGGAACGACTTACACTGTTTCCGATTTGCTGCCGACAGAGACTCTGAAAACTCGTTCGATTGCGGAAAATTTCTTCGCTTCCGAAGAAGCGGTTGTGGAGTCATCTCAAGCCGAAACACCCGTCATTCTTGATGCCCGTTCGCAGACACGGAATTATGCCGATCCGTTGGCAGTCATGTTTTCAACCCCCGAAACGAATGCAACGGTGTATTATACGTTTGACGGGAACACGCCAACCGATCAGTCGCCGTCTTCTGCTTCCGGAACAGCGGTTGAAGTGACCGACGTCACAACGGTTGTCAAAGCGCGCGCTTACGCGGCCGGAAAATTTCCTTCCGAGACGGCAGAACAGGCTGTCTCAAAAGCGGTTGACCCCGTTTCGGTTTCTTTGAGTTATTGGAACCTTCTTGTCATCGAAGAAAACGCATCCGTTCCCGAAACGGAGAAAAATCGCGGACTGTTTTATCAAACCGCGGATTCGGGTGAGTTTCTTATTTATGAAGAGAATACCGTTTACCTTGACGCAACGGCGGAAACAACCGTCAGCGCTGTCGGCGGTGCGGAATTCTGTTTCCCGTCGGATAAAGTGAGCAGCACATTTTCGCTTTTGAATGCGCCCGTTCCGACCGACGCCCGTTCCGGCAGTACGGCGGCTGCTTACCTCGACCCGCTGACTGTCGATTTAACCGGCGGCGCTGCGGGTTCTCCGTCAACCGAAAAGTATTACGTTACCCGCAACGGCGAAGAGCCGACACGGCAAAATGCGGCGGAAGAAACGAATCCGAAAGCGGTGACGGTTGCCGCGGGAGAAACACTGAAAGCTGTTGTCAGCGATTTAAATAAAATCGCCTCCGCGTCGGCGAGTGTCGACGGAACGCCGCTTCCCAAACCGAAAGTGGAAGTTGCTGACGACGGAACTGTAACGATTGCGGCAGGCGATTCGGAAGAAACACCTGCTCCTGCGGTTTCTTTTTATTACAAAAAAGACGATGAAACTCCGTTTTCTTCGACTGCGGCAGGAACGTTGTATGATGACACCTCAAAACCGCAGCTTTCTGCCGATGAGACAATTTATGTCGTTGCCGCCGCTGAGATGCATAATCCGTCGGAAACCGCTTCGGTTTCACTTGTTCCGACCGATCCGCCGACGTTTGAAGATGCCCGCGATTCGCTTTTTTATCTGCCGCTTTCGGTTCGAATTAACGGCAATAATGTCCTTTATGGCGAAGGCGCCGACGAAAATTCCGTTCAAAATCCGTCAACGCCGTACACCGATCCGATTGCGCCGCAATCCGGCAATTTGTGGCTGGGTGCAACAGCGAAAGATGACGATAAAACCCGTTCGGAAATCGCTACGCAGCAGCTGTTTGCGTTTGACGCAGCGCCAACGGTTGCGCTTTCTCACAGTTCGCCGCAGTTCAATATTGTGACAATCACGCCGCCTACAACGCCGGCCGGTTTAACGGGAGCGGTTTCGCTTTATTATGTTTTGGGAGGAGATTTTACAAGCGGAACGGTTTTGACGTACACAGCTCCCGTTCCGATTCCGTATGAATTATTGGCTGCTGCTGCGGCTGCTCCGGTTAAAGTGAAGGCCGGTGCCGAATTTGCTTATCCGTCAGCGGAAGAATCTCAGACTTTCAGCCGTACGGAAAAACCGACTGTCTCCGATGCCCGCGGTAGCGATTTTTATAAGGCGCTGCAAGTAGCGGTTGCCGCCGGTGCGACCGATAATACCGCCTCTGTGTATTCTTCAACCGATGAAACAGCGTGGACGGCCGCCTCTTCTCCCGTGACGGTCGCCGAAAACGCGTTGCTTTACTTTATGGCCGCCGCCGACGGAAAACTGACATCCGAATCGGTTGAAGTCGACGGAGCGCCGCTGAATGCGCCTGAGGCAGGCGTTGACGGCGACGGAAAACTGACGGTAACGGCCGCCGCGGAAGACGCGGCTGTGAGCGGATTGGAATTTTGGTACTTGATCGATTCTGACGATTTTGAAACGGGGACGCCGACAAAATACGAAGCCGCTTCCGCCCCGAAATTGAACGATGGTCAAACCTGTTATGTTGTTGCTGCCGCCGAAATGCGCAATCCGTCAACGCCGGCTGTTTATAATGTCGAAACACCGCCGGAAGAAAAACCGACCGCACCGATTGTCACCGACTCGCGGACAGCAAGCGGGGCTCCCGGATCATATTTTGATCCCGCAACCGACGATTCCGGCAGCATTACTTTGAATATAACGCAGGCAGAAGGCGCTGCGGTTTACTACAAGTATAATAACGGAAATGAAACTCAAGTCAGCGGCAACGAGGTGACAGTCTCCAAAAGTCAGGCGGGCACCTATGTTTTCTATGCTAAAACCGCCGGCGGAACGCTGTCCGATGAAGTAACGGTTGAGGTGAAAGTTTTACAAGAACCGCAGTTTGAATATGATTTATCGGTTCCATCGGCAACGCTGGTAAGTCCCGACGGCGCTGTAATTTTGTATGAGTTAGAAATGACAAAAACAGATGTCAGTTCAACATCATCCGTATTTACGAATTTTGATAATTTGATAGAATTGCCGGGCAAAACATTGACAGCTGTTGCGGTCGACGAATTCTGTTTCTCTTCTCCGCAGATGAAGGAGGAGATTCCGGAAGATCTCCCCGATCCCGACGAACCGGTTTCTCCGCCGACGGTCACCGATACGCGGACGGCAAGCGGAGCGCCCGGAGAGTATTTCAATCCGCGCAATGCGGGCGGCAGTATTACACTGCAAATTACAGCCGCGGAAACGGCTCATAAGCTCTTTTATAAAAAAGACGGCGGAAACGAAACGGAGGTTCCGCCCGGCGGACAGCTTTCCCTCTCTCAATCCGACGCCGGCACCTATGCTTTTTATGCGAAATCGGCAGACGGTTCAAAAACTTCTTCAGAAGTGACAGTTGAGGTGAAAGTTTTAGATAAGCCGGTACTCTCTCAAAATGGCGATACAGCCTCTCTCTCTTCGCCCGACGGCGCTGATATTCTGTACGAAGTTGCGGACGGCAGCTTTACTCCTGTTTCCGAAAGCTCGTCCGTTTATACATCGGGAGTCGACTTGATCGGCAAGTATGTTTCCGCCGTGGCGGTTGCTGAGTTCTGTTTTTCATCCGAAGAGCTGCAACAGCAGGTGCCGCAGCCGCCCGCCGACAACGTGACCGTTTCGTTCACCGACGCAGGCGGCGATCCGGTTTCCAACGGAACCTTCCGCGAACCGCAGAACATCCTGATCGTTACCGAACCGGCAAACGCAACCGTTATGTACAGTATTGGCAGTCAGAGTTACGATCAGACGTATACGGCGGACACTCCGATTCTCATCGATAAAAACAGCGACATTTACGTGAAAGCAACGGCAGACGGAAAGGAAGCGACCGCCGTGTTGAAAATTCGGCTCAAATGTCCTAACCCGACGCCTCACTTGGAAGTTTCATCAACTGATCCTTCGAAATACGAATTGACGTTTGAAGATTTCGATACGAGTGAATACCAGATTTATTATACAGAAGATATTGATGATTCAAACGGAACTTTGTATAGCGCGCCGCTTCTGCTTTCGCCCGATGAATCGATTATCGTTTTTGCGAAAAAAGACGGATGGGAATCTTCCGATAAAATTCTGCTCTCAGTTCCTGAAATCTTGAAAAGGAGAGGTTTGACTCACTGATGCGCCGAAAATTCTTTCTTTGTTTATTGCTTGTCGGTTTCGGCGCCTTCGGGTTTGCTCAGGAAAGTGAAAGCAAAAACCCGTTTGCGCAGGCGTTTCCGCCGTCCATGTTTCTTTTCGGTCCTGACTTTAACGGAAATTTCATGCCGTTTTTTCCGAATTCAGCACTCTCTTCGCTGATGAATCCGGCATCGGGAGCACTCAACGCTTCCCGCACTTACGAAGGAAATTTTATGCTGCTCGCCGGGAAAGACTCGTCGCTTTTGGTTCCTGAAGATATTGGAGAACAAACCGATCTTTTTGGGTTTGCCGTCAACGGCGGAGTTTCGATTCCCACTGATGTCGGCGTTTTCAATGCGACCGCTCACTTTTTTTACAGTCACGCGCGCTCTTTTGCCGTGCGGCCGACTCTCGGTGCTTCGTTTGCTTATTCGCGTATTCTGCCCGGAACTTCCGTGGCGCTCGGAGGCGGCATTAAAGGATTTTTCGCCAAAAACCTCTCCGATCAATTTGAATACGCAGTAGCGGGCGATTTTGGCGTAACAGCATACATTGAATCGGCAGCGGTTGAAGATTTTTATATCGGGGCGGCGCTGCTCAATCTCGGCTACGGAACGCTTTTTTTGAAAGAATCGGAGCAAACGTTCATGCCGCCGTTTGATTTGAATTTCGGTTTGAGTTTTTCGTATTTTCGGCAAGAAAATGTCGATTTAAAGTTTGCGCTGAACGTTTTTGCACCGACCTTTTTGAACGCGTTGGTAACGCCCGAATTTGATTTTTTCTTCCTTGATCTTTTTGGAATTCGGCTTTCGACGACCATTGACTGCTTGGCGCTGGCGGGAGAAACAACATACGCGGAGAATAACCGTTACGGCGCACTGTTTCCTTCCATCGGTATTTATTTCCGGCCGAAACGGACCGAGGATCATGTCACGGGATCGGCATCGTTCGGAGCCAAAGCGGTTTCGCAGCATTTGTGGACGACGGGCGCCGGATTTACCGTGACGGAAGGGCCGCAGTATCCGGTTTTGGGGACTTCGAAAACACAAGAGGAGGCGTCGGTATCCGTTCAGCCGAAACGGATTAAGACCGAGTTTTACATTGACGCGGCTGCCGTCCGTCGGGAAAAAACGACTGCGACCTTTGAACAAATTCCGGAGCTGACCGAATCGGGCGATTTTGATGCCGTTGTGATTCCCGGTTCCGAGTGTGAATTGGCGCGATTAACGCTGCCGTTTTATGTCAAACAATACAGCGATCTTGTTTCCGCTGATTTGCTGATTTTTGCGGAGAGCGGCGACGGGAAAAACCCTTCCGCCGTGCTGCCGGTTGATTTGAAGCGGCTGAAAGCGTCCGAACTCAAAGAAGGCTGGAATACCATGGAAATCGTTTGGGACTCCGACAGTGTTTCATTGCCGACCGGCTTTTACACCGCTTACGTCAAAGGCCTGCGGGTAACCGAAACTTATGCGGAAACCAACCGCATTCGCTTTTACTTGGATCCCGAGCTCGGATTTATTAAAATTTTCTTCGACTCCGTTTATGAAACGATTTTGCAGCCGAACAAAGACGGGAAAAACCGTACAATTGAGCTCCGTCAAATCGGATCACTTTCCGAAAAATGGGAATACCGAGTCAGCAACGATTTTTTCCCCGATGCTTATGACGGTGTCATTGAAAACGACCGCCCAAAAACCTTCGTCTGGGACGGTAAAACCAAAGAGAAACTGATGCTTCCCGACGGCATTTATTCGTATAAAATTGAAACTATCACTCCGCGCGGCAATAAATTGGAGGCAGAGTACAGCAATATCGTTATCGAAAGCAATTACCGCGAAACAACGATAATCTTTTGGAACAATACCTATTCGAAACGAAGCCCGTCGATAAAAATCCGTGCCTCTTTGGTTGACAGCCGTATCGACGAGTTTAAATGGATTTTTTACGATGTGATTGATGAAAATTTAAAGGTTTATTACCGGTCGGAAAGGCAGGATCCGGGCGACAAGGTTCTCATCGAATATGACGGAAAAGACAGCGCCGGCAATGATCTTCTTCCCGGTTTCTACCGCCTGCGCGCGGTGGTTGCGGACAATCAGGGAAACCTTAAAACCGTTATTTCCGACCGTTTTACCGTAAAAGAGTGATTCCGTCCGGTAATTCCCGGAAACCTGTCTTTGCGGCTCCCTGAGAGCGGAATCGGTTGTTTTGCCCTGTCAGCGGTCGTATTCGCCGCTGTAATCGGGAAAGCCGGGCAGACGGATGGCGCTCAAAAGCATATGCATATACGCCTGGTGACCGTACTCGTTGGGATGAAGCGTTCCGTTTGTCGAAAATGCGGATGCTTTTTTCCGGTTGACTCCGCCGCCCTGAACGATGACCGATTCGTCCTCCGTCCGGAACCAGCGCACGTCGCGCGGCAGAATGTATTTGCAGAAATCTTCATATGAAGTCGGGAAGAATCCTTCGGAAATCCATCCGTTGCCCTTGTACGCTTCCGGTTTGTTCGGAATGCGGCGTTCGGAGGCGTGCTCTGCGAATTCGGGAAAGACGGCGGATTCAATATACTGCCAGCCCAATTCTTCGGCAGTTTCTTTCATAATGGTGCGGAACGGAACCGCCAGACTGTCGATAATGGTCTGCGATTCGATCGGATCAATCATCAGTCCCGGAAAAATTTTGTCGACGGAGACGGTTCCCGCCGAAATCGGAAAAAGATAATCAAGCAGACAAATTTGCCCGACGCTGACCGATTCCTTAATAGCGGCGTCCAATTCGGCAAACGCCTGCGGAAGCCCTTCGGTTCCCGGCCGCACGTCTTCGGGATAGCCGAGAAGGGAAATCAGCCCGTTGGAAGCATCCCACCGCCCTGTTTCAATCGCTTCGATGGAACGGTTGAGATAGTCGTAATACTTTTTGTCGTTTTTGCTTGAGGAAACCACCAGAACGGTCGCCACGTTGGCGAAGTGCAGGTCGTTCCCGCCGATGGAGAGCCATAGCTGATCGATCGGCCGGTTTCCGGCAACTGCGGCCAGGTCGTCGATCTGTGCTTTGATTTTTTCCTTGCCGAACGCTTCGTCAATCGGCTTGCGTTCGCCGATCACGCCTTCTTCCACCGTCGCTCCAGAAACCGCAAAAAACACGAATGTGACGGACGAACGCGGATCATAATTTTCGAGGAACATTGCCGCCTGCGGTCCCCACGCCAGCGCCGAACGGTGAGCCCGGATGTGTTCGACCGACTGCTGACCGTTGCTGCCGCCGTCGGCCCAAACCGACGGATTTTTCCGCGTGTAACGCATTTCCGGCGTACCCTCACCGGAGGCGAACGAATCTCCCAGACAGGCGATAAAGTAATCGCGCACGGTGACGGTTCCCGCCGCCGTCTGGCCGTCAAAGGAGGCAGTAACGCTGTAGTCGCCCTGTTCGGGGAGAGCCGCTTTCAGACGCGGAGTGAGGGTTTCCTCCTCAATCAAAACATTGCCGGCGGCGTCGCGGACTGTCCAGCGGAAGCGCTGCTGGTGTTGCAGCAGTTCGTTCAAGTCGCTGCCGCTGCCGGTCAGAAAAATATCAAGGTAAAACGCTTCGGGGTGAACGTATTCGTAAGAGTTTGGAATGTCGATTTTTCCGTTGCGGTTCAGGTCAACGCCGAAGCGTTTTTCGGCTTCCCAATCAATCGAAAATTGCGCAAACGTGATGTTTGCGCAATTCAGCAGGACAAAAACCAAAAACAACCGTTTGGGCATGGCGCTCCTCCGGGTAAAAATTTTATTTAGTTAAAAACGACTTCCAAGTCGATCGGTTTTTCCAAGAGGATGAAATCCATCAGGGGAATTTCAAAAACGACCGTGTTGTTGTTTTCGATCCGTCCGCCTCGTTGAGAGATAATCGAACCGTCGGTTCTGACGCGCAGCGTCATGGAAGCGTTGTCAACCATCGTCCGGATACGGTCGGGGGTTTCATAGGCGGAGAAAGCTTCGTTCAGGAACTCATAGTAATCTTCACGGGTTACGGGATTGTTTTCATCCAGCGAAGGACCGAACATGGTAACCAGCGGCGTCGCCTCTTCCGGCAGAATCGATACCAGCTTGGCGAAGTTGGAGCGATCCAAAAAGAAAACGAATTTGTATTTTCCGGTTGTGTTGGTAAAATTGACGATATTTTCCAGATCATCGCGGGAAATGGTTCCTTTTTCGCGGACGCCGGTCTGCGCCTCCTCGATGACAGAGTTGATGTCGGAAAAGCCGACCGACAACTGTGTGTCGGTCTGATCGACGGTATTAAAGGAGGTCAGTTTGACCGTTTGGGATTTCTCCAGTCCTTCTCGCACCATCTCTTCCGTAATCATGGCGCCGCGTTCAACCGGCTCGGCGGCCATGGTGGACTGCAGATCGTAAACAAAGTCAAGCAGCATTTTATCCACGGTAATCGTTGCGTCGGCCGTTCCCGAAGCATCTTTTTTAATTGTCACAGTTGCTTTCAGATTGCAGGAAGCCAGCAAAACCAGCAGAGATAAAAGACCCAAAAAGAATTTGTTTTTCATATTTATCAGTTTATCAAATACGGGAAAATTGTCAATAAAAATCCCTTCAATATACTGAAATTCATTGCAGGTTGAGTGGAATTTCCGCCTGTTTCCGTGGTATAATGAGCGGTAAAAAGGAGTTTCGGTATGAAAGGATTAATTATTGCCGCAGGATACGGCACCCGGTTTCTGCCGGCGACGAAAACCGTCCCCAAGGAGATGCTGCCGCTGATGGACAAGCCGTCCGTTGCGTTTATTGTCGAAGAGATGATTCAGTCGGGAATCAAGGATATCGTTATCATCACCTCGCGCCGGAAAAAGTGCATGGATGATTTTTTTGACCGCGAAGTCGAATTGGAACGCGAACTGTCGCTGAAAAACAAGACGGAGCTGCTTGAAAAAATCAAACCGTACCGGGACGTCAATATCTGCTTTATCCGTCAGCAGGAGATGAAAGGCGTCGGTCACGCCATGCTGCAGGCCGAAAGCGTTATCGGCAATGAACCGTTTGTCGTCGCCTACCCCGACGATTTGCACTTCGGGGAAAAGCCGTTGGCAAAGCAGTTGATCGACGCTTACAACGAAAGCGGCTGCACGGTCTTGGCTACGCTCTTCGATCCGCCGGAGCTGTACGCTTACGCCGCTTTGAAGCTGGCTTCCGACGGCGTCCACGTCGAAGATTTGGTTGAAAAACCGGCTCCGGGAACCGCGCCGAGCAGGGAGGCCTCGATCGGCCGCTATCTTTACACCCCTGAAATTTTCGGAGCGCTGCGCCGGGCGTGGGCGGAACACACGGGGCCGGGGGAATTTTATCACGTCGACGGGCTGAAAAAGCTGTGCGCCGCCGGAAAGGTGGTTTTCAAACGGGTGGAAGGAGACCGCTATGACATCGGGACTCCCGAAGGTTTCTTAAAAGCGACTGTCGCTTACGCCTGCCGCGTTCCCGAATGGGAAAAGGTTTTGATTGAAGAGGTAAAAAAGCGCGCCGGCGGCGAAGGGTAAGCGCTCCGTCCGGCGGGCGGCGGCCGAAGCCTGAGCGCGCCGCCGCCGGGTTCAGGCTTCTTTTTCGGTAACGGACAGCCCCAACTCTTTCAGCTGTGCGGCGTCAACAGGCGACGGGGAACCGTCCATCGGCGACGCCATGACGTTGTTCTTCGGGAAGGCAATCACCTCTTTAATGGAATCTTTTCCCGCCATAATCATCACCAGCCGATCCAGTCCGGGTGCAATGCCGCCGTGGGGAGGCGCGCCGTAACGGAATGCGTTTAGCAGAAAACCGAATTTCTCTTCGGCCTGTTCCTCCGAAAAACCGACGATCTTAAAAATTCGTTTTTGAACAGCGGGATCGTGAATACGAATCGATCCGGAGGCAAGTTCGTAACCGTTGCACACCAAATCGTACAAGTCGCCGATGACCTCGCCCGGATTCTCTTCCATTGTCGCCAGGTATTTTTCCTTCGGCATTGTGAACATATGGTGGGCGGGATCCCATTTCCGCTCCTCTTCATTCCATTCAAAAAGCGGAAAATCGTTAATCCAGCAAAAAGAAAAACGGTTCGGATCAATAAGGCCGAGATCCTTTCCCAACCGCAGCCGGACAGCGCCCAACGCGGTCACAGCGGTTTTGAACGGACCCGCCGAAAAAAGCAGCAGATCGCCCGCTTTAAAACCCAGCCGGCCGGCGGAAACGGAACCGTCGTTTTCGAAAAATTTGGAAATGCCGCCTTCCAGCCCGTTTTCGGTCGCCTTCATCCACGCCAACCCGGGCGCTCCGTAAATTTTGGCGGTCTCTTCCAATTCGGAAATTTTCTTCCGCGAGTAAGCCTCGGCAGCTCCGGGAACGATCAAAAGTTTGACCGTTCCGCCCTCTTCGACGGCATTACGGAACACCGAAAACGAACAATTGCGCGCCGCTTCGGTAAAATCGACAAAAGTCATATCGAACCGCAGTTCCGGCTTGTCGCTGCCGTAAAGGTTCATCGCTTGCGCGTACGGAATGCGGGGAAACGGCGTCGGTAAATCAACATTCAGCGCTTTTTTGAAGACGTGCTTCATCATCCGTTCCGTCACCGAATAAACGTCTTCCGCCGAAACAAAGCTCATCTCCATATCGATTTGCGTAAATTCCGGCTGACGGTCGCCGCGCGCGTCTTCGTCGCGGTAACAGCGGGCAATTTGAAAATATTTATCGAACCCCGAAACCATCAGCAGCTGTTTGTAAAGCTGCGGACTTTGCGGAAGTGCGTAGAATTTTCCTTTATGAATACGCGACGGAACAAGAAAATCGCGCGCACCTTCGGGCGTCGATTTGATGAAAGTCGGAGTCTCGATTTCAAAAAAACCTTCCCCGTTCAGAAATTCGCGAACGGCAAACGCGGTTTTGTGCCGCAGCGCAATGCGCGACTGCATTCCGCCGCTACGTAAATCCAGAAAACGGTAACGCAGGCGCAAATCCTCTTTGGCCTGAGTTTCTTCTTCGTCAATCATAAACGGAAGCGTGTCGCAGCCGTTGAGCACAACGATCTCCTCCGCCGCCACCTCAATTTCCCCCGTCGGCATCTGCGGATTCACCATGGAATCCGGCCGTGGGCGGACCGTTCCGCAAACGGCAATACAGCACTCGAATTTTAACGAAGCCGCCGCCCCGCGCAGCCGTTCCGGAGCGCCGTCGTCAATCACCGTCTGCGTTACGCCGAAACGATCCCTCAAATTGATAAAAAAAAGACCGCCGTGGTTGCGCAGTTTAAAAACCCAACCGTTGAGAATGACCTTTTTTCCAATATCGGCGGCTGTCAACTCACCGCACGAATGTGTTCGCTGATAACTTTCCATGCATTGAAAATAACACATTCGGGCGAGTTTGTACAGCATAGAATTTTCTTTTCGGGCGCGCGCGCACCTGCGGTGCGCGCCGGGCTTTCCGCTGCAATTCGCGGCCTCCTGCGATTTCCACCCGGCAAAGCTGCCGCTTTACCCCGCGCCGCCTTTCCATCGGCCGCTCATTTGCGCTTCAATCCCTCGCGCCTTCGGCCGGCGTTCCGTCTCTTTGGCGGATCCGCCGCTTTCCGGCTTTACCTTATGCAGCGATTAATGCCGGAAGTAATGTTTTTAAGAAAAAATTTAACTTTTTACAGAGAGAATGAGCCCAGAGAAAATCTTTAAGATTTCAATATTTATAAAAATTTGAATCTAAGTACAAAAAATTCGCACATTTAAAAATTCTGTGATATAATTTAAACTAAGATAAATAAAAAAAAACAAGAGGAAAGAATACGATGCTTGAATGGAAAGAGAGATTTTCAGTCTGTAACGAAGAGCTGGACCGTCAGCACCAAAAACTGTTTGATTTAGTCAACGAAATCTTGGAAGCTATGAAAACGGAAAAATCAAATGACGAGGTGTTCATTGATCGGGTTTTGGGAGAATTGTATGATTATACTCAATATCACTTTCGATCCGAAGAAAAAGCTTTTATCGGAACAGATTATCCGTTTCTTCGGGAACACATCAAGGCTCATATTGAATTTACGGAGACGGTAAAAAAAATGGTTGCCGAAAAAACAAAAATCGGAGCGTCGTTGAACGCCATCAGGATTGCTCATGCGGCCAGTACCTGGATCATTCAGCACGTGATCCGCTTTGACAGAGGATATGCCCGATATTTGATAAATAAGAAAGACAATCAAAAAGTCTTACCGAACGGAAGAATTTCAGCCGGAGATCTGACGCAGCCGGCCGCCGGTTCGGCTATTTCATTGACTTCAGCAGCACCTCTTCGACGGGAATGATTTGAGGCCGGTTGGCGCGGCCGTTTTGCAGGGAGCGGCTTTCGATGTTGAACGCGCACAGCGGACAGACGGTGACGACGGCCCCGCACTGCTGTTCGGCCGCTTCGCTGAGGATGGCGTCGGTCAGTGAAGCCGAAGTTTTCGGAGAAGTGATTTGTCCGTGGAATCCGCAGCAGACATACGGATCGCGCATCGGCCGGACGAAGACGCCGCAAAGCGTCAGCAGTTTTTCAAGGCTGCCGTCGGGATTTTCGGGAAGCAGCGCCGAGGGGCGTTTGATGTGGCAGCCGTAAAACGGCATCATGTTCTGTTTTTTGCGGCGGACGACAAGATTTTCCAGCAGGGAAAAGATTTCAGACGAGGCAAGGAAATTCAGAATATGGCGGATTTCGATGACGCCGCGGTAGTCGTCGAGGCCGGCCGCATTCAGCCGCCGGTTGATTTGTCCGCGCAGCGTTTCGTCTTTTAAGGCTTCGGCAGTCCGCACCAGATTTTGATAGCAGGTGGAACAGCCGGTGATAAGAAGGCGTCCGTTCCGTTCGGCGTAAACAAGATTGCGGGCGTTGAGAGCGAAGAATTTCATCTCGTCGGCGTCCTGCAGATGCCCGCCTCCGCAGCAGGAAAATTCGGGACATTCGGTAAACGGAATATCGAGTTTTTTCAGCAGTTTCCGTTCCGCCCGGTATTGGTGACGGGCGATGGAAACAGGCATACAACCGGGAAAAAAGACAACCGTTTCCATTATTCGTCTGCCTCCAGCAGCTGCCTGATTTCGCGGATGTTTTTCGAAAAGACGGGACGGATCCGCACGCGCCGTTTCAGCAGAAACGGTATTCCCGATAAAATTAATGGCAGGGAACCGCAGAATCCGAAAATGTAGCGGGCGGTAAACACTTCGTTGATTTTTCCGTAGTGAAAAATCGAATCAAACAACGCTTTGGTATGAATCGTTCCGAGGGAATCTTCCGGCAGCGTCAGACAACGGCGGCGGACCGCTTCGACCGAATGTTCTGGTTTCAGTCCGCGCGGACAGTACTCTTCGCAGCGGAAGCATTTAACGCACTGATAGACATTTTCCGCCGCCGCTTCCAGCTGCGGACGGGTAAGGCGGTCTGCCGGATCGGAAAGGAAACGTTCGGCTTTGACAATCGCGGCGGGACCGGCAAATCCGTCGTCGGAGGCGACCGAAGGACAGCTGTAAAAACAGATTCCGCATTGCGTGCAGCGGAGAGCGTCGGAGGGTTCGCAGTGGCGCGTGAGCCCTCCGTCGGGCGGCGGAAATTCGGGAAAGCGGGAAAAGGAGCGGAAAAAAGGTTCAAAGTCGGAAAGCAGATCGATTTTCGGAGCGGCGGAGTTGAGCGGTTCAATGCGCAGGACTCCCGACCGGAAGCTTCCGATTTCCGCTTTGCACGCCAAAACGGGAATACCGTTGACTTTGACGGCGCAGCTGCCGCAGATTCCGCGGCGGCATTCGGAGGAAAAAGCGAAGGACGAATCGATTTTGGTGCGGATTTGTTCGAAAAGAGTCAGCAGTTTCGTTTCCGGTTTGATATCGAGATGGTGAATATCGTAATTTCCTTCGCTGCGGTAAATGCGTAAAATCGTCACAAAGGTCTCCGTTCCGTAAGAAAACGGCCTTTACGCCACTCGGTTGCGGTATGGTACGGCGTTGCTCCTGCGTAGAGTTGATCTTCGCGGCAGAAGGCGCCGATCGATTCGCTGCGTTCTTCTGCGGCGGAAAAAAGGGCTTCCGCAAGGAAAAGCAGGTTTTCCGTCTCCAAAAAATCTTTTAATTCGGTATTGTACGGCCGTCCGGGATCGGTTTTCAGGCGGCAGCGGGCGAAGCGTCGGTTTAAAAGCGCCAGTTTTGCGGCTCCTTGTTTGTGCCGGACGGTGGTATGCGTTGTGCCGCAGTATGCCGACATGATTTCTTTCAGTTCGCGGCGGCAGTCAAGCGGTGTTTCCGCCGGTCTGCGGCCGGTTTCGCCGGTGTTCAGGAATGGAGTCAGCCGTTCGTTGAGAGAGGCGGCCGCTTCGGCTGCGGTTGCTTCCGGCGGCGGGGAAAGAGCTTTTGAACCGGTACATTCGGCGGCCGCGGTTGTTCCGGCGCGGGCGCCGAAAACGACGGTCTCCAAAAGAGAGTTGCCGCCGACGCGGTTGGCGCCGTGAACGCCGGTACAGGCGCATTCTCCGGCGGCGTAAAGTCCCGGTACGGGAAAACCGATTCCGTCCAGCGCCCGTCCGTCAAGGTCGCAGGCAACGCCTCCCATAAAGTAGTGCGCCGTCGGAATGACGGGAATCAAATGGGTCGACGGGTGAATGTGAAGGGCGGTTTCCGTCAAATCGCACAATTCGGGAAGGCGGGCGGAGAGCCGTTCGGACGGAATATTGCGGCAGTCAAGCAGAACAAAGTCTCCCCGTTTGCCGAAACCGCGTCCGCACTTCAATTCGGTTACGATCGCCCGCGTTACGGCGTCACGCGGCGCCAAATCGCCCTTTTCGTGACAGCGGCTCATAAACGCTTCCATGTCTTTATTGCGCAGTACGGCGCCTTCTCCGCGCGCCGCTTCCGAAATCAAAAAGCCTGAAGGATACAACCCGGTCGGGTGAAACTGAATCAGTTCCCAATCGCGCAGCGGAACTCCCGCGCGCAGAGCCATAGCGGCTCCGTCTCCCGTCGAACCGATTCCGTTGGAAGTAACGTCGAAAAGAGCGCCGGCGCCTCCGGCAGCCAGAATCACCGCGCCCGCCCAAAAAACCTCAACGGCGCCGGTTTCCGTGCGGATACCGTAAGCGCCGGCGATGCGGCTGCCGTCTTTGATTAAATCAATTAAAAAAACCGAATATTCGAACCGGACGCCCGCCCTTTCGGCCTGATCAAAAGCGGTTTGCATCAGCGCCGCTCCGGTGCGGTCGCCGACAAAACGGGTGCGCGGCGCGCTCATTGCGCCGAACGGCCGCCCTTCCGGCTCGTTGCGTTCCTCATTCCACTGAAACGGAGTTCCGTTCCTCAGAAAGCGGTTGACGACGGCGGCCGCCTCCCGGCACAGAAGCTCGACGGCTTTCCGGTCGCAAAGGCCGCAGCCGGCGGCGACAGTCTCTTCAATGTGCAGAACCGTATCTTCTTCCGTCAGCGCGGCATTGATTCCGCCGGCAGCCGCCGTTGAGTGGCTTCTGAGAGGGTGATTTTTTGAAACGGCAACGGTTTTTCTTCCGGATTCGGCAGCCGTCGTCGCCGCCAACAATCCGGCCAGACCGCCGCCGATCACCAGAACATCACAAACCGTCATGCGGGAATTCCGAAACATCGAATCAATTATATAAAATTCGGCAAAAAAAACAAGAAAAGCGCCGCCGTTTTCTTCCGGAAATTTCGGCAGCCCGGAATTTTTTGAATTGAAAGGAATTCAAGACGGGGCGGCGCGGCAGTTTTGTTTTAGAAAAATTGAAAAGATTGTAAAATTATTTTAATATTAGAAAAAAAGGTGGTATTTCGCTTAAATTATGTTATAATAAACTGATGAAAAAAATAAATATCAAAATAATAAAAGTTTTTTTTGCAGTTTCTGTTCTCTTTTTTTACGGTTGCAGTGAAATCAAGTATGTTACCGTCGAATATCTGCCGAACAGACCCAGTCAGTCTGCCGTTATCTTCGGGAAAATGAATCCCGAAACCGTTGAAGAGGGGATCCAAATAACAATAAAACCGAATGCTTATTACTCCAATGATTATGTTTTTCAGGGATGGTCGGAAGCGCCGACAGGTGACGTTGTTTATTTTGATCGGGCAAAGGTCAGAGTTCCGTTTTACGGATTGAAATTATATGCTGTTTGGAAAGCGAAAGAAGAGGTCGGAGATCTGCTTGTTTTCAGAGAATCGATGCTGACCACTTCTTCTGTTCAGATTGTTGTCAGTGCTGTTGGGAGAGACGAACCTATTTTTGTAACGGCGGCCGCTTCCGGGGTTTCGGAGCTCGAAACAAACGGCAATATCATTTCCGCCGGCGGATTATCCGAAAATACAAGCTATACATTTAAGATTTTGGCATTTACTCCGTCCGGAGAGCTTTTTGCGCAGGCCGATTACACCGTTTTAACGCTTTCGGCTGCTGAAGAAAAGAAAACGGGCGCTTTAACAGATGTCGGCTTTAATTCTCCTTCCGGGGGACAGGTGGAGCAAGCCTTCTCAGGAAGCGAAATTCCCGTTTCTTTTATTTTGTCGCCATCCGATGCGGTTGTAACCGGGTTGACTGTATCCGACGGCGCGGTGTTTCTTCCCGATTCGCTGAATGATGTCACTTCCGGTGTATTGCGTCTTCCCGAAACGAATATGTCGGTTTCCGGAAAAGAATTCGTTTTTACATTTACGACGGTCGGAGATAAAAAGATTGAAAAAATTCTCACTGTAAACAATTTTGCCGAAAAGACGAATATTCCGGGATCTGTTGCAAGAGACGGGAAAAATTACGATCTGATTAAAGGATTTGATTTTAACGAGGTTTTTGAAAACGGAGGCATTTTCAGCGGAGCTCATGATAACTCGGATGAAATTTCTTTTACTGTTACCGTTGACGAAACTTACGACGACAGAAACGGAGCTTTAACGGTTCAGACGGTTAACACCAGAAAAAGCGGAAACCGCGTTTATCCGCTGATTGTCGGTCAAAAAGCCGATTACGCTGAAATTAAAGTTAAAGTCAAAACGCTTTCACCTGCCTGTGTCGGCGTCGGTTTGGGGACGTCGGAAACAGAGAATGACTTCCGCGGCTGGAAAAATCAGTTTTTATGGGGAGAAGAAGGCGAGCAGTGGCGGGTTCGGGCTTATTCGGACGGTAATGACGGAAAAGAAATTCAATCCCTTATAGAGGCAGATAAGTGGTTCACCGTCGGCATTGAATTTTCGACTTTGACAAAGAAATATTTCTTTAACGGAACAAATATTTGGGAATCGGAAAAAGGGATCGATTTCACAACGGCCGGTGACGGGGAAACCTATTATCTTTATATTGCTCATGATAAGAACGGAATCAATACGGTCCGTATTGATTCCGTTGCATTTTATAAAAAATCGGTTGACGAAGCGGCGGTTGAAAACAAACAATGAAAAAGGCGGTTTTTGCGTTTACGGCGGTTCTTTTTTTATTTTGTTCATGTAATGAAACGGTTTTTCGCCGCGTGGTTTTTAACCCGGGGGCGGTTCCGCAAAACGGAGAAATTTCCGTTGAGGGTCGTATGAATCCGCAGACGGTAGAGGAGGGCGTTCCGGCTGAGCTGAGTAAAAATCAATACGAAGCTGACGGTTTCCGGTTTATCGGTTGGGCGGAGCTTGAGGGATCCCGCACGGTTACATATGAAGATCAGGCGGAGGTAGTCGTGCGCTGCGGAGATTTGTATTTGTACGCCGTTTGGGAGAGAATCTATTCTCCGGAGACAGTGACAGACAGATTGTCTCGGAGTTATCCTTAACATTTATACATTTCTCTATGTTAATGTACATTGAAGGTTAAAATCTTAAAAGATTTAATATCCGGATATCGGACAGATGTTTGAGAAAACGGCCGTGTTTGATGAAACTCAGCCTTTCGGAAACACCGAAAATTTCTGCTGCGCCGAATACTCCGTTTCGGTGACAGCGTCGGTTGCGGCAATATGCTGACTGCCGCCTGTAGCGTTTTTTACAAACCCGGTGCCCGGCTGAAAATTTTTACCGCCGGTACAGCCGCGCGTACAGACCGTTTTTTGCCAACAGTTCGGAGTGAGTCCCCTGCTCGACGACGTCGCCGTTGTCCATAACCAGAATCAAATCGGCGTTGCGGACGGTTGAAAGGCGGTGGGCGATGACAAAACAGGTTTTGTTCTTCATCAGACGGAGAAATGCCTCCTGGATTTTCAGTTCGGTGCGGGTGTCGACGTTGCTTGTCGCTTCGTCAAGAATCAGAAGCGGCGCCGGTTTTAACAGAGCGCGGGCAACCGTTAAAATCTGCCGTTCGCCTTGAGAGAGGTTTCCGCCGTCCTCTTCAATGAGGGAATTGTAGCCGTGCGGCAGTTTGCGGATAAACTCATCGGCTCCCGCCAACCGCGCCGCTTCTTCCGCATCGGCGGCAGTCGCGTCGGGGCGTCCGTAGACGAGATTTTCGGTCACCGTTCCTTTAAACAGCCAAGTCTCCTGCAGAACCATTGAAAACGACGAACGCAGCGCCGGACGCCGGTAACCGCCGAGCGCAACGCCGTCAAGCGACAGTTTCCCCGAATCGATTTCGTAAAACCGCATCAGCAGATTGATGAGAGTCGTTTTTCCCGCTCCCGTCGGACCGACGACGGCGGTCACCTGCCCCGGTTTGACGGAGAAGTTTAAATTTCGGATCAAAGGCTTATCGGGAGTGTAGGCAAACGAGACGTTTTCGGCGCGGACGGCGCCCTCAGACGCAGGCAGGCGCCGCGCACCGCAGGCGTCTGGCGGCTGCGGCGGTCGGTCGATCAATTCGAAAATTCTCTCCGCCGCGGTTCCGGCAGCCTGAAGTTGGTATAAAACCGCCGTCATCTCGTTGATCGGTTTGGCGAATTGTACCGCATAAGTGAGGAAGCCCGCAATTTGACCGACCGACAGTCCGCCGCGCAGAGCCAGCAGTCCTCCGACGACAGCCACCGCCGCATAAGCGGTGTTGTTGACCAATCGCGTTGTCGGATTGGTCAGCGAACCGTAAAATTGAGCGTCTCTGCCGCAAAAGTAAAGTTTCCGGTTTAAGTTGCGAAAGCGTTCGGCGGTTTTTTCTTCCCGGCCGAATTGTTTGATTGTCTTCATTCCTGAGACCGCCTCTTCCGTTAATGCGGAAAGACGGCCGGTGTACAGAGCCTGTTCGCGGAATTGCCGCTGCGATCGAGAGGTGATAAATGCCGCAATCAGGACGGAAATCGGCGTCATAACGGCGATAACAAGGGCAACGACCGGGTTTAAAATCAACATGAAAATGAGACTGCCGATCAGCGTCAAAATTCCCCCTGAAAGCTGAACGGCGCCCTGCGAAAGTCCGTCGGTCAGAATATCAATGTCGTTTGTCAGGCGGGAGAGGATTTCGCCGCGCGGCGTTCGGTCGAAGAAAGAAAGCGGCAGGTGCTGTAACCGTTCAAATGCCCGATCTCGCAAATGTTTGCCTGTTCGGAAGGATAAGCGGATTGCCAGAACCGATAAAATTCGGCGAGAGAGAGCCGAAACCGTGTAAACAACGGCTAAAACCGCCAGAAATCCGAAAAGAGCTGACAAATCGCCGCTGCCGTCGTCGCGGATGAGGTCAACGGCAAAGCCGGCAAGGAACGGAGAAGCCGTTGCGGCTGTTGCCGTTACGACGGCAGTTACCGATAACGCGGCGGCTGTTCGCCGTTGGGGAAAGAAAAGTAAAAGAAGGCGGCGGATACGGTTCATGAGCCTTCTCCCTGAGAAGCGGCGATTTCGCGGTAAACGGTGCAGGTTTTCAGAAGCGATTCGTGCGTGCCGGCGCCGGCGACAGATCCGTTTTCCAATGTCAGAATGAAATCGGCGCGGCGGAGGTTTTCGGTCCGCTGAGAAATGACAATAACCGCCTGCGTCTGACGGCGTTCCTCCACCCCCGCGCGGACGGCAGCGCCCGTTTCGGCATCCAACGCACTGAAAGCGTCATCGAGCAGCAGCACGGGAGCCGGTTTTAAAAACGCCCGTGCCAGACAAAGGCGCTGCCGCTGCCCGCCGGAAAAGTTGACGCCGCCCCGTTCGACAGGCGTTTGAAGACCGGCGGGCAGAGATTTGACAAAATCTTCCGCGCGGGCCGCCCGAAGGGCGGCCTCTAACTCGGCGTCATCGGCGTTTGGATTGCCCCACCGCAGATTTTCGGCAATTGTTCCCGAAAACAGCGTTTTTTCCTGTGAAACAGCCGCTGTCAGCCCGCGAACCACTGCCGGAGAGAGTTCCCGAATATCGGTTCCGTTGATTAGAATCCGCCCTTCATCGATTTCGTAAAACCGTTGAATTAAATCGCCCAATGTTGTCTTTCCGCTGCCGGTTCCGCCGATGACTCCCATCATTCGACCTTTAAAAAGCCGAAATGAAACGTTTTTTAACGCCGCATCCGTTCCCGGCGCATAACGGAAAGTAACATTTTGAAATTCAATCAGCGGCGTGTCCGTTTGTTCAGGCGGCAGAGCAGATTCGCCGTCCGTTGCTTCTTCGGTTTTTGTATTCAGAATTTCTTTGACACGCCCTGCTGCGGCTGCTGTTTTCGAAAAAAGTACAGCCAAATTGGAAATGACGACGAACGCGTTGAGAATCATGATAAAGTAATTGACCAGAGCGACAATTTCGCCGCGGCTCATTTCACCGTTGCGGACCCGCCATCCTCCGAAAGCGATAACGCCGATGATACCGAAATTGAGCAGCAAAGTTGTCGTCGGTTCTGTTAAAGCGGTTAAAATGCCGGCGGCGGCAGCTTGTTTTTCGTGCGCTGCGGTGCTTTGCCGAAATGCATTGATTTCCCGTTCTTCGGCAGTAAAGGCGCGAATGACACGCACCCCGCTTAAATTTTGCCGCAGTTTAACCGTCAAAGAGTCCAACAGGTTTTGCGCTTTCCTCGACATCGGGACGGATTTGAAAAAAATCGCAGCCGAAACCGCTGCTGTTGCTCCTGTCAGAAGAATGAACAACAGTGACAGCGGCGGATTCAAAATTGCCGCCATGACGATGCCGCCGATACACAAAAACGGAGCGCGAATCAGAAGACGGATCACCATAGCCGCTCCTGTTTGAATTTGATTGACGTCAACGATAACGCGGTTGGTCAGCGAATCGCTGCCGAAGCGCCGCCTCTGCCTTTCCGACAACGAAAAAAATTTTTCAAACAGCGAATTGCGTAAATCTGTTCCCAAACCTTGAGACGCTCGTGAGGCGAAAAATTGGCACACGATTGCGGCAGTCCAGCCTGTCACCGCAAAAATCAGCATCACCGCGCCCCATTTCAGAACTTCACCGCGGTCGCCGGCGATAATTCCCCGATCAATGATGAACGCTGTGACGGTCGGCAGCATCAGTTCGAGGACAGCTTCCGCCAGTTTGAACAGCGGACCGAGGATGAATTCTTTTTTATACGGAGCGAAAAAACGCAGCATTCCTTTTTATAAAAAGAAACGGGAAAAAAATCAACGTTGTTCGGTGCAGGCTGCAGCTGCCGAAGTGCGTCAGGCGGCCGGAGGGGGCGCGCTGCGCGCCGTCCGAAGGACCGACAGCCCGAAGGACGCCGACGGCGGCGCAAACGCCGCCGGGACGCCCGATTCCTTTTTTTTCGGCAAACAGATATAATAAGACATGAGATTTTCGAGTTTGCATTGTCATACAACGTTTTCGGACGGAAAGGCGTCTGCCGAGGAGATGGTGCGCGCGGCGGTTGCAAAGGGGTTTGACGCAATCGGTTTTTCCGATCACGGGCCGATTACAGTCGACTGCGCCTGCAATATGCGTGCCGAGGATTTTGCCGCATATCGAGACGAAGTGCGGCGGCTGCAAACGCTTTTTCGCGGGCAAATCGATGTGCTGTTTGGTTTGGAGTGCGATTGGCTGAAAGGAATTCAACCGATGAGTTTTTACGACGCATTTGAGACCGATTACCGTATCGGCAGCGTTCATTTTCTTTGTTTCGACGGGGAAGCGTCGGCGGTCGATTTTTCCGCCGAATCGCAGGAACGAATGGTGATGTCGCAGTTTAACGGCGACTGGGAGGCGTTTGTTCTTGATTATTACCGCAATGTTGAAGCGATGACAGCTGCCGGCGGCTTTGAAATTCTCGGTCACCTTGATTTGGTGCGAAAGTTCAACGAAGGCGGCCGCCTGTACAGTGAAAAAGCGGCGGCTTTCAACACGGCGGTCGCCCGCATATTGGAGGCGGCGGCGGACAACCGAATCGCGGTCGAGGTTAACACTGGCGCTGTCGGCCGCGGTTGGCGGAGTTCTCCGTATCCTGCGTTTTGGATTTTAAAGGAGTGCCGCCGCCGTCATCTGCCGGTTGCGCTGAATTCCGACGCCCACGCGCCCGGCGGTCTCGATGCGTTTTACCCTCAGGCGCTTGATTTGCTGCGCGAAGCCGGTTACGGCGGCGGACCGACGGGGCCTTTGCGGCTGTTTGAGGGGTGAAATAGTTGCCGCTGCGCAAAAAAAAACCCCGCCGCATGGCGGCGGGGCTGCTTGTCTGTCAGGCTGTTACTCTTGGTTTTCAACCGCCTGAACCACTTTTTTGACCCATGTATCGAAGGTTTTTTCGCTGCGGGGATAAGTCGTGAATTTGGCGATGACTTTATTGTCTTTGTAGGCGACAATGTAAGGAATCGAGGTGATTTTGAATGCCGCCGACAGTTTCGGGCAGGCGTCGGTATCGACTTTGACGAAGTTAAGCGACGGATTGGCAGCGGCAACTGCTTCAAAAACCGGTGCGAATTGTTTGCACGGACCGCACCAGTCGGCGTAAAAGTCGATAAAAACCAGTTTGCCTTTCGTTTCGGACGCAAAATTGTTATCGTTCAAAACAGTGTAAGGAATTCCTCCTTCGGCAGCAAACAGAGCGGCGGGCGCTAACGCGCACATTAACAGCAATAAAATTCGTTTTTTCACAGTAACCTCCTGTTCTCCGGCTTCGGACTGACTGCGAAAAGATTGCCCGCAAAAAACAGTCCGTACATCGGAATCACGGTCATCAGAATCATCCGGCTCGATTGTCGGATGGTACCAGTTTCTTCCAAAATAAGCAAAATGACTGCTCCTGTCAAGCACAAAAACCACCCTACGGTGCAGAAAGCGCGGGCGCCGCGTCTTCCCGCCGCGTAACGGACGGAGGCAAAAATAAGCAGCAGCAGCAGCGGTCCGGCTGCCAGCAAATTCCAGTTTCCGTAAGTGCAGTCGAATTCGGTGAATGCCATGAAATGGGTGAGAATGAGGGAGCAGGCGAAGAGAAAGGCAGCGACAGCCGCGGTGAAGATGCCTCCGAAGATACGCAGTCCGGGGTGGATCGCGGCGATGAGGGCGAAAAATCCGCCGATGGCGCCGACGACAATTCCCATCAGCAGCGCGGGAATCCAGGTGGCAGCAGGAGTTTGGCGAATAATCGGCATATCGTCACCGGCTTCGGCGACGGTTTTGCGTCCGGAAACCAACGGCACGGCACGGCCTTCTCCGTCGGTGTAAGAGACGGTTGGCAGGACTTTCAGCATTTCAGGCGGCATAAAAAGCGTTTCCCAAACCGTTGCGGTGTGGTCCATCGGCGGACCGAGTACGTAATCAAAACCCCATTCGGTCCAAAAACGGTTGTCAAGATAACGAAAAAGGTGTTCACGCAGCGTGTATTCGGTTTCAGCGGATGCGATTTCATACAGCTGTCCGTCAAGCGCCATATCGATAATGTCGCGTAAAATCGTCGAACAGTTATTGGTAAAAAAATTGTATCGATAAAGAGAGTTTTCCGGTTTAACGTTTTCCCGCAGGTATTTGACGGCGCGCATTTTCCCTTCCGGCGGCAAGTTGAGTGTCAAAATATCCACCGATCGGTGTTGAGCTTGATAAGGAAATCGCAGCGAATAAGTCGGATCGGATGCCATAACGGCATAATTCATGATTCCGAATGCGAAATCTTTGAAAAATCCTTTTTGGCGCATATCGAAAATTCCGTAGTCATACATCGTTTGAAACGGTTTCTCTAAATCGAGTAAGTCGGCGGCGTTTTCAGGCGAGGGAATTTCTTCAACAATCATGGCGCAGTGTCCCCATGCCGAATAAAGCGGCCAATCGGGACCCATGACCGCCAAAGAAACGGTAAAACGGCGGGCGTCGGCAATCTCTTGTGCAGTAACGGACGGATAATCCTGCGGTGCAATTTGAGCGACTGCGCAGACGGCGACCGATAAAAACAGAATAATCGACAGTTTTTTCATGGAATCAGTTTAGCACGGAATCAAAATCTCTTCAATATTATTTTTTTCAAGAAGAATCATCAGAAGACGGTCGACTCCTAACGCATTTCCTGAGCACAATCCGAGGCGGCCGCATGCTTCAATAAATTCTTCGTCAGCGGGCGCTCCCTGAACGGCGGCTTCGTTTTTTAAAACGGAGCGCAGGCGGCTGACGTCGGTCTCTTCCGTGTAACAGTTGCAGAGTTCGCAGCCGTTGAAATACAGTTCCCACCGCTGAGAAAATCGGCGGTCGCTCTGCAGGGCGGCGGTGGTCGGAACAAACGACGGATAGCCGATAACGGCGACAGGACGGTCTTTCGGCAGCTGCGGTTCAATGCGGTCGACAAAGAGCAGATGGAAGAGATCGGCTGCGCTGTCTTTGCGTTCGTCCGCTTTCAATCCGAGTTTGCGGCAGAATTCGGCCAGCCGCCGCCGCGTTTCATCTTCGTTGTCGACAGCAAGGATTGACAGCGGCGTTCCGAGAAAGGTTCCAAACAGTTCGTCAACGGTGAGTTTCAAAAACGGTCGGCGCACGGATTGAGGGCCGAACGGCAGTTCGGCGAACAGCGTTTCGGTTAAATCCAGCGTTTGGAAACAGTCAGCGTTGCGCAGATAATATTCGAGCATGGTAAATTCACGGCTGTGAATGCCGGTTTTTACTTCACCGTTTCGAAACGATTTTCCGATTTGAAAAATTGACAGTCCGGGTTCAGCTGCCAGCACTTTTTTCATGGTGACTTCCGGCGAAGGAATGAGAAACAGCGGCTGCCGTCCGCCGAACCCGTCGTCGCTTTCGGTGCGGAACAGGCGGATGCTGCCTTCGGGAACTGTCTTTTCCACCAACAGCGGCGTTTCGATTTCAAGAAAGCCGCGGTCGGAGAAAAAACGGCGTAGGAACGCAGTCAGCTCGTTGCGCCGGCGGATGATTTCCGTCGCAATCATTTTCTTTTTTTCTTAAACAGAGAAAAGAGGGATTTTTTCTCTGTCTTTTTATCTGCGTCGGGAATTTTGAAATTTTCGACCGGAGCTCCGAATTTTTTCTCATAAAGCCGACTGCCGATGACCAGTGCGGTGCCGCCGACCATCATCAAAAAGCAGAGCAGCTGCCCCATCGAAAAGTTGAGCCAGCTTTGAACGATTTCGGTCGGCGCATTTCCGGCGCCGCGGCCCGGACCGAGAATGAAACCGAGAGACGCATCCGGTTCGCGAAAGTATTCGATGAAAAAGCGAAAAAATCCATAACCGATAAAGTAAAAACCGGCGATTTGTCCGTCGGATTTTTTCAGCCGCCGCCCGACAAACCACAACAGCAGAAAAAGAACAACACCTTCAAAAATCATTTCGTAGATTTGCGACGGATGGCGCGGAAGGTTGATGAAACCGTTGTGCATGAATTCAGCAGCGTATTGAGGCCCTAATTCGCTTGCGGTTTCCCTCACCCACTCCTTGTTCATGGAAAGCGGCGTAGCGTTGGGGAAAACCATGCCCCATGGCGCAGTGGTGACCCGGCCCCAAAGTTCGCCGTTGATAAAATTCCCCAACCGACCAAACGTGTAGCCGAGCGGAACCGCCAACGCGAGCATATCGGCCCATTTACGGAATGAAAGCTTTTTTACTCGGCAGTAAATCACAATTGCGACCACCAAACCAACAGCGCCGCCGTGGTAACTCATTCCCTGCAAACCGACAAATTTTCCATCGGAAAACGGCCAAAAAATCAGCCACGGCTGCAGCCAGTAGTTCGGTCCGTAACCGGAAAAGTTGTCGTGATAAATCAGCGTCGAAAAAATGCGGGCGCCGAGCAGTAATCCGAGAATACCGGAGTAAAAAAGTCCGTCGACCAACTCTTTCGGATATTGGGTTTTGTCCCGCTTCACTTGATAAATCAAAATAAAGTAAGCAACGGCAAACGCGACAATATACATCAATCCGTACCAGCGCACCGGCAGACCGGGAATGATTTCGGGTTTGATCCAATCGGGGTATCGAATGAAAGCGAACATAGTTCCTCCTAAATCTTAAATCCTTGTTTAATAGCGGCGGCCAATTTGTTCCGCAGCAGCCGGTTTTCGTTACGGAGACTTTTCAATTCATACTGCTGCTGTCGAATCAGCTCCAGAAAATCGCTGTCGGTCAGCACTCCGCTGCGAATCATTTTTTGAATTTCCGCCGCACGGAATTCGAAATCGTTTTCGGCTTCCCGTTCGGCGGTTTGGTAATTTTCTTCAATTTCGGGATTCCATTCGCCGCCGGATGTTTCTGTCGGCGCTGTCTGTTCGATTTTCTCGGCGATACGGTAAATTGCCTGCGGAATCAGACTTTCCCTTTTGTAGCGGATAATCGGCAGCCGCGATGCTAAAGCGATGTCCTGCAAATGGTCTTTGTAAATCACTCCGTAATGATCCAACTCTAAACCGAGGTATTGCTGACAGGAGACTTTAATTTTCTGCGCTTTCAAATTGTCTTTTGGTTTTTCCACCATATTCATGATGAGTTTCGGGCGAAAAACGCGGTAAAGACGGTTAAACCGTTCGAAGTTTTCCGGATCGGCGGTTTTCAGCTTTTCGAATACCGTCGGCAGGTAAATTCGTTGAAGAGCACCCGGATCGGCGGAGATTTCTTCGATAATCGTTCTTCCGGGAGATTTTCGCGGAAACGAACGGCTGAGAAGACGAAAGACAGCGTTTTTCAAAAACAGATAGGCATTGAGAATTGCTGTTAAATTCGGTGTTGTAATGAGAATTCCTTCGGAGGAGAGAAGAAAAAAATCGACAGTCGTCATCGACGTTCCTGCTCCCAAATCAAGAATCAAATAATCAGCTTCCTGTTTGCGCAGTTGGCGAATCAAACGGTTTTTTTGCGACGTCCTGATGTTGGCCAAGCCGGGCATTTCCCCTTCTCCCGGAAGAAAACGGAGGTTCGAATATTCGGTATCCAAAATAAGATTGTCGATTGAGGCGTCGGAATCGGAGAAGAAGCAGCCGATGCCTTTGGGAACAGCGCGCAGACCGAGGACTGTGTGCGCGTTAGAGGCGCCCAAATCCAAATCAGCCAGCAGAACGCGGTTGCCGGCTTCTGCCAAAGCGATGGCCAAATTGACGGAAAAAAGAGATTTTCCTACACCGCCTTTTCCGCTTGCCACCGGAATGATTCTCATAAACAGCTCCTAAAAAACGGAAAAAATACGACAAAAAGTTTGACAAATTTCCATTATTTGATAGTATATAATAAAAAGGCGGAAGAGTCATCCGTTTTTTGTTCCGGAGAGAAATTTCGTTATGAAAATGAAAAGTAAAGTGTTTACCGTTATCAGCGCGTTTGTGTTTTTGGCAGCGCTTGTTGTTTTTTCCGCTGTAACGGTGAGAACCGTACGCGCACAGTCGCTGCAGGACGCAAAACAGCAACAGCTGCTGCTGCTTTCCTATGTTTATGATTTTATTCTGAACAATTACGTTGATGAAGTCGACAGTGAAAAACTTTATGAAGGTGCAATGAAAGGAATGCTGGAGGCGCTCGGCGATCCGTATTCGAGCTATTTATCGGCGGCTGAAGTGAAGGATTTAAGCAAAAACACCGCGGTCGGCGAATTCGGCGGAATCGGCGTCACCATTCAGAAACTGCCGCCGCAGTGGCTCAACGAAAAATCGGAACTGACCGACGGTTATGTCACTATCATTTCTCCGATGGCGGGAACGCCGGGATACAAAGCAGGTTTGCATGCGGGCGATTTTATCACCCACGTCGACGGCGAATCGGTCATTCCATGGACAGCCAACGAAGCGGTTGAACGAATGACCGGTAAACCGGGAACCAAAGTGACGCTGACGATTTTGCGAAACAAAACCAACGTTTTCGATGTGGAAATCACGCGGGCGATGATCAAAACGCCGACAGTGGAGTCTGCCGATCTCTTTGATTACGGTTATATTCGTTTGATTCAATGGACACCGATGCTGTTGGATGATTTTAAAAAAGCAGTGACGGAACAATTGGATGCCGGCGTAAAAGGACTGATCATCGATGTGCGCAACAATCCGGGCGGTTTGCTTGATTCGGTATGCGATGTGACCGATCTTTTCCTCTCGGACGGCGTCATTGTCTCCACGAAAGGCAGGATACCGCGCAGCATGACGGTTTACAATGCGACCGCCGACGACGACCTGATTCCGGAAGATCTGCCGGTTGCGGTTCTGATCAACAAAGGTTCGGCATCCGCTTCGGAGATCTTTGCCGGAGCAATGAAAGATTCGGGGCGTGCGGTTATCATCGGAGAAACCAGTTTCGGAAAAGGAAGTGTTCAGGAAGCGCTGTCGTTGGGCGAAGACGGATTCAAGCTGACAACGGCAAAATATTTTACGCCTTCCGGTGAAAGCATCGATAAAACGGGTGTTAAACCGGATATTGAAGTGACAGAGCCGGAAATGACAGAGGAAGAACTGGAAGCCGTCGGCGTTTTGTTAAAAGAAAATTTAATTGAATCGTTTGTCGAGGAAAATCCGAAAGCAAGCGAAGCGGAAATTGACGAATATGTCAACACACTTCAAACCGAAAAGGAAATCGGGTTATCCGACCGAATTTTGAGACGGCTGATTCGCAACGCCGTTTTCAGACGCATGGATTTTCCGCCGGCATACGATTACGATTACGATTTACAGCTGCAGAAAGCGGTGGAAATTTTGAATGAAGCGGTTCAATGAAGCAGTTTGTCATTGATTCGGCTTTCGTTTGCGGCGAAAAAGCCGTCATTCGCGGTAAAGATTTTCATTATCTGGTGCACGTTCGCCGTTGCCGCGTCGGTTCTCAGTTTTTGGTTGTCGACGAAACCGGCCGCCGTTACGAAGCCTCGGTGACAGTTATTTCTCCGGACGAATGTGTTTTGACCTTAACCGCGGTCGAGAGCGTTCCGACCGAGGAAAAACCGGCAGCCGAATTGATTCTCATTCAATGTCTGCCGAAAGCAAAAAAAATGGATTTGATTGTCCGGCAGGCGGTTGAGGCGGCTGTCTGTCGGGTGGTGCCGGCGGTGAGCCGTTACTGTATTTCCCGTCCCGACGCGCGGGCGGCAGTCGAAAAAGTACGGCGGTGGCAGCTTATCGCTCGTGAGGCGATTCAGCAAAGCGGCAGTGCGGTCGGCACAACCGTTGACGGCATTGCTTCGTTGGAAACTGCGGCTGACAAATTTTCCGATTGCGACTGCAGGCTTTTTTTTCACCATTTGCCGCTGCCGAATCAGGTCAGGCTTCATGATGCGGTTCCCGGTGCGAAGCGGATTGTGTTTGTTATCGGTCCGGAAGGCGGACTTGATGACGGTGAAACAGAGATGCTGTCGCAAAAAGGCTTTCGGTCGGTTTATTTGGGGCGGAACATTTTGAGATGCGAAACGGCGCCTCTTTACGCGGCGGCGGCGGTCAATATTATTTTGGAGGAGTGTCAAAAATGAGTATCAGCGGTGTCAAAAGGGAATTTCTTCTTGATATTCCCATCGATTATGTTGAAGAGGGAAATTTAAAAGAGATCATTTGGGCTCTGTCCGACAACAAGGAGAAAAATTTAATTGTTTTTCTGACATTTAAAGATTTCATGCGCGCCCGGCGGAACAAAAAATACCGGCAGATGGTTGAAAAAGCGGCGCTGGTAATTCCCGTTTCGCGGGTGATTACCGACGGTTTCCGTTTTTGCGGAATGGACGAACCGCCGCGTTTTCTGCCGTTTTCGTTCATCATCCGCACGTTCAAAATTCTGGAAGACCGGGGGCAGTCGGTTTCGTTTTTGGGCGGAACAACGCAGGAGGTCAACACGGCGGCCGCCAACATCCGCGCTTCGTTTCCCGCGCTGAAAATCGTCGGCCGTTACAAAGGGCGTTTTTCCTCGGCGGCGGAAGAGCAAACGGTTCTGACGGTCGTCAAAAAGTCGGCGCCGACGTTTTTTTTGGTCGGAGCGCGTATCCGCAAACGAGCTGAATGGCTTTTTTCTCATCTTGACGAATTTTCGCCCGGACTGTTTGTTTACAATGAAGAAATGATTGACATCATGTCCCGCAAAAAAGAGTCGCCCGATGAGAGAAAGTGGCAAAAACGTAAAGACAAAGGCTGCCGGTTTGCATATTGGCACTATCGAATACTGCTGAGAAAATTCCGTAAAAAACGGCGAATGCAGGAAGCCGCCGGCATTTCCGCTGAAGAAAAAAACGATTGACGAACCGGCATTCCGAAATTAAAATAGTGTCATGAAAAAGAAAAATTCGATTTTGTTTTTATTTTGTCTGACAGCGGTTTTTGCCGCATTGTTTTTCGGTTGCGCAAAAACCGGAGAAACCGGCTCTGAAGCGCAGACGCCGTCTTTTTCGGAGCTCATTCTCTCCCGCCGCAGTATCCGTTCTTACCAACCGCAGCCTGTCGAGCGCGAAAAAATGGAAGAGATTGTAAAGTGCGGCATTTATGCACCGAGCGCCCTGAACCGCCAGTCGTGGGAAGTTCGCATCGTTGACAATCCCGAATTTATCAACGGCGTTACGGAACTTTTCAAAAAGGAAAACCCTGCGGCTGCCGACAATCCGAATTTTAAGAATATGTTTGTTAATGCGCCGACTGTTGCGTTTATCGCCAACGACACCGAATTTCCGTATTCAGTTCTCGATTGCGGACTTCTCGGAGAAAATATGATGTTAGCGGCGTGGTCGATGGGAATCGGTTCCTGCTGTTTGGGCGGCGCGACGGCATTTTTGAATTCCGAAGCGGCTGCCGAATACCTCAATCGGCTTGATTTTTCCGACGGTTACCGACTTTTATATTGCATCGCTTTCGGTTATCCCAATGAAACGCCTTCCGCTCCTCCTCGGCAGCCGGAAAAAGTGCGGTTTATCGACTGACATTCTCAAAAGAGGCGGAGCGCGGCGTTTTCAGCGGCTCCGCCACTGCGTTTTGGCAACGCATACCTCGGTTTGGTCGCCCGTTCTCACCAACCGGTGGAACGCTTCCGTTCCCGTCAGCTTGGTCTCGATTTCGATCGGCTGCCGGGCGTAAATCTCCGCTTTAAAAACGATGTCGACGCGGGCGAGATTTTTGTCGGCCCGGAATTCCTGCGGAATCGATTCAAAACAGGCGATAAGGTAGTTGATGTTGTTGATGTGGGAGTTTAAGTCCTGCTCCGAAGTGCGCGGATTCCACGTATACGAAAAGGTTTCGGCGGCGGTTTTCGGAGAGAGCGGAGAAAAGTGCCCCGGTTTGACGTCGGGAAGTACCGGATTGCCGAGAATCAGTTCCCGATTGCCGAACAAATCCAGTCCGACGGGACGGCGGTTCACTTCATCAATAATAACCCACGACGAGGTGCCTTTGGCCGACATTGTTCCGGATTCGGCTGTAAAATCCCTGAATAACCGGACGCCGGTTTTGTTCAGGGCCCACGTTGAAACGGAAACCGGTTCGTTCCACGCCGGCATTTCGCCTTCAAAAACAACCGTCATCGCGTTTACCACCCAGCCGAGGTTTTTCCCGGCCAGTTCAAAACCGCTCATCTGCAGACCCCGAAGGTAAATCGAAGCGGCGTCCTGAAAGTAACTGATGACGTGATACGGCTGAAGCCGTCCTTTTGAGTCCAATTCACTGAGACGGACCGAAAATGAATGGGTAAACATCAGCTTTTTAACCGTTCATTGATAGCTTTAGCCGCTTCGCGTCCCTGCCCCATAGCCGAGATAACGGTGGCTGCGCCAAGAACGATGTCTCCTCCTGCAAAAACATTTTTTAAGGATGTTTCCATGTTATCATTAACAATAATATTGCCTTTTTCGTTAAATTGAATTTCCGGGACAGTCTGCCGAATCAGAGGATTGGAACGGCTGCCGATGGCAATGATGACCGTATCGAACTCCAGCAGCTCTTCGCTGCCGTCAACACGAACCGGCGAACGGCGGCCGGAAGCGTCAGGTTCTCCCAATTCAAACGAAACCGTTTCCACCTGCCTGACGCGGCCGTTTTCGTCGCCGATGATGCGGCTGATGTTTTTCAGCATCAGAAATTCGACGCCCTCTTCTTTCGCGTGCTGAACCTCTTCTTTGCGCGCCGGCATCTCTTTTTCGGTCCGCCGGTAGATAACCGAGACTTTTTCGGCTCCCATCCGGACTGCGGTGCGCGCGGCGTCCATTGCGACATTTCCGCCGCCGAGAACGGCAACCCGTTTTGATGTGTACATCGGCGTCAGCGCGCGGTCTTTGTCATAGGCCTTCATCAAATTCGAGCGGGTCAGATATTCGTTGGCTGCAAAAACTCCGACCAGATTTTCACCTTCAACCCCGGTAAAAACCGGCAGTCCGGCTCCGACGGCAATAAAAGCGGCGTCAAAACCTTCCTTCTCCATCAAATCTTTCAGTTTGCGGGTTTTTCCGACCAAAAAATCGGTGCGGATTTCGACGCCTGTCTTTTTCAGATTTTCGATTTCTTTTTCGACAATTTTTTTCGGCAAACGGAATTCGGGAATGCCGTAAACAGTCACTCCTCCCGGTTTGTTGAGCGCTTCGCAAATCACAACGCGGTGGCCGGCTTTGCGGCAGTCGGCGGCGCAGGTGATTCCGGCCGGTCCCGATCCGATGATCAGTACCTTTTTCCCCGTTTCGGGCGCCGTTTTGACCGGTTCCGCTTCGACGTTGTCCGCTAAAAACCTCTCCACTCGTCCGATGGAAACCGCTTTATCAACGTCTTTCAAAGCTTTCCCCATAGTGCAGTTTTTTTGACACTGCGTTTCTTGAGGACAAACACGACCGCACATTGCCGGTAAAAGTGAATCACGGCGGATGACCTTCAATCCTTCTTTAAAATTTTCCTCGGCCACTGCTTTTAAAAATTCCGGAATATTGATGTGAACGGGACAGTCTTTGACGCACGGTGCGTTTTTGCATTGCAGACATCGGGATGCTTCGACAACGGCCTGGGCTTCGGAGTAGCCGAGCGCCACTTCTTCCATATTGCGGGCGCGAACAGATGCTTCTTGATTCGGCATTTCCTGAGCCGGAATTTTCATTTTTTCTGCCGGAGTCAGCGTTTTCCCGGCATATAAGCGGCGGAGCGCCTCGGCTTCCGCGTTTGCTTCTTCAACGGTTTTTTGATTCATGTCGATAACCCTATGCGGCACTTGTGTTCTTCTTCTTTTTTGAATGAGCCGAGACGGAGCATCATGTTGTCGAAGTCGACCTGATGGGCGTCGAATTCGGGGCCGTCAACGCAGACAAACTGCGTTTTTCCGCCGACGTTGACGCGGCAGCCGCCGCACATTCCGGTTCCGTCGATCATAATGGTGTTCAGCGATGCGATTGTCGGAATACCGAACGGTTTTGTGGTCAGCGCGCAGAATTTCATCATGACGGCCGGACCGATGGTTACCGCAAAATCCGGTTTTTCCGCAGCCGATTCGCATAACCGTTTCAGCGGTGCGGTCACTACGCCTTTTTCCCCGCGGCTGCCGTCGTCGGTCACAATGATGACGTTGTCGGCGGCCGCGCGCATTTCCGGCTCAAGGACAATCAGTTCCGCGGTACGGGCGCCGATAATGACGGTTACATCATTGCCTGCCGCTTTCAGCGCCTTGACAATGGGATAAAGCGGCGCTGTTCCGATTCCGCCGCCGACGCAGACAACGCGGCCGAAATTTTCGATATGAGTCGGCTTCCCCAACGGTCCCAAAATATTGACAATTTCATCGCCCTCTTCCAATCGGGCCAGTGCGCGCGTGGATGCGCCGACCGCCGCAAAAATCAGCCGAATCGTGCCTTTCCCAGCGTCCGCATCGGCAATCGTCAGCGGAATGCGTTCGGAGAATTCATTGTCAGTCTGAACAATGACAAACTGACCTGCCTGCCGTTCTTCGGCAATCAGCGGCGCGCTTACCGTAATATCAAAAACATTTTCCGACAGCCGGCTTTTTTTAATGATTTTATGCATATTGCCTCCCGTTACGGTTGCAGATAGATTGTTTCATTTCGGGTTTTTATCTGAATTTTTACGAAAAAAGTATTTCCGGCTGCGTTAAAATAAGCGCCGGAATAATAATTTTGAAAGGACGGATCGCGGTTCCAGTTCAAACCGTACATTTGATAATGCGAAAGGGACGGAAGTCCGCGGATGACGAAGAAGAATGTCTGCCCGATCGGTTCGTCAAACGAAACGGTAAGAGTTCCGTTGACGGATTCAAGACGGACGTTTTCGGGAGCGCCGTAAGTGATCAGACGCAAACTGCCGGCTGAAACCGTTTTGTAGCGGGGAAAATAGGCCGGATTAAACAAATCGTAAAACTCTTCAAACGGCGTCTGCGGATTTGCTTCCCAATAAGTGGCGACGACGGTTTTTCCGACGTCCGACCACCGTTTGTTTTGAAAGCTTTCTCCGGCAGCAACCAAAACCTGTCCGCAATAAAGCGAGTCCGATTCGCCGACAGAGTAAATGTTTCCGTTTTTGACGACAAGGGAAATCAGGCGGTCGGCGGCGTCCGTCAGTTCCGGCAGATTGAGCTGCAGCCGGTGGCAAATATCGATAAATCCGGCGGCCTGCCGGGCGGTCCACTCACCGGGGGATTGAAAACCGGTCAAAAGCGGTTCGACGGCTTCTTTTGAAAATCCCGGAACGCCGGCGGCAACCAAATCGGCAACCAGGCGGCTGTTTTCGAAAACGGCCGGATTTTTTTCGGTTAAAGCCGCGCGCACGCCGGCAGCGGCAGCCGCCAATTCGTTCCGGCGGTTGCGTTCGGCCGTCACGACGTCGCCGGCTCCGGATACGGCGGCGGCAAAGGTGATTTGTCCGCGGTAAGTGTTCCGCGCCGATTCGATTTGCGCCGTCGGGAAATCCGTCAGCCCTTTTTGTAAGCGGTAAGCGTTCATCGCCGGCAGTTTGCGGTTAACGGTATCGAGGTCGGCCGTCGGATTGGCTGTAAAGCGGCTGTACGCGGCCTGAAGCGCGGCGTCAACTACGGCGTCATACCGCGCCGCCGCCTCCAGCGAAACGGGGTTCAGGCGTTCCTCGTTTTGCCTTCGGGCCGCCTCTTCGGCTTTACGGGCTTCTTCTTTCGCCAACCGGGCCGCTTCCTTTTCAGCTCTGCGCGCTTCCCTTTCCAGACGGCGCTGTTCGGCGGCCTGCGGATCCCGAAGCTGCGGAAACGCTCCGACGGAATCGAGATAAAGCCCGAAAAAGAGACAGGAAATGAGAACGTAAACGGCGGGAACAATCCCCCAAAGCGACCTTCGTTTCATTTTTTTCAGTAAAGCACTTTCCGCCCGCGATGTCAACCCGGCAGCCCGGGTTCCGGACCGGGGTAAAAAGAAAGCCCTTTGCCTCGGCAAAGGGCTTGGAATTACTTTTTCAGCGGGTAAATGGCTTCGATAACTTCCGGATCGTTTAAGTTGTCCCGCGTAACAAAAATAACGCCGGTATCGATGATTTTCGGAGGAGTGACATTGTTGACGATGTAATTATACAGGCTGTTGATGCCGTTGTACCCCATCAGGAACGGGTTTTGAATAATCAGTCCTTGGATGATATTCCGCTCCAAAAAATCGATTTCTTCGGGAGGCGAGTCAAATCCGATAACGTAAATCTCTCCCGCTTTGCCGAGAGCCTGAACGGCAGTGGCGACGCCGATAGCGGATTCGGAGTTTGTGCAGAAAACAGCGCGCAAGTCGGGATTGGCTTCGTAAAGTTCCTTGAATTTGACTTCGGCTTCGCTTGTCTGTCCGTTACAGGAGACCGCGTCCAGTAACAGAAAGCGGCTGTCTTCATTTAAAGAATTCATAAAGCCCTGAACCCGCTCGGTTGTCGTCTGCGAAGTCAAATCATTGGCGATGACGGCAACGGTTCCGCCGGGGACGGCATTGCGCAGTTGTGTCGCCGCCATTTCTCCGGCACTGATGTTGTCGGTCGCAATAAAACTCAAAGCCGCGTCGCCTTCAACTCCGCTGTCAAAAGTAATCAAAGGAATTCCTGCGGTCTTTGCCTCTTCCACTATCGGAGTCAGTTTTTCTTTGTCGATAGCGGAGAGCATAATTCCGTCCGCATCCATATCAATAGCTCTTTGAACCAACGCAATTTGTTCGACATAGGCGTCTGACGTATGTTCCTGCATTCCGTCAAAATAGTAGTCAACATCAAGTTCCAAAGAGGCAAGATTGCATCCGTAATTGACTTTTTGCCAGTAATCGTTTTTAAAAGTCATGGCAATAACGGCAAACAGCAGGCGGTCCGATTCACGCGATACGTCGCTTTCTTCCGCCCGGTTTTTCCGGCACGAGAACAGTGATAAAACAGCCAAAGAAATCAAAAGGACTTTTTTCATCGGTTTCTCCCGTATTGAGTCTCTATTCTGTATCGGCTTTTCCGTCTCCGGAATTTACCGGTTGGGAAAATTTTTCTTGCGAATCGGTTTCTATCGGGTAAAATTAATAAAAATGCGGAAAATTCTTATTTTAGGTGATTACAAAGAATTGGATTTGTATTTTTTATCCGACGATAGCGTAAAAGCGGTTTTCGGAAAAAATGCAGCCGACACCGGTATTCTTTCGGAATTTGAAGCTGTAATTGCAGGCGGAGAGCAGTTTCCCGGTCAGACCTTGGATCCTGTTAAAAACGAATGCGCCCGTTTGGGAATCCCGTTTTTTTGCGTCAGCCGCAGTGATTGCCGGATGACGACAGAAGGAGTCAGGATTCGGGAGTTTCTTCTCAGCCGCGGAATTTTATTTCATCCGGCAGAAAATCTGCTGATCGGAAATTCCTTTAAAATCCGCGAATTGCGGAAAAAGGTCGGCAGTTTATCCGGTAAAGATTGCGGCGTCTTTATTCTCGGTGAAACCGGTACGGGGAAGGAAGTTTTAGCCGAGTTGATCTGCCGGCAATCGAAGCGGGCTTCCCGGCCGTTTATTAAAATCAACTGCGCGGCCATTCCGCCCGGACTGGCGGAGTCGCAGATGTTCGGTTCCGAAGTCGGGGCGTACACCGACGCGGTTTCGTTTGCCGGTTTTTTGGAGAAGGCCTGCGGCGGAACGTTGTTTCTTGATGAAATTCCTGATTTGCCGTTTGAACTGCAGGGAAAATTTTTGCGGGTGTTGGAAGAGAAGTCATTTTTCCGTGTCGGCGGAAAAAAACGCATCGTATCCGATTTCCGATTGTTGGCGGCTTCCAATCGGCCGCGGTCTGAATTGTTCCGCGGGATGGAATTTCGGAGCGATTTATACTATCGTATCGCCGAATGCGTTTTGGAAATTCCGCCTTTACGGGAAAGAATTGAAGACATTCCGTTGTTGTGCCGCCGGTTTTTGGGAGCCGATCGTGTCGGTGATTCCGCGATGGACAAATTGACGGCCTACCGGTGGCCGGGAAATGTCAGGGAGCTCAAAAATGTTTTGACACGGGCTGAAATCAATGCTTCCGGACGGATTCTGTGCGCTGATGATATTACTTTTTAGCAGGATGCGTCGGGTGATTTTTTGTAAGAAAATGAAGAAGACTTGAAAAAAACAGAAATTTGACATAAAATAAAAAAAGATATGGGACAAAATAAAAACGCTCCTGCACCTTTTCCTGAGGAGTATTCGGCAGCCAAAAAAAGAAAAGAACCTCTGAAAGTCAAAACCAAAGAAATCGATGAAGTGGATGCGTGCCGGATTATCTACGTTTACGGTTCGTTGGATGCCAATACGGGGTATATTCTTCAGGAAGAGATCGATAAAGCGTTGGCGGCCGGCGTCATCAATTTTATCTTTGATTTGGAAGATTTGAACTACATTTCCAGTCAAAGCATCGGTATTTTCGGAAATTTGAAAGATACCGTCAAGCCTTACAAAGGCGACGTCGCTATGTACGGTTTGCGCGGTAAAGTATTGGAGATGTTCTCTTTGCTCGGTTTTACTTCTTACTTCATCGTCACAAACGATATTTATGAGGCAATCGGAGAACTGCTGACAAAAGATACGACGGAAGAAGAGGAGATTGTCTATTTTCCGAAAACCTTTCATTGTCCTATCTGCCAGGCAAAGTTGACGGCGCATAAACAGGGCGTTTATAACTGTTCGAAGTGCAAAACGCGGCTTTTTGTCAATCCCAAAGGGGAGATTTCACTGATTTAGCGGTGCGGGGAAATTCGCGATGAAATGGGCCGCGTCAATGATTTTGTCTTTGATCCGTTGGTTTACGGCGGCGGTTTTACTGCTGATTCCGGATTTTTTAACTTATTCGGTGGTCTGCGCGGACAACGGCGTCGGACCTGCAAAAGAAATGATCTTTGATCGGCTGGTTTATACGTTCACCCTTATTTCTCCGATAGCGTTTGCGTTTTTTGCGTTAAGTTGTTTTCTTTTTAAACGGGAAAAAAGCGTCTCCGAAAAAAGAGCGGATTTTGTAACGGCGGCCGCCATAGCCGTTTTTTCCGCAGCGGTTTTTTTGTGCGTGTCCGGGGAAGCGCCTTCTCAGGAGGCGGCCTTTTCCCGGGCGGGATATTGTCTTTCGGGAAGCGACGAAGGGGCGCGGTTGGCTGAATTTTTCGGCCTTCCGTCAAACGGATTTTTTACCCGTATTTTGCCGGTTTTGCTGCCGTTCGAAGCCCCGGCGGAAACGGCCTGGGCGGTTAAAAGTATTTCGCCTTCGGCTTTCTGGGCTTTTGCGGCGTCGCTTTATTTTATTTTGACTGTTTCGGCGAAGTTTTTTGCCGTCAGCCGTTGGCCGCTGTTCAATTTGTCTTCAGGGCTGTTTTTACTTTGGATTCTGGCGGGATGGCACGCGGCGTATCTTTTTGCGTCCGGACGGTTCGGATGGCCGCCGGCGGTTTTTTCGGCAGGGATTACCGGTTTTAATTTTCTTGCCGGAATCATTCTTGTTCTCATTATGCGGAGGCTGACCGTTGATCCGTTACGTTAAAGCCGGTAAAGGACTTGTCTCAGGGACGATTTTTGTCATTGCGTTTTCGGTTGCGGCCGCATTGGTTTTTTCCTATTTTTTGTGTGATTTCGAACTTTACACCGATTCCTGCTATTACCGCGTTTTTTTGGCGGCCGCGGCGGTCTTTTTTCCGTATCTGTTCTTTTTTTCCTACCTGTTCTTTTTGATGGTTTATGCGTCGGTATCGCTGCCGTTTCAAAATGCGGATCCGTCTGTTTTGCTGAACAGAATTTTTGCGGCGGCTTTTTTCGGCATTGTCTTTTCACTGCTTTCGTTTTTTGTTTTGATTCCGGTCGGAAACGGCGCGAAGGAGACGGCGCGTTTTCGGGCGTCTGTTGCGGCTGACAGTCTGACAAAGATGACGGAAGCGTTTAAAAATCAAAATTACGAAGAAGCGCTGAATTTTTTGAAAATTTATCAGACGGTTGACAAAAGCGATGCCGCGCGGTTTTCGTCTCCGGATGAAAACATTTCGTTTGCGTTCGAACACCGCCGCAGCCGCAATTTCCCGCACAAAACCTATTGGCTAAACTCCGAAAATCTGACCGGCGAACTGGAAACGCTGATAGCCGCCCGCAGACCGGTTCCGGTTCAAACAACCGACAACGACTACGCATTGAAGAAGCTGGCATACGAAAAATATTCATTCGGAAAGGAAAACCGCTATTACCGTCCGATTGCCGAAGCGTATGCGATTTTCCGCCATCTGTCCGAACTGTTTCCCGACGATCCGGAGATCGGACTGCACATGAAACGCGCCGAGGAAGAAATCCGCCGCTTTGTTCTTGTAAAGGACCGAATTCGCGAAGAGAGCATTTTTCCGCTTTCGCGCAACATTGAATTCGTCAATTTTGATAACGAAACCGGCCGGCAGCTGATTGCCGCCAAAAAATTAATTTCGCTGACCGGCAGAAATTTGGTGGAAGATGTGAAGGTGGAGACCCGGTATGCCGACGGAAGGAAATCGCTTCTGTTTGCCGAATACGGACGGATAGAAAACGGACGGATTTTGTTCGATTCGGTTTGGTTGTCCGATCCTGTGAATATCGAAACAGGGCGGTTTGCGGATGGCGCTGCCGACGAAGCGGTGTCCGAGCATGCCGTTCCTTTGTTTGTTCCGCCGTCGCTGCTGCCGCTTCTGGATACCGAAGCACACGGCTCTGATACCATTCCGCTGGTCGATTTGATACGGTTGACGCAGGCGGTTCCGGCCGAAAGCGGGCGTCTTGCCGTTTATGAACGGGAGATTGCCGTCCGGTTGATTCAGGCTGTTTTTGTCCTGTTGGCGCCGTTTTTTGTGCTGCAGGTCGGATTCCGTTTGGCGCCCGAAACCGCTCCGACCGGCAAAACACTTGTTTTCCGGCTGCCGGTTGTTGCCGCCGCCTTTTCCCTCTTCTTTTTTGCCGTTTATTTTATTACGGGGGTGACGGCGGCCGCCTGCGTTTTGTTTTTCTCTCCGCTTCGGTTTATTGTCGTGCTGACGGTGACGGCGGCGGCCGCCTTGGTTCTGTTCACGGGCGGTTTTGTCTTTTCGTTTGCCCGCAGAATGTTCCGGGATTAATCAAACCGGCACCCGTTCGACGGAAGCGCCGATGGAAATCAGTTTTCCGACAATGTTTTCGTAACCGCGTTCAATTTGATAAATATTTTGAATTTTGCTGACGCCCTCCGCGCAGAGCGCCGCAATGATCATCGCCATGCCGGCGCGGACGTCGGGCGAGCTCAGTTTGGCTCCGTGAAGTTTTGACGGACCGCTGACAACGGCGCGGTGAGGATCGCATAAAACAATGCGGGCGCCCATGCTGATCAGTTTATCGACAAAAAACATCCTGGATTCGAACAGCTTTTCGTGAATCAGAACCATTCCTTCGACCTGAGAGGCGACAACCGTCATGATGCTGGTCAGGTCGGCCGGAAAACCGGGCCACGGCGCGTCGTCGATTTTCGGCACCGCGCCGCCGAGATCCGCTTTCACCTTCAGTCTTTGTTCGGCGGGAACAATGATGTTGTTTCCGTCGACCTCCCACTGGATTCCCAGCTTTTCGAATGCCAGCCGGGTCATCCGCATATGCTCGGGGCAGGCGTTCTCGATTTCCAGACGGCTGTGGGTGACGGCCGCCAAACCGATAAACGAACCGACTTCCATAAAATCGGAACCGATGGTAAAATCGGCGCCGTGAAGTTCCCGGACGCCTTCAATCAGCAGCAAATTCGATCCGATTCCCGTAATTTCGGCGCCCATTGCGCACAGCATCCGGCAAAGATCCTGAACATGAGGTTCGCAGGCCGCATTGGTAATCGTTGTTTTTCCTTCACTGAGAACGGCAGCCATCACCGCGTTTTCGGTTGCCGTAACGCTGGCTTCGTCCAAAAACAAATCGGCGCCGACAAGCCGGTCCGTCTGAATTTTAAACTCCGAATCAACGAGGATTTCCGCTCCCAGCGCCTCAAACGCCAAAAAATGGGTGTCGAGGCGGCGGCGGCCGATCACGTCGCCGCCCGGCGGAGGCAAAACCGCCCGCCGGCAACGGGCCAGCAGCGGACCGGCCAGCAGAATGGACGCGCGCATCTTCTGGGCGCCTTCCCGCGGAACCGCTACGGTACTGATATTTTTCGCTTCAAGGGCAAAAACGCCGTCTTCGATCTTTTCGATTTCGACGCCGAGCTCCCGCATGACATTCATCATCACTTTGACGTCTTCGATTTCCGGAATGTTGCGCAGAACAACTTTCTGGTCGGTCAGCAGCGCTGCGCACAGACACGGCAGCGCGGCGTTTTTGTTGCCGCCGGCTTTGATTTTCCCCGAAAGAGGACGGTTTCCCTCAATGATATATTTATACATGGCGACAGTTTACCCGTTCTCTTTTTTCGTGTCAAGAAACGGCGGGCAGAACAGTAGACTGTTTTTTCTGATTGTTATATAATAAAGCGATGAGTAAGAATTACCTGTTTTCGGATATCAATCATCCCTTTGCGTTGCGGTTGGCGCAAAAATTTTCTGGGAATGAAGATTCTGTCGCAGGAATGAGCTGCGAGCCTTTAACCGAAAATCATGCCGACTCCGTTCTGTTTCGGAATATACACGTTTTTTCGGGAACTCCGGGCTCATCCCTGTCCGCCGTCTCTTTTTTTCGGAAGGCGGTCAATGATTTCGGTTCTGTCGACGGACTTCTGTTGTTCGGCCTGCCGGACAAAAAAGAAGAGAACGCCGATGAATTCGGAAAATTGTATTTTGAGATTTTGATTGATCAAAAAATAAAAAATATGATGTTTTTTTTAAGTGAAGGAATGAAACTCTTCCGGGAAAAAATACTGAAAGAGATCGTGTTTATCGATCGGTTTGATACCGGAGCGGAAAGTGTCGGAAACGTTTTGTGGAAAAGCTGTTTTCGGGCTATAGCCAACCGAATGTGTCTGAAAAATTCCGGGGGAAAAATTCCTGCCGAATGGATTCAGCTGAAAAACGAAAAAGACGACGATGCGGTTACCTTTACGTTACAGCGTTTGGCGGAATCCGCTAAGACATATCCGTCAGTTGTCGTTTCGGAAGATAAAAAACAGCGCGGATTGTTTCGGTTTTAGGGGTAAAAATGAAAAACTGGATTAAAGTTTTGTTGGGAACCTTTGCCGGCGCGTTGGTCGGCGCGCTGCTGCCGGCGCACACAGAGTTTTTGGAAACCGCCGTCCGCTTTCTTTTTGAACTTGCCGTCAACTTCGGAAAATACATTTTTATTCCGCTTGTTTTTTTCTCGTTCGCAATCGAAGTTTACGAACTGTACCGTCAGAAGCTCCTGCGGAAAATGTTCGGACGGGCGCTTGCTTTTTGGAGCGTTGTGACGGCGGCGGCGGTTCTTTTTGCGGCCGTTCTGACCCTGCTGCTCTCTCCGCAACGGCTTTCCCACATCGTTCCCGAATCGGAGGTGTTTGAAGTGCCTCCGCTCTCCGATTTTCTGCTCTCCGTGATTCCGGCAAATATGCTCAGCGTTTTTTTCAATCCCTACGGAATTCTTTTTCCGGTGATTGTTTTGGCGCTTTTTATCGGTCTGAACCTTTCGTTCGACCGCTTGGCGACCAAATCGATTTCGACGCTGTTTGATTCGTTTTCCAAGCTGCTGCAGCACATCAATACTTTTGCCGTCGATATTTTATGGGCAATGATTTTTTTCATTACGGCAGGATTTGTTTATTCCCTGAAATCAGGGGCGGTAATGAACCGCGATATCGTTTATTTTATTCTGTTTCTTGTCGTCGAAGCGGTTTTTTTTCTTTTTGTCTTTTGTCCGGCTGTTATGTTTCTTTTTTTCAAGGAAAAAAATCCGTATAAACTGCTGTTCGGATTAACGGTTCCGGCGCTGACGGCCTTTGTTTCCGGCGACGTCCTTTTTTCCCATGCGGCTCTGCTGAAATACAACGAAAAAAACTCCGGAGTGGAATCAACCGTCAATTCGTTTTTGACAGGATTTTACGCCGCCGTTTTCCGTCCCGGAACCGTTATGATGACCGTTTCGGCGTTTCTGATGATTTTGAAATCGCAGTCGGGGCTGACGGTTTCGTTTGTGTCTGTCGCGGTCGCGGTTTTATTGGCGCTGGTTCTTTCCCTGTATACGGGAACGATTCCGGTTGTCGGTTCGTTTTTTTCGGTGATCGTTATGTGCTCCGTTTACGGGGTTGTCAAATCGGATGCTTATCATTTACTGCTGCCGTTATTGCCGGTAATGTACGGGTTGGCGGCGTTGATTGATACGGTTTGTTCCGGATTGTGCGTTTATTTGATCGCAAAGCAAACCGGCGCCGTCCGTATCGTTAACGCTAAAGATTTCTATTGAGAGCGGCCGCTTTGTCCGAGTATCGGCGGATTCATCGGCATCGGCTGACTTCAACCCAAACAGCCGCCGCTTCCGGCAGAATTCCGGGCTTGCAAAGGCGCACGGTTGCCGTTTCGGCTTGCGCAAACCGTTGAAGAATGCAGTCGCCAATCCGCCCCGCCAGCGTTTCCAGCAGCCTGCACCGAGATTCGGCGACGGTTCTTCGAACCATCTGCGGCAACAGGGCATAATCGACAGCCTCGGCTATATCGTCGTTCTTTTCGGCTTTTGACGAATCGTAACGGATCACGACTGTCGCAATAACCGGCGTAAGGTGCGTTCGTTCGTGCTCTTCAACACCGATAATGGTTTCCGACTCGATATTTTCAATTGTAATGACGCACATTTTTCTCTCCGATTTTTTTTAACAAAAAAAAGAAAAAAAATAAACGATTTTCCCGAATTTATGATATAATCGGAACATGATAATCGAGAAATTTTACCCTGCAATCGCCGATACGGACGGATTACGGCATATGAACAACTTGTCCATTCAATATTGGCTTGAAAAAGCGCGCAACCCGATTTTTAAAATCTGCAATCCGTCGCTTCTCTTTGAAAACTGGAACCAAATCATGGTTCGAAGCGAAGTCGATTTTCTTTCACAGATTTTTTACGGAAAAGAGTGTGAAATGAAAACCGGAGTGTCGAAATTGGGTCGCAGTTCAATGCATATTTATCAGGAACTGTATCAGGAAGGACGATTGTGCGCCCGCTCGACGGTGGTGACGGTGTTTTTTGATTACCGGGCGCAGAAATCGACGGAAATTCCTTCAGGAATCCGTTCGGAACTTGAAAAACTGCTTGTTTAATCTTTCTGTTCCGAAGAAATTTGTGTTTCCATACGGATGATTTTAAGTTAGCGGGAAAAAACATGGCGAGAAAAGATTTACCTTTAATCCGTTTCTATGATCAGGATTTTGTCGATGTTTACGAACAAAGTTGGAATCGAATTGACTCGGCAATGATCAAAGGTTCAACCAAGAACGGCTTTGCAAAAGAGTTTTTCGTTTATGAACCGTCCGGCGTCATCAATCAAACGGAAGCGATTTTTTCGACCTTTTTTTTGGTGTACAGCAACGGCTGTTATAACTCATCCTCCTGTCTCGATAACTTTTATGCCAAACAGGAAGCGGACGGAGCTATTCGCGGCGTATATTCGCTTGAGGACGGCCGCCCCATACTGACCGAAGAGAATCCCGAGGGCGTTTTGCCGCCTCTGTTTTCTTATGCCGAGCTGAATATTTATCACAAAGTCGGCAACAAAAAGCGGTTGAAAGACGTTATCGAAATTCTTTGCCGCTATTATGATTGGTTGGAAGAAAAATTCCTTGCCCCTAACGGATTGTACGCTGTGACTCCTTTAGCCGGCGGACGAAACTGCCCTTTGCGCGCCGAGGCTTTTTACCCGATTGATTTCAACTGTCAGCAGGCGGTGAATGCGCTTTACCTCTCCGCTATCGGCGAACTGTTAAACGACCGCGACATCGGGTTCAAATACAAAAAGAAGTATTTTTCACTGAAAACCCGCATTAACGAAAAAATGTGGGACGAGGAAGCCGGGTTTTATTTCGATTTGAAGAAAGACGGATCGCTTTTGCGGGTCAAGTCTTGCGCCGGGTATTGGGCGGTTTTGGCGGAACTTCCCGGCGTGGACCGCGTCGACCGGATGGTAAAACTGCTCTCCGATGAAAATGAATTTGCAACGGAACATCCGTTTCCGTCGCTTGCCGCCTGCGAGGAGGGTTTTTCCCCCGAAGGCAGACGCGATCTCGGCGACGTCAATCCGTCGTTGGTTTTCATGATTATCAAAGGGCTGGAAAAGTACAAGTATTACGAAACGGCGCGGGAATTTGCCATCCGTCATCTTTACTTCATTCTTGAAGTGCTGAACGACGAAGAAAGCCCGAAACCGGATCTGTATGAATCCTACAGTCCGTCGGAAGCCGCTCCGGCCGCAGCCGACGGAACCGGTTTCCCGCGGCGGAATTTTCTGCCCTACGCCTGTCTGAGTACCATCGCGCTGATGATTGAAAATGTGGTCGGATTCTATATTTCACTTCCGAAGAAAACGGTCGAATGGATTATGCCGTCTTTGGAGGAGACCGGAATCGAAAATATGCTGCTGAAACGCAATAAAATTACGATTTACAGCAACAAAAGCGGCCGCGTCGGCGCTTGGGAAATTCGGCTTGAATCGGACAAGTTATATTATTTTACAATCAATATTCTGAACAGCAGGAAGAAAAAAACGCTTCCGATTCCTTCCGGCAAGTGTTCCATGCTGATTGATAAAATGTAAGAGGTGTTTATGGCGGATAAAATTACTCCCCGTGAAGAAAATTTTTCCCAATGGTACATTGATATTGTTTTGAATGCGCAGTTGGCCGATTATGCGCCCGTGAAAGGGTGTATGGTCATCCGCCCGCGCGGCTATGCGCTGTGGGAAGCGGTTCAGAGCGAGCTGAACCGGATGTTTAAAGAAACCGGCCACTCCAACGCCTATTTTCCGATGCTGATTCCCGACAGTTTTCTGCGGAAAGAAGCCGAACACGTCGAAGGATTTTCTCCCGAACTGGCGGTGGTGACTCACGCCGGCGGCGAAGAGCTGGAGGAGCCTTACGTTTTAAGACCGACGTCGGAAACCATCATTTGGAGCACTTATAAAAAATGGATTCAGTCTTACCGCGATCTGCCGCTTTTGATCAACCAATGGGCAAACGTCATCCGCTGGGAAAAACGGACGCGGCTCTTTTTGAGGACGACCGAATTTCTTTGGCAGGAGGGGCACACCGCTCACGAAACTGCCCGGGAAGCCGAAGAAGAAACGCTTCGGATGCTCAATGTTTATAAAACCTTTGTCGAAGATTTTCTGGCGATTCCGCTTTTAACCGGCCCGAAATCGCAGTCGGAAAAATTTGCCGGAGCCGTCGACACCTATTCGATAGAAGCGCTTTTGCAGGATAAAAAAGCGCTGCAGGCGGGAACTTCCCACTTCCTCGGACAGAATTTTGCGAAAGCGTTTGACGTTAAATATCAGACGAGGGAAAAAACGTTGGAGTATGTGTGGGCAAGCTCCTGGGGAGTTTCGACGCGGCTGATCGGCGCGCTGATTATGACGCATTCCGATAACAAAGGATTGGTTTTGCCGCCGAAGGTTGCCCCTCAGGAAGTTGTCATTGTCCCGATCTTCAAGACAGCCGATAAAGAGAAGGTTTTGGAGTATTGCGACGGGTTGGCAAAGGAACTGAAAGCCTCGTTTCGGGTTGTGACGGACGCCGACGACAAGCAGTCGCCGGGTTGGCGTTTTGCCGAGTGGGAAATGCGCGGCGTTCCCGTGCGCGTTGAAGTCGGTCCCCGCGATTTGGAAAACCGGAAAGCGGTTTTGGTCCGCCGAGATACGGGCGAAAAGAAGACGGTCGACCGCGGGGCGGTCGCCGGTGAAATCAAAACGCTGCTTGAAGAGATTCAGAAAAATCTGTTTGCCCGGGCATTAAAATTCCGCGAGGAAAATACGGTTTTTGTCGAAAAATACGAAGATTTTTTGCCGCTGTTTGAGGGGGAGAAGGCGCCCGGTTTTGTTGAAGCGTTTTGGTGCGGCGATCCGGAGTGCGAAGCCGAAGTCAAAGCGGATACCAAGGCGACTGTTCGCTGTCTTCCGTTCGGACGGCAGGAAAACGTCAGCGGCCGCTGTTTCCATTGCGGAAAGGAAGCGCATCACTTTGCCGTTTTCGCTAAAAGTTATTAGGAGTTATTTATGCCGTCGTTTCCTATTGAAAGTTCCCGTTTGAAAAAAGCGGCGGAAACCGCTGTTCGCGAAAGTCTAAAAATCAAAAAAGATGAAACCGTCCTCATCATTACCAATCCGCAATCCGATGTATTGGAAATTTCGCAGGCGCTCTACAACGAATGTGAAGCGGTCGGTGCGCATCCCGTTTTGGCTGTTCAGCCGGAAAAAACATCGCTGGATTTTACCGAGAAGTCAGTGATTGGAGCAATTCAAACGGCGCCGGATGTGTTGATTTCCATGAGCAGTGAAAAAATGGGTAAGGATTTTGACGCCATCCGCAATCCTTATGATTGGGAAGGCAAAAAAATCGACAATACATTTCATTATTTGATGAAACGGAAGCAGACCCGTTCATTTTGGTCTCCCGGAGTCACGAAAGAGCTGTTTGAAAAAACGGTTCCGGTCGATTACGCTGAAATGAAACGCCGTTGTCTTGCTTTAAAAGAAAAGTTGGACGCCGCTGAAAAAGTTCATATTTCCACGGCGGCTGGAACCGACTTGGAAATCGGATTGCGCGGCCGTTTGGCGTTTGTCGATGACGGAGATTTTTCTGTTCCGGGGGAGGGCGGAAATCTGCCGGCAGGCGAAGCGTTTATCTCGCCTGAAAAAGGAACGGCGCACGGGATTTTGGTTTTCGACGGCAGTATGGCGGTTCAAAATGGTACTGTTAAAATTGAAACGCCGATTGTCTGCACCGTCGAAGGCGGTTTTGTCACCGGTATTTCCGGAGGCCGGGAAGCCGATGCGCTGTCGGCAACGATTGAAGCGGGTGAAGCCGACAGTGTGCGGATGGGCAAAGACGGCACGCTGCCGCCTGAAACGGCGCAAGAGTACCGGAAAAATGCGCGGGCCCTCGGTGAGTTGGGCATCGGAGTCAATCCGGCCGCATTCATTTCCGGCAATATGCTGATTGACGAAAAGGCGTTTGAGACGTGCCACATCGCTGTCGGCAGCAATTACGATGAAGACGCCCGCGCGCTGATTCACCTTGACGGGGTTCTGCTGAAACCGACAATCACCGCGTTTTTTGCCGACGGTTCGGTTCAAACGCTGCTTGACGGCGGCCGCATCGTCTGCTGACTCAGCCGACTTCTTTCTTTGGATAAATCCCCTCTTTTTTCCGATCGTTGAGCATTCGCTCCAGAAGTTCGTCATAAACGGGCGAGTCTCCGAGATAATTCGCGATACCGTAAGAAGTTAGAGCTGCGATGATCAAAGGAATGAGGTGGCTGAGTGAAGCGGTCATCTCTAAAATCAAAACACAGCCGGTAATCGGCGCTTTTGTCACTCCGGAAAAGAATGCGGTCATTCCCAGTGCGATGAAGAACGAACCGTAGATGTGAGGGTAATCAAAATAATTCACCAAAAGCAATTCGTAAGTTTTTCCGATGATAGCGCCAAGCATCAAAAGCGGTAAGAAAATGCCTCCCGGACTTCCGGAGCCGTAGCAGATTGCGGTAAAGAGCAGTTTGGCGGCGATCAGTATCAGCAGAATCGGAACAGCGTACGATTCGGCCTTAATTTCCTGCAGAAGATCGTGACCGCTTCCCAACAGCAGCGGAAAACCTGCAAACAGAATGCCGGTCAGCCAAAACGCCGGCAGCGGCCGCAGCAGCGGGCTTTTGATGCGGGCGTGCAGATCCTGCGATAGAAAAAGCGACTGATTGAAAATAACAGCCACCGTGCCGCAGACGACACCGAGCGGAATCAGTAAAAAGTAATCCGAAACGGGAATCATGTTCGGAAAGGTGAATGAAAAAACCGGCAGCTGTCCCAGAATCGCTTCGGAAACGATGCCGGCGGCAAGACACGAGAGGATTGCCGTCACTAAACTCGTGTGAGTCATTCGATTGCGGAGTTCTTCGAAGGTGAACAGAACGCCCGAAAGCGGCGCGCCGAATGCGGCTGTCAATCCGGCGGCGGAACCGGCTGTCAGCAGGCAGTCTTCCTCTTTTTGCGATTTGGCGAATTTTTTATTGACAGCGCACGCGGTCAGTCCGCCGAGCTGGATGGACGGGCCTTCCCTTCCGAGGGAGAGCCCGCAGCCGAGAGCTAAAAGACCGCCGAAGAATTTTAACGGCAATTCGGGGAACCATGACAGTTTAAAAAAGCCGCGCAGTCCGCCTTTGATTTGAGGGATTCCGCTGCCTTTTAACATCGGATACTTGGAAACCGTCGCTCCGATAATTAAAGCAGTTATTGTCAGTACCACAAAAATCGCAATATAAAAAAGCGGTTGTTTTTCGGCGGCATGGACAACAAACCAACGTCCTTCTGTCAGTTTAAGCAACAGAAAACGGTAAGCAGTCACAATCAACCCTGCCAAAAGACCGATAAACACGGCTTTCATGTATAGAAGTGTGTGTTTGGCTTCAAACGCTTTCCGCATAATCCATTCTATCAAAAAAAGAAAAAAAATTGTATCTATTCCAAAAAAGTATTGAATTTTATAAAGATTCAAAATATAATATGAGTATGAAAAAGGCTAAGATGATGCTGGAAAGCAAGGACATCCGTCCTTCGTTCCAAAGAATGAAAATTTACAAACTCCTGATGGAGACAAAAGAACATCCTTCGGTAGAGACGATTTACAACGAATTGAAAGAAGAAATTCCGTCGCTTTCGAAAATGACGATTTACAATACGTTGAAGTTGTTTGTCGAAAAAGATTTAGCGCGTTTAATCACGATTGAAGAAAACGAAGCGCGTTTTGACGCCGACACCTCCGTTCATGGTCACTTTAAATGCCTGAAATGCGGATGTGTCATCGATTTTCCGGTTGAGGAGACAAAATTACCGGCTCCCGGAAACGGCTTTACTGTCGATAATATTGATTTTTTTGTCCGCGGGACTTGTCCCGGTTGCCGGAACTGACTGACCCGAATTTAACGGCCGACAGTCAGTTTTCCCGTCACTTGGTTTGCGCTTTTTTTTCCGAAGGATTCGACTGCCGTAATTTTGACATCGTATTCTCCCGGTTTTAATGCGGCTGGAACGGCAAACGACGGATTCGGAGACATTTTATCCAATCCGGCGCAGAAATCGGAAAAGAAGGCGGCAGTTACGGTTTGACCGTTTCCTGAAAATTCCGCTTCATAGGAGTGAACAAAATCAGGGTGTTCGGCGGCCGTAAAAGTGAATCCGGCGACAGATTTTCCATCGGTTTTGACGGTCGTCGGTTTGACGCCGGACGCCGTTGCGGATTCCGGAAAAACGGGGGCAGTTGCGGCGGCAAGACGTTTTTCCGTTGTGTAGCGGAATTCCGACGGTGTCAGCGGCAGAGAGATGATCCACGGAGATTTTTCTTCCCGTTCCTCAGCAAGATTGTACCGTCTGATTTTCAGTTCATCGGAAGAAATTTCCATAATCATGACCATAGGGGAATCTTCGGCACACGGCGGAATCGATCCGTTTTCTTTTCCTTTTTCCAATTCAACATAGGAAACGCACTGCGTATTGAAGGCCGTAAACGAACCCTGCCAGACGGAGCGTTCATCCAATAGCGAATAGTGTGAATGCCCCGAAAACGAGACAATTTGCGGATAATCGGCAAAAATTTTTGTCAGAGCGGCGTTTCCCCAGTCATCACTTCCGTAAACGGTGTCTTCCGGATGTTGATGCGTAACGACAAATACGGGATTTTTCGGATTTTCGGCAACCGCGGTTTCGATTTCCGCCCGGATTTTGTCTTCGATGAGAGCGTAAGAGCCGTCCATTGCACCGTTGACGGGACTGATTGCAAGAAAATGATATCCGTTGACGGTTTTATGCGACCACGGAGCATCGCCGGCCATTTCCTGAAAGCGGTTTCTCAGTTTTTGTAATGTTTCGGCTTTCCCGTAAGAATTCCAATAATCATGATTTCCCATTACCTGAACCGTAACCGGCCGTTTATCCGCAAAAACGGTCTGAAGCAACTGTGAGTATGGATCGTAAGAAGAATTGGCGGACAAATCGGTGAGATCGCCGGCATTAATCAGAATATCGATATTTTGCGATCGGAAATATTCCAACGCTTTCTTTGTGTTTGCGACATAGAGGTTATCGTCTGCCGCGTTTTCGGGAATCTGTAAATCACTCATAATTCCGACGGTCAGAGTTTCTTTATAAATCGAAAATCTTTGAATTTCGGAAAACTGACCGCCGCAGGAAACCGACAGAATTAAGCAAAGGAATAAGCCGGAAAATCTTTTTTTCATTGACTGCCTCCTATTTCAGAATCAAGTTGACAATGCGGTTGGGAACATAAACCGTTTTGACGACGGTTTTTCCTTCTGTCAGCGAACGGATTTTCGGGTCAGCGGCGAGCGTTTTCTTCATTTCATCTTCGCTCAGATCGCGGGGAACGGTAAGCTTGCTGCGGACTTTTCCGTTGATTTGGACAACCAGCGTCACTTCGCTGTCCACCGTATAAGCGTCGTCAAACGGCGGATAGGGTTGATCGGCTACCGAAGGTTTTCCGCCGAGCCGCTCCCACAGCTCTTCCGCCAAATGCGGCGCATACGGCGCCAGAATCAGTACAAACGGCTCCCAGATGGCCCGCGGAACGGTTTCTTCCCCCGTGAGGGCGTTGATGAAAATCATCATCTGCGCAATCGCCGTGTTAAAATCGAGATTTTCCGTGTCGGTTTTGACTTTCTTAACGGTTTTATTGAGGATTTTCAGCTGTCCGGTTGTCGGAACGGCGTCGGTAAGCGGTTTTTCGGCAATGCGCCAAATGCGTTCGAGGAAACGGTGGACGCCGGCCAGTCCTTCGGTTTGCCACGGCTTGGAAACGGAGAGCGGTCCCATAAACATTTCGTAAAGCCGCATGGAATCGGCGCCGTAGTCGCGGATGATGTCGTCGGGATTAATGACGTTTTTCAGCGATTTCGACATTTTAGCGATGACTTTTTCCAGTTTTTCGCCCGTGCCTTTTTCGATGTAAGTATCGGGAGCAATTTCTTCAACACAATCGGCTGCGACCAATGTTTTATTTTTACGCTGATAGGCAAACGATGTAATCATTCCTTGATTGATTAAACGTTTAAACGGTTCGGAATCTTTGACCAGACCGAGGTCGTAAAAAACTTTGTGCCAGAATCGAGAATAAAGCAGGTGCAGTACAGCGTGCTCAGCTCCGCCGACGTAAAGATCAACCGGCATCCAGTATGCTTCTTTTTTGGGATCGACAAAGGCCTTGCTGTTGTGCGGATCGATGTAACGCAGATAGTACCAGCAGGAACCGGCCCATTGCGGCATAGTATTGGTTTCCCGTTTAGCGGCGCTTCCGCATTTCGGACAGACGGTGTTGACCCATTCGTCGATAGCTGCTAACGGCGATTCTCCTGTTCCAGTCGGTTCGTAGCGTTGCACTTGCGGCAGTCGGAGCGGTAATTGATTTTCGGGAACAGCGACTGTTCCGCAATGCGGACAGTGAATCAGAGGTATCGGTTCTCCCCAGTAGCGCTGCCGTGAAAAAATCCAATCGCGCAGTTTGTAGTTGACAGTCCGCTCTCCGACTCCTTTTTTTTCAAGGAATTCGATAATTTTTTCAATGGCAGTCGGTTTGTCGAGTCCGTTGAGAAACTCGGAGTTGATGTGAATTCCATCTTCCGTAAACGCTTCTTTTTCAATGTCGCCGCCTTCGAGTACCTGAATCATCGGCAAATCGAATTTTTTTGCAAACTCCCAGTCGCGCTGATCGTGTGCCGGAACCGCCATGATGGCGCCCGTTCCGTAGGAAATTAAAATATAGTCGGAAATCCAAATCGGAATTTCTTTACCGTTGACGGGATTGACAGCGTACGAACCCGTAAACACACCGGTTTTGTCCTTTGCCAAATCGGTGCGCTCCAAGTCGGACTTTAAGGCGGCCTTCCGCCGGTATTCGTCGACCGCGGTCTTTTGCGGCGGTGTCGTTAAGGCGTCGACTAACGGGTGTTCGGGCGCAATCACCATGTAAGTGGCGCCGAAAAGCGTATCGGGCCGGGTTGTGTAAACTTCAAGAAATCCGCCGCCCTGCGCCAATTCGAAGCGGACGTTTGCGCCCTGCGAGCGTCCGATCCAGTTGCGCTGCATCGTTTTTACCGACTCGGGCCAATCCAAATTTTCCAGTCCGGACAGGAGCTGTTCGGCATAAGCGGTGATTTTCAAAACCCACTGCCGCAGATTTTTTCTGGTTACTCGGGCGCCGCATCGCTCGCAAAAGCCGTCTTTGACTTCTTCGTTTGCCAGACCGGTTTTGCAGTCGGGGCACCAGTTAATCGGCATATCGGATTCATATGCCAGTCCTTTTTCAAACAGTTTGAGAAAGAGCCACTGCGTCCAGCGGTAATACTCCTCTTCATGGGTCGAAATTTCCCGCGACCAATCGTAGCAGAAGCCGAGCTGTTTGATTTGGGTTCGGAACCGTTCAATGTTGGCTTCCGTTGTCACTTTCGGATGGGTTCCGGTTTTAATGGCGTAATTTTCCGCCGGCAGTCCGAATGAATCGAATCCCATCGGATGGAGGACGTTGAATCCGTTCATCCGAAGATAACGGCAGTAAATGTCGGTCGCAGTGTAGCCTTCGGGATGACCGACGTGCAGTCCCGCTCCGGAAGGGTACGGAAACATATCCAAAACGTAGCGCCGCTTTTCTTTCGGAAAAGATTCGTCTTCGGTGACGCGGAATGTCTGATTTTCATCCCAGAATTTCTGCCATTTTTTTTCGATGGAAGAGAAGTCGTATTTACTCATGGTTTTATAATAGCGGAAAACGGCTGCCTTTTCAACCCGTTACCGGAGACGGTAAACGCGGTCGGCTTTAACGGTCTCCACCGACGGCCAGCCTTCGTTGAGCAGCCGTTTTTGCAGCGCTTCCTGCGCGTCGGGTTCGCCGTGAACCAGAAAAATACCTTTTGTCCGGGAGTCGTCGCCTTCGTTCAGCCATCCGATGATTTCCCGGTAGTCGGCATGGGCGCTGAACGCATTGATTTCCTCGACGTCGGCGCGGACGGGATAAACTTCCCCGAAAATTTTGACCTCTTCCGCGCGGTTTTTGATGCGGCGGCCGAGAGTGTTTGCGGCCATGTACCCGACAATGAGAACCGTGTTTTCTTTGCGGCTGATGTTGTTGGCTAAATGGTGAAGGATGCGGCCGGCTTCACACATTCCGTCGGCGCTGATGATAATCATCGGGCCTTCTTTTTCGTTGAGCCGCTTGGAATCTTCAACGTTGGTGACAAATGTCAGCGCGTTGAATCCGAACGGATTTTTGTGATGTTTCAGAAAGGCGTCGTAGGTTTCCGTGTCGTAGCATTCGGGATGAACCTGAAAAATGGAGGTTGCGTTCACCGCCATCGGGGAATCAACGTAAATCGGAATTTCGGGAACGGCTCCCGCATCCTGCAGAAGGTGAAAATAGTAAATCAGTTCCTGAGTGCGTTCGACAGCAAACGCAGGAATGATGATTTTACCGCGAGTTTGAACAATGCGCGTTACCGCTTTTCCGAGAAGAGCCAGCGCCTCGTCGTTGCTTTCATGAAGGCGGTTTCCGTAAGTGCTTTCCAAAACAAGGTAATCGGCCGCCGGCATCGGATCGGGGTCGCGGATAATCGGTTTGTTTTTCCGTCCCAAGTCGCCGGAAAAGAGGATGCGCACCTCGTTTTCCTTGCCTTCGTAAATTGTGAAGAGAACCATCGCAGAGCCGAGAATGTGCCCGGCATCGAAAAATTCGATTTTTACGTCGGGTCCGATGGTAATCGGGCGGTGATAGGAAATTCCGACGGTCTGATTGGAGGCGGCTGTTACGTCCGCTTCGGTGAACAGCGGCTGCCAGTCGAATTCTTCGCCGCGCGTCTCCGCTTTTTTCCGCAAAAATTCCGCGTCGCGCGCCTGAATATGCGCGCTGTCCATCATAATGAGGTTGGCAAGGCTCCGTGTGGCCGGGGTGGCGTAAATATTGCCTTTGTACCCTTTTTTGACAAGATACGGCAGAAGTCCGCAGTGGTCGTAGTGCGCGTGCGTCAGTACGACCGCCTCGATTTTTTCGGGAGGAATTTTCAAATCCCGGTTTTTTTTGTCGGCAACGGCGCGTTTGCCTTGGAAAGCCCCGCAGTCAATCAGGTAAGACCGTCCGTCGACTTCCAGAATGTGTTTGGAACCGGTGACCTCTTCAACAGCTCCCAACGAGTAAAATGTAACGCTCATGACGTCCTCCTTTTGAATTTTAACGCTTCAAAAAGAGGAAAGCAAGTTTTTTTCGGCGGAGCGGAAATTTTACGAAAGAGCGCGGGCGATTTCTTCGGCTTTATCGGTTTTTTCCCAGGGAAGCCCCGGTTTTCCGAAGTGTCCGTAAAACGTCGTCTGTTTGTAAATCGGCCGCCGTAAATCCAGCGTTTTGATGATTCCGGCCGGCGAGAGATCGAACATATCCTGAACCAACGCTGTCAGCTTCGTTTCATCCGTTGCTGAAGTTCCGAAAGTATCGACCATCACCGAAACCGGCTGCGGGTAACCGATGGCGTAGGCCAGCTGCAGTTCGCACCGTTCGCAGACGCCCGAGGCGACGATATTTTTCGCAATGTAGCGCGCCATATACGCGGCCGACCGGTCAACCTTGCTGGGGTCTTTTCCGGAGAAAGAACCGCCGCCGTGTCTTCCCATTCCGCCGTAGGTGTCGACGATGAGTTTGCGTCCGGTCAGTCCCGAATCGCCGTGAGGACCGCCGATGACGAATTTTCCGGTCGGATTAATCAGATACTTCGTTTCTTTTGTCAGAAGCCCCGTCGGTTCCAAAACCGGTTTGATGATTTCATTGATAATCGTCCGTTCAATTTCGGCGTAAGAAACGTCTTCGTCATGCTGATGCGAAACGATAACGGTATCGACGGCAATCGGTTTATGGTTTTCATAAAGAATTGAAACCTGACTTTTCGAATCGGGCCGCAGCCAACGAATCGAACCTTCTTTCCGCAATGCCGACGCCCGTTTCAGGATCGTGTGTGAAAACTGAAGCGGAGCGGGCATCAGTTCCGGTGTTTCGTTGCAGGCAAAACCGAACATCATGCCCTGATCTCCGGCGCCCTGAGCCTTGAACAAACCGGTTCCCGTTACGCCCTGCGCAATGTCGGGCGACTGGCTGTGAATCCGGTTTTCCCATTGAAATGTAGCGGCATTGAATTTGTATTCTTCTTTATTATAACCGATGGAAGCGACGGCTTCGCGGACGATTTTTTCGACAGGAAGAGCTTCGAATTTTTCCGGAGAGAGGCTGATTTCTCCGCCCGTCAGAACGAAATCGGTCGTCGTAAACGTTTCGCAGGCGGTCCGGCACTGCGGATCCGCTTCCAGGCAGGCGTCCAAAATCGAATCGGAGATGAAATCCGCCACTTTGTCGGGGTGTCCTTCACTGACCGATTCCGAGGTAAACAAATAACGGTTCTTCATAAATACCTTCCTTGTTTTGTCAACCGAAAAACGGTTTGACCGGTCGATTCACTGTCAATATAATAAACCAAAAATAAATATTTGACCATAGTTTTATTTTAATATACAATAAAATTGCCGGGGAAATTCCGGTCTGAATTTATGGAATTTTATATCACACTGTTTTTGATTTCCGTCGGTTCCGCGTTTCTTTCGAATATTATCATTACGCCGGTTCTGATTGCGCTGGCAAAGAAATATCAGTGGTATGACTCCACAAACGAACGGAAAATTCATATCAGTCCGACGCCGCGTATCGGCGGAGTCGGCGTTTTTATTTCGTTTATCATCGGGATCTCCGTCTTTTTTGCGTCGTCAAGCCACGTCGGAATCGAAATGGGACTGAACGCCGTCAAATTTGCCGCGCTGGTAACCGCTATCGCCGGAATTTTTGTCGTCGGTATTTGCGATGATTATCTGAACCTGAGCGCCAAACTGAAGTTCGGGATTCAGGCGCTGCTGACGGTGATTCTCATTGCCGCCGGCTTCCGCTTTAAGGAAATTTACATTCCGTTTGCGCAGTACACGCTGCCTTTGGGGCTTTTTTCTTATCCGCTGACATTTATTTGGATTGTCGGCGTCAGCAATGCCATCAATCTGATTGACGGCATGGACGGTTTGGCCGGCGGTTTGTCGTGTTTCGGTCTGGTCAGCGTCGGATTGTATTCGCTTGTGCTGAACGATATCGCTCTGTCGGTTCTGGCGTTTACGTTGTTCGGTTCGCTCTTGGCGTTTCTGATTTTCAATTTTCCGCCGGCGAAGATTTTTATGGGGGACGCCGGCAGCTACGTTGTCGGGCTGACGCTGGCGGTTGTTCCGTTGGCCAATAACCCGCAGTATGACTCGGTGACGCTTTATTTGGCCGTTACCGTCTGCATCATTCCGATATTTGACACGTTTTCTTCAATGATCCGCCGGATGGTTTTCTACAGGGTTTCGTTTTTTACACCCGATAAGGAGCATACGCATCACAAAATGCTGAATTTGGGATTGTCAACTTTGCAGGTGCTGACGATCGTTTATTTGATTTGCGCCTGTCTTTGCGGCGTTACGTTGCTGTGGTCATTGTATCAGACCGACTGGTCGTTGATGCTGATTGTCTGCGTTTGGGGCGCAGTGGGGATTTTTTTTCTGGCTTTGTCATATGACTTTAAAAAATACTTCAAAAACGATCCCGAAGCGCAGCGTTTTTACGAACTGAAGCGGCAGCAGCAGATTAAGGCGGCGCAAAAGGAACAAAGCGAGTCGAAATAGCCGAAGCAGTTCGGAAGGAGTGACAGATGGGAAACAAAATTATCACCATTGCCCGCGAATACGGTTGCGGCGGACGGTTGATTGCCAAAAAATTGGCCGACCGGCTGGGTTTTGATTATTATGACAGCGATTTGATTTCGCTGGCAGCCGAAAAAACCGGCATGACCGAGTCGTACATCAAGGAAATCGAGCAGAAAAAAGTCAGTAATTTTTTGTATACGCTGTTTCTTTCGGGACAGTCGCTGACTCTGGCCGATCAGGTGTTTATTGCGCAGGCGGAAATCATCCGCGCGGCCGCCGAAAAAAATTCGTCGGTTTTTGTCGGTAGATGCGCCGATTATATCCTGAAAGATTTTCCCGACTGCGTCAACCTTTTTCTCTATGCGCCGGCAGACGTCCGCATTCGTCGGGTTTGTGAAGAGTACCGGGAATCCGATCCGGCTCAGGCGGAATTGTACATAACCCGTAAAGACAGGGAGCGCGCTTCGTATTACAATTACTTTTCGACCAACACCTGGGGCAACTATAAAAATTACGACTTGTGCATCGACTGCCAAATCGGAGTGGACGCGACGGTTGATTTGATTGCGGACTTTATGAAACTCAAATTTCCGCAATAAATTTTCCGGAGAAGAATTTTTTTTCCGAAAACTCTTTTCATTTTTTTGATAACGGCATAGAATATATATATGAAAGAAATTTTCAATCAAGTCATAGAGAAAGAAAAGGACGCCGATTCGAAAATTCAAAATGCCAAAGACAGGGCTTCCGCTTTGCTTCTGAGCGTGGAAGCCGAAAACCGCGAAAAAATCAAACTGCACCGCGAAGCGCTGCAGGCAAAATACAACGAAGAGATTCAGGCTTTTACCGATCAAGTCAAAGCAGACGAAGAGAGGTGCCGGCGGGAAGCGGAACAACGGCTTTCCGAGGAGTTGGGCCGCCGGGGGGAAATTGTTTCCCGTTGCGCCGAAAAGGTTTTCGGGATTCTGATCGGTAATCGGACGGAGTAGGGCGATGGGGCGTGTTTCCGAGTATTCGTTCATCAGTGCCAATTTGCGGGCAAAAATCAGCCGAATCCTTGATGCCGAATTCCTGTTGAAATGCGCTGAGGCGAAAGACCTCGAAACGCTGCTGATGACCTTTAAGGATACCGATTTTGCTTTTTTGCAGGAAGTTTATCACAAAACGGCCGACATTAAAACCTGTGAAAAGGAAGTCCTTGATAACGAAATCGCTTACAACAGCTATCTGTTCAAACACACAAAGGGAGCTGTCCGCCGTTTTTGCGAATCGTTGGCGCTCCGTTACGAAGCCGATATTTTAAAAGATGTGCTGCGGCTGTGGTTTGACCGCGCGGTGCGCCGCCGCAACATCGACGGCTACACGCCGTACCTTCACCGCGAACCGATTGTTCACACCCTGCCGATTGATCCGGTTTTGAACGCCGATTCTCCGGAAGCTGTTGCGGAACTGCTTTCTTCAACTCCTTACGGAAAAGTTGTGGCGCCGGTATTGCGCGAAGCGGCCGATACGGAGACCCTGTACGGGGTCGAAACGGCAGTCGACGCTTACGTTTTCCGGCAAATGAAGGAATCCGCTGAAAAACTGCCGCCGCCTGACAGACGCATTGCCAAAGAGTACACGGGACTGTTAATCGACATTGAGAATTTAAACCGCATTGTCCGGCTGAAACATTACTTTCAGTTCGATTCCGCCTCCATCCGCGCCCAGCTGCTGCCCGGGGGACGGCGGCTGCCGATCCGTGCGGATTTTTTGGCCGACGGATTTGAAGAAGACGTCGGCGGGTTGGTGAAACGGGTCTTTCCGGATGCGGACGGAGGAAGCGTCGGCGAGACGACGGCGCCCCACTTTGACCGGCTGCTGTTTGTGGAAACGGTCGCTTCCGGCCTGAAAGAAAAACAGGCGCAGAAAGCGCTCGGCGGCAATCCGTTCACCGTCGGAACCGTCATTGCCTTTTTCATCCTCAAACGGGTGGAAATCCGGCGCATCATCACATTGATGAACGCAAAATATTACCGGTTGGAAAAAGAACGCATAAAGGAACTGTTATGATACGAACGGCGAAAATGGTGCAGCTTTCCGCTGTTGTCCTGGAAAAATATTTTGATCGGGTGACTCGTGAACTGCTGAGTTTGGGTCAAATGGATTTTATCTCTGTTAAAGAGGTTTCGCCCTCTTTGGCAAGATCGCTGCGGGATGTGCGCGAAGCCGTGTCCTCTGCTGAGATTAAAGATTTGCGGAAGAAAGTTGAGAGTATCATGGCGGCGGGAAGAATCGAATATCCGTCTTTGAAACATGTTGACATCAAACCGCTGACTGAAGATGATTTCCGCAGAATGTCGGATGAAGCCGCGGCGTTGGAAACCGAAATGACAGGTCTTCGCCGACGGCAGCAGGATATGCAGACCGACGTTCTTCATCTCGAAGAAATTCAAAAACAGGTTTCCGCCGCCTTGCGGCACAAATCACCCGGACATGATAATCCTTATGCGGCGTTTTTAGTTGCTCGCTATGGAACTTTTGACGGAAATGCGGAGGAATTGCTGCAAGGACTGCGCGGTTTTTCGTGCGCATTGATGCCCGTTTCCGAAACCACGTTGAACGAATATGTTTTGATTCATTTAAAACGGGATAGCCTTAAAATCGAAACGGTGCTGTCTCAAACAGTGTGGAAAGGCGGCGAACCGATTGTGGGAGAGGCTGCCGTCACACCCGAACTGAAGGATCGTTTGGAAAAACAGATTGAAAAAACACGGGCGCGGCAAAATGAACTGAAATATGATTTAGAGTCGACGGTCGGGAAAGAAAAGCAGCGGGTGAAAGATTTGTGGGTTGCTTTGCGCGTCGGCGAAACTTACTGCGCCATTCAGCAGCGGTTCAATAAAACCGAAAAGACCTTCGTTTTTTCCGGATGGATTGCCGAAAAAATGAAGAAAAAAGTTTCCGACGCCATTTACAAATCGTGCGACGGCGACTGTTACATCGAAATCGCTACGGCCGGCGAAGCGGTCGAGGAAGAAGGACTTGTTCCGCCGGTGCTGCTGGAAACGCCGCGGTTTCTCAAACCGTTTGAAACGATCATTACCAACTTTTCGGTGCCGGCTTACGGAACCATTAATCCGTCGTATATTGTCGCACTGACATTTATGCTGATGTTTGGGTTGATGTTCGGAGATGTCGGGCACGGAGCCGTCGTTTTTCTTGCCGGATTAATCGGAACCATTGTTGCCAGGAAGAAACGCAAAGCCGATTACATCTACAATTTAATGTGTTACTGCGGGATGTCGGCTATCTTTTTCGGCGTTATGTTTGGTTCCTATTTTGGTTATTCGTGGCTGCCTGCCGTCTGGTTCAATTATCACGGAGCGGTAGAGGGTCACAATGCAACCGGAATGGTTCAGTCGCTCATGCAAATTTTGGCGCTCTCGACATGGTTGGGCGTTGCCATTATTTCCATGGGAATTCTCTTTTTCTTTTACAATTGTATTTGCTGTCGGAAGTGGTTCGATTTAATTACCGATAAATCGGGGCTTGCCGGAGCGGTGTTTTATTGGACCGGCGTCGCCTGCGCCTATTTTTTCATGACCGAAGGATCGTTTGCTCGTATTCCGTCGTGGATTTTGCTGCTCGGATTCGGACTCCCGGTTACGGCGTTTTTTGTGCGGCTGGTAGTTCATTCGATTCATGAGAATGGCGGATTCAAAATTACCGCGCTGCCGATGCTTATCATGGAGCTTCTGATTGAAGTTTTGGAAGTCTTTTCGGGTTTTCTGTCGAACACGCTGTCGTTTCTGCGGGTTGCCGGTTTGGGAATTGCGCACGTCAGCCTGATGCAGGCGTTTTTTATGCTGGCGGATATGGTCGGAACCGAAACGGTTGCCGCCGCCGTCGGTTCGTGGGCGCTGGTGATTTTCGGGAACGTTCTGGTGATTGCGCTGGAAGGGCTTTCGGCGTTTATCCAAACGATCCGGTTGCACTACTACGAATTCTTCAATAAATTTTTGATGGGCGGCGGAATTGCGTTCCGTCCGATCAGTTTGGTAGACAAAGGGACCGATTGAGTTCCGAAAAAATAGAAAAGGAGGCCGGATGTGAAGGCTAAAAATTGGATGGTGTTTGTGTTTGTTCTTTTGAGTCTGTTTGTGTCGGTCGGCGCGTTTGCGCAGGATGCCGCGGAAGAGACGGCCGCAACGGAGACGGAAGCCGCAGCCGCGGATGAAGGTTCTTCCATGAGAATGTTGGGGGCGCTCATCGGGGCTGCCGTAGCGTTCGGGTTGGGCGCCATCGGCGCCGGTTTGGGCATCGGACAGGTCGGTTCCGCCGCCATGGGGGCGATTGCCGAAAAACCGAATTTGGCCGGGCAGGCGTTGATATTTGTCGCGTTGGCTGAAGGTATCGTTGTTTTCGGTTTTATCATGGCGATCATGATTTTGGGCAAAATTTAACGCATGAAATACTTTGTTATCGGTGATCAGGATACGGTCTTGGGATTCAATTTGGCGGGAGTAGAAGGCAGGATCGTCTCCGGAAAAGAAGAGACTGAAGCCGCATTCTCCGACGCATTGAACATTCCCGATGCGGCGATTGTTGTGATTACCGAGAAATGTGCGGCGTTGATTCGCGAAGAGCTGGAAAACTATCTTTTTACAAAGGATTTTCCGCTGATTGTTGAAATTCCCGACCGGAGCGGACCGGATCCCGGGCGGCCTTCGCTGAAACAGACGATTAACGCCGCCATCGGAATCAAATTATAGGCGGTAATCTGTGGAAAGAAAAGAGAGTTTAGGCTCAATTGAATTTCTTGATGTCATCGTTGAAGACGCACAAAAGACGGCTGAAACCGTTTTAAAGGAAGCGGAAGCTGCGGCGGAGGCAAAGAGAAAATCCGCCTGCGAAGAAATGGCGAAACTTGATACGGTGTTTGCCGAAAAAACCGAATCGGAAAAACGGAGAATTGAAAAAAGCAGCCGGAACAACATCGAAATGGAGAACCGGCGGACGGCTTTGGTTTTGCGCGAGCAGGTCATTACCGATTCCATCCAGGCGGCGGCGGAGAAGGTGAAAGCGTTTGCCTCTTCTCCCCGGTATAAGGATGTGCTGCGCCTTCTGCTGACGGAAGCGGTTTACGGAATCGGAAAACCGGATCTGATTGTTTCAATCAGCGCCGCCGAGGCTGATGCCGTCACACAACCGGTGCTGAATCAATGGGCCCAGGAACTTTCAAAGGAGATCGGAGTCCCTTTAAAATTGGAATTGGCTCCTTTGCGTTTGCGCAAGCAGGGAATCATGCTTTCCGATCGGGAAGGACGGGTTGTTTATGACAATCTGTTCGAAACGAGGCTGATCCGTTATCAGTCGGAGATCCGGAAGGCGGTTTCCCTGGTCATTTCCCGGAGTTGAAAATATGGCAGAACGAATTATCGGACAAATCAGACGGGTCAACGGCCCTGTTATCGAAGTGAAAAATGTTTCCGATGCGCTGAACATGGAGTTGATTCACGTCGGCGAATCGAAATTAATCGGAGAGGTCATTAAACTGCATGATGACCGCGCCGTCATTCAGGTCTATGAAGACGCAACCGGTTTGGCGCCGGAAGACAACGTTTACGGAAGCGGCGGCCCTCTCTCCGTTGAACTGGGGCCGGGAATGCTCGGAACCATTTACGACGGTATCCAGCGCCCGCTTGACGTATTGCGCGATATGTCGGGCAGTTACATCGAAAAAGGAATTAACGCCCCGTCGCTTTCCCGCGACAAAAAATGGCATTTTGTACCGGAGAGCGGGCTGTCGGCCGGCTGCGAAGTCAAAGGCGGACAGACGCTTGGCACGGTTCAGGAGACCTCTTCGGTCTGCCATAAAATCATGGTGCCGCCGGACGTATGCGGCATTCTGAAAACGCTGGCGGCAGAGGGCGATTACACGGTTGACGAAACGGCGGCTGTCATTGACTGCGGCGGAATCGAAAAAACGATTGCTTTTTTTCAAAAATGGCCGATTCGCGTTCCTCGCCCTGTCGGACAGCGGATGCCGCTGAATATTCCCCTTATTACGGGGCAAAGGGTCATCGATACGCTTTTTCCGCTGGCAAAAGGCGGAACGGTCGCCATTCCCGGCGGTTTCGGAACCGGAAAAACGATGACACAGCACGCCATCGCCAAATGGTGTGATGCCGACATTATTGTTTACGTCGGTTGCGGTGAGCGCGGCAACGAGATGACCGATGTTCTGACCGAATTTCCGCGTCTGATTGACCCGCGCACGGGGAAAAGCCTGATGGAGCGGACCGTATTGATTGCCAATACATCGAATATGCCGGTTTCCGCCCGCGAAGCGAGTATTTACACCGGCGTAACGATTGCCGAATACTTCCGCGACATGGGGCTGAACGTTGCCATTATGGCCGATTCAACATCCCGGTGGGCCGAAGCGCTGCGCGAACTTTCCGGCCGCATGGAAGAGATGCCGGCGGAAGAGGGTTTTCCCGCTTATCTGCCGACGAGAATTGCCGAATTTTATGAGCGTGCCGGTTATATGCAGACTTTAGGCGGCGAAGAGGGATCGGTTTCCATCATCGGTGCGGTTTCGCCTCCCGGGGGAGATTTTTCCGAACCTGTCACTCAGCATACGAAACGGTTTGTCCGCTGCTTCTGGGGATTAGACAAACAGCTCGCCAATGCTCGTCACTATCCCGCCATTTCATGGTTAGACAGTTATAGTGAATACGTTTCCGATTTGAGCGCCTACTTTGCCCGCGTTGCCGGAGAAGAATTTATCTCCGAACGGGAAGAGATGATGGAGCTTCTGCAAAAAGAAGTCCGACTTCAACAGGTCGTCAAATTGGTAGGACCTGACGCGCTGCCCGACAGCCAGCGATTTATCATCGAAATTTGCTCGCTCTTCAAAAACGGCTTTCTTCAGCAAAACGCGTTCGACGACATCGATAAATTCTCTACTATTGAAAAACAGAAGTCGATGCTAAGTCTGATTCTCCAATATTACCGCCGCGGATCTGAAGCCATCAAAAAAGGCATTCCGCTGTCCAAAATCAGAAGAATGCCCGTTGTTTCGGATTTAGTCAAAATGAAACTGACGATTGCCAACGGAGATACCGACAGCTTCGACAAACTGGCGCTTTCTTTGGAGAAGAGCATCTCTAAACTGGAGGCTTTGTATGCAGAATAACGAAATTTCGTTTGCCGATAAAAAATACATCAGCGGACGCGAATACGTCGGCGTTAACCGAATCGAAGGTTCTTTGGTTGTCGTAAAAAAAACTCATCCGGTCGGTTATCAGGAGCTGGTGGAAGTTTTAGACCGAAACGGCAACATCCGCCGCGGTATGGTTTTGGATACATCCGACACGGCTGTCACTGTTCAGATTTTTGAAGGCACTACCGGTTTGGATATGCCGCACACCAAAGTCCGATTCATGGGAGAGCCTTTGAAACTGGGCGTTTCCGAAAAAATGCTCGGACGGGTTTTTAATGGTCTTGGCATTCCGAAAGACGGCGGTCCCGTCCCCGTTGCCGAAAAAGAAGAGGACGTCAACGGCCGGCCGATCAACCCGACCTCGCGCGTTTATCCGCGGGATTTTATTCAGACCGGAATCAGCGTCATCGACGGAATGAATACCCTTATCCGCGGACAGAAGCTGCCGATTTTCTCCGGAAACGGATTACCCCACAACGAACTGGCGGCGCAGATCGCCCGGCAGGCGCGGTTAGTCGGCGAAGAAACCAACTTTGCGGTCGTCTTTGCCGCCATGGGAGTCAAAAACGACGTCGCCCGCTTTTTCATCAAATCGTTTGAGGAATCGGGAGTTTTGTCGAATGTCGCGCTTTTTCTTTCGCTGGCCGACGATCCGTCAATCGAACGGAAAATCACGCCGCGGACGGCTCTGACACTTGCCGAATATTTGGCATACGACAAGGGCATGCACGTTTTGGTGATTCTGACCGATATGGCCAATTATTGTGAATCGCTGCGGGAAATTTCCACTCAACGCGGCGAAATTCCGTCACGAAAAGGCTATCCGGGGTATCTTTATTCCGATTTGGCCGAAATTTACGAACGTTCGGGAATGATTGAGGGCTGTAAAGGTTCCATTACACAGCTGCCGATTCTCACCATGCCGAACGATGACATTACCCACCCGATTCCGGACCTCTCCGGATATATTACCGAGGGACAAATCGTATTTGACCGCGAAATGCACGGAAAATCGATTTACCCGCCGGTCGCCGGACTGCCGTCGCTTTCCCGATTGATGAAAGACGGAATCGGTGAAGGCATGACGCGCAAAGATCACCCGCACCTTTCCAGTCAGCTGTTTGCTTCTTACAGTTATGTGAAGGATGTCCGCAACCTTGCGTCGGTTATCGGAGAGGAAGAGCTGACGCCGCTGGATAAACGCTACATGGAATTCGGCGAAAAGTTCGAGAGGGAGTTTGTCAACCAGGGAATGACGACCAACCGCAGCATCGAAGAAACGCTCGATTTGGGGTGGGACTGTCTGCGGCTGCTGCCGCGCGAAGAGCTCCACCGCGTAACGGAGGAGGAGCTGGTCGAATATTACGACAGCAGAGAGGAAGTCGGAGACTGAATCGATGAAAAAAATAGCGCCGACGAAATCGAATTTGATGAAGACCCGCGACGAGCTGAAGTTTGCCAAACTCGGATTCGATTTGCTCGATCAAAAACGCAGTATTTTGGTCTCCGAGTTGGTCAACTTGACCGAACGGGCGGAAACGCAGCAGCGCGCTTTGGAAAATACACTGGCGGAAGCCTACAAAAGTTTGGAAAACGCCGTTCTCCGCATGGGGAAACTGAAAATCCATTCGCTGTCGGCCGCCGTCAACATCGAATCGTCGATTAAACTGTCGTCGCGGAAGGTGATGGGCGTAGGACTGCCGGTCGTCAACACCGATTTTCATGAAAAAGCGCCGTATTTCAGCATGACCGACACGCCGTTTTACATCGACGAGGCGGTTTCGCGGTTCAAAACGGCTGTCGAATCGATGGGCGAGTTTGCCGAAATCAAAATCTCGATTATGCGCCTTGCGCGCGAAGTCAAAAAGACGATTCGGAAGGTCAACGCGCTGGAAAAAATCGCCATTCCCGATTTGGAAGAGACCGTCCGCCACATCGCCAACCGTCTGGAAGAAGCGGAGCGGGAAAATCTGATTCTGATGAAAACCATCAAGGAACGGCTTGAAAAAGCAAGTGAGGAAGAAGAATGAAACTGATAAGCAGAATATTGGTTTATATCGACGATTCCGACACCGCCGTTGCGGCAATCCAAACCGCGGTGCTGTTGGCAAAAAAATTTGACGCGGCGCTTTACGGTCTTTACGTCATCAACACGAAGGCGCTGAGCGACTTGGTGAAGGCGCGCATTTTCGTCGAAAGCGAGCGGGAAGAGTACGCGCGGGAGCTGGAAGCCGACGCCGAACGGTATCTGCGGCTGGCGCGGAAGCTGGCGGCCGCCAAAAAAATCGACATCATGGCGGAGAAAATTCAGGGAACGCCGCACCGGGAAATCAGGGAATTTGCCGAAACCAACAAAATCGATTTGCTGGTTGTCGGAGTCGATAACAGCCGCATGAAAAGTCTGCGCGAGGAAGCGGCCGGCGACAAAGAGGTCGCCATCAGGCGGGTTCCCTGCGACGTTTTGTGCGTTAAAAATGAAGAAAGAGCAGAGCTTTGTTTCGATACGGAGGAGTAAAATGGCACTGGCAAGTTTAATCAAAAAGGAGCATATCAAAGTTCCGATGAGCGCCCGGACAAAAACCGAGGCTGTCAACGAGTTGCTGGAAGTTTTAAAGGAAAACGGCTGTTTTGCCGACCTGCAGACCGTAAAAACCGCCGTCTTTGAACGGGAAGCGCTTTCGTCAACCGGATTGGGCGACGGCGTTGCGGTTCCGCACGCCAAAACGGACGCGGTTTCCGCGCCGGCGCTGGCGATCGGTATTTCAAAAGAAGGCATCGATTTTCAGTCGCATGACGGCGAACCGGCCTACGTCGTTTTTCTGATGATTGCGCCGAAAAGTCAGCCGGGACAGCACATCGAGGCGCTGGCCGAAATCGCCAAAATGATGCAGGCGCCGATTGTGATGAAAATGCTGAAAAAAGCCGATACCGCTCAGGACGTCATCGACGTTTTGGCCGAGTAAACGGTTTACGGAACAAAAGCCCTCTTCCGCCGGCGGAAGAGGGCTTTTGCGTTACGGGCGCTCCGCGGGGTCTGATGCGGAGAAAAAGAACCGATTTAGCGCCGCGGTTTTTTGCCGGGAGTCCGGTGACTGTCACGGCGAAAAGCCGTATGAATTTTTTAGGCTGTTTTGTCAATAAGAATGAAATAAAGTTCATTTTTATGTATAAATAAAAACAAAAAAAGCAATATTTAAAACTTTTTTTTCAGAAATATTGACAACCGGAATTTATGTGTTACACTTTTATACGCAGGAAGGAGTTGTCATATGAAAAAGTTGGGAATATTTTTGTTTTTGTTTTTTTCATGTACGGATACGGAAACATTGCTGATTGAAAAAAATATAGAACAGGAAGCGATTTTGAAGAATCCGTTTACGGAAATCTCTGCGGAATCGGTACAGGTCGCAGATTCTTTATCGGCACCGGAGGATTACCTTTTCCGTTTCCACCTTGTCTCCATCACTAAACCGGAAGGAAATTTAGATAAAATTCAGTCATTCCAAATGTCTGTAAAAACCGGAATTCGCGGGGAGTTTTCCTCTCAGTTCGGATTATCAGACAAAATAATAACGACCTATTTGTCATTTTTGCATATCAACGGACATTCATTTGTCAGAATGGATCGGGACGGCTCTTTTTATCCCGACAAAAGAGATCGTTTTTTAATTTCAAATGGGAAGAAATTAATTAGTTATTTTGCCGATACTATGGAAATCGAATCAGCTTCTTCTGATTTTAATTTTGATCTTCCGGAAACAGACAATTCGGGATTTGTCCCGTTTTATACCGGTTTGGTGGAAAAATCCATTATTGCCGATATTAAAGAATCTTTTTCTGTTGATAAATGGAAATTAGAAAATTCAATAATGACAGTTGATTTAACGGATTATTATGACGAGAATTTGATTCCTTCCTTATTCCCTGATATGAATTATCGTATTACTTCGTATTTTGTGAAATATGACGTTGAGAAATGTCTGTATCTTGGAACTCAACTTTTTTTGGAAGATGCTGACAGACGAATCATGACGATAGAAGAAATTCCTGTTTATGAGGATGAAACGGGATTTTATATTCGCATCGGAAAAGTAACGGAAATTTCGTATGATTTTGAGAAGATGTATTATAAGGCAATGGAATCGGTTAGTGGATCTGTAGAGACCTTTTCAAAAGATTTAAATATGAATATGAAAATTATTGAATATTACCAATCGATTTTAAAAATGCGTATTGTCGGATAAGCGGTGGCGGAACATTTGACCGGGAACCGGTGATGATTCTTTCTGCCGGATTTCGGTGGGATTTTCCCGTTTCCGCAAGGAGGATGATATGAAGGCAGTTCTTTTCGGTATTTGTGTTTTGTTTTTTTCGGCAGGGTGCACGGAGAATGAATCGCTCTTTGCGATGAAGCCGGTTCCGATTCCGACTCCGGAAGAAAGAATGATTCTGGCGCCGGGCGATCCGCTGATCATCGAGTCGTCGCTTCCGTTAAATCAAAACCGGGCGCTCCGCGTTCTTCGTAAGGCGTCTTGGAGATATAAGGAACACAAAAGTTTTACTTGGACACATGGCGATGATAGTGGGCGCGACGGTCTGTTCAATGTCAAATTTGAAAACAACGGGAAAAAAATTCTGATTACGCCGAAGAACGCTTCGGTTTGGCCATCGGGGAGCCACAGTCTTTTTTTCAGCGACGCCTTTTATCCCGAAGATAACCGTGATTTTTTGGAATACACTCTCGGTGGTTTTGATTTCACGGTTGAAAGCGTTTATTACGTTGACTCCCGCGCCGTTGGCGCCGGAACCGGAAATTCGCCGAAAGATGCATTTACCGATTTGGAAGAGGCATTCATGGAGGGCGTTACAAACGAAGATTTCACTGCTTGCCGGATTTACATTTCTCCGGGAGTTTACAAAGCGCCGCGGGCCGCTTACGGTTGGAATTCCGTCCGGATTTTCGGAAGTCAGAACGATGATCTGACCGTTCTGAAAGGCGATTTTTCATTTTCAGATTGGTATCCTGATGTTTCGTTTTGGGAATTTGACCGGTTAGTTTTCAGCGGCAATGTGCGTCTGAATGAATCTGATTTTATTTTCCGTGACTGTACGGTTTATGTTCCGGAAGGGGAAACGCTTTCGTTCGGGCAATCCGGAGTGTTTCAAATGATCCGTTCCGTTTTTTTTCGGGAAACGGCAGAAACGGTTGAAGGGGAACCGCTTCCGGAGCGGTTTTCCGCCGAAAACTGTGCGTTTGGGGAAAATTTGTTCAGGGAAGAAATCGACGCTCTGAGACTGGGTTCCGATAATGAGACGGACGGAAACGCAAAAGCGCCGCTGTTTTTTGATCCGGCGGCGGATGATTTTTCGTTGCGTATCGGTTCGCCTTTGCTGGCAACGGACATAAAAAACAACATCGGCGCGTTTAAAGGCGCCGGGAGGGTAAAACAGTGAAATTCGTTGCTGCTTTTTTGCTTTTTTTTACGGTTTCCTGTGAAATTAAACCGGCAGAGGCGCTGCAGGCTGAATTACCGCTGCGTTCATTGGAGGTCAGTTACGACAAATCGTTTCCTGTAAGTTTGGATCCGAAACCGGCCTACGATTATTTTACCGGGAAAATTTACGTTTTTGGCGGCGCTTCGGTTTATTCTGTCGACGAAGAAGCGGCCGTATTGGTCGACGAAACCGCCGCTTTGAAAGACGGACTTGATCCGGAATATGAAATGTTTCCTGTCATTAAAATGTATTTCGATTCAGACGGAAATGGTTATGTTTTAATGCTGAAAAGAGAAGACGGAGCTTCCGGGGTAATTGCCGCGTACAAAAGAACCGGCGCCGACTTTGTATACACCGAATTTTCTCTTACGGAGGCTGACGGAGATTTCGGTATCGGAGACAGTTTTATTTACTTCGATTCAAAACTTTGGCAGCGCGAGTCCGGATCCGTTTCTGCCGTTGATTTAAGGAGCGGAGAAAAGACGTCGGTTTCAGTTTCCGTATCGGATTGTTGGTGCATCGATCAATACGGAATTTATGATTTTGTTCCGAATCGCTTGAACTTATATGATTCAAAAGGGAAAAAGTACGACTCGGTCGATCTCTCTTCGAACTTTTTTTACAAAACTTATTGCGTTAAAGATGAGCCGTATCCAGATCTCAAAGTTACGGCAATGAGAAAATTCAAAAATTATTTTGCTTTTTGGCTAGGCGATGCCCGATCCGTTGCTTTGGTGATGAGGGACAAAGGCTTTTTGTATAATTTAAGTATCTGCAATGACGATAAAACGATAACGTATATGAAATCGGAAAACGAGTTTATTGTTGATGTTTATATGACAACGAATGAGCTGATTTTTCAATACTACATTATACCGTAGATTTCAGGTAAAAAAAAGGGGATGCGTCTTCGCATCCCTTTTTTTTGAAAACCGTCGCGCTTATTCCGTAACGACAGCGGCATCTTCGGCAACCGCATCGGCAGCAGCGTCTTCAACAACAGCTTCCTCAACAGCGGCAGCGTCTTCAGCGACAACAGCAGCTTCGTCAACGGCAGCAGCTTCGTCAGCGGCGACCGCATCGGCAGCCGGAGTGACGTTGACTTCTTCAATCGCAACCGTTTCTTCCGTAGCATTCTCGGATTTTTTGCATCCGACGAAAGCCATGGAAATCAAAAGCAGAGTCGCAACAAACAAAATACCGGTTTTTTTCATTATTCAACCTCCGTTTTTTAAGGAGAAAAACATCTCCTCTTTCTTATGTTCTATATAATAATACGCATGGGGTAAAATATCAATAGAAATGAGGAAAAAAGAAAAATTTAATCAAGAATTAATCTTCAAGGGCTAAAATTTAATCTGGAAACTCTTCGGCAGCATGATTTCCGAAACGCAGTCGATGGCGTAATCGTCGGTCATGCCGGCAACATAATCGAACGCCGCTTCGGTTTCCGGTTTGTCTTCGTAATAGGCCGACATTTTTTCGAGATAATCGGCAAAGTGCGCTGCCAGTAAATTCGGTTCGCCGGAAAGCCCCTGCGTGTCGCGGCCGTACTTTTGAAGCAGATCGGTCAGATAGCCGTAAACGGCGGTCAGAATGCGTTTGAAGTTATCATGATATGCCGTCATCTTCGGATTGCGGTAAATGTGTTCGTAGTTGAATTTCACCAAATGACGCACCGCTTCATAAACGGCGTCGGAAAATCCGATTTCACCCGTCTTCAGCGACGTTTCAATGAGATCCCGGACCATGGTATTAATCATTTTGGCGTTGTTGTTTCCCAAAACCCGTTCGGCCGCCGGCGGCAGGCTTTCGGCGGAAATCAGACGCAGATGGCAGGCGTCTTCAAAATCCCGTCCGAGATAGGCAATTTTATCGGAGAACCGAACAACCACGCCCTCCCATGTAGCCGGCAAACGGCTGCGGTCAGTCAAATTTTCTAAACAACAGACAGAAAAGTCGGGCTTCAACGACTGTTCAAACCGTTCGCCGCAGTGATTAACGATTCCGTCGCGCACCGCGTAAGTCAGATTCAGCCCCTTTCCGTAACCGGTCAGCGAATCGACGGTTTTCAGCGAATAAAGCTCATGCGAAAACGGTTGACCCGAAAGTTCTGCAAGAATCTGTTCGCCGAGATGCCCGAACGGCGTGTGACCCAAGTCGTGCCCCAATCCGATTGCCCATGCCAAATCGCTGTTTAAATCGAGCGCGCGGCAAATCGTTGAGGCAATAGAGGCAACGTGCATAACGTGTTCAATGCGGGTGCAGATGTGATCGTTCTTTGGCGCGTAAAAAACCTGCGTTTTGTGCTTCAAGCGGCGGAACGGATAAGAGTGAATGATGGCGGTGACATCGCGGAAATAGTTGCCGCGCGGGTCCGAATGTTCTCCCGCCTTAACAAACCGCCGCGCTTTCAGAACCGCCGCATCCAAAGGATTTTGAAAAAAGAGATTGGACGAGCTCACATCGTCTCCCTATTAATCAGAAACCGCGGATTTAAAAGTGCATCCAGCTCCTGCGGAAGAATATCAGTCAGCTTCAACGCCGCTTCCCGCACCGTAATCCGCTCTCGGTAAGCGGCATACGCGATCTGCGCCGCTTTGTCGTATCCAACCTTCAGCGCCAAAGGCGTTACCATCGCCAGCGACCATTCGATTTGCTTGCGGCACTGTTCGCGGTCGGCTTTGATTCCGGCCACACATTTTTTTGCCAAAGCGTCGGCTGCGTTGGTCAGAATCGACAGCGATTCAAGAATTTCATAAGCCATCAGCGGCATCATCATATTGAGCTGCAGCGGACCCGTCTGCCCGCCGACGGAAATCGTCACATGTTTGCCCATAACCGCGGCGCACACCTGAATAACGCATTCGGGAATCACGGGGTTCACTTTCCCCGGCATAATGGAACTTCCCGGCTGGAGGGACGGCAACTCGATTTCGGCAAAACCGCACCGCGGCCCGGAAGAGAGCAGCCGCAAATCATTGGCAATTTTCATCAAAGAAACAGCGATACCGTTGAGAACTCCCGACAGCGCAACAATTGAATCGCGGGCGCCGATAGCCTCAAAGTAATTAGATGCCGGTTTAAACGGCAGTTTTGTCCATTCGGAGAGTTTGGCAGCCGCCGCTTTCGGCATATGCGGATCGCAATTAAGCCCCGTTCCGACAGCCGTTCCGCCGAGCGCCAATTCGGTCACCCGCGGCAAAACCTCCTTAACGGCGTGCGCTCCGCAGGTCATTTGACGGGCAAAGGCGGAAAACTCCTGTCCCAGCGTCATCGGCACAGCATCCTGCAAATGAGTGCGGCCGATTTTTTCGACATCGGCAAACTCCTTTGCTTTGGCATCAAAAACCTCCGCAAGCGTTTGAAGCGCATCGATGAGTTTCAGCGCCTCACAGGCAGCCGCAACGTTCATCGCCGACGGAATCACATCATTCGACGACTGTCCGCGGTTGACGGTGTCGTTCGGATGAACCGGAGACTTGGCGCCTTTCCCCGTTCCAAGAATCTCGTTTGCACGGTTGGCAATCACCTCATTGACATTCATGTTCCAGCTGGTTCCGGACCCGGTTTGATAAACATCCAGCGGAAAATCGCCGTCGAACCGCCCCTCCGCCGCCTCATCGCAGGCAGCGGCAATCGCCCGAACCGCATCCGCCTCCAACAACCCCAGTTCGCCGTGAACCAAAGCCGCCGCTTTTTTAATCAGAACCAACGCCCGCAAAAACGGCCTCGGCATCCGTAAAGACGAAATGCGGAAGTTTTCCGCCGCCCGCGCCGTCTGCGCGCCGTAATACTTATCGGAAGGAACGCGCACCGTTCCCATGGAATCTTTTTCTTCTCTGAAACCGCTCATAGATTTATTATATTGATTTACGGAAAAAAATCCACTCCGTAATTTTCAGTTAAAATTTTTTATAACGATAGGAGAATGATAGACTTAAATTATGAAATTTTTGCTTCTAAATAATAGCTGCCGTTTTGCCGCTCTCCTGCCGACAGATTCCGTCCGCCGGAACCGTTGCTGATCCCGTGATTTACCCTCAGTCCCGGATGGAAGCTGATTACGGCATTACCGATAATGTTGTTGTTTATACGTTTTTACCTCCCGGTTACGACGGGAATTCGCCGGATGGTTATGCGGCTGCGTTTATTCTTGACGGGGATTCGCATTTTTAACGGCTGTTCGCGAATATGAACGGTTTTTTGAAGAAGGAAAAGCGGATCCGGTTCTGATTTTCGGAATCGGATACGGTTATTCCGGAGGCGCCTACTCGGGTAATGGGCGAAACCGCGATTATCCGACTCCCGATTCGGTTGATTTGTTTACAGGAAAACTGATTCCCCGTGAAGAAACCAACTGTGATCGGTTTTTACAGTTGATAAAAGAAGAAATCGTTCCTGATGCGGAGAAGTTCTGGCGGATTCATCCCGAGAAAAAAGCACTGCTTGGACATTCTCTCGGCGGCGGATTGGCGTTTTATGCATTCCAAACTTACAACCGCACTTCCAATAACTCTTTGAGAGAGAGAATCCGTTTTCAATTTTTTGTTATGCCGACGGCGGCGCGTCTTACGGTGATATAAAACGGATTGAAGCTCTTACGGAATCATCAGGATCCAGGTTCGATGTAAGTGGCGGACGGTCGCTGACGCTGTATGCGGTCTACGGGGTTTCCGTCAGTCCCGTATCGGTTCTTGTTACGGAATCACTGCTGGAGACTCTCCGGGAGAGAAATTACCCTGATTTGAAAATTCACCGGTTTTATCCGCGCAACGATAATCACGGCGCCACTATGGAAACGTATTTAAGGAACAGTTTGAAGTTAATTTCAAATTTTACGGAAGGATTTCAGGATTTTGATGATTCCGAAGGGGTGCGACCCGACGGAAGAGAAAAATGAAAAAGAAAATTTTTATACTGCTGACGGCTGTCTGTCTGACGGAATTTTTACCGGCTCAAGAGTCAAAAATCCCTGAATTTCTGCATTTTTCCGTTGATTTTGCGCCGGCATTGGGTAACGGTGTGGGACAGGAGGACGGTCCGCCTTATTGCGGCGGCGGATTTTGGATTCATCCGAAAATCGGATTTGATATATGGAAGAGCGAAAAGGTATCCGGGGTTTTGGAAACGGGAATCTTTTTTTCGTATCTCGGCTCCGTTAATATGCTCTGTTCTGTTGTTGATGAACGCAGCGGAACCGGAGCAGTGCTTACATTTTTAATGGACAAACATGTTCCTTCTGTCAATTTCAGTATCGGTCATCGGTTTGATTTTCTTCAAAACCGGGAATTGTTTTTCGGAATTTACGGTCTTTTTGGGTATGCTTGGGCGGTTTCCGATACGCGGCTTTCGGAAAACAAAAATACAGAAATCGATTCTTCAAAAAGCGGCAATCGGATCGGCGGAACGGCCGGCGCTCCTGTTCTTGCAGTTGCGGCCGATTTCGGCTACCGCTTTGACAAATACGCCGGCGTTTTTCTCAGCGGCGCTTATATTCTTAACAACGGCGTTGCCGGAAATTTTCTTTTCGGAGGAGGAATTCGGATTTATGCGTTTTAAATCAGCCGTAAAATCCGGTCTGTTTTACGGCTGATTGCGGCATTTACGGGAAAATTCCTCTTTTCTTTTTTGCCGTACAGATTCGTTCAACGGCAACGGCGTAGGCGGCCAGACGGTAATTGACGGAGAATTTCTTTGATTTCTCCATCACTTCGTTGAAGGCTCTTACCATAACCCGTTTCAGCGTATCGTTGACGTCTTTTTCTTCCCATGTCAGTTCCTGCAGATTTTGTACCCATTCAAAGTATGAAACGACGACTCCGCCGGCATTTGCCAAAATGTCAGGAAAAACGGGGATGCCGCGTTTCTCCAAAACAGCATCGGCTTCGACGGTTGTCGGTCCGTTGGCCGCTTCGATAATCAGCTTCGCCTGCAGCCGTTCGGCCACGGAAGCGGTTATCTGATTTTCGAGTGCGGCCGGAATCAGAATGTCACAGGCGCCGGTCAGCAGTTCGTCGTTGGAAATATGATGTACATCGGGGGCGTCGTAATCTTTCAGAAGACCGCCCTTTTTGACATAAGCGGCAATCGCGGGAATATCGAGTCCGCTTTCGCAGCGCAGACCGCCGGAGACATCGGAAACGGCCACGATGCGGCATCCTTTTTCATGCAGCAAAACCGCGGCGGTGCAGCCGACATTGCCCATTCCCTGAACAGCCACCGTCACCTTTTTCGGATCCTGCCCGGTTTGCCGCAGCACTTCCAGCGTGACAATCATCACACCGCGGCCGGTGGCTTCCGTTCGACCGACCGAACCGCCCACTTCCGGGTCTTTCCCGGTCACGACGCCGTGAATCGTGTAGCCGTTCATCATCGAGTAGGTGTCCATAATCCAGTCCATCACCTGCGCATTGGTTCCCACATCGGGAGCAGGAATATCTTTTTCGGGGCCGATGATCGGCAGAATCATGGCGGTATAGCGGCGCGTCAGCCGCTCGCGTTCGGCCGCCGATAACGTCGACGGGTCGACGCAGACGCCGCCTTTGGCTCCGCCGTAAGGAATATTGACAACGGCGCATTTGAGACTCATCCACGCCGCCAGCGCTTTCACTTCATCGATATTGACATCGGGATGGAAGCGAATGCCGCCTTTCGCCGGTCCGCGGGAGGTGCTGTGCTGTACCCGGTAGCCTTCGAAAATGCGAACCGATCCGTTGTCCATTCTGACTGGAACGGAGACTTTTAATTCTCTTTCGGGATAACATAAAGCCGCATAATCGTTTTCATGCAATCCGACAGCCTGGGCAGCCCGTTTTAATACCGACAGAAAGTTGTTGTAAGGGTTATATTTGTCTGACATTTTCGCCTCCTACTGTTATTTTATCATCGAAGAGGATAGAAATCAAAAAATATTTTTGGAATGCGGAAAATTCCTTCGGATTCGTGAAGATAAAGCATATTTGCCGGTCATCCCGCCGCCGGTTTTTCCGTTTTCATCTTCACTCCTCCGTGTGCATACATTGTACTATAAGGCATATCATGGCAGAGCGTAAGAAGTTTCGGGGAAAATAACAAAAAAAAGAGAAATTAAGAGTTGGGTTTTTTCAGTTCTTGCAGAAATTTCCAGACACCTTCGGAAGCACTGTCGAAAATTTTCCGGTTCCTTTATTTCCGGATCCGCCGTGGGCAATCTGATTCCTGAAATTTTCCAAATTTCTTAATTATTTGGTTGAAACTTTTAACCTGAGAAAAGGGATTAAGACGGGGCGCGCCGGAGAAAATGGGGAAATTGTTTGGGGCGAAAGACCTGAAAATAATTCAGGATGGATTGCCTGTGTTTTCAGGGAAATATAAACAGGATAAAAATCAATAAAGAAACGAATCAAAGATGCGGTCAAAGACCGGACTGGGAGGACGCTTAACAGGCGGAAAAATCCGGTGATTGTCTTTATAACGGAGGAATTTGAAAAGTTGCTTAAAGAAAAATGATAATGGCTTTGTCTTTCCCCCTCTCCTCGAAGCCCGAAATATTTCCTTGCCAAAAAACGGTTGATGTGGTATCATTGGCGTAAACTGGGGTTACGATTTCCTTGTAATTGAATGACAGGCAGGTCGCAATGGGAGAAAAAAAACAGCCCGTCTATGACGAGAGCAAAATCAAAACGTTGAGTTCCCTGGAACACATCCGGCTGCGTTCGGGAATGTACATCGGCCGTTTGGGGAACGGAAAGGATCCCGACGACGGGATTTACGTTTTACTGAAAGAGATTATCGACAACAGCGTCGACGAATTCATCATGGGGCAAGGACGGCGGATTCTTATCAGCCGCGACGGCAGGCGGATAAAGGTGCGCGATTTCGGCCGCGGGATTCCGCTCGGCAAGGTGGTGGAATGCGTTTCGGTTATCAACACCGGAGCCAAATACAACGACGACGTTTTTCAGTTTTCGGTCGGATTAAACGGCGTCGGAACAAAGGCGGTCAACGCGCTGTCGTCGCATTTCCGCGTCGTCGCCGTCCGAGGCGGCAGGGCGGCGGAAGCGCTCTTTTCCAAAGGAAAGCTTTTAAACGAACGGCAGATCAAAAAAACGGACGAGCCGGACGGCACTTACATCGAGTTCGAACCGGATGAAGAAATTTTCGGCGAATATGAATTCGACGACGGTTTTATCGAAAAACGCATCAAAAACTACACTTACCTCAATGCCGGACTGGAACTCGATTACAACGGCGTAAAGTACGTCTCCAAAAACGGTCTGCTTGATCTGCTGAAAGATGATTTGGGCGAAAAAGAGATGTACGATCCGCTTTATTACCGCGGGGAAAAAATCGAATTCGCCTTCACTCACACGCTGAATTACGGCGAAACGTTTTACTCGTTTGTCAACGGACAGTACACATCCGACGGCGGCACGCACGAAAGCGCATTCAAAGAGGGGCTTCTCAAAGGGCTCAATGAATTTTACAAGAAGGCTTATTCCGGAGTCGACGTCCGCGAAGGAATGGTCGGCGCGGTTTCGATTAAAATCAAAGATCCCGTTTTTGAAAGTCAGACCAAAAACAAATTGGGAAACACAAACATCAAGGCGTGGATTGTTCAGGAGGTGAAGGCCGCCGTCATCGACTTTCTCCATAAAAACGACGGAACCGCCAAAAAAATTCAGGCGAAAATCGTCAGCAACGAAAATCTGCGCAAGGAACTGAATGCGGTCCGCAAAGAGGCGAAGGAGCTGAGCAAGAAAACCGCTATCCGCATTCCCTGCCTCAACGACTGCAAATATCACAAAGGCGAAGACAAAGGGAAAGGCGAAGACACGATGATTTTCCTTACGGAAGGGCAGTCGGCTTCCGGTTCCATGGTGAAAAAGCGCAACGTTTATACGCAGGCGATTTTTTCCCTCCGCGGCAAACCGCTCAACGTATTCGGCAAGCGGAAAACCGAGATTTATAAAAATGAAGAAATTCACAATATCGTGAAGGCGCTCGGAATCGAAAATTCGATTGACGATTTACGCTATGAAAAAGTCGTTCTGGCAACCGACGCCGACAACGACGGCTTTCACATCCGCAATTTGATTTTAACGATTTTCCTCACGTTTTTTGAAGATTTGGTTAAGCGGGGGCACGTTTACATTCTCGAAACGCCGCTTTTCCGCGTCCGCAACGCCAAAAACAACAAGGAAACCGCGTACTGTTACTCGGAAAAGGAGCGGGACGCGGCCGCCAGGACGGTTAAAAATCCGGAAGTGACGCGGTTTAAAGGATTGGGGGAGATTTCTCCCGATGAGTTCGGGCAGTTTATCGGAGAAGAGATCCGCCTGGTGAAGGTGGAAATCAAATCCTCGCACGACATCAACGAAACGCTGGAATTTTATATGGGGAAGAACACGCCGGAGCGTAAATCGTACATTATGGAGAATTTAATCTGATGCCGTTTGTCAACGATCTTTATGACAAAAATTTTTTGGAATACGCTTCGTATGTAATCAAAGACCGGGCCATTCCGCATCTGGACGACGGCTTGAAGCCGGTTCAGCGCCGTATTCTTCATTCGCTGATTGAGATGGATGACGGCCGGTTTCATAAGGTGGCCAACGTTGTCGGACATACGATGAAGTATCATCCGCACGGAGACGCTTCCATTTATTCCGCGCTGGTGGTTTTGGCAAACAAAGATTTGTTTATCGACAAACAGGGGAATTTCGGCAATCTGTTTACGGGGCACGCGGCGTCGGCGGCCCGGTACATCGAGTGCCGGCTGCTTCCGATTGCCAAAAAGCTGCTTTACAGCCCCGAAATCACCGAATACGAAGAGAGTTACGACGGCCGCAACAAGGAGCCGGTGACGTTTCCGTGCAAAATCCCCTTGGTTTTGGTTCAGGGCGCCGAAGGAATCGCCGTCGGAATGACGACGAAAATTCTGCCGCACAATTTGGACGAGGTTTTGTCAGCGGTTCAGTGCGCGCTGCGGGGGGAACCGTTTCAGCTGTTTCCCGATTTTTTTACCGGCGGTCTGACGGACGTCTCCGATTACCGCGACGGCAACGGAAAAGTTCTGTGCCGGGCCAAATTCGACATCTCCAAAGACGGCAAAAAAATCATCATCCGGGAGCTTCCGTTCGGGGTGACAACCGAATCGCTGACGGAATCGATTGAATCGGCGGCGCGCCGCGGTAAAATCAAAGTGTCGCATATCAACGATTTGACGGCGGAAGAAGTTGCGATTGAAATCACGCTGGCGCGCGGGGTGCAGGCCTCCGAAGTGCTGGATTCGCTGTACGCGTACACCGACTGCGAAATTTCCGTTCCGGTCAATCTGCTGGTCATTGAAGACCGTCTTCCGAAACAGATGACGGTCACCCAGGTTATCAGGCACCATGCGCGGCGGCTGACGGCGATTCTGAAAGCGGAGCTGGAAAACGACAAACGCAAACTGGAAGACAAACACCATGCGCGCACCTTGGAGCAAATCTTCATCGAAGAGAGGATTTACAAAAAAATTGAGACGGTAAAGACGGCGCAGGGCGTTATCGACGCCGTTTTGAAAGGGTTGAAACCGTTTGCCGGTATCATCCGTCGTGAAGTCACAACCGAAGACATCGAACGGCTTTTGCGCATCCCCATCCGCCGCATTTCGCTTTACGACATCAATAAAGCAAAAGAAGAGATGAAACAGATTGAAAGCGAAATCAAAACCATCAACAAGCATTTGAAAAACATTGTCGGATATGCCGTCGGTTACCTTGACGAAATCCGAAAAGAATTCCCGGCAATCGCTCTCAAACGCAAAACAGAAATTACTTCGTTTACGCAGGTGGCGGAAAAGCAGGCCGCCAAACGCGATCAGCCGCTTTTTTACGATGCTGAAACCGGGTATCTCGGGCTTTCCGTCCGATCGGGAAAGGAGCTGTTCCGTGTTTCCGAATTCGATCGCATTCTGATCATTCCCAAAGGCGGTTTTTTTAAAGCGGTTAAAGTCTCCGAAAAGCTGTTTGTCGACAAAGGGCTTCAATTTGCCTGCATTGCCGATAAAGAGGAGATTGAAAAACTGATTTTTACTGCCGTTTATAAAGAAAAACAGAGCGGAAACATTTGCCTCAAACGGTTCCGAATCGAGAAATTTATCACCGATAAAGCCTATCCGTTCATTCCCGAAGGATCTTCGCTTTTGAAGCTAACAACCAAGACCGATGTTGCCGTTAATATAGTATACGAACCGTCCGCGCGCATTAAAATTTTGGAGGAGAGTTTTCCGGTCGCCGGCTACCTTGTAAAAGGCTGGAAGGCCGCCGGCGTGCGGTTGACGGCAAAAAAAATCAAAACTCTGAAATGGGAAAAAATCCGAACCGATAAAGGAAAAAATTGATGGACGCCAATCAAATTTATGAACAAATCAAACAAATCGCGTTTGAAAAAGGCAGCAACTCAATTAATTACTCGAATTTAATGACATTGTGCCGCAATAACGCCATCGCTTCCGGGCACAGTTGGGATCCGGCGGCATTTTCGGCCTCTTTGGTCAAGCTGCAGGCGGAAGATAAAATCAAACTTGAGCGGTTCAATCAAACCGGCGAGATTGTCAAAGTCGTTTGCGTCCGTTACTTTGAAGAAAAACTGAGGAAAATTTACGCCGATATGGAAGAGAACAATTCGATTCCGTTTCCCGACCCCGACGTGTTCGGAGTGCCGTGTCCGGCGGCGTTGATTCAGAAAATCGACGTCAAAACCGAATTTGTGCGGCTTCTGGAAGGAAATTTGGCCGTCACCCGTCCGATTCTGCAGCTTCAGTTCAAGGAATTCGATCATCCGATGCTTGTTTTTAAGGATATGCTCGATTACGAATTAATCAAGTTCTGTGTCGAAAAAATTCAGTACTTTTTCAAAAACGAGAACAATTACGAATATATGGCGTCGAAGCTCAATACGACGCTGCTGAACGAGCAGAGCGGCGTGGCGCTGATGCTGTCGATGATTGTCAAAAAGCCGGCGGAAGCTGTCGAATCCATCCGGAAGACCAATACGTTTACGTTTAAATTTTGGACGGTTTTGGCCAGTACGATTGTCAAGGAATTCGGGGCGCGCCATGCGACGGGGGCGACCGATTTCGTTTTTGCGCAGGCGGCTTTTCTTCTCGGATATTACAATGTCTATTGCAAGGGATGTTTTCAAAAAGAGACCGCCATCGAAGTGTGCCGGACCGATTTGATGAAATCGCTGACCAAGCCGCCGTACCTGTTTACGGTCGCCCAAATCATGGAATTCAAGGATTCAAAAGAGAATCTTCTTTATAAAAAAGTCGGCCGAGACATGTATGAATCTTTTATCCGCGAGCTGCTGACGGACGGCGGTGAGAATCCGCCGCAGTTAATGACGGTAAAAAACGCTCATCAGCAGGAAGTTTTCATTCTGTATAAAACGGTTCCGCTTTATCTGGAAGAAAATCTGAAAATCATCCGTCAGGATATGTACGAAACTTTGCGCCGGAAGTGGATTAATGATTTGGAGCGCTGCGAATGGCTGCCGGAAATGGAAGACGATCAGGCTTTTGAAAATCTGCTGAAAAAATATTTGATTGACCATTACGCCGATTTTTATGCGCTTTTGAATTATCATTTACTGAAGCAAATTCAAAAGTATCCCGGAATGGGAGATAAACAAAAAGCGATTATCATGCTTTACATCGATGAAATCAACCATCAGATTCTGCCGTTATCCCGTCTGTTCGGTATCAACAGAAGAAGCCTGTTTTCCGACGCGCGGGTGATGGTGGCGGCGTGGAAAAGCAATAAGGTCCTGCGGTTTTTGGTGCTGTTTTTTAAGCAGCTGTTTATGACCGGCGCGGCGCGCAAGGCGATGAAAGAAGACCGCAGGCGGAAAAAGAATAAAAGTCAGAAGGAATTTCAGAAGATTTCTGATAACGGCGCGCTGAACGAATCGGTTTCTTTGTTGAAGGAGCACTTTTTGGCGCCGGGAATGACGGTTGAAGCCGGGTTGGAAAATTTAATCGATCGGTGGAATCCGCTGATCGATGCGGTGGCCAAACGCAATCTGGTGGAGGACGTCAATTCGTTTATCCGCGATTATGTGCGGAAACTGAAGCGGAGCTTTATTACCAATCCGCCGAATAAAGAACGCGTTGAAAATATCGCCGAGAGTCTGAGCCACACGCAGGCGTTTGACGCCATCAAGGAGAAGGAGGCGCTCCGCCAGTACATGGCGCTTTACATCGTCAAACTGCTCGGTGAAATTCGGGTTATGTGACCCGGGCTTCAGGAGACGGATTCTTCCAGAGTTTTTTTGAATTCTTCCAGTTCCCGGATCGAACGGTCGCGGATTTCGTAAATCTGCGGGGCGTTTCTGACTTTTCTGAGGGAGCGCTGCTCGGCGACGGGATCGATTTTCCTCAGTTCGGTTATCAGGGCGCTGCACTCCAAAAGAAAATCGGCCGCCGTCAAAGGCGATCCGCCGCTTAAAAGCATATTGCCTAAAACCGGTAAAACTTCCGCCTGCCAGAACAGCGTTTCGTACTCCGGAACGGAAGGCTTTAAACGCGTCCGGGTGGGGAGTTCGGCGGCAATCTGATCGGGAACGACGATGAACCTCCAGTCGGAACCGTAAACGAGCGGGTCGTACCGCATGGCGCCGTCGGTGTATTCCGGAAATGTCCGGCAGGCGGCCGCCGTCAGAATCAGGCAGATGAGTGCAAAAACGGCTGCGGATTTTTTCATTTGTCTGTCTCCTCAAAAAACGCGACGGTTTCATTGACCAACCGTTCGCGGAGAGTGTCGTACATAAACAAACAGTGGTGGGTGTAGTCGAAGTCGCCGGAATCAATGACCCGGCAGGTGATTTCGCGTGTTCCCAACCGGGCGGCAATGTAAAAAAGGTTGGCAAACGGAACCGTCCGGTCTTTTTTCGAATGCATCATCAGAACCGGAACGGTCACTTTGCTCAGATTCCGTTCAATCAGTTTCAGATTCATGTAAAAGCTGTAAGTCTGCCGCGGGAAAATGCCTTCATAGCCGCGCCACTCTTCATCGCCGTTGGTGCCGCCCTGCGGTTTTCCGTTGTTGATGCCGGCTCCGATTTTTTTGACGAACGGCGAGAGCAGCCGGATAATGTAAAGCCCCGGCTGACGCATGACCCCCAGCCGGATTTTATTGAGAAAAACCGGAGCGGCTGCCGTCACGATTTTATCGGGAGCCTGATCGGTGCCCGAATACTTTTCGGCCAGTTTTAAGACCAGACTCCCGCCCATGGAGGTGCCGTTAAGAAAGAGTTTCGGATAAGCGGCCCGTTTTTCCTCATAAAAACGGCAGAGATAATCAAACCATTGGGAGAAGTTGGTTTTGACAAAATCATCGGGCGATGTTCCGAAACCCGGCAGCAGCGGAATGAAAACATCGTAGCCGGCCCGGAAATAAAGCTCTCCCGCCTTGGCGTAAGCGGACGGCGACGACGGAAAGCCGTGAACCAGAATGACGGCTTTTTTGCGTCCCGGCGCCGTCAGCGCGACGGGACGGGTTTTTTCATCGAAGCAGTTTTCCGGATTCGGCTCGATCGGGTCGGCTTTTTCGCGGAAAAAAAGCAGCGAATCGGCGTACAGTCCGAGAAGGACAATCAGCCCACAAATACAAGCGGCAATCGACAGAACGGTTAAAATCATAACCTATTATAATCCGAAAAGCCGCAAAACGCAACCTTTTTATTTGTGCGGCCGGAGCGTGCCGATTATTCGGGGAAAAGGCTTTTAAAAAAGCGGCCGGTTTGATATAATATCTGCCATGAGCGAATATCAGAATGAACAGGATTACCTTTCGGATTTGAAAGACCGGGCGGTTTTGCCGTCCGGATTCCGGGTGGCGACGGTTCCGATCTCTTTTTTCCCGACGGAGCGGGCCGTTTCGGAGCCGCTGAAGATGAATCTGAGCCTGATTGCGCTGAACGAGCCGACGGAGTCGTTTGCCGCCGTTTTTACGCGCAATGCGTTTCCCGGAGCGCCGGTAAAAATCGGCCGGCGGCGGCTGGCGGAATCGAAAACGGTTTCCGGAGTGTTGATTAACAATAAAATTTCCAATGTCTGCGCGGAGGGCGGCGAGGAGGACGCCGAGGAGATTCTGTCCGTTTTGGGGAAATCTCTCGGGGTGCCGGGGGAGTCGCTGTTTCCGGCGTCAACCGGCATCATCGGCTGGCGGCTGCCGAAAAAGGAGATGAAGGAGGCCGTTCCGGAACTGACGGCCGCGCTTGATTCGGGAACGCTGCCGGATCTGGCCCGGGCCATCATGACAACCGACGCCTTTCCGAAAATCCGGTCGGCGGCGGTCGGCGGCGGGGTTGTGACGGCGGTGGCAAAGGGCGCCGGAATGATTGAACCGAATATGGCGACAATGCTCTGTTTCGTCATGACCGACATCACCGTCAGCCGCGAAGACCTCCGCCGCGCCTTAAACGCGGCCGCCGACGCCGCGTTCAATTCGATTTCCGTTGACGGCGATCAAAGTACCAGCGATACGGTTTTGGCGTTTTCCTCGTGCCGGAAAGACGGCGTGCCTTACGAAAGTTTTGCCAATGCGCTGAAAAGCGTCTGTGTCCGGCTGGCCGAAGATATCGTCCGTAACGGGGAAGGCGTGCGCCACGTCATAAAAGTGAAAGTCAGCGGAGCGCCCGACGACGCCGAGGCCAAGCGCGCGGGAAAGGCGGTTGTCAATTCGCCGTTGGTCAAAACGGCGGTTTTCGGCAACGATCCCAATGTCGGGCGGCTGATTTCGGCTTTGGGCGACGATTTCGGCAGCCGCGGCGCGCTGCCGGATCCGCAAAAGGTGACCGTCAGCCTCGGCGGGCGGACGGTTTTCCGTAATGGAGCGTTTGTCCTGGATGAAGAGAGCGAACGCTTTCTTTCGCAGTATCTGAAACTGCGGCAAATCAATCCGGGGGAAAAACGCTATCCCGAACACGAAAACTGTGTGGAGATTGAAATTTCGCTCGGGGATGGCGGCGGCCGCGCGGTCGTTGTCGGCGCCGATTTGACTTACGGTTATGTAAAGGAGAATGCCGATTACCGGTCATAAGAACTATGAATATAAACGAGACTGAAAAACAGATTGAGGCGGCAAAACAGAAGATCGACGCCGTTGTCGAAGAAATTCAGAAGACGGTCGTCGGACAGGACGCCATGATCCGCGGCCTGTTGACGGGAATCATCGCCGGCGGACACGTTCTGATCGAAGGCGTTCCCGGACTGGCGAAGACTTTGGCAGTCAAAACGCTGGCGGAGACAGTTGACTGCGGATTCAGACGGATTCAGTTTACGCCGGATTTGCTTCCCGCCGACATCATCGGAACAATGATTTACAGGCAGCAGACAGGGGAATTCAGCGCCCGGCGCGGACCGATTTTTTCGAATATTGTTTTGGCGGATGAGGTCAACCGCGCGCCGGCGAAGGTTCAGTCGGCTTTGCTGGAAGCAATGGAAGAACGGCAGGTGACGCTCGGAGACGGGACGTATCCGCTTCCGGAGCCGTTTTTCGTTCTGGCGACGCAAAACCCGATCGAGCAGGACGGAACCTATCCGCTGCCGGAAGCTCAGACCGACCGGTTTCTGATGAAGCTGAAAGTCGGCTATCCCTCCGCGAAAGAGGAAATGATGATTCTGCGGAGAATGGGAAAGCGGGAAGTCCGGAAAGTGCGGAAAATTTTAACGCCGCAGGAGATTGAAAAGTTGCGGGCGGCGGCTGACGCCGTTTTGGTCGATGAAAAAATCGAAGATTATATCGTCAGATTGATTACGGCGACCCGGGAAACCAACGCCTTTGAAAAAGAGTATGTCAAATACATCGAATACGGGGCTTCGCCGCGGGCGACTTTGGCGCTTTACCGCTGCGCAAAAGTCAGCGCGTTGGCGGAAGGGCGGGTCTTTGTCATTCCCGATGATATAAAAGCCGTCGTTTACGATGTTTTGCGTCACCGCATTGTGCCTTCCTATGAAGCCGATTCCGAAGAAAAGACGCCCGACGACATCATTACCATGGTTTTGAAAGAGGTCAAAGTTCCTTAACAATGCGGAACCTTTACCAATACGGAAAACGGATCAAAAATCTTTCGCTTTTTTCAAAAAAGGTGACCGAGGGGGTTCTTTCCGGGAATTACCGCTCCGCGTTCAGGGGCGGCGGGTTGGAATTCGACGAAGTCCGCGAATACGTTCCCGGCGACGACGTCCGTTTCATCGACTGGAATGTCACTTCCCGGATGGCGGATACCTATTCCAAAATTTTCAAAGAAGAACGCGAGCTGAACGTTTATTTTTTAATCGATATTTCACCGTCTGTCGATTCGGGCATCGGGACGCGCAGCCGCCGGGAAACCGCCGCCGGTATTGTCGCGCTGCTGGCCTCGACGGCAGTCAGAAACAACGACCGCGTCGGCGCCGTTTTCTTCTCCGATCATGTGGAAAAACAAATTCCGGCCATGCGCGGACGCAACAGCGTGGCGCGTCTCGTCAATGATCTGCTGAATCTGAAAGCGGACGGCCGCGGTTCTGATTTGAGCTGCGCCGTCCGGACGGCTTACAAAGCGATGAAACGCAAAGGATTGGTTTTCATCATCTCCGATTTTAAATACCAGACCGGCTGGAAGGAGTTGTCGCTGCTTTCAAAGAAGCACGACGTAATCGCCGTCCGGTTGGGTAATCCCGCCGATTACCTGATTCCCTGCGCGGGAACCGTCGAGTACAGGGACATCGAAAACGGAAAATCGGTCGTAATCGGCAACTTAAACCGGCGGATCCGAAGGGAGTATGAGAAATTCTGGCAGGATTGGTTTTATTTTTGGGAGGAGATCTGTATGCGGCGGAAAATCCGCACCGTAACGGTTTCGACCGAGGACGATCCTCTGATAAAGCTGCTGTCCGCTTTCAAGGAGACCCGGAAAAGGTGAAAAAAGCGGTTTTCTTTCTTTTATTTCTGCCGATGACGCTCTTTGCCGCCGATTATCAAATCGAACAGATTTCGTTTTATCCCGAACGGATTTACATCGGGGACGAAGTGACTTGCCGGGTAACGGTGTACAAAAATCCGGACACATCGTTGCGGCCGCCGGAATCCGACCGGCTGCCTTCGGGGCGGCACGTTCGTTTTATCTCCGTAAATGTTCTTGATGAAGGCCGGCACGCTTATATTGACATTGTGTTTGCGGCGTACAATTTGGGAGTTTTTTTCCTTCCCGATTTGCATTGCGGCGATTTCGTTTTGACAGGGATCAAAGTGAACGTTCTTTCCGTAAGGAACGGCGGAGAAGTTTTCGGCGGTATTCAGCCGGCATCCGTTTACCGGCTGAAAGGTTTGTACTTTGCGGCAGGAGTCATTGCGGTTTTGGTGGCCGCTGTGATTTTGGCAGCCGTTGTTTTTTTGCCGGGGGCAAAAATGCGACTGAAAAAACTGTCGGGCCGTCTTTTCAGTCATCATCCGTATAAAGTTTTTCTTGCTTTCTGCCGGAATATGGAAAAAACCGTTGATTCGACGGATTCCCGCCGCCTGTATGATGAGATGACAAATCATTTCAGACTGTATTTAACACGGCGGACCGGTGAGAATTTTTTTATCGTCATGACCAGGGATTTTAAAGCGAGAATTTCGAAATATCTTCCCGATGCGGCAGTTTGTGAAAAAGCAGCTGAAATTTTGACTTTCAGCGATACGGTCCGTTTCGGAACGGGGACAGAAGGAATTTCGCGGGAAAAGAAGGATTTAAAAGAAATCAAAGAAATTGCCCGTCGGTTTGAAGAGTCGTTCGGAAAAAGAGGCCGGAAATGATTTCATTGGAGCATCCGATTTTTCTGATTTTTTTGATTTTTTTTCCTGTCGGAATTTATTTAAGATATTTTCGCCGTCGAAGAGGCGGCCGGGTCACTTTCAGCATCGGAACAGGCAGCTCTTTGTTTCGGCCGCGGCAGCGGATTGTCAAGACGCTTTGGATTGCCGGAGAATTTTTTTATTGGATGACGGTTCTGCTTTTGATTGTTTCAATGGCAGGTCTGACAATCATTGAAAATAAACGGATTTTCTTAAACCGGGGGGCGGATATTCTGTTTGTCTTGGATGAATCGCCGAGCATGAGCGCAAAAGACTACTCCGGAAACCGGTTTGAAGCTGCCCGCCGCGTGATTCGGGATTTCGTCGGAATGCGGGAAAACGATTCTGTCGGATTGATTTCCGTCGGCGAACAGGCAGTTCTCAGGGTTCCGCTGACGATGGATTACCGGTTTTTTAACGAGCGGCTTTCTTCGCTCCGGGTCGGCAGTCTCGGAAACGGAACGGCTTTGGGGCGCGGAATCTCTTTGGCCGCTGTTCACTTAAAAGACAGCCGGGCAGCGCAAAAAACAATTATTTTACTGACAGACGGAGAAAATACCGATGAGTTGATTTCTCCGTTTGCGGCGGCCGAAGCGGCTGGAGAACTCGAAATCCGTCTGTATACGGTCGGAATCGGTACAGTCGGGAATATTGAATTTGAATATTTTAATCCGGAAGAAAATAAAGTGATTACGGGAACTTTATCAAGCCGCTGCGACGAAGAGTTGCTCTCCGGACTGGCGGTTCGGACCGGCGGACGTTTTTATTCTGCCAGCTCCGTGCGTACTCTTTCTGATTCGTTGAGGCAAATCGAATCGATTGAAGAAGGCGGGAAATCGGTGAAAATCGAAAGCCGGACGGTTTCCCTGACTCCGTTTCTGAATGCGGTTGCCATCAGCTGTTTTTTGCTTTCGTTTTTTATCCGTAAATCGGTTTTGAAGGAGTTGTTGTGATCTTTTCCGAACCGTCAGTTTTTTTGCTTTTGATTCTCCTGATTCCGATGACACTGGTATTGATAAAAAATATTCGCGGGGCCTTTTCCGGTGAATCGATTTTTAAATACAATCGGAATTTGTCAAATAAAGCTTTTTTTAAAAGCGTTGTCATCGGAACATTGTTGGAAAGCGCTTATGTTTTTTTGATTATTGCGGCGGCCCGACCTTCTTGGGGAAAGCAGTATTCGCAGGAAGAATGGCAATCGGTTGATGTGGCGTTTGCGGTTGATGTTTCCCGTTCCATGCTGATGGATGACGTTTATCCGACGCGTTTAGGGTATGCGGCTTCCGTTGTTCGGACGCTGTTGACGGATGAGCCCGGAATCCGTTACTCGCTGACAGCCCTCAAAGGCGGTGCGATTGAGTTGATTCCGATGACTGAAGACAGGGAAGCGCTGCGGTTGGCAAGCGAATCGCTCTCTCCGAATTTGACATCTTCGACAGGAACCGATTTGGGCGGCAGCTTGAAACGGATGACGGATGTCTTTCCCGACAATATGCAGAGTAAAAAGATTATCGTTTTATTAACCGACGGAGTTGACGGAATTCGGGGCCGCCGGAGTTTGTGTGAAGAATGGAAAAAACAGGATGCAGTCGTGTATGCGGTTTGTATCGGGACGGACACACAGGCGCCGCTAAAAGACGAGTTCGGACAGCCGGTTTTATACCGGAACCGTCCCGTTGCGGTTCCCGCCGAACCGGATGATTTGCGGTTTATCGCAGTTGAAACCGGGGGGCAATTTTTCGAAAGCGGCGAAAATTTAACCGTCAGCCGTCTGCGCAAAGCGATTTTAAACAGCGGGGAATTTTCTCAGACAACAAGTTATACGTCTGTAAACCGGGACGATTCGAGATGGTTTGCATTCGGAGCGTTTTTTTGTCTCTGTCTGGCTTCCGCTGTGAGGATTTTTTTATGGCGAAAAGATATTTGAAAATCCCGGTTTTCTTTTCTTTGATAATACTTCTTTTCGGCTGTCGGAATATTCAGGCTGTCGGTCTCATAACATTGGGGAATTTTTACTTTTACAATAACCGGATGCAGGAAGCCGATTACTGTTATTTATCGGCACTCAAAACAGGGTGTTATCGGGATATTGTTGTTTATAATTTGGGGACGGTTTGTTTTCATTTAGGAGAGTCCCGGGCGGCCATGGAGATATGGGAAGATTTTGAGTCGGAAGGCCGGACTTATCTTGATTACTGTTTTTTTTACAACCGGGGGCTTTTGAAATATGAATCGGGCAACTATTCTGACGCATTTGAGGATTTTAAAGAAGCGCTGACTGTCAATCCCAAAGGGCGGGAGGCAAAATTTGCCGTCGAAGCGGCATTGGAGCGGATTTCTTCCCATTCAGCAGAGAACGATACGGAAAATTCCCGATCGGTCCGGCATGAAGATCCGCCGGAAGCGGCGACTTTAAGAATTTTCGATTATGTTAAACAAAACGAGGTATTTAAATGGGAGTTTCAGGAGTCGCAAAATTCCCCGGAACCGCGGGACTGGTAGCGGTTTTTGTTTTTCTTTTTTCTCTGCCGCTTTACGCCGAAAACAGAATTATTCCCCGCTTGGACGCAAAAACCGTAACTGCGGGATCCGTTGTAACCTGGGAAGTTCCGTTGCCGGGCGTTGAAGATCCGGAGGCGGTTTCTGTCCTGACTTCACCTGAAATGGAGGGAGCCGTCGCTGTTTCGGCGCCGGTTGTCAGAAGAAATTACATACGCAGCGGGGATCGATCTGTACAGGAAGGGGTGATTGTCGTCTGTTTATTTCGTCCTCAAAGACCGGGAATTCAAAAAATTTCGGAAGCGGTTCTGAAAATCGGAAGCCGGACTGTTTTTGTGACGGCGCGTGCCGTTGAAGTTCAGGCTGCTTACCGCCGCCGGTCGGTTCTTCCGCCGGAGATCGAACTGAAACCGGAAAAAACGACGGTCTACGAAGGGGAAACCGTTCCCGTTGATTTGATTTTAAAAAAACGCCGTTCGCTGGCTATTCCGGAGAGGATTTCCGTTCAGTTTTCTCAAGACGGAATGCTGGAAGAGGTAGAGGGGCTTTGTCCGGTTCAGAGATACTCTGTTGCGGATATTCTGGTTTTTGATTTGCCGTTGGCGGCCTATTTTTACACGGCACAATCGACGGGGCGCGTTTTTCTTCCGTCCGTATCCGTTGAGTTTGACGATTTGGGAACGGCTGTAACGCAGCCGGTTGCCGTTGAAGTTCTGCCGTTACCGGAAGAGGTCCGCGAAAGTTTTGCCGTCGGGGATTTCCGTTTTTCTGTTGTCTATGAAAAAAAACCGCTTTCCGAAGGCGATTTTCTGGACGTTGCCTTGGTTTTGGAAGGCAGCGGAAATTTCAACCGCCTGCAGCTGCCTCCCGTCGAGACAGTTAATTTGGAAGAAATTGACCGTGAAACGGAGGATGTTTGGCATCGCAGCGGCAGCCGCTATTCCGGAATGAAGCGGGTCAGTTACCGGCTGATGGTGGAAAAAGGAGGGGATTCCGTTTCGTTTTCCGTTCCCGAATGGGTATGGTTTTCTCCTGAGCAAAAAACCGTCAGACGCAGTAAAGCGGTTTCCGTTTCGCTGAATACGTCAGTCGCTCCTTCCGGAAATTTATTCGGACAAACGTTTGCCGAATCGTTTCCTCCATATACTTCGCAGCAACTGCGGGCGTTTAAGAGTTTTTACCTTCTTGGAGAGCCGCTTGTATTGCTGCTGTTTTTACCGGGAGTTCTTTTTCTTTTGTTTTTGTTGCCGCTGACGGCCGTCCGCCGCAAACAGAAAAAAAAGGGCGCTCTTTTTTTTGCCGTCTTTTTCCTGCCGCTGCTTTTTTTATCGTCGGCCGCCGAATCTGATACCGTCGCTTCTTCCGGAACAGCCGCTTCCGTTCCGGATTCGCGACTGCCGGAAAGAGCGCAGGAGGCATTTGAAGGAGGCCGTTATCGGGAAGCCGCCGATCTTTGGCGGCAATGGGAAGAATCCGACGGACAGCAGGATAACGCCATGCTTTGTTTTAACCGGGCCCTGGTCTGTTATGCGCTTAAGGATGTTTCGGAAGCGGTGTATTTCATTCGCAAAGCCATTGCTTTGAAGCCGCTGAACTCCGAATACAGAAATTTTTATGAAAGCCTGAAAAAAGAATACGGACTGAATTATTCTGTTCGCCCTGTTTTAAAAATTTCCGGAACAGCTGCTTTGATAACTCTTTGTATCGGTTTTAATACCGGTGCGTTGTTGATTTTTCTTGGAGTTTTATTGAGACGGCGGGATTTTTCCGTCGGCGTGATGGTTTCTTTTATCGTGATTTTGGTTTCCGGATTTTGTCTGTTGCTTTACGATTACGATCATGCGGTCAGTCGAAATGTGATTTCGGTTGAATCGGCCGCTCTCCTGAAAATTCCGAAAACCTATTCGGCTGATTTGCTTGCTGTTTCTGAAGGAACGGTCTTAAACGTATTGGGCGAATCAGGAAATTTTCTGATCGTTCGAAACGATTTGGGAATTACGGGATGGATTGAAAAAACAAAGGTCAGACCGGATTTTTAAATTACCGTTCCCGGTAAATGATACGGCCTCTGGATAAATCATAGGGAGAGAGCGCTACCTTCACTTTGTCACCGGGAACAATTTTAATGAAATTCTTTCTCATTTTTCCCGATAAATGCGCGAGAATGACGGCGCCTGTTTGATCAAGCTCAACCTTGAACATCGTATTCGGTAAAGCTTCCTTTACTTTTCCTTCGACCTCAATGGGATCTTCTTTTGCCACAATCACTCCTCTTTTCCGAAAAGATAATTCATAGTACGGAATTAAAAATTAAATGTCAACGGGTTGTTTAATTTGTTGTTTTTGTATATGGTGGTATATCAAAACAGAAAGGGAGGTTCTCCATGGAAGATTCTTTTATCAGGGAAATGGAACAACTTCTTTGCGCTCAGGAAGAGGAAATCATCCGAAATTTGATTTCCGAAAACGAGTCGTTTGAAAGTCTGATTAACGATTCGGTGCCGAAAGACAATGCGGATCAGGCGGCAGGAGATATTGACAGCAAGGTGTTGGATGTTGTTACGCGCCGCGAACTGCAGAAATTGAATCAGGTTCGCAATGCGATCGCCCGGATCAAATCCAACCACTACGGAGTCTGTATCCGTTGCGGAAATAAAATACCGCAGGATCGGTTGCGGGCCATTCCGTACGCAACGGTTTGTATGGATTGTAAAACGGCTATGGAAAAATCGGCCGAACCAAAATAAAATGATACTGTTCTTTTGGGCGGTTTTGGTATCGCTTCTCTTTTTCATTGTTTTTCCTGCTGTTTTTTCGCTGCTTTCTTTAATTGAGTATCGTAAAATCCGCCGGATCGTGGTTCGTTCGGCCGCGGCCGATTTTCTTTCAGTCGATTCGAAGACGGGGGAATTTTGCCGGGTTTTCGGCAAGTTTGACGGCTTTAAAGATGATAATGAAATTTGGATCCGTTCCGAAACACTGCTGATCCGCGCCCGGCTGAAAGACGGGAAAATCATTTCCCTCCCTGAAAAAGTGAATAAAAACAAACGCGGTTTATGGGGCAACCGTATTCCTGGTTCATTGAAAATTATCAAATGGAAAAAATTGAATACGCTTGCATCGGGAATACAGATCTTCCTTTGCGGAACAGTAAAAAAAAGCGGCGGGGTTTTTGTTTTTGACACATGCGAAAAAAATACTCTGGTTGTCTTTTTTGAAGGTGAAGCCAACGGGGTTGACAGAGAATTGGTTGTACAGGCCAAAAACCGTTATTCGTATTTTCAGTCGCCGTCTATTTCGTCATTGGTTGCCGGTTCGCTTCTGCTGGCTTTGATTTCCGTTTTTGAATATCGGTTTTACGGTTTTTCATTCATGTTTTTCTTTTATTTACTGACGGCGGCCGCGCCCATTCTGTTTTTTGTTCCGCCCGGATGTTTTTTTATGATTCTTTCTTATAATCTGAAATATGCGGTTTTTAAACTGCGGCATGATTATTATTTTCATTACTTTAACAGCGGCGGAGTCAAATCCGACCCGCGCCGTTACCACAGAAAACTCCGCATTCTCGAAACGGTCGCCGTTGAAGCTTCCGTTGCCGCCGCGCTCGTTAATTTTTTGGTTTTTCTGGCGCTGATTTATTTTTTCGCGCTGTAGAAACCGTCAGTTTCTTATTGTTTAAAACGGTGTTGTTCACTTCGCTGATGGCGCGTTCGGCTTCACTTTTTTCAATTTCAATAAAAGAAAAAGCAGGTAAAATGCGTACGGTCGCAATCTTTGTCAGCGGAATGTCCAATATTTTCCCGAAGTGACGGCTGAGCTGCCCGGGGGTTATTCCGTGAATTTTCCCGGCTCCGACAAAGAGGTTGACAAAACCGTCGGTTGTTGGGGCGGACTTCTCCGGAGAGTGGCTTTTATTTGCCGTTCCGGCGGATTCCCCGCAGGCTGCGTTGAAAAGAAGATAAGCGGCTGCATAACGCCGGAATCGGAAAGGAATTTGTTTTTTGACTGTTTTTACGGCTTTGACAAGCATCTCCGGATCTTTAAAAGAACGGATTGCTTCGGCTGTTTCAGCTGCCTTTTCGGATATTTTTTGAAGAAGGAGGTCGTTTTTGTCGCTCATGTCTTTTTTGTATCTTTTTTTTTGATTTTTTTCAATCCCGCCGCCGGGACTTACGGGGGGAAAGTCGATAATTTTTTTTGGACGGAGAAAAAAAATTGACATCTTGTCTTTTCTATTATAAAATAAAATCATGAGAAATTTTCTTCTTTCGCTTATGCTGACCGTTTTTACCGTTGCCGGTTTTTCGCAGGTACTGCGATTTCAGCTGGAGCCGCGCAAACAGTACAAAGAGGTAAAAACAATCAACGAAAGCGTTTACCTGAACGGAGAATTTTCACACTCCGCAACCGTCAGTGAAAAAACAGCGTCGCTGGTGTTGGAACGCGAAGACGACCGGGCGCTTGTCCGCACATCGGTAACGGATTCGGTGTACAAAGCGATTTTCGGGGAAATCAGCGGAATGGTTCTTGATTCCTCGAGGGAATTCGACTATTACCGCGATGATTTCGGAAATATCGAAATGGTAAGCGATTCGGTTTTTCCGGTTCTGCGCAACATTCCCGTTTTCCCCGATACGCAGGAGCCCCTGACGGTCGGTCAGAAATGGTATAACCGCGCGCAGGAAAGCCATGATTTGAAGGAGTTTTTCGGTATCGAAGAGCCGCTGGTTTTTCCCGTTGCCGTCGAGAACGAGTTGCTCGGCCGCCGCGAATTCAACGGCCGCGACTGTTACGCCGTTTCCGTCAAATACAACATCTACCATAAGCCGGAACCGATGAAAAGCGTTTACAACGCTTATCCGGTGAAAATTACCGGATTTTCCAAAAGAACGGTCTATTGGGATGAAGCCGTCGGTCTTCCGGCAGGCAGCGACGAGACATTCAGCATCGTCTTTGAAATGTCGGACGGACAAATTCTCGAATATAAAGGAGAAGCCCACTCCAAAACCACACAGACGCGGATTTTGACGGAAGAGGAGTTTGCCGGCGTCAAAAATGCGTTGGAAGACGAAATCACGAAGGTTGATCAGACAGAAGAAGGCATCCGTATTACATTGGAAAACATTCAGTTTACGGCGGAGTCGTCTGCCCTGATGCCGCAGGAGCGGACGAGGTTGGATGCGGTTGCCGGACAGCTGAAGGAATTTCAGGACCGGGATATTGTGATTGTCGGTCATACGGCGATGGCCGGAACGGAAGAGGGACGCTATCAGCTCTCCGAACGGCGCGCGTCCGTCGTGTTTGACTATCTGACCGGAAAAGGCGCTTTCGGCCCGGCGCAGAATATTGTGTTGGTGCCGATGGGAGCCAAACAGCCTCATCCCGAAGGGGACAATTCGACTCCGGAGGGAATGGCAAAAAACCGCCGCGTTGAAATTATCATTCAGAACAATTAGGCGGAAACGGTGAAAAGCGGTTTTGCCGTCACGGTCGGAAGGCCGTCCTGCGGAAAGTCGACGCTGATCAATACGCTGTGCGGGCATAAAGTTTCGATTGTGTCGTCCGTTCCGCAGACGACGCGGCGGCCCGTGCGGGGAATCGCGAACCGGGAAGAAGGACAGATCGTTTTTTCTGATATGCCCGGGTTTCATCTTTCCGGCAAAGAGTTCAACCGGGTGCTGAATGAAACGACGGCGGCGGCACTGCGCGGCAGACCTGACGCCGTGCTTTACGTTCTTGATGCGACGCGGCTTCCGGGCGCCGAAGAGGAGGCGCTGGCGCAGTTATTGGCGCAGGCGGGAGTCGTTCCCGTGTTTGCGCTTAACAAAATCGACGCGGCTGACGATGGGGCTGTTCCGGCAGAGACGTACCGGCGCTTTCTGTCGCGTTTTTGGGCGGACGCTGAGGTTCTTCCCGTTTCCGCTTTGCGCGGCGAGGGAATGCAGAGGCTTTTCGCCTCTCTGTTTGCGCGGTTGGAAGAGGGACCTCCTCTCTATCCGGAGGATTATTACACCGATCAGCCGCCGGATTTTCGGATAGCCGAAATCATCCGGGAAAAGGCAATGAACCGGCTGTCGGAAGAGTTGCCGCATTCGATTTATGTCGAAGTCGCCGACTGGGAAATGCCTTCCGACACCGAACTTTGGATCCGGGCGTTTATTTGTGTGGAGAAAGAATCGCAGAAGGGAATGGTTGTCGGTAAGGACGGCGTCAAAATCGGCGCTATCCGGAAAGCCGCCAAACGCGAACTGAAGTCTGTTTTCCCGCAAAACATCCGCCTGGATTTGCGGGTAAAGGTCAGTAAAAACTGGCGTAAAAACGGTTATCAAATCAAATCCGTTTTGGGTTTGAATAAAGATAGTTAAAGGAGAATGTTTTTATGAAAACAAAAACACGAATGATGGGACTCTTTCTGCTGCTGGTATCGGCCGGGTGGAGTTTCGCAGCGGCTCCGGAATGGGAAAATCACAAAATCTTCGGAATTAACAAAGAAAAGTCGCATGCGACCTTTTTTTACGAACCCGAAAATTCCGACGAACTGATTCTTCTAAATGGAGAGTGGGATTTCCATTGGGTAAAAGAACCGTCCGAACGCCCGATTGATTTTTACAGGAACGATTACGATACATCCGGTTGGGATAAAATCAAAGTTCCTTCAAGCTGGCAGCTTTCCGGCTACGATAAGCCGATTTATACCAACTTTCTGTATCCGTTCCGCGCGCAGTGGCCGAAAATTATGGGTCCGCAGCCGAAGCATTACACTTCGCATGAATTTCCGAACCCGGTCGGATCGTACAAACGCACGTTTGAAATTCCCGCATCTTGGGACGGAAGTGAAATTACGCTGCATTTTGCCGGCGTTGAAAGCGCCATGTATGTTTGGGTGAACGGGGAAAAGGTCGGTTACAGCGAGGACAGTTTCCTTCCGGCGGAATTCAATATTACAAAATATGTCAGACCGGGAATCAACTCGGTGGCGGTCGAAGTTTACCGTTGGAGCGACGGCAGTTATCTCGAAGATCAGGATTTCTGGCGGCTGAGCGGTATTTTCCGCGATGTTTACGTTTACAACCGGCCGAAAATGCATTTGGCCGACTACTTTTTCAAAAGCGATCTGACGCCGGATTTTGCCAGGGCGGACGTCAGCCTTGACCTGACGCTGACCAATGCCACCGAATCGCCGCAAACGGCGACAGTTTCGGTTTCGCTTTCCCGCAACCGCAAGGAAGTGTTCGATTTTTCGAAAGAAGTGTCGCTGGACGCCGCCGCGACGGCGGTGGAAACCGTTTCGTTTGAAGTGCCCAATCCCGATTTATGGGACTGCGAAATTCCGAATTTGTATGATTTGGAAATTGTTGTCGAAAACGGCGGGCGGACGCAGACCGTCGAATTCCGGCCCGGTTTCCGCAAAGTGGAAATCATCAATGGAGTTGTTTATCTGAATGGCGATAAATTCAAAGTGAAAGGCGTTAACCGGCATGAAACACATCCCGACCGCGCCCGCTCCGTTGTCAAAGAGAACATGATTGAAGAAATCATGATTATGAAACAGCACAACATCAACACCGTGCGGACTTCCCACTATCCGAATAATCCGCTGTGGTACAAGTTGTGCGACGAGTACGGTCTATATGTGATGGATGAGGCGAACCTCGAAACGCACTGGCTGATGTATTGGCCGACATCGCCCGCTCTGTACAAAAGCTGGGAACCGGCGTTTATTGACCGCGGTGTAAAAATGGTCAACCGCGACAAAAACCATCCGTCCGTTATTTTCTGGTCTTTGGGCAACGAAGCGGGAGTCGGTCCCAACTTTACCGCCATGAAAGAAGCGATGATGGAAATCGATACTTCCCGGCCGTTCCATTACCAGGTTCAGAATTCTGTGGCCGATATGGACGGGTATTTTTATCCTGATCTGAAAGAGGTCGGCCGCATTGCCAAACGGACAAAGAAACCGCAGTTTTTGTCCGAATACCAGCACGCAATGGGGAACGGCGTCGGCAATCTGAAAGAAGTGTGGGACATCATTTACAGGCACGACAACTTCCTCGGCGGTTGTATTTGGGAATGGGTTGATCACACCATCCGTTCCGTCATGCAGGACAACGGATTGGCCAAACCGGCTCCGTTTCAGGAAGAGGGGACATTCTTCGCTTACGGCGGTTCTTTCGGAGACGAGCCGAATATGCGCCAATTCTGTATGGACGGTCTGCTTCTGGCAACGCGCGATCTTACGGGAAAATTGGCCGAAGTTAAAAAGGTTCATCAGTATGTTTTCTTTGAGGAAGATGACACCGACGACGGCGAAGTGAAGATTACCAACAAATATCAGACTTTGAATCTGAACGCGTTTGATGTCCGTTACGAAGTGACCGAAAACGGAAAAGCGGTTGACAGCGGACGCATTCCGGTCGCTTCGCTGGCGCCGGATGAAACAATGGAGACAAAAATCGATTTGTCGTCCGTCAAACGCAGCGTCAGAAAAGACGCCGATTACTTTCTGAATATTTACGTTCAGCTGAAAGACCGGGAATTATGGGCTCCTGCCGGACACGTTGTGGCGGCCGAGCAGTTTCCGCTGGATTTGGGCGGAGAATTCAAAGTTCCCGAAGCGCAAAACGGCAGCCGTTTGGAGGTGGAGGACTTTTCGAATTTGATCCGCGTTTATGCCGAAGACAATTCGTTTGAAGTGACTTTCAGCAAACAGACGGGAACGATTTCGTTGCTGCGCTACGGGAATCAAACCGTTATTTCCGGTGAGAACAACGGACCGCAGCTGGACTTCTTCCGGGCGCCGATTGACAACGAAATCGGCGGGGTTTTGGCCGGCGTTTACAAGACTTTCCTGGCTCAAGGATACAATCATATCGTTACCGATATCGACCGTATCGAATTTGAGAAAGAGGGAGATTACGAAGTCGAGGTTTTTTCCGAAGTGCGGAGAAAGACCGAAAAGCGGGGCGTCGGCTTTGAGGTTGATATGAAGTGGACGGTTTCCGGCGACGGAAGCATCCGCTGCGAAGTTGAGTATGACGGGAAAAACCTTCTTCCCGATCTGCCGAGAATCGGCATGACGATGAATGTGAACAAAGATTTGCAGAATGTCGTTTATTTCGGACGCGGACCGATGGAAAATTATCCGGATCGGAAAAGCGGTTCCTTCATCGGATTGTATGAGTCGACGGTCGGTGATTTCTTTGTTCCTTACGGAAAGCCGCAGGACTGCGGAAACCGCTGCGATGTGAAATACGCGGAGCTGACCGATGATCGCGGAAACGGTTTTGCGCTGGCCTCGGAAGAAGGATTGTCCTTCAAAGCGCTGAACTATACGGCGAATGAAATGTGGGAAGAGAAGTATTCGGCGTTTCTGACGGAAGCAGATTTTGTGGTCGTGAATTTGGATCATCAGGTCCGCGGAATCGGAAACAACTCCTGCGGTCCTCTGCCCGAAAAACCGTATCTGATTAAGGATAAATCCGAGCGGTTTGAATTTACCATTATGCGGAAGTAACTTGATAAGCACAGCCGCGCCGCCGGGGTTTTGCCCCGGCGGTTTTTTTTGCCCGTCGCAACCGACGGGCAAAAAAAAGCCCTTCCCGAAGGGAAGGGCTTTGCGGCTGACTGGACTTGAACCAGCATGAGTCGCCTCACCAGAACCTGAATCTGGCGTGTCTGCCAATTTCACCACAGCCGCATTTCCGATATGATAGAAGAAAATCCGTCTTCTGTCAAGCCGTTGCGAAAGTTTTTTTTAACCGGCCGTTTGACATTTGTTTCCAGGTTAAATTTGAAACGGCGGGATTTTTTCCGTAAGGCATAAACTCTCTTTCCAGACCGCCTTTTCCATGTTTTCCCGGTGATAAAGGTTGAATTTTTTTTAATTTAATGTATATTTAATCTATGGATTTGGAATTACGAAACAAAAGATTTCTTTCGCTGGATATCTTCCGCGGAATTGCCATTTTAGGCGTCGTTGTGGTTCATGCGCTGATTTTCGGCGTTTTTTCGACGATCGATACGGCTTTAAATATTCTTCCGCTGCCGATGCTGATTTTCCTTTCTCCCGTTGTTATTTTTGCGCCGATGGCGGGACTGTTTGTTTTTATCAGTTCAATGGCGAACGGAATGGTGGTTCAAAAACGGCTGAATCAGGGGTATTCGGTTCAAACGGCGGTTCAGCCGATTTTGATTACCGGTCTGGCGCTGCTGATTCTTCACTTTATTTTTCCGCTGTTTTTTAACCATTCCAATACCTCAATGTTTCATCCGGAGGCGACGATTGACGCGCTGATTCCCGCTTCGATTACGCAGGGACGTTTGATTCTTCCCCGTTTTGAGAATTTGCTGCTGATGGACGCCATGGCGATGATTTCGATGGCGTGTTTCTTTTTCGCCGTTTTGTCCTTAATTTTATTCCGGAAAAACTCAAAGAGCAGCATTGATCAAAAAATGTTCCGGCTGGCGGTTGTCGGTTTTGTGTGGATTTTTGCCGCACCGCTGATTTGGGGTGTTTTTTGGAAACTGTTGGAGTTTTTTTATTTTCAAGAGGGTTTCTTGCGGTTGTTTGCAATTCCCGTTTCGTTTTTTGCCGCAAAAATTCATCCGATCACAACCACCGCGCCGTTTGCGATTTTCGGTACATGGTTTGCGCTGTTTCTGTACACCGTTCCCGAATACTCCGTTTTGAAACGGCGGACGCACCGTATGGCGCTTCTGATGGCGGGGTTTATGCTGATTTGCGTCGGTTTTAAAGCTTTCGTTTGCTTTGCGAAAGACAATGCCGTGTACGATCTTTTACTGAAAAGCGGAATTCTTGACTGGCTGGCGCTCAATACGCCGGCAAAGGATCCTTCCGTCGATCCGCGGCCGTCTCTGATTTCCGGCGACTTTAAAAACGCCGTTTTCAACTTTCACGTGCTGCCGCCCGAACTGCTTTTCCTGGGGATGGCCATCTGTTTCTTTTTCTTTCCGTTTTTCATCAGAAAACTGGATTATCAGACGGATGAACGGAAAGCCGAATTGGCAGGAAAAACGGCGTCAATTCAACGTTTCGGAACCGTTTCCCTGACGGTCTTCTTTTGGGAAAGCACGGTTTTCTCCGCGGTCGCCAAATTGTTTCACACCTGTACTCCCGCAAAAGGGGATGAAGCCGCGCTGTTTTCGTTTCTTTACGAAGCGCCGTTTTGGATCGAGCCGAAAATTCAGTTTGAGGGAATCGATGCGTTCATGCAGATCTGGCCTTTGTGGTTTGTCTATCTGTTTGCCGTCATCGGTTTATGGGTTCTGGGGCTGTTTTTGTGGAACCGGCTTTCGTTTAAATTCAGCATGGAATGGTTCATCGTCACTCTCACCAAGCCGTTCCGTAAAATCCGTTCGACAAAATTGGATGTACTGAAAGATAAATCGATATACACGGCTCACTCGGGGGAGAGGGAGTAGCATTTGCGCGCCGGCGTTTGCATAAAAAAGTTAACGGCGGCGGGGAGATTTTATGCCGGCATATCTTTTGCTCGGAAGTGAACACGGCAAGAAGAAAGAGTTTATTGAAAAGACCGCCGACGCCTTCATTAAAAAATCGGGACGATCTTTTCAGACTTATCGCTTTTACCTCGATTCGGACGACACGGAAGCCTTTTTCGGCGCTCTGTCGAATCCTTCTCTGTTCGGTGACCTTCAAATTCTGATTGTTTCCAATGCGGAGCGGCTTAAAGGAAAGCCTGCTAAAGAAGCGGCCGCCTTGTTTAAAAATCTGTCGGATTTAACGCTGCTGTTTTTTTGCAGTGATGAAACTTCCGCGGCTAAACTTGATAAAACCGCAGTATCCGTTTTCGACAAAGAGCATACGGTTGTTTTTTGGGAGTTGTTCGAGTCGGATAAACAATCGTGGGTTTTTTCGTTTTTTTTGGAGAGGAAGATTAAAATCACTCCGGAGGCTGTTTCCGAGCTGCTCGATACGGTAACCAATGATACCGAGGAGTTGAGAGCCGTTTGTTCCCGTTTGGCGGATTTTAAAGGGAGCGGTGAAATCACGGCTTCCGATTGGGAGAATTATCTTTACCACAGTAAAGAAGAAAACGTCTTTACACTTTTTGAAAAAATTGTGAACGGACGATTTGAATCGGCTGTCGAGGCGGTGCGGAAAATTCTTTATTCCGGAGAATCGAATTTGATTTCAATGGCGGCCGGTTTGGCGTGGCAGTTTCGCCGGTTGATGAGAATCTGCGTTTTTGTCTCGGGCGGAAACGGTCCGCTCGAAGACGCGTTTGACGCCGAGAATATTCGAGGAAAACGCAACCGCAGGCTTTACGGGCAGGCGCTTTCCGTGTTCGACGCGGCGGCGCTGGAGAACATACTGCTGCTTTTAAACCGAACCGACGCGCTGCTGAAACAAGGCGTTTCCTTCTCCGATGAGGTGATCGCCGATCTTCTGGTTTACCGGCTGACGGTCGAAAAGGGCGCGGTTACAGACCTGTTCCCTTCCTCCGCAGTTCTTGATTAAACGATGTGGCGAAGCGATGGGCTTCATCGCGGACGTTTTGCAGAATACGCAGTGCCAGATCGCCTTTCGGCAGGGAAATCGGTCGCGAGCAGTGAGGTCGGTAAATTTCTTCATCCCGCTTTGCGAGGCTTAAAAGCGTGATTTTTTCTTCAATTCCCAATGCTTGCAGAATTTCATATACCGCATTGATTTGACCCAATCCGCCGTCGATTAAAATCATATCCGGCAGAGGCAGACCTTCGTTGACCAGTTTCATGTAACGGCGGGCGGTTGCCTCTCTCATCGATTCAAAGTCGTCGATTTTTCCGCTTAAAGTTTTAATGTTGAAGTGACGGTAATTTTTCTTGTCGGGGCGGCCGTTCCAAAACGAAACCAGCGACGCCGTCGTGTACTTTCCGTGGAGATGCGCGATGTCGAACCCTTCAATCCGCTGCGGCAGCTTCGGCAGGCTGAAAATCCGTGCAAGCGCCTCCAACCCTTCGGCCGGCGCCTTTTCTGTCCGTTGGCGATCCAAATCAACAGCGCAGTTTTGATGCGCCAGTTTCATCAAACGGCGGTCGCGGTCGGTCGAAGGAGTTTTCATCCGCGTTCGGCAGCCGCATTTTTCTTCGAGAGCCTTTTCTATCGCATCCGTCGGTTCTCCGTATTCGACATAAATTTCCGCCGGCGGCAACCGTGTTTCAGCATAATATTGAAGAAAAAATTGCCCCAACGCTTCGTGTTCATCAACAACATTACGGAATCGGAAAAGATCTTTTCCGGAAAGTTTTCCGTCGCGGATTTGAAGAATACAGTAAACGGTCAGATCTCCTTCCGTCTCCCGGGCGAAGTAATCGCGCGAGGTCGGATCGTAGTCCATCACTTCGCGGTTTTCGGTGACGGCGGCGATGGCGGTCAAAAAGTTGCGGTAACGGGCGGCCGCTTCGAAATTCCATTCGCGCGAAGCGGTTTCCATTTTGTCTTTCAAAAAAGCATCGATGGATTGGGCGTCGCCGATCAAAATTTCCTTGATGCGATTGATCCACTCTCCGTACTCTTTCTGCGTCACATTGCCGACGCACGGAGCTTTGCACAAACCGATATGCGCATACAGACACGGATAATCCCGTTTTTTCAATTTTCCCGAGCAGCGGCGCAGCGGAAACAGTTCTTTCACCATATCGAGGTAAATATCGACCAAACCGGCGGCCGGGTACGGACCGAAATACAGCGAACCGTCTTCAATACGGTTGCGGGTTTTAAAAATTTTCGGAAACGGTTCGTTGGTAATTCGCAGCAGCGGGTAGGATTTGCCATCCTTAAGTGAAATATTGTACTTCGGTTGATACTTCTTGATCAGGTTATTTTCAAGAAGAAGCGCGTCGCCTTCAGAAATCGTAACGATAAAGTCGATAGCTGCAATGTGCTTGACCAGGGCCGATGTTTTAACGTCCCTTCCGGATAAAAAGTATGAAGAAACCCGTTTTTTTAAATCTTTTGCTTTCCCGACGTAAATCACGGCGTCGTCTTTGTTTTTCATCAAATAGACGCCGGGACAGTGGGGAAAAGAACGAACGGTTTCTTTCGGTGATGTCATTTTTGTTGTCCGTCGGAAGAAAAAATCAAACGGATACAGCCGCCTATATCCGCGGCGGCCGCCGCCCCCTGCCCCCAACTGCCGCCTTTTTCGCCCGGCGGCGGCAGAATAATGAGGCTGTAGCCGGCCTGCGCCGCCGAGCGCGCGCGTTTGTCGGCAAAGCGGATCGGACGGATTTCCCCGGCCAGACTCAGTTCGCCGGCAAAAATCACCGATTGCGGAATCGGCAAATCACAGCGGGACGAATAAAGAGCCATTGCGACCGCCAAATCGGCGGCCGGATCGTTTAGTCGCATACCGCCGGCGACATTGATGTACAAATCGCGGTCTGAAAATTTAACGCCGATCTGCTTTTCAATCACCGCGGCGATGCGGGAAATCCGTTTTCCGTCGATTTTATCGGAAAAAACGCGGCTTAAAGAGCTTTGCGCCGGGGTGACCAGCGCCTGAATTTCGACGGGAAGCATCCGCGAGCCTTCCATGATCATGGCGCGGGCGATTCCGGCCGGAACGGCGCCTTCGCGTTCGACGGTAAACAGGGCCGACGGATTTTTCACTTCAAGCAATCCTTTTGCGGTCATTATAAAAAATCCCGATTCGTCAACCGCGCCGAAACGATTTTTTTCGGCGCGCAAAATTCGCAAATCGTCGTTCCCGTCTTCGAAATAAAGGACCGTATCGACCAAATGTTCCAAAAGTTTCGGTCCGGCAATTACGCCGTCTTTCGTCACATGGGCCGTTAAAAAAAGCGCAGCGCCGATTTCCTTGCAGACGGAAATCAGTTCGTATGCTGAAAATTTCATTTGATTCACTGTTCCCGGAATCGAACCGGCTTCGCGGCAGATGACGGTCTGAATCGAATCAATGATCACCAATTGCGGTTTGAGCGAACGGACGGCCGCTGTTATCGCTTCCAAATCGTTTTCGATGAGAAGCGTAATTCTCTCTTCGCTGAGACCGAGACGGACGGCGCGCGCCTTGATTTGAGCTGCCGATTCTTCGCCGGAGACATAAAGAACCGACTCCGTTTTCGCGGAAGCGGCTGTCTGCAAAAGCAGCGTCGATTTTCCGATGCCGGGGCGTCCTCCGATGAGAACGGAGGAATCTGCCGTCAGCCCGCCGCCTAAAACGCGATTAAACTCTTCCGTGCCGCAGTCGATACGGTTCTTCTCCTCGCCGCAGACGCGGGAAAGAGGAACCGGCGCCGTCTTTTTTTCATCCGAAGAAAATTTCATCTTGGTTCTGATGTTTTCTTCGACAAACGTGTTCCATGCGCCGCAGACGACGCACCGCCCCGCCCACTTTGCCTCCCTGTGCCCGCATTCCGAACAGATATAAACCGTTTTTTCTTTTGCCATAAGACCGTCCGTTCTTATTATAGTCAAATTTTGTCAAAAATAAAAGATTTTCTTGCCAATTCGTTTAAATTGGTGTATGATATATTCATGAAAGCGCTTTTGCTTGCTGTTTCGGTCTTTCTGATCGGGTGTTCCATTGAATTTCCGTTCTCCTATGAATTTATTTCAGAAGCCGTTACTCTGCCGAGTCTTTCGGCTGAAAGCGGCTATGAGGAAATGGACGTCACCATTCCGACCAATCTGGGCATTCCGTTTGATGATATCCGAATGGCTGAAGTCTTAGTGAGAATTGAAGGCCAGAACAATTCGGAAGTGACTTCCAATGCCGAATTGGTGTTGGTGCAGGGGAATAAAACAGAGACTTTTTTTAAAGGTTCAATTTTGCCCGGGCAGTCGGCGGCAACCAATGCGGTCAGTTATTTTCTGGCTGACGGAATCAATAAAAAGAATTTCCGATTTAAAATCCGGGCGAAAAATGATCAGGGTGATATCGACTGGAAACAATTTCAAAATGATCCTCGTTTTCAGGACTTGCTTAACAAATATGCCGGCACTGTCTCCGGATTGGATGATATCGTCAATCATCCCGAGATTGTTAATGAAGCCATGAATTTGATTGACTTAAAAATTACGGTTAAACTTTCTCTTATATTCAAAGGTTTTTATATCATCAATTCCGAGAGTCTTTCGAAATTGACTCAGTTAAGTGCGGAGGCAAAGTGATTCAGGCTGAAGGTCTTTATGCCGTTATCGAAACCAAACGGGGCGCCATAACGGTTAAACTGGAATTCGAAAAGGCGCCGATGACGGTCGCCAACTTTGTCGGTTTGGCGGAGGGAACCGTTGAAAATGCGCCGCGCAACGGAAAACCGTTCTTTGACGGACTGACTTTTCACAGGGTCGTTCCCGGATTCGTTATTCAGGGAGGCTGTCCGAACGGGACGGGAACCGGCGGTCCCGGTTACCGTTTTCCCGATGAAATCGACGAAACGCTGCGCCACGATGCGCCCGGCGTTCTGTCGATGGCGAACGCCGGACCGCACACCAACGGCAGTCAGTTTTTCATCACCATGGACGCTACACCGCATTTGGACGGCGTTCACACCGTTTTCGGCCGCGTCGTAGACGGTATGGACGTTATCGGAAAAATCAAGGCCGGCGACAAAATCGAAAAAGTGACGGTTATCCGTAACGGCAAGGCGGCGGAATCCTTCGACACGTCAAACGAAGCGTTCCGCCGTCTGGTGGCGGGAGCGATGCAGGCCGAAGCCGGCCGTATCCGCGCGGCCGTTGAAGCGGGAGAAAAGGAGGCCGCCCGCCTTTATCCCGATGCGGAAAAAACGGCAAGCGGACTGCGTTATATCGTAATCCGCGGCGGAGAAGGGAAAAGCCCCGGTCCGCGGGATATTGTGACAGTTGACTATGAAGGCCGGCTTTTGGGAACCGATTCCGTATTTGACAGCTCATACCGGCGGGGCGAACCCCTGAAATTTCGTGTTGAACAGGTGATTCCCGGCTGGCAGGAGGCGCTGCAGATGATGAAACGCGGCTCTGAGTGGCGGATTATCATTCATCCCGACCTCGGTTACGGAGCGGCCGGCGCGCCTCCCGTCATTCCTCCGTATGCGTGGCTTGATTTCCGCGTTGAACTGCATGATTTTTAAAATCAAAATAAACAAGAAAAGGAGATTTTTATGAAGAAGGTATTTTTTTTGCTGTTGGCATCGGCTTTTGCGGTTTCATCGCTGTTTGCGTTTGATCCGGCAACGGTCGAAACTCCCGAAAAAAGAGACGCTAAAACATTCGAGAAATTTGACCGCGATTTGAAAAAAGCCGAAGTTCGTGCGGAAAACAATCCGACAAGCGCTTCCGGAATCAAAAATTACATTAAGTTGGTTGAAAAAATTGATCAAACCATGCTGAAGGCGATTGCAAAAGCCGAAAAAAAGACGAAAGACTCCTGTCGGTTCGATAAATCATTGATGTATCTGCGGGAAATGAAGAAATACAACGAAACCGTGCAGAAAATCAACGGAATTTATGCCAAAGTCGGAGCGCTTGTACCCAAGACCTCTTCGCCTGTCAGTCCGGCTTTTTCGATAGATATCGATACGAGAATCAATGAAGCGACGAATCTCTCTCTGGACGTTCACTATTTGACAGCGCTTGATATCGAACAAAATTCAAAAAGAGCATCCGATAAGGAAGAGGCTATTCCTCACTTTTTACGGATTATGGATTTAAATCCGGAATATAAAGACGTCAAGGTTCGTTGCGATGCGATGATTAAAACAGTCATGATGAATACAATTTTCGTTATTGACGATAATTTCAATACAATTTTTGACGATCCCGAATTTACGGCAAAGTTGATGACTGAAATGAAAAAAGACGCCGGTCCTTACAGTCAATATTTTACAAAAGAGGATTTGATCGGATTTGAAGGTGTAAAGGATATTAAAGATTATTTTACTGTCGAAAAAATGAATGAGTTTGCATTTGCCAAAGATCTCGGCAGTGTCGGCGCGGTTGTGGTGCTGATGAATGTGGAAGGAAAGACGACGGATCCGAAAGAAGAGGTCAAAAAAATCGAAGTTTCCCGCTATGTTTTACCGGACGGATCATCTTTTAAAGCCGAAGAGTGGGAAAAGACAGCCGAGAACGTCCGGAAAATTTCCAAGGAGATCGAAAAAGCAAAGAGCCGCGGAATGACAGATTCGCAAATCGATTTGGATTTTCAGGCCGAAAATCCGCAGCTTTACGCCGCCTACAAGACCTATTCCGGACAGCTGGATACGGCAAAAAAAGAGACGGTTGCCGTTTTGGAAATGGTCACTTCTACCCGGATTTTTAACCTGGACGTCAAAGACGCCTATATGATTACCGGTTTTGAAAAGCGGCCGAAAACAACGAAATTCAAGTTTGACTTTTCCGCGGAAGACTCCGTTATCTGGTACCGCCTGGAAAAAGGCTCGGCAGAGGATTTAAAAACCTATGCTCCGGAATATGCCGACTGGTATGCGTCAAACAAGGACAATAAAGGGTTAAAAACCGAAGAGCAGTTCATTCAGGAGATGAAAGAGAAAGCCGAAAAAGAAATTCCTGAGCTGGTTTTGAAGGAAATGGGAAAAATCAAACGCTGATCTTCGGTGAAAGCGAAAAAAACGGCGCCTTCGGGCGCCGTTTTTTTGCAAAACGAGACGGCTTTATCATTTGCGTCAAAGTTCGGAGGGCCGTCGGAACGGGAGTCTATTTATCGTAAATCAGCAAAAGTTCTCCGCTGTGAGCGGCTGTTTCGACTGTAAATCCGTTTCCGTTCATTTGATGCGGAGGTAAATCCGTTTGCCGCCACAAATCGCGGACGGTGGTTTTTTCGGATGGAAAGAGGTTTAAATCAGCGAAGGAGACGATAACGGTTTTCTTTATTCCCGAATCATTGAGAATACAGACGGCTGTTCCGTTTTCGGTTTCACGCGAAATCATGCGGACAGAGCCCTTCTTTTTACATAATTGCGGCGGATTGACCGGAAAACTTTGATGGACGGCCAAAACTTCGGTGTTGGTCAGAAGATTTTTGGTAAAATCATTCAAAGAGGCGATGTCGCAACTCAAAATCAGCGGAGCGGCGGCAATGACCCACAAACTGATCTGATAGTACTGTTCTTCCGGTGAAAGACGGGTTTTTCGAAACGTTTCATTGGGGCGGTTCGGGGTTGCCAAGTTGCCGACTTGGAGCATATCGGGATCGTTGTATTTTCCTGATTGAACGAACGGAAACCAGTTCGGCAGGTCGCGGGCAATGCGGGACAGGGAACTCCACGAATCGGTAATGTCCCCGCTTGTCCTCCACAGTTCGGCGTATTCCGATAACTCCGGAATATCTTTCCGGAATGCTTTATTGGAAAAGCTGAGGACAATGTCGCGTCCGGACACACGGACACCGCGGTGCATACGGGCGGCTGTCGGGATATCGTTCGGATGCCAGTCGACCTTCAGGTAATCGATTCCCCATTCCGCAAAAAGCTTTAAATCAGCATCGAAAAACCAATGTTTCCCGATACGGTCGGCTCCGCGCACATGAACGCCCGGATAACGGCCGAAGATTTGTCCCGGTTGGAGCCGATTTTCCGGAAGCAGAGCGGCTTCATCATCACTTCCGGTTTCGCTGTCACTGCTGCCTCCGCGGAATCCGGCGTAAGTACCGATCCATGGAGAGTGGTAAAGTCCGATTTTCAAACCCCGTTCATGGAGGTATTCGCATAAGGCCCCCATATCCGGGAATTTTTCGTTAGGCAATAACGCAAACGGAGGTCTTTCCATCCGTTCTCCCTGCCAGCAATCGTCAATATTAATGTATGCCCAGCCGTAATCGCTCAATCCGCTGCGGACAAATGCATCGGCAACCGCACGGATTTTTTTATCGCTGACGGCTTCACTGAAGTTATACCAGCTGTTCCACGCCAACGGCGGCGTCAGACAAATTTGGCTGCCTGCCCGGATAATAACGGTCCGCCCGGTTTTTCCGGCGCGGTTTTCAGCCGTTACCGAAATCGGATAATCTCCGGGTTCTGACAAGCAGCCTTCCAACACGCCGTTTGCGTTCAGAATGATCCCTTCCGGTAGCGCATCGGTTGTCAGCCGTATCGGTTTTTCACCCGAAACAGGGATTTTGTAGAACAGCGGATTTCCCGTAGTGACGCCGATAACCGATGCTCCGTTGATGCGCGGAGCGGAGGCGTGCGGAGGCGTGCGGATTTCGGATTGAGCGAAAATTGTTGCAGAAAAAACAAAAACCGATAAAAACAGAAAAAAAAGTCGTTTCATAGCTCATCATACAATGGAAAACGGTTGCCGTCAAGAACGATACTGCGGCAATCAGGCAGTAAAAAAGCGGTCTTACGGCCGCTTCGGTTTATCTTCCGCGATGATGTTTCGGGTGTTTCGGACGGCGTTCGGGATCGGGCGCCTTTTTCGGATCGGGGCGGCGCGGCGGTTCGGGCGCTTTGACGGTTTTGCCGCCGCTTTGAATCTCCTTTGCGAAGACCGAAACCGAGTCGTCGTTCATCCATCCGGAGGCGGCGGATTTTCCGCTGACTGTCACTTCGCTTCCCGGTTCGATGCCTTCTTCCGCCAAAAGATGAACCGGAAAATGGACTTTGTACAGAATTCCGTCTTTTTCAATCGTCGCTCTCTGAATTTCCGGCCGTTCGCCGTCCCGTTTTTCAAACAGGTAGTTGATTTTGCCGGCGACGGAAATTTCTTCCATTGCCTCCCACCGTTCGCGGGCCGCTTCAAAGCGGTCTTTGTGAGGGCATTCCGCGCGGGGACGATCGGGATGGTCTTCGGGTTTCGGAGGACGTTCATCCGGCCGCGGTTGGGCAAAAAGCGCGGCTGACGCGCTCAGCAGAATCAGCGAATAAAGAATCTTTTTCATAAGCATCTCCTTTGTTATCGGTTCTTTATACTGTTATAACAAAATTAACGTAAAAAAGGTTACATTACCCAAATGATTAAAAAAAGTTGTTGCATTCCCTCTCCTCCCCCGTGTATAATTTTATCAGGTTTACTTTTTCTGAAAGGAGAGTTGTATGAAAAAGATTTTAACAGGTTTGGGCGTTCTTGTCCTGTTGGTTTCCTGCCCCGGCGTCGGCGGTGAGAAAATTGAGAGCACCGATACGATGTTCGTTTTGGCTCAGGTGGCGGAAGACATCCGCAGCACGGTGACCGGTCGTTTTTCCTCAGATTCTGTTGATAAAAATGAAGACGGCGATTTTATCCTGGATAACAGAGGTTCCGTCGGCAATTTTACGCTGACTTCCACAACCGGAGTAAAAAACCGGGATAAAGCTGTGTATGAAGCGACTCTGGTCGACTGGACCTTTACCGGTGATTACTATCTGACGGAAAAAGCGTTTTATGACAATCCCGACAGTGGAGTTTTGACTTCCGGCCGGACGGAGATGACGGTGACGGTCAGCGGCGATGTGGCTGTCACTTTAAAAAGAGCAAACTATAATGCGGTAAACTCTGTTTATACCGAATCTCACCGGCGGTTTGCATCAGGCGCCAAACCTCTGACGGTTAAAATTGTTAACACGACGGACAACAGCACGGTTTACGAAGGCGAAGTTTCGGTTTTGATCAACTATTCCTTTATTGAAAACGCTTATGACGATGAAGTCGATTGGAGCGCCAAAATCAACGGCGGAGAATATTTGTTCCCGGCGACGTACACTCAAAATTCAGGACCGGTCATCGACATCGGTCCCGAACCGGCTCCCGAAGGTGAAGCGCAGCCTGCCGCCTGAAGGTTTCGGCTGAACCGGACGCAAAAGCGTCCGGTTTTTTATAAATCAAATCCGGTTTATCCGAAAACTGTTGCTATTTTTTAAATTTCCCGTTAAAATAAAAACGAGGAGATTTGTTATGAGAAAGCTTCCGGTATTTATTTTGGCTTCGGTTTTGCTGTTTTCGTGCGCCGGCGTCGGCGGCGAAGCGCTGACCCCCGAACAGCAGGAAATTGCCGTAAGAGCGGTTTTGGGATCGAGCGGTTACGCCGCAACGGCGGTCAATCAGGCTGTCGGCGAAACGGGGGAGAGCGTCCGCGCCGTTTTGCTCAATGAGAAGAATCTGAATCTTGACGGCAACGGTTCAACAGCCGACTGCAAAATCAGCGCGACGTGCGGCGCGTCGGTTACCGTCAGAATGATAATCAAAGCGTTCCTTGTCGACGCGGTTTCGGAGGTGACGCTGTCTTTGGACGGACTGCCGGTAAACTGCACGGCGGTTTTGAACGGAAATCTGGATCTGGAACTGAAAGAAAAAATTTCGGCAACGACTCAGAACGTCGGCGTTTCGCTTCAAATTGCCAACGGCAATAAAGACGGCATCGGTCTGAAGGTCACCCGAACCGATACCGGAGAAGTCATTTTCGATCAACCGGTATTTATTCTGTTCGACACTTCTTACGATATAACAGGCGGCAGTTCCGCGTCGGTTCAGGCCGACGTCAGCTGCAAAATCAACGGAGAGCGTTACGAACCCGAATGGATGACCTCCTGGAGTTCCGACGACTATTTAATGTAAAAACAGAAAAACCCGGACTTTTAACGCCCGGGTTTTTCTTGGAAAGTTATTCGGAAATATCCAGCACTTCGATTTCAAACACCAGCCACGAATTCGGCGGAATGGGGCCGGCGCCGCGGCTTCCGTAGGCCGTCTCGGGAGGAAGCAACACTTTGCGTTTTTCGCCTTTCCGCATTTCTCCGACCATCTGATCCCAGCCTTTGATGACCTGTCCCGTTCCGACCTGAAATGCGAACGGCGCGCGGCCGACGCTGCTGTCAAAAATCTGACCGTTTGTCAGGCGGCCGGTGTAGTGGACGGTCACCGTGTTTCCCGTCTGCGGGCGGGGACCGTCGCCGTTTTTCTCGACAATGTAGCGGATACCGTTGGCCGCTTCAATCGCTTTGCCGAAATCCTTTCCGACCTGCGCCAGAACGGTTTCGTTCATTTTTTTCTCGAAAGCCTGCTGGCGCTGCGGAAGGGTGGAGCGGTGTTCGGAGAAAACGTCGTCGTCGACAATGAAGGCCGAAGCCTTCTCTCCGTTGCGGACGATGATGACCCGTTTCATCTCATCGCCCTGCCTGATTTGTCTGACAACGTCCATTCCCTCAACCACTTTGCCGAAGACGGTGTGAACGTAGTCAAGGTGGGGCGTTGCCGAAAGCGTAATGAAAAACTGGCTCCCGTTGGTGTTCGGACCGCTGTTGGCCATGGAGAGAACGCCCTCCGAACCGTGCTTCAGTTCGTAGACAAACTCGTCGCGGAATTTGTAACCCGGACCGCCGGTTCCGTTTCCCTTCGGATCGCCGCCCTGAATCACGAATCCGTCAACCACGCGGTGGAAGGTCAGTCCGTCGTAAAACGGCTTTCCTTCGCGGTAGGTGGTGCGGATGGTTCCTTCCGCCAAGCCGACGAAATTGGCAACGGTCATCGGGGTTTCTTCAAAGTAAAGCTGCAGCACAATGTCGCCTTTGTCGGTCACAATGACGGCGTAAAGTCCGTCGGGCAGCGAGGCGTAGCGTTGGCGCACCTCTTCGGCTTCGCTGTCGGCGCAGCCGCACAGCGGTAAAATCAAAAAAAGGCAGGCGGTTAAAATCTGCTTCAGTTTTTCCATTTTTATCTCCTTTATTGAGCTTGTTTATAGTAACAATTTTGGAAGAAAGAATCAATCGGAGGATTTTTTAAAGAAATCGAGAAAATTGTCTTTGAAAACGAAATTTGAGTCGCCGGCGAACGCGCCGTTGCGGTAGTAGCGGACGTAGGGAATCAGGTCGTTTCCGAAGAGCGTCTCTTTGGCGCGCATATATTCGTCTGCGCGCGGTTCGCGGTTGTATTCGATGAAGAAGACGGCGGCTCCGGTTATTTCGGGAAGGTAGCGTTTCATCATTGTCCATTGCGGACACCAATCTTGGGTTAAAACGACCGCGGTGTTCGCCGCGGCGGCAGTCACCTCGGCGGGAAACTCTCCGTTTTTCAGGAAAAAGTTCATTTGCTCTTCGGACAGTTTTTTCATTTTTCAGCTCCTTGTTTCAGGCTGCGGCGCGCAGATGACGGTTCCCGCCGATGTTCCGATACGGGAGGCGCCGGCGGCGATCATCCGCAGCGCCTCTTCCCGCGTGCGGATGCCGCCGGCCGCTTTCACCTGAGGCAGCCGTTCTCCGCCGTATTCCCGGCAAAGCGCCGCCATCAAACGCACATCTTCGGCGCGGGCTCCGCCGCGGCCGAATCCGGTGGAGGTTTTCAGAAAGGCGGCTCCGCCCTCCAGCGCGGCGCGGCAGACGGCCGGCTTCTCCTCTTCGGAGAGTTCGCACATTTCCAGAATCACTTTGACGGGAACGTCTTTGCCGGCCGCTTCGACAACGGCCGCCGTTTCCGCGGCAATGTCGCCGTAACGGTGTTCTTTGGCTGCCGCCAGCGAAATCACCGCGTCGATCTCATCGGCGCCGTCCCCGACAGCGCGGCGTGTTTCAAATACTTTTACCTCTGCGGTTGACGCGCCGAGAGGAAAGCCGACGACGGAGGCGGTTTTTACGCCGCTGCCGCCGAGAAACCGTTTGGCCGCCCGGACAAACAGCGGATTGACGCAGACCGCCGCAAAACCGAAGGCGCGCGCTTCATCGCACAGCCGCCGTATATCGGTTTCGACGGCCGCCGCCTTTAAAAGCGTGTGGTCAATGAACGGCGCCAAATCAAGCGGCCGCCCGGACGGAAATTCATTCATGTTGTTTCCTCCTTTTCGTAAATAAGCGGCGGCGGGACAACGGGTTCTTCGCCGACGATCACCGCTTTTTCGACCCGGACGGCAGCCTGCGCCGGAAGGCTTCTGTCGGAAGCGAAAAGTTCGGCGATCGGTTCGCCTTTTTCGATCCGGCTGCCGATTTCGGGATAAAAACGCAGCCCGGCCGCCGCGTCGATTCCGTCCTCTTTGCGCAGACGGCCGGCTCCGAGCGCCATGGCCGCGCGCCCGATTTCCTCCGTATTGACGGCGTTCACAAACCCGCTTTCGCGCGCGCACACCGTCAGCCGGAATGCGGCCTGCGGCAGCCGTTTCGGGTTGACCGCCGCTTCGGGATCGCCGCCCTGCGCCTCAATGACGGCGGCGAAGGTCTTTAACGCGCGGCCGTCCCTCAGCGCCGCTTCGGCAGCGGCGGCCGCTTCCCGCTCCGACGCCGCCTTTCCCGACAGCAGAATCATTTCGGATGCGATGCGCAAAGAAAGCCGCTCCAAGCGGGAGTGAGGCGGCGTTTTTCCGCCGAGAATTTCAAAGGCTTCCGCCGCTTCGACGGCGTTGCCGACAGCCGTTCCGAGCGGCCGGTTCATATCCGTCACCAACGCCGTCACCCTTTTGCCGGCAAGGCGGCCGATACGGGTGAGAACTTCCGCCAGTTTCCGCGCCGCTTCCGGTGTTTTCATAAACGCCCCGTTGCCGGTCTTCACGTCGAGCACCAGAGCGTCGGCTCCGCACGCCAGCTTTTTCGACATGATACTGGAGGCGATCAGCGGAACCGAATCGACTGTCGCCGTGACGTCGCGCAGCGCGTAAAATTTCTTATCGGCCGGCGCCAACTTTTCCGACTGACCGATAACCGAAAAACCGAATTTTTCAACCGTATCGAAAAACTCCTTTTCGGAGAGCCGGGTGCGGAAACCGGGAATCGACTCAAGTTTGTCGAGGGTGCCGCCGGTAAAACCGAGACCGCGGCCGCTCATTTTGGCAATCCGGCAGCCGCACGCCGCCGCCACCGGCAGGGCAATCAGCGTCACCGTATCGGCGACGCCGCCGGTCGAATGCTTGTCGGCCGTCACCCCGAGCGGAGAAAGGTCGAGGGTATCGCCGGAAAGGCGCATGGCCTGCGTAAACGCCGACAGTTCGTCGTCGTCCATGCCGTTGAACCAGACGGCCATGCAGAACGCCGCCGCCTGATAATCGGCGACCGCGCCCGACAGGTATCCGTCCACCGTGTAGCGCAGCTCGGCGGCCGACAGCGTTTGGCCGTCGCGTTTTTTCTGTATGATTTCGACAATATTCATCGGTACCATTATAGAACGGAAACGGGCAGAGCGCAAATCTTTTTCCGCCCGCCGCTTTCCGTTTTCAGGGCGCGCGCCCCTGCGGGGCGCCGGGCTTTCCGCTGCAATTCGCGCCCTCCCGCGCATTCAGCCGCGGCAAAGCTGCCCGCTTTGCCCTGCGCCGCCTTTCCGTCGGCCGCTCATTTGCGCTCCAATCCCTCGCGCCTTCGGAGGGCGGCGGCTGTTTCCGATAAACCGCCGCTTTTAACGCCGCATTCTGACTTCGGCTGCAGCTGCGGTCTTTGCGGGGCAGCCGCCCTCAACGCCGGGTTTTATGGCTTTTGAAGGCAATTTTTGTTCCCGCCCGGCGGCCTTCAGAGGCAATCCGCCGCCTTCAACGCTGTGTTTTATGCCTTTTCCTGCAACCTTTGTTCCCGCTTGGGACGGCGGCAAACGCTTTATTTCTCACTGACAAACGCCTCATTTCTCAGTGAGAAATTTTAAAAACTCACTGAGAAATTTTTAAAACTCAGTGAGAAATGGAAAGAACGCGGCGGGAACAAATATTGCATAAAACCCGCGGATTAGCCGAAAAGGCGGCCTCCTTCAAACGACAATTTCCCGACGGGAGGCCTCGCATGAAATACGAATTGGATTTATACGACAAATGGTGCGAAGGAAAAGAGGAGGGCCTCAAAGAGGGTTTGTCGGAAGGAATACAAAAAGGCCGTAAAGAAGGTCGGGATGAGGGTATTCTCCAAACCGCGGCGGCCGCTTTAAAACAGGGGGCGCCGCTTGAAACGGTGGCGGCTTTCACCGGGCTGCCCCAAACGCGGCTGGAAGAGCTGCAGCGCGGCGTGTGGGCGGAAAGTGCGGTTGAAAGACTTTTCTTTTTTTAGGGGATTCTTTATAATCGGAACATGGGAAAGGCTTTGTTTGTGACTGCCACAGGAACCGATGTGGGAAAAACGTATGCGGCGGCGTTGATTCTGAAGGAGTTAAGGCGCGGAGGGGCGGCAGCTGGTTACTATAAGGCGGCGCTCAGCGGCGCACAGCCGCCGTCTTCCGCGGTTGAGGATGACGATGTTTATGTGCGGCGCATTGCCGGTCTGACTTCCAACGAAGCGGTGGTTTCATACCGCTATCGGACGGCCGTTTCGCCGTGTCTGGCAGCCGAACGCGAAGGGCTGCAGCCGCCGGACAAAGACAGGATCCGCAGTGATTTCTTTCGTATGGCAAACCGTTTCGATTATACTGTTGTCGAAGGCAGCGGCGGTATTCTTTGTCCGTTGAACCACAGCCGAGAGGGCGTATTCACTATTGCCGACATGGTTGCCGATTTGGAGCTTACTTCGATTATCGTTGCCGATGCCGGTTTAGGGACGCTCAATGCCGTGAAGCTGACCGCCGATTGGATGATTTCCCATCGGCTGCCGATTGCCGGTGTTTTGCTTAATCGCTTTGAAAAAGGCAATTTCCTTCACGAAGATAACGCTCGAATGATAGACGAATGGATTCATCTGCCTGTTTTGGCATTAATTGAATCAAACGCCGACGGAGCGCATTTTTTATTGCCTCCTGAGCAGTGGTTTTCGGAGGTGCGTGGGATATGACTGTTGAAGAGCGTGATTTAAAATACATATGGCACCCGTGTTCTCAAATGAAGGATTATGAAACCTTTCCGCCGATTCCGATTGAGCGCGGTGAAGGCGTTTATCTTTACGGGATCGATGGAAAACGGTATCTTGATGTGATTAGTTCGTGGTGGTGCAACCTTCTCGGACACTGTCACCCTCGTATCAATGCGGCGATTACCGATCAACTCAGCCGACTGGAACACGTTATCTTTGCCAATCTGACGCATTTGCCGGCGGTGGAGTTGTGTGAACGGTTAGCGGAGGTCGTTCCCCGCGGATTGGAGAAGTTCAACTTTTCCGACAACGGTTCGGCTTCGGTGGAGTGCGCGCTGAAGATGGCGTTTCAGTACATGCATCAGACGGGACGGCCGCGGAAAACCCGTTTTATGTGTCTCAGCGACGGCTATCACGGAGAAACCATCGGCGCTCTGAGCGTCGGAACCCTCGATCTGTATGCGAAAATCTACAAACCGATGCTGATGGATGTTGTGCGCATTCCGGCTCCCGACTGTTACCGCTGTCCGTTCGGGTTGACGCGGGAAGAGTGCGGCTGCCCCTGTTTCAAAGAGGCTGAACGGTGTTTCGAACAGTATGCCGAAGAGACGTGCGCCGTGATTGTCGAACCGCTGCTGCAAGGCAGCGCCGGTATGCGTATTTATCCGCCGCTGTATTTGAAGAAACTGCGGGCACTGTGCGACTGTTCCGACGTTCTGCTGATTGCCGATGAAATTGCGACCGGATTCGGGCGAACGGGAAAAATGTTTGCCTGCGACCACGCCGGAATCACGCCTGACATCATGTGTTTATCAAAAGGCCTCACCGGCGGTTATTTACCGATGGCGTTGACAGTCACTACTCAGGCGGTGTTTGACGCTTTTTATGCCGATTACAATGAAGGCAAGGCATTTATGCATTCGCACACTTATAGCGGCAACCCGCTCGGCTGCCGGGCGGCGCTGGCGGTTCAGGATATTTTACGCGGCGATAAAATTTTGGAACAAGCGGCTGAAACGGCGCCCCGACTGACCGCACTGTTGAACGAAGCGTTGGGATCTCATCCGAATGTCGGTGAAATTCGTCATATCGGTTTGATTCACGCCATTGAACTGACAGCCGACAAAAGGACAAAGGCGCCGTTTCCGTCTGAAAAACGTATCGGTTACCGAATTTACCGCCGCGTCGTTGAAAAGGGGCTTTTGCTGAGACCTCTCGGCAACGTATTGTACTTCAATCCGCCGTTGGTGATCGATGAAAATCAATGCGAAGAGGCTGTCGCCCTTGCGCGGGAAGCGGTGTGCGAAGAGCTTCCCTCCGGAGGTTAAGGTGAAGCGGTGGGATTTGACGGCGTTCGGCGAGATTTTGGTCGACTTGCTGCCGGACGGTTTTGATTCAAACGGACGTCCGCGGCTGACGGTCAGCGCGGGCGGCGCGCCGGCCAACGTCGCGGCGGTGGCGGCCGCCCGGTTGGGAGTGCGCAGCGCATTTATCGGCAAAGCGGGGAACGACGCCTTCGGTTTGTATCTGAAAAAAACCCTTGAGCGTTGCGGAGTCGCTGCGCAGGGTTTGGTTTTTGACGGCCGTCTGCCGACGACGGTTGCGGCGGTTTCGCTTTCGGATGACGGCGAACGGAGCTTTTCGTTTTACCGCGGACAGACCGCCGACGCGAACCTCTGCGCGGACGAAGTCGACGGAGAGATTATCCGGAATTCCCGCATTTTTCATTTCGGTTCCCTTTCTCTGACCGGCGAACCGGCCCGTTCTGCGACCTTCGCCGCGCTGAAAGAAGCCGAAGCCGGCGGCTGCCTGATTTCCTTCGATCCCAATTTCCGTCCGGCGCTTTGGAAATCCGCGGACGAAGCGCGCGCCCGCATTTTTTCCGTTCTTGATTATGTTGATATGATCAAAGTTTCCGAAGTAGAAGCGTTTCTGCTGACCGGCGAACGCTCTCCCGAAAAAGCGGCCGCCGCGCTGACGGAACGCGGTATCGCAGCGGTTTTTGTTACGCTGGGGAAGAAAGGAGCCTGTTTCCGCGTTAAAGGCGGCGGCGGATTTGTTCCCGCCTCCGATCATCCGTGCGTCGACTCAACCGGCGCCGGCGATTCGTTTACCGCCGCGGCGCTTTCGCGGGCAGCCGCCGTCGGAACGGAAAGGTTCCGCCGCGGGGCGGACGTTGCCGAAACAGAGGAGATTGTCCGTTTTGCGGTGCAAATTGCGGGGGAAACCGCCGCCCGTAAAGGCGCTTTTCCCGACCCGCCGTCCGGCGCTTTGCAAAGCCGCGCGGAAAACCGTTAAGCCGCCGCTTTTTTCAGCCGAAATTAAAAGGAGACCTCCAAGGAGATTGTATGCCCGAAGAAAAGAAGCCCTCGCCGTGGATTGAAGCGTATCACTCTTCATTATTTAAATTATTGGGAATTTATGAAGAATGGAGCCGGAGTTACGGAATCAATCTTTATGAATATGTTATTCTGAGTTACATTTACGATCATCAGGAACGGTGTTCGCATAAAGATATAGTCAGGGAACGTTTGATGCCGTCCCGTCTTGTCGATTCGGTTTTAAAACAGTTCGAACAATGGGGAATGATTGAATTTTACGTTAATACGGAAGACAGGAGAGGAAAAATCATCCGGCTGACAGAAATCGGCGTCGAATCGGCGCAAAAGGTGATTTTGGCCGGCCGCGAAATGGAAAAAGAAGCCCGCAACCGTTTTGGTCTCGAACGGTTTGATCAGTTTCAGGAGTTAATCGAAGATTTTCTGAAAGCGCTTCGGATTTCTCTTGACGATGTTAAAATATAGAGACAATAGGACTTGAACCTATGACCTCCTGTATGTGAAACAGGCGCTCTGACCGACTGAGCTATGCCTCCGAACAGATCAAGTATAAAAGAAAGGAAACAGAATGTCAAGCCATGTTTTCGGTGAATCCGTTGTCTTTATTTCCGGGAATGAATTTCCCCGTCCGCCGCACTTTTTCCCGGAACGTTTTTTTGAGAACCGCCGTCCTTTAACGGAAGCGGAAAAGGAAACGCTCTTAAAAAACGGTAACCGGTTTTTAAACGGCGCCGAAAACTCGTTTTTTGTCGACAGCCGTGACGGAGCGTTTGATGCCGGCCGTATCCGCGATTGCGAATTTCTGGGAACAGTGATTGTGGGGCGGTTGACGGAAGGGCGGCTGCATTTTCATGATTTGGATTTAGAAACCGGCATCTTTGCGTCGCGAATCGAAAACTGCCGTATCGGTGATCATTGCGTCGTTCGCAACGTCCGCTACCTTTCGAACTACGACATCGGTTCACAGACGATTTTATTCAATATTGAAGAAATGAGTTGTACGCCGCATGCGAAATTCGGAAACGGCATTGTGAAAGAGGGTGAAGAAGAGTCGGTGCGCATTTGGATTGATGTGAGAAACGAAAACGGCGGCCGCCGCGTTCTTCCGTTTGAAGGAATGCTGACTGCCGACGCTTGGCTTTGGTCGCAGTTCCGTGGAGATGTCCGCCTTCAGGAACGGCTGTTTGAAATGACCACCGCCGCACACAGCCGCCGTCAAAACGAGTTCGGAACCATCGGTGAAAAATGCGTTATCAAAAACACGCGGTTGATCAAAGACGTCAAGGTCACTGACGGCGCCTACATCAAAGGCGCACTGAAGTTAAAAAACATCACCGTTTTGTCATCATTTGAAGAGCCGTCGCAAATCGGAGAGGGCGTCGAAATGGTCAACGGCATTATGGGGTACGGAAGCCGCGTTTTTTATCAGGCGACGGCGGTGCGTTTTGTTTTGGGACGCAACTGCTGCCTAAAATACGGCGCGCGGCTTTTACATTCAGTTCTCGGAGCTAATTCGACAGTCTCCTGCTGTGAAATTCTCAACAATCTGATTTTTCCGTTCCATGAACAGCACCACAATACTTCGTTTTTGATTGCTGCCGAAGTGATGGGACAGTCGAATTTGGCAGCGGGTGCGACGGCCGGCTCTAACCACAACTCCCGCAGTCCCGACGGCGAATTGATCGCCGGCCGCGGTTTTTGGCCGGGACTGTCGTCGTCATTTACGCACAACAGTCGTTTTGCGTCGTTCTGTTTGGCAACGCGCGGAAGTTATCGTCATCCGCTGGATATTCGTTATCCGTTTGCGTTGATTTCCGTCGAGGAAGACAACAAACTGTCAGTTTTTCCTGCGTTTTGGTTCGAATCCAATATGTACGCCGTCGCCCGCAACAAATCGAAGTTTACAGCTCGCGACAAACGGCGAGTAAAGGCGCTGTTTTTGGAAGTCGATCCGATCGCTCCCGATACGGTTGCCGAAATGCTTGAAGCGATGGATCGTTTGGAACGACTGACGGCTGAGCAGCAGTCGGATGGCGAAGAACCGACGATGCTTCTGCTCGATCCGCAGCGGGAACCGTTTGAACTGTTTGATCGCGGCGCTCAAAAACGTTACGGCGCCCGCATTGTCAATCCGGGGCGGGCGTACCGCGCTTACAGGCGGCAGGTGATTTTGTTTGCGGCGCGGACGCTTTCAGAGAGTGAGGCGGCCGCCGGACCCGGCGAAGAGGATTTGCTGCGGCCGGGCGCTTGGGAAAACGCCGGCGGTCAGCTGATGACAGCGTCGGACGTCGAACAGCTGAAAACGGCGGTGAAAGAGGGGCGTTTTTCGCGGTGGGAAGAGGTGCACCGCTTTTACGGCGAATGCGCCGCCCGTTATACGGAACAAAAATGCAGGATGTCCGAACAGCTCATTGTTCGCTTTTACGGCAAACCGCTGTCACAGATGACGGCGGCGGAACGGGAGGCGGTCAAAACGGAGGCGCTTGAAGCGGCCGAAAGCGTTTACCGGGCTGCAGCCGATTCGAGGCGAAAAGATTTCAGCGACGTTTTTCGGCGGTCGGTTTACCGAACGAAAGAAGAAGCGGCTGCAGTTTTAGGAAAATTCGAAGACGACGTTTTTTTGCGGCAGCTGAAGAGTGAAACGCGGGAGCTGTGCCGAAAAATCAACGAGCGGTTTTCGCATCAATAAAAAAGCGGTTCTTTCGAACCGCCTTATCGGGTAACCCGGACTTGAACCGGGGACCCCAAGTCCCCCAGACTTGTACGCTAACCACTGCGCCACTACCCGAACGGTTGCATTGTAGTGCTTTTGCGGCAATTTGTCAAGAAGCGTCGGGAGAGATTTTCGCGGCGCTCTTTTACGGCAAGAGAGATCGGCTCACCACCGAAGGAACGCGAAGCGTTCCGTTTTTCCTGAAAATAGAAATAAAAACTGTGCGGACAGACTCCTTGTTTCGCGCAAAAAGGGAGGAGAAATGAAAAGATTCATTTGTTCAACGATTTTGAAGGCAGGCCGATTGGCACGCCGTTACCGGCGGCATTTGACGGATTTGACAATTGAAGAAAAATCGGAAAAGGATTTGGTCTCCGAGGCGGACCGTGCTGTCGAACGGTTAATTCGTTCCCGAATCGAGAAACGATTTCCCGATCACGCGATAGCGGGCGAGGAATTTGCTCCGAAAGCAGGAAGCGGCAAACGGTGGCAAATCGACCCGATTGACGGAACCATCTCGTTTTTGTACGGTCAACCGCATTACTGCGTTTCAATGGCGTTTGAAGAGGACGGCGTTTTGAAGGCGGGGGCTGTTTACGCTCCCGAATCGGGACGGTTGTTTTATGCCGAAGCCGGCCGCGGCGCAACGGTCAACGGAAAGCCGATTCACTGCCGCCGAACGGAAAATCCTTCGAAGGCGCTGCTGACAACCGGTTTTGCCTGCATTCGCAGCGGTTTGGAAAAGAACAATATTCCGGTCTTTTCGGCGGTTTTGCCGAAGATTTTGGCGACGCGGCGTTTCGGTTCGGCAGCCCTCGATTTGTGTTATACGGCGTGCGGCGAGGTTGACGGCTTTTGGGAGATGAATCTGAACAGTTACGATGTGGCTGCCGGAATTTTGATCGCCCGTGAAGCGGGTGCGAAGGTGTGTGATTTTTCCGGGGGAACGGGGAAGCTGCCGGCGCAGATTGTCGCCGCTCATCCGCCGCTGGCCGATTGGATTTGCGCTGAGGTGTCGAAAGTTTTAAACAGCGATATTCAGTCTTGATACGGACGGAAGCCCATCATCGGTTTTTTGTCGAGTTTTAAAAGGCAGCGGATGGTTCGGTTCCAACGCTTCAGTTTAGTTTGACGCGTTGTTTCGTCCATCGACGGGATGAACGTTGCCGCATTGCCTTTGAGGGAGCGCAATTCGTTTTCGTCTTTCCAGAATCCGCAGCCGATTCCCGCCATGTAAGCGGCGCCTGTCGCCGACATATCCGGTTCTACGGAACGAACAACAGGAATTGAAGAAAAATCGGCTAAATACTGAATCAAAATATCGGAGTTGCTGACGCCGCCGTCGACGTTGACCGCTTTGATGACGGTTTTTGTATCTTTTTCCATTCCCGTCAGAATGTCATTGAGCCGTAAAGCCAAACCTTCCAGGACGGCGCGGGCGACGTTGGATCGATGCGTTGCCAACGACAGTCCGAAAATGGCGGCTCTTGTCCGCGGGTTGAAGTAAGGAAAACGGATTCCCGAAGCGGTCGGCACCACCGTGATTCCTTCGGTGTCTTTGCACTGTGCGGCGAGAGCATCCAGTTCTTTTCCGTCGGAGGAGAGCCCGATTCCCTGTCCCAGCCAATCGATGAGGGTTCCGGCAGTGGCGACATATCCTTCCAGCATATAAACCGGTTTGCCGTCAATGACCCAAGCAATGAGCGGAAAAAGTCCGCGGCGGGAGAGTTTTGCTTTTGCTCCGACGTTTAAATCGACAAAGGCGCCCGAGCCCTGTGAAATTTTCACTTCACCGGTATGAAAGCAGCAGTGTCCGAAAAGCGCTGCCGGCTGATCGCCGAGGCTGCCGCAAACGGGAATCGGAGCGCCGAAAAACGAAGCGTCGGTTTCTCCGAAGCGGCCGTTTGAATCAATCACTTCGGGGAAAATTTCCATCGGAATGCAGAAGGTTTTGCAGATAATCGGATTCCACTTCATTTGGAACGGGTTGTACATCGAAGTGGCGGCGGCCTGAGAAACATCGGTAACGTGGCGGCCGGTGAGACGGTAGAGAAACCAGCAGTCGGTGGTGCCGAAGGCAACTTCGCCGGCTTTGCACCGTTTGCGTAAATCGGGGCGCCTGTTTAACAACCACAAAAGGCGGGTTGAGGCGTGATCGGTTGTGAACTTCAGCATAGAAGCCGCGGTGAGCATGGTGTCGCGCGTCACAAACGCGCCCGCCGCTGCGACAATTTGCAGCAGCTTCCATTTCAGGGAGCGGTTCATTGCGTCGACCTGATCGGCGGCGCGTACATCGGCCCAACTGATCAGCGGCGTCAGCGGTTTTCCCGTCGCTTTTTCCCATAACATAAACGACGCCCTCTGTGCGCTGATACCGATGCCGGCAATATCTGAGGCTGAGCAGTTCGCCTTTTGCATCACATCGCGGACGGCTTTGACAAAAGCGTCGAACATCATTTGCGGATCATGCTCCTGCGCTCCCGGTTCAGTCGATACCGACGGCGTCGGCACGGAAGCTCGAAAAACAATTTCTCCCTTTCTGTTAAACAATAATGAGCGAAGACTGCGCCCGCCCGAATCGACGGCCAAAATCATTTTTTCCATAATAAAATTATCACACGGGATTCATCGTCTGTCAAGTTTGAACCGCAAAAACAGACGGAAGCCGGAGCCTCCGTTTAAGGCGCTCTCCGTTACCGCAGTCTCACTCCGGCGGATTGCCGAACCGGATAAAGGTCTCTCCGGCAGCCGCTTCCTTGAAACGGCTCGAAGAATCGCGGCCGGATTCCGCGTCTTCGGCCAGCCGCCCGTCAAGCAGCTTTCTGACGGTCTGCGGATCGGACGTTCCGTTCAGAGAGCGGATGGAGTCGCTTTCTTTGCGCGCAACGGTCTCCAAATAAATGCGGACGCCGCTTCCCGCCGCGAATTCGGCCTGAAAATACGGCTGTCCGCCGTCGACAGCCAAAAGGTAAAACGGGTAAACCACAATCAGCGGAAGTTCCGCCTCTTTTTCAGTCAGACGGTTGGAGCGTCCGTCCTCGGAAGCGCCGTCCTGTTCGGTGTACGAAAGCCGGACTTTCGTTCCCGGAGCGCCGTCCAAATACGCGGCGACGTCGAATTCGCCGTGACCGACCGTCGGGCAGCCGCACAAAATCGCCGGCAGAAGCAGAAAAAAAAATTTAAAAAACATAAAAACCTCCTCTATCAAATTCGCTTTCGTGCGCCCAATAGGCAGAATAGTTATGATCGCTGGTTGTATATCCGTTATCGTGAATATAGTAATAATCATCGTCTTTTGATCCTATGGCAACAACAATGTGCGAAGGCATTGTTAAAAAGACAGGAAGATTTTTGTTTTTTAGCCGACTATGCACCAATAAATAAGTACTGGTATATATTGTTGAAAATTCACCATCAGTGGCCGCTTTCATCATGTTGTTTATTTTTGAAATAGAAGTTCCGCCACCATTTTCTTGGCAATTACCAGTGATAAATGCCTCATAATAACGCAGTCCGTCAAGCAATATGCTTTGAGCCAAAACCCAGTTGTTGTCTGTCATATTGATAATCGAATCATTATCAAGATCTCCCGTATCGTTATAATTGTAGAATCCTTTTCCGCTTGGAGAGTTTGAGACTCTCCCAAGAAAAAGAGTTCCGTTTATTTTTGTATTTGTTTCAAATCCAGATTGACCAAATAACGGAACTTGGAATCCATTAAAATTAGGCATTAATCCGGTGGCGACCCAACTGATAGCGCTCGGAGCACACCATCCATTCCACCTTGTATTTAACATAGACGAGGTGGTGCAAGAAGAAACCAGATACGTACCAACAGCTCTTGCTTTAATGACACTTTTTAACTGTTTATCCGATTTTAATAAAAGATCCTTTTCATCAATCGAATCCCAGAATTGCTTTTCTTTTTTCTGTTCTTGCTGAATTTCAGAAAGCATAGATTGAATTAATTCATTTTTATTTTGAATATTCAAAGCAAGCAGATCTTTGTTGGTAAGATTTTGCAAAAACTCTAATTGTTTGGAGTCTGTACTGAGATCTACGTCGATAATTCCGTTAGGCGTATCTATTTCTCCTCTTGCTGATATTGAAGTCGACTTTAAATTAGGGTAGGTTCCGTCAATAAAAATTTTTTTTCCTTCTTTTACAACAGGATAATTTTGAATGAATGGCAGAACATAAAGAATAACACTTGTTCCAGTTTTTTTTGTTTTTGTAGTAACGGTTTCATACGGAATATTTGTTGAGGCGTCAAAAACAAGGAATTCGAAATACTTTAATTCTGAATCACTGTAAATGAAAACAGGTGTCTTTGCAAGATAAAAGTCTTTTTCTGAAAATCGTTGAGCGTATTCGGAAGTTGCTAAGGCTCTTGCTAAGTCCGGTTTTAATTCAGTTGTACATAATTTTGCTTGTGTTTCAGTCGCAACGGGGTAGGAAAAAGAAGATGTGATGTTTTCATTTAATGAACAAGACATCAAACAGATAAAAATTAAAGAAATTAAATATTTCATATCAATACCCTCCTAACATCATGGTAAGATCATATGTGAAGGCCATCTTTAAATAACAAAAAGTTATAAAATTGTTCTTTTCTTTCATCCGGTTTTTCTTTCCCTCAACTGCGGACAGAAACCGCGGTTTTTTGTATAATCGAGTTATGGAAGAGATGCCGTCATTTGAAAACAGCCGCATTGAAAAAGGCGGACGGATACTAATCGAAAACCTGACGTGGAAACCGCGCAGAGGGGAAGTGTGGCTGATTATCGGACCGAACGGCGGCGGAAAGTCGTTTTTGGCGGACGCCCTTTCCGGGGCGGCGACGGTTGGCGGCGCTCGGCTGCCTCAAGCGGAAAAAACGGCGGTCGTCTCATTGGAAGCGGCGTCGGCGTTGATTGAAGAGGAACGCAAAAACGACGACTCTGATTTTGTCGAAGGCGGCGTTGACATCGGCCGCACCGTTTACCGTTTCCTCGGCTGCAAAGAGACAGTCTCCGATCGGGCGCAGCGGATTATCTCCCTGCTTGGACTGGAACCGTTAGCCAACCGCGGACTGAAATATCTGTCGACGGGAGAAATTCGGCGGACGCTCTTGGCAAAAGCGTTCCTTTCCGATAAGACATTTCTGATTTTTAGCGATCCGTTTGCCGGATTGGACGCCGATTCGCGTCGGACAGTCGCCGAATTTATTGAAGCGGCGGCGGCTGCCTGGAAAGAGGGCCGCAGTGATGTCTGTCCGTTTCTTTTTATGGAAAGATATTGTGAAGTTCCCGCTTCCGTCGACTGCGTACTGGAACTTTCCGGCGGAACGGTCGCCTTCAGCGGTCCCCGCAGCCGTTACGAAACGCGAACCGTTGCCGAAAATAACAGCGAAACAGTCGACGAAGCCGCCGTTCTGCGGTTGAAAAACGACAGCGGAGAAAATCGACCGCCGGCCGTGTTGATCGAAATGAAGAATGTCACGGTTTCCTGGGACGGCGAAACGGTCCTGAAAAACCTGACGTGGACGGTGCGCGCGGGAGAACATACCTTGATTCGCGGTCCCAACGGCTGCGGCAAAACAACGCTGACGGAGCTCATTACCGGAGACAATCCGCAGCTCTACGCAAACGACATCACTCTTTTCGGACGGAAACGCGGAACAGGCGAATCGATTTGGGAGGTCAAGCAAAAAATCGGTGTCGTTTCGTACCGTCTTCACCTCGAATACCGCATGGTCGGCGGATGCGATCTGGAAGCGGTCGTCATCTCCGGTTTTCACGATTCCGTCGGACTGTACTGCCTGCGTACCGACAGCGAGCGGGAAGCGGCCGCCGTTTGGCTGGCGTTCGGCGGCTTTCAGGGACGGGAAAGCGAACCGTTTTCGGCTCTCACTTACGGCGAACAGAGACTGCTACTGATACTGAGGGCGCTGGTCAAATCCCCGCCGCTGCTGATTCTGGACGAGCCGTGTCACGGCTTGGACGAAGCCAACCGCGCGAAAGTGCTCTCTTTGCTGGAAAAAATTGCCGAAAAGAAAATGACGACGCTGCTGCACGTCACGCACGAACCGGATGAAATTCTGCCGTGTGAACGCCGCATTTTAGAAATGGAGAAAGGCGGCGTTTATCGTCTGTTAACGAGATAAATATGGAAAAACAGGATTTGTATCGACTGACAAACGGACTCTGCCGCGGCTGTCCCGTATGCGACGGTCTTTTGTGCGCGGGAGAACTTCCCGGCTGGGGCGGCATTGACGGCGGCAGCCGGTTTGCCGCCAATGTCCGTTCATGGAATGAAATTGCCGTCAAACCCGCCGCGGAGTTTCCCGCTGTCGCTTTTGCTCCCGTAACGGGAGCTGTTCAAAATCTCGGTTTGAGTGAAGAAGCTCCGTTTTACTTCGCAGCGGCCGAAAGCGCAAAGGCAGCCGGCATCGGTTTTTGTATCGGCGACGGATTTCCCGACATCAAACTTGAATCGGGAATTGCAGCGGCAGAACGGTTCGAACTGAAAGCTGACGTTTTCATTAAACCGTATCCCGACAGACAGTGGCTGGAACGTGCCGAACGCGCTGCTTCTATCGCCGGCTTCATCGGAATCGACATCGACTCATGGCAAATCGCCACCATGGCGGGACAAACCGTCATGGAACGAAAAACCGCCGCCCAACTTAAAACGCTGAAAAAAAGCATCAAGTCGCCGTTTGTCATCAAAGGAATTTGCGACCGCGAAACTGCCGCCCTTTTGGAAGAAGTGCGGCCCGACGCGGCCGTGATTTCCAATCACGGGGGCCGCGTCGCTTCGCCGCCGGAAGGAACAGCCTTCCTCCTGCAGCGTTTCGCATCGGCCGTGCGCAAACAAAGCGGCGCCGTCTGGGTTGACGGCGGACTGCGCACGGGCGTTCACCTCAAAAAAGCCGCCGCGCTCGGCGCCGAACGGGTTCTCATTGGACGGCCTTTTATTCAAGCGGTCATCATCAACGGCCGCGACGGCGTCCGAACTGCACTGCAGACCGATTACGGTTTTTCGAATTTCTGAATGCGTACGGCTGCGTACACAACCGGTGTATCGCACAGCGTTACAAACGCTTTGATAAGATACGTTGTCAGAAAAATTTCAAAGACCGTCGCCGTTTCGTACAGTCCGAAAAACGCGACAAAGACGAAAACCGCCGAATCCAGTGCCTGACTGACAAGCGAACTCATGTTGTTGCGGACAAAAATCCACCGCTTGGCGGGTAAAAGCCGCTTCCAAAAGTGGTAGGCCCAAACGTCGTGCGTCTGCGACACCGCAAACGCGCACAGCGATGCCGCAATCAGACGCGGCATCAGCGTGAACAGTCCCTCCATGGAGCTTTGCGCGGCGTCCGTCGGCGCCGGCTCAAACAAAAGCGTCGTTTGAAAAACCAAAGTCGAAAAGATCAGGGCAAAAAAACCGACGGCGACTGCTTTCTGAGCCTCCCGTTTGCCGTAATTTTCCGAAAGAATATCAGTCACCGTGAACGATGATGCGTAAAGGACGTTGCCGAGCGTACACGTCAGCCCGAACAGCTCCACCGTTTTTTGAACCTGAATGTTCGCAACAATCACCGAAATTGGGATCCAAGCGAACAATCCCGCTTTCCCGAAAAGACGGTAAGTCAGCAGCAACGCCGCAAAACAGCCGGCAATCATCGTCAAGCCGAGAATTTCATTCATATAAAACCTCCGGTTTTGTGCGGGTTTTCCGGCACCGCGGCTCATTTTAACACATCCGCTGAAAAAAATCACCTCGTCAAAAACGGTTTGACAATCCGGCAGTTTTATATATAATAAAAAACGGAGGGAAAGATGAAAAAGATACCGATGTTGATTGCTGTCTGTGCGCTGCTGATCGGGTGTGAAGCGGCGGCTGTGAAAGAGGTGAAGGCGACGGCGGTTCCCGATACGCAGAACGGCGTTACAATGGGCGATGTGTTTGACACGGCGCTGCAGAACGCCTCGTGGAAAGCCGGTTCGGACGAAGCCGGAGCCGAAACCGTAACAGTTACCGGGTTGTTCGATTGGCAGAACGGCGGCGGTTTGGCCGAAACAACGTTCACCTTTGCGAAAAATGCCGAATCCGGCATTTGGGAACCGGTTGCGGTGTCAGCCGGCGGAGATACGGCCGACAATGCGTTTTCCGTCGGACTGGCGTTTCTGATGGTTTACGCCGTTTACGGAGAGGCGGTTGCGGGCAATTCGTCTGCGGCGCCGGCAGACGCGGCGGCTCCGGATGGGACCGGAACAAACCTTGAACCGCTCATGTAACCGCTTCAAACGGCGGCGTTCCGAAAGGAACGCCGCCGTTTTTTTGCCTGAATACCGAATTTTATTTATTTTCTGCCTTAAAAATAAAAATTTAATAAAAATTTTTAAAGAAAAGGTTGCATTTTGGAAAATCATGCCTGATAATAAAAAGCGGGAGGAGAAAAAGTTTGTATCGGTTCAATTTTAACGGAAGGAACCGATTAAAGCCGGATTAAAAAAGGAGTCTTTATGAGAAAGAATGTTGTTTTATCGGTTTGTCTGACAGCGGTCGTTTCCCTTTTGTTTTTGATCGGGTGTCCGCCTCCTATCACCGACCCGATTCAGATTATCTTTAGATATGATGCAAACGGCGGCAGCGGCGAGATGGCGGATCAGCTCTGGAGCTCGGATATGTCCGATCTCGAAAATTTTAAACTGACTCCGAATCGGTTTACCTGCTCGGGCTGGGTCTTTACAAGCTGGAACACGGAGCCGGACGGTTCGGGTTATGCCTTTGAAGACGGCGCCGTCTTTAAATATGAAAATGATATGGGGGAGGGAGTAAGGACGCTTTACGCTCAGTGGGAGCCGGCCTCGGTTTCCGATCTGGCAGCCGCTCCGGCTGATCGCAGCGTCGTTCTGACATGGGCGCTTCCGGACGGCGCCGAAGGCGTAAAAGTGAGTTACAGCCGCGACGAAAAATATTCGCAGCCGGTAACGCTCATTCCGGCGGTAAGCACTTATACATTTAACAACCTTGAAAACGAAATTGAGTACACCTTTTCCGTGATAACAATGACAGACGGAAAGGAGAGTCAGGCCGCCGCCGTGACGGCGACGCCTTCAATTCAGGAAGCGGAGGACGACCCCTCTGTTGTTGATCCGGGGGAAGAGGACAAACCGGAGCCGACGAAAAAATTTGATTTGACAGCGGGAACGCCCGACTTTAAACAGGATGTGCTGAAGCTGCCGTTTACATTGGGAGACGGTTTTCAGATGCCTTCCAATGTCCGGCTTTCGGTAGCGGTTAAAAAAGACGGCGGCGAGAGCGTTCCGGTAACGGGCAGTGGGATCGGCAAGGCCGGAAACGAGGTGAGGATTTCGAGCAACCTGCTGACGGCGCATGAAGGCACTCCCGACATTGACGTAACCTTCTCGGCGGACGACTATTTTGATCTGACACTTACATACACCGACGTTCTCATCGATATTCTGCCGGTGGTGACGGTTACGCAAGTAGGTCCGGACGGGTTGATTGTCGGCGGGGAGTCCGTTGAGGTGACCTTTACAACCCTTCCCGAAAACGAAGCGATTGTTCTGAAAGGGGTCTCCATCGATGACAAAAAAGGAACTGTGAGTAAAGGAGACGACAATACATGGACAATTACTGTTCCCGATGTCGACACGGAAGGAACAAAGACGTTGCTCTTTACTTACGGAAAAGATTTAGGAAGTGGCATTGATATCGGAACAACAACAGCAAGTGTCCAGCGCGACAATGTTTGTCCGTCTTCCACTCATGTGCGTTACGACAGCAAGGTGTTTAAATTGGTGCAAGGGTTTGATTTCAGAAATAATCACGAGCCGGGCGAAGCAAAGATTTTTTACCGTGATAAAAATAGCGAAGGGTGGCATGCCGGAGCGACTGGGGGGACGAGCCATTCTGCGGGTACAAATGGAGACGGGAGCTACTTTTCTATGTATGACCTTGATCGTCTTTGGGAGTTTGCGTCGGTTGACGGATTTACATTAATGATGGTGGATTGGAAAGTTTCGCAAAATAGCGCAACTCCGAATGTTATCGTACATAGCGGACAAAGTTACGGATTTACTTTCTTTAATATTCACTCTGCTGCGGCTAAAACCGATAAGCAGTCGTTTTGGTTACTGAATTCTTGGAATCCCGGAGCAGAAGGAACATATTGGAATAATTCGTCACAGGTTACTCCAACGAATTTTACAAAGAGTTATGTTTACGATAATGGAAGCGAGCGGTCGGCGCGGGTCAACAACGGAGATGTTCATCATTTTACATTACCTGAAGGAACAACGACCAAGTTAGATGATCTGTCTCCTCTTAAGTTGGAATTCAGCGGCGGATCAAACGGAAGCGCTACGGTTCGCACCGTCAATTTTTACATCGAAGCCGAATAAATTTTCTCCTCTGCGGTCCGCCCTTTGGCGGGCGGGCCGCTTTTTTCTGTAAAAAATAAAAAAAGTTGCAGACGGACAGAAAGCAGGGTATGATAAATTGGTTAAAGAATTATTTTTTATTTGAATAAAAAATGTAATAATTAAAATTAAATCTTTCGAAGGGAAGATACGAATAAGAAAAAGAATTTTATACAGGGGGTTTTTATGAAATGGAAAATGTTGACGGTTATGTTGATTCTCGGTGCTCTTTTTGCGTGCGAAGAGGTACCGCAGCAGTTCAAAATTACGTTTGATCCCAACGGCGCCGACGGAAAGGCGGTTGAGCAGACTGTTGACGGCGGCGCGGCGGCCGAGCTTTCAAGCGGCGTCGTTCTTGATCGTCCGGGCTTTACCTTTGCCGGTTGGAATACCAAGGCCGACGGTTCGGGAACCGGGTACGCTGAAGGCGACGAGGTGACGCTGACGGCTGACTTGAAGTTGTATGCGAAGTGGATTCCGAATGCTCCCTCCGGAGTTCAAGGCTTACAGGCGGACGCCGGCAACGGCAGCGTGACGCTTCGCTGGGAAAACAACGGGTTTGACGTGTGGGACCGCTTGGTCATTACCTGCGAAGGTTTGGATCCGGTTGAATTTTCCTACGCCGAGGCTCCAAGCGAATATACCGTTACCGGTCTGACAAACGGGACGACGTATACTTTTTATGTGACGCTGTACAATACAACGGCCTCAAGCAAACCGGTTTCCGTTATGCAGACGCCGAAAGACGACGGCAGCGGTACTGTGACGCCCGAACCGGAACCCGAACAAAAGGAATTTGATTTGACAGCCGGCACTGTCTCTTTTGACGAAACGGCCGGTCTGACGCTGACGTTTACGGCAAACAACAGCTTTTCCGTACCGGGAAATACAAGCGCAACCGTTAAGCTTTATGCTGAAGAAGCCGGAACGCCTGCGTTGACTTTGACGGCAAGCGTCGGTGCGGATAAGCTGACCGTTGCCGCCGACGGCGAAACTCTGAAAGAAGGCGTTTACGTTTCGGTTGAAGCGGTTTTGAGTGCCGACGGTTATGCGGAAAAAACCCTGACTTACGGAACGGTGGCGGTTTCTTACGGCAGAGTGCCGCAGGTGACGGATTTGCAGGCAGCCGCGGGCGATGAAAATGCGGTTCTGACATGGACGGCGCCCTCCGGTACTGAAAATGCAACATATACGGTGACATGCGCCGACGAATCCGTTACTGCCATCAATATTGAGGGAACAAAAGCGACCGTAACCGGTCTGCAGAACGGCAGCACTTATACGTTTACGGTGTGCGCCGTTGTTGACGGAGAAACTTCCGCCGGCGCAACGGTTGAAGCCGCGCTGCCCAACATCCCGACGACCATTACCCGCGGCGGCAAAACGCTGACGCTGGTGAAAGGGTTTGACTTCGACAAGGAATTTTTAGACGCAATGGACGGCAACAAAAACACTAACAATAATGAAAGTGAAGGAACACCGATTACGCCGGATTATTCCGAAGACGGTTACTTTTCGTTCCGAACAACGGCAAATCCCTCTTCTAAAGATTTTCAGTATCCGCTGGAGATTGGCGGGTCAGATTCGTCTGTCGTTTACGCCGAAGTCAAATTCCAATACATCACTTCCGACAGCTCTACGCAGCCGGCCGGCAGCATCGGATTGGGAATCGGCAATGAAAACGACCAGCGCGGCTGGAAAGATCAATTCCTTTATACGAATGCCACCTCAGGCGCTTCCCTCGGTACGCTTTACTTCAGAATCGGCGGGGGAATTGTTGCCTATAATCTCGGAAACGGAGGTCATCAATCGGAAATGTGGATGCGTTCCGGTATCGACTTTCAGGATTCCGGAAAGACGTGTTATGTGAACGGAATTTCAAAAGGCACGCAAAGTAACGGCAATACCCTTATCGGTCAGAGCACGTATTATCTTTACATCGGTCAGGAAACCGGTATTAGTAAAGAAAATACCATTAAAATCGATTGGATTGCGTTCTACGCAGTGCAATAAAGACAAAAAGTTTCATTTTTCTTTCTTCCTTGCCCCGCTTTTGCGGGGCATTTTCATTAAAAATTTTGTGTTGTGATTTTAGCCCTTGCCGGTTCCGGAATTTAAGAAAGGGGCGGACGTCTGCCGAAGGCGCATTGGATTGAAGCGCAGATAAGCGGTTCAAAGGAATAAGATTCAGTCAAAGAAGAGGCAGCTTTGCCGCATGCGCGGGTAAGGGGTGTCGGAAGCATTGGAAATCAGTTCCCTCAGAAAAATTTCTTTATGGGAGCAGAGCGAGTGAATCAGCAGATTCAGCAGTTGCGAAACTTCGGTTTTAAATGTTTTGGACAGAATTTTCTCCTTGAATCAATATAATCAATTCCGGCTCTATCGGCAAGTCCGGTTATGTGAAAAAAATTTGACAGTTCGGAAAATAGCGTGGTATAATGATTCGCAAACAAGGAGGAAATCATGAAAATCGGGAGTTATTTTCTTTTGTTTTTATGTTTGATCTTTGCCTGTCAGCAGCCTTATTTTGATCAACCCGACAAAACGCAGACTTCGTTTCTGCCCGAGCAGCGCAGTGAAAAGGAAAAGCAGATTGATTTGAAACTGGCGGAAATCGATGACTGGTTTTTCAAAAGAAAATCGGAATGGGTTGATCTTCATCTTAACCGTTATTATACGGACGGAGAGGTCAAAGTGATCACGGTGTATAATAACGGCTGCAGTACGTGCACGTTGCTTGAATGTTTTCGTCAATTCTTTTTGAGTCCGGCCTGCTTTGAAACCGGATGGGACTGGAAATTGGAGTTTGTTTCCCCGGAAGCCGAGCAGCGTTACATCAGCGAGTTGGAAGCATATATGGAAGAAACCGAAGCGGGCATTCCCCGTTACAACGGTTTTCTTTTGGATGATTCGTTTAAAGGGTCTGTCACCGAAGACGAACGGTACTTTTACACGGAAGGAGTGACAATCGATAAATTCGATACTCAAAATGCGGACATCATCAAATATTTTGCCGGTGAAAGGGAGAATTTGGTCGTGTCGAAGGGCGCTCATCACGGAATTTTTTACAGACTGTGGCCGAAAGGGAAATCTGTCCGGTATATGATCAGTCCTCTTTTAACGAAGAATTGTAATAATATAAAACAAGAAATTGACAGTGCACTTAAATTGTGGTCAGATCCGTTAAAAGAGTTTTTGAAATTCGAGTATCGTCCTTATGATGGGAAAAATTTAACAGAATATGCTCTTGCCTGGAGACGATTTAATGGTACTTTATTTACAAAGGCAGTAGGAGGATCCTATTCTTATAATTTACCGATTGCTTATTCGCTTCATTCAAAGGTCAATATTTATCAGGATGCATCGATAAGTACGATAGCACATGAAACGGGACACTTGCTCGGATTGGTTCATGAACATCAAAGACCGGATCGGGATGACTACATCGAAAAGAGTCCTAATTGGAAATTTGTTCCTTTCAATATGGGAAAGTTCTCTCATCTTAATTTTTATATGACAAAAGAATATGATTATATGTCAATTATGCATTACCCGATACGTTATTTGCGAAAAGATTTAACCGGCAAGGCAGATGATTTATTGGCGCAAGAGTCAATAGATAGACGTGAATCCATACGTAATGATGAACCAACCGATGAGGATTTGCGTTTCTTGGCACAAATGTACGGTTATCAGTGGAAATCCTCGAATGGGCGATTAAGAATTATTAATTTTTATGGGAAAAATTATTATTCATATGTCTATACAAAAGAAAAAGATACACTACAAGAAAAAATACTGACCAGTCCGATTCTGACAAAAGATATTTTTTCTTATGAGGAATATTGTTTGATTCGAATAAAAAAATTTTACGGACAAACAGTCAAATACGGTTTTGGAACAGATGGAGATCAATATCCTTTTGAAGATTCGATTCAAATTCCTTTGCATTATGGAAAAAATTCATTTCATATTGAGTCTGTTCCGGAAGATAAAAGCAAACCGGAAAAATATTTATTTACTGTTAATATGTATCATCCCATAATAAAAAATATAACTTTGACAGATAGTCAGACCGGACAAATTTTATGTTCAAAAGATTATCCGATAGAAAATATCATTCAAATTAGCGGATTTTCCGGAGATAAAATTGATTTAAAAGCTGTGGTTGATGACCCGTCAGTACAGGAAATAACATTTTCTCATGACGGGATCAATTTTGAAACTCTTCCCGATTTTATTACGGGGTTTAATAACAATATTTTGACACGTAAGTATATTAAAGTAACATTAAAAAAAGCCAAACAACTTGAAAAAATCTACGAGTTGAATTTTTACAAAATTGACAGTTCTCTTTTTCCTGAGAGATTTGAGTTTAAAAATACAGAAAATGATATATTGCTGAATATTGCTGCAAAGGATTTGTCGGGAATTAATCATCTTCGTTTTAATGAAGATGAAATTCAAAATGACGAAATATACATATCTGTTTTTTCTAAACCAGATCAGACGGTTTTTTACGGATTGGATAGAAATATGATTACCGATCAATATGAAAATGAGCTCAAATTGGGATTGGTGGAAGGAAGTAATCCATTGTTTATCAAAGTCAGTAAAGGGGAAATGTATTTTATCTATCAATTTAATATTGAATACATTCCAATGGTTACATTGACGGTTAATTTGGACCGTTCGGGATGCTTTATTGCAGACGGCAAGAAGTACACAAACACAACTTCTTTTCGTGTAGAAAAAGGCGGTCAGTTTCAGTTTGAAATTCCGGAAGTAACAGGGTTTGTACCCAAAATTTGCAGAGATTTGGTTAATTATGATCAATCTCCAAAACCTGTCAATGAAGTGAAATTCAGAGGAGGATTTTCTTATCAATATGAGAATATTGAAAACAATGATTCTTTCTATATCGATTATTTCCCCTCCGGATATGACAGGATTCAAGGATGGGTAACGGTTGCCCCATTAAATGGGAATAATTATTACAGTTTTTCCCTACGCGCAAATAATCGTAATGGTGTTGCATTTGTCGGCGGAAAACTGTATTTTTTAAAAGGGAAGAATCATGTTCTGTCAGCAATAATAGAAAAAAGTGAAAAAATGGCTAACTGGCAATATTCGTTAGCTTTTATCCACAGTAAAAAAACAGCTGAATATTTAAAAGGTTATTCGGGTGGTAATAAAGGGCTTCGAAAACAAAATATAGAATTTACAGCACCATGGAATGCAGATCGTCCGGGAAGTGATCCTGACGATAATATTCGGCTTTCATTTTTTGAATACGGAATTGCCGGAGAAGACTATCGATCGAACAAATTTCCGATAACCGAAATTCCGGTTTTTTATACAGGAGAATAATATGAAACCAGTCTTTTTCCCTGCATTGTTTTGTTTCGTTCTTTTAGCAGCCTGTGAGCCGGACTATGTGCGCTCGGGGGACCGGTTTTTTATGGTCGAGCTGACAAATGTGTCGGATTCGGACATGACGGCTGATTTGTATACAAGGACGGACCGTCGGGCGGACAATATCGAAGAAGTGAAAGCTTCCCGTTACGAAGGGCGGCTGACAATTGAACGAAAGCAGACGGTTCGTCTGCCGCTTTATGTGACGGTTTCCTTTATCACGTCAACGACCGGTTACTGCAAATTTGTTTCCGTGGTGTTTCATGCCGAGACAAAAGAGGATCTGTTCGCCTACATTTGCGTCAACAGCGAAAAATCGTTTTCGGTCGGCGATCGGATTTTAAGTTATGTCGTCGGCGACGAATATCCGGCGGAATCGCTGTTTCATACCGTTTTTGAGGAAAGCGAAATTGTGCCGACCGATGAGCGTCCGCCGCTGTTTATCCGCTGCGGCGGCGGAAGCAGCCGCTCCCGGTTGGAAATTCTGCGGCTGTCGCTGAAAAACGCATCGGAGGTGTGTCAATGAAAAAGATGCTGATGCTTATTGCCGCCCTCTGTGCCGTGCCGATGGCGTGCAAAAAAATTGAGGAGCGGTATTTGGCCGAAGAAACAGGATACAATGATCATAAGTTCAATTTTTTGCTGATTTACATGACGGCAGATAACGATCTGTCTCCCTATGCCGTCGATGTTTTGAACCGTTTGGAAAAAGGGGCGGCCGGCGCATGGGTCTATTGCGATCTCGCCGATTCGGCGGTGACTTCCGCTCCGTTTATTATGCAAATCACCAAAGACGATTCGGCGGAAATTGTTTCCCCGGTTGTCAAATCCTACCCGGAGCAGAACAGTCTCGACCGGAATGTGATGTACCGCGTTTTGCAGGATATGAAATCTCTTGCCTGGCAGTCGCTTCCCCGGGATTCCCGATATCTGCCGGTTTTTCATCTGGTGGTGTGGGGACACGGTTCCTCGTTCTTTCCGGGAGAAAAGGAAGTGACGGCACCGAAGACGACAGCGTCGCCGTTGCCGAAAATCGGTTCCCGCTCCCTCGGTTGGGACGAAGGTTTCGGCGGCCGCAGTTTTATGAACCTGAGAGATTTTAAATGGGTGATCGGCGATTTGAATTTTTATTCCGTGATTTTCGACAGCTGTCACATGGCAACGGCAGAGGTTTACGAGGAGCTGAAAGAGTGCTGCCGGTTTTTTGCCGCCAGTCCGACGGAGATGCCGGCGGAGGGTTTGCGTTACGAATTTCTGAATCCCGACGGCGAATACGATTTCGATGCCGAAAACTATGATTATGATCTTTCTCTGTTCGGAGATTTGTTTCGGGTCAGCCGGGATTATTATGCGCAGCAGCCGACGCCCGAGAAGCAGAGTTTCTGTTTTCTGTCGATTCGGACAAATCAATTTTCTTTTGCTCGGGACGATACCGTTTTCCGGACAGCGTTGGAGAGCCGTCTTCAGACCGATTCCGGGTTTTTGAAAACACTGTACGACGGTTTGCAGCCGACAGCGGCAGCCGATACCGCTTCTGGAGAAAAGAGTCTTCTTTTCGATATGGAAGGTCTTTATACGGCACTGGAGCTGCCTTCGCCGTTTACCGGAGAAAATCCGGCCGGATTTGAAATGGTTTCGACCGAAAAAATTCTAAATACAATGCCGGCTCCGAAGGGTTTGAGTTTTTATTTTCCGATTGACTCCGAACCGGAAATTAATGCCGCTTACAACGGACTGGCGTTCGCCCGTTACGGGTTGGCCGGTTACATGGTGACGGAATAGAGAGCATTAAAGGCGAAAATGAAATTTCGATTAAATAAATAAAAAAAAGATTGAAATTTTTGTATGCGGGGTGTATCTTTGTTTTCATAGGAGATATATTTATGAAAAAGATTCTTTTGGGTTTAGTTGTTCTTTCTCTTTTTGCCGGATGCGGCGGTGTCGGCGGCGATCAGATGAGTGAAGAGGAACGTTCGATTGCCGAGCAGGCTCTGGTCGGCGTGATTCCGACCGTTAACGGCAATGTCCCGTCAATGTCGGGAGCCCGCGATGTTTCTTCCGACAGTGTCGATCTTGCCGGTTTGACATTGGGTTATCGTTTGGTCAATAATCAAATCGGTAATACGGTTAAATATCGCATGACCATTGATGCGGCTTTTGATGAAACTTTTTCCTCGAAAGTGAATATTAAATACGGCGACAACGCGGTGGCCCGCAGCTGTGCCGTTTCGGTTTCGGGAAAAGCCAAATTGGATGTTGTTATGAAAGAAAAACAGTCCGGCAGTCTGGAAGATATTGAAAATTTGGGTGCATCCGCAGCCTGGAGTTTTAAATTTTACAATCCGAATGTCAGCGGACTTCGTTTAACCGTTAAAGACGGCAGCAAAACGATTTTGGATAAAAATGTGACATTCCGGTTCACGACCTCCTACAAGCTCGGGGCTTCGGTTGCCGACGGTATCGAAGGCGAAGCCGATGCGTATGCCAAAATCAACGGTGAAGAGCTGGCCGACGGCGGTTTGATGGTCGGGTTTACCTGGTAACCGCCGCGGTTCAAAAACCGCTCCGTAAGGAGCGGTTTTTTTTTACTGAGAAACTTGAAAAAGGAAAAAGGATCGGATAGAGTGGTTGAGGAGGTATTATGACGGCGGATTTCGAAAAAGATTTTATTAAATGGGAGAAGCGTTTTGAATTGGGAATTCCCGTTATTGATGCTCAGCATAAACGGCTGGTGGCGCTGTGCAACGACTTGTATTTGACGATTGTCCGCAACAAGTATCGGGCGATGCAGCCCGAGTGGCAGGAAGCGTTTTCAGATGCGTTGAGGGCGACCGTTGACTATATCACTACTCATTTTTCCGATGAGGAGAAGCTGCTGAGCGCTGTCGGTTATGCGGAACTCGACTCGCAAAAGAGTCAACACAGGGCGTTTACCGCACAAATCGCCCGCACGCTGAAAACATTTCATCAAACAACCTTTCAGGACGCTATTGAATTCGTCAAATTTCTTTACAACTGGATTCTTCACCACATTGCTGTTTCTGACAAACAGTATGTGTCTGCCGTTCTTGAGTTTTGCCGCCGAAACGGAGCGTGACGTTTTTGTTAATTGGGAAAGCGGCGGCGGAACAGGTAAAGTGCGGTGCCAACGAGACCGATGCCGGCAAGCGTCAGCCCGCTTTGCCAATCGATTGCGTTGAGAGTCGACGTTACGATGAGGCAGACTCCCATTGCCAGCGCAACGGCCAACGGAGCCAACTCCGCCGCCAATCGCGGTCCGCCGGGTTTCGGCGTCCGTTTAATTTCGCATTTCAGCAGCGAATCGACGGAAGTCTCCAAAATTTCCGCCAGCGCCGAAAGTGTTGTGATGTCGGGATAGGCGGTGTCGCGCTCCCACTTGGAAACAGCCTGTTCGCTCACGTTCATTTTTTTTGCCAAACCGGCCTGCGTCATTCCTTTTTCCTTGCGCAGCCGGCAGATGGTTTCTCCGATGGATTTTGCTTTCATTTTCAGCTCCTGCCTTATTATAAAAAAGCGTATCAGAAAAAACAAGAAACCGTCGGTTGGAACCGCTCAACCGACGGTTGAGCGACGCCGGTTTTGGTAAACGCCGGGATAGTCGAGAATCAGCTGAACGATTTCGTCGATAATCGCCGTCAGGGCGTAACCAAACAGGATGCCGGTGGTCATTCGCCATGCATTGTTGCTTTCATAGTCAAATGAAAAATACTGAACGGTGCCGTCGATAATCAGCGGAAGAAAAAGCGCGGCGTAGGAGCCGATGTGCAGAAGGCCCTGTTCCCACCGCTGGAGTCCGGGGATTTCGAACGCGTCCCAAATCAGAAAATCGAAAGTGCCGAGAAAATAGCCGATGTACATTCCCTGACAGCGGGCGCACAGCGGAAAAAGACGCCCGTTTGAGGCGGTAAAAGTTCGTTGAGGAAGTTGATGGCATTGCCGTGAAAAAAATTCGTAAACACCTTGATTAGCGGCAGAGAGCGGGTTGCCGAACGGCGCCGCGTTGACGGTCAGCATGAGCGGAAGGGTTACGCCCATGGTGACGGTTTTGGAGAATCCGTAAAGACCGTCTTTAACGCGGCCGTCAACCGGAATATAGGTTGCGGTATCCCGGTCCGGAACCGGTTTTTCGGCGGCGGTTCCGGCAAAGGGGTTTTCGGCCGCCGGTAACGGCGTCGGCTGCGCTTGGGCAAACAGCGCGGTTGAAAGCGACAGCGCGCCGATGACGGCGAGTCTACTGCAAATTCGGATGCCCCAACCGGGCTTCGTATTCGGCTTCAATTTTATCCCCCTGTCTGATACAGCGGCGGATCCAACGGTAGCGCAGTTGCGCCAACTCTCCGGCGGAAAGGCGCCAGTCGATGTCGGAGACCCGCAGCCGCTTCGTCAAATCGTAAAGAATCAGCGCGGCGGAAACAGAAACATTAAACGATTCGGTAAAGCCGTACATGGGAATTGTAATGAACTCATCTGCAAGATTTTTGATTTCCTCCCCTGTGCCGTCGGTTTCGTTTCCCATGGCGACGGCCACTTTTCCCTCAGAGAGATTCAATTCGGTGAACGGTTTAGCGTCTGCAGTCGGCATAGCGGCGACGATGCGGTAACCGGCGGCTTTTAACGCGGCAGCGGCCTGAGCGGCGGGTTGATTGGTTTTTCGGTGAATGTCGACCCAGAGGGAAGCGCCTTTGGCGACGTCACTGTTCAGCCGTCCCTGCGTTGCTGTTCCGATTTGGTACAAGTCTTGAATACCGAGACATTCGCATGTGCGGGTAACGGCGCTGAAGTTTTGTGTATAAAAAATGTTTTCCAAAACGACAGTCACATAACGGGTGCGGTCGGCAGAAACGCGCATAATTTTCTCTAACCGTTGAGGTGTTAGATGGCGGGACAGCAGTTCGATTTTTTGTTCTATCTCCATTTCAGTTTTGTTCCGAGCCGCTGAGCGCGGGAGCGTCCATATCGGCGTGTTTGATATTGCTGAAGTAGTTTGTCAGTTCCTGTTCTCGGTTGCGCGGTGCCAAAATGAAAAGCGTGTCTTCTTTGCGCAGAACGGTGCCGCCCCGCGGCGGAATCATTTTGTTTTTACGAATGATAACGGTGATAAGCATATCTTGCTCCAGCGGCAGTTCGGAAATTTTCTTTCCTTCCAAATCGCTTGCCTCATCGAGCTGGACCTCAAACATATCGTATTCGGTTTCCTTCATTGTCAGCAGTTCGACTGAGTAAAACGACTGCGGTTTCGGCGGAATCATCAGCTTCAGTGCTTTTCCGACGGATGAAAGCGTAGTTCCCTGCAAAAGGCATGAAACGGCGACGACAAAAAAGACGATGTTAAAAATAGCGGCTGTTTCGTTGAAGTATGGCGAATCGGGGTTCAGGTAGAGACTCGGATAAGTTGCCAAAACGATGGGAACCGCCCCTTTCACTCCTCCCCACGTGATCATGGTGCGCTCCCTCCAATTAAATTTAAAGAAAGCGGTGCAAATCCAAACCGTCAGCGGCCGCACAATAAAAATCAGCGCGGCGGCGATAATGAGACCCTCTTTCCAAATTCCCGTCATTTGCGACGGAAAAACCAGGATTCCCAATAAAAGGAAGACGATGGTGTTTGCCAGAGTCGACATTCCGTCGATCATAAAGCTGAATCCCCGTTTGAAAATGAAGTTGCTGTTCCCCATCCAGTAACCGGCAAAAAAGACCGCCAGCATAGCGCTGACCTTCGTTTCGATGCCGACGCCGTAAATGAGCAGGACAACGGCGGCGCTGAGAACATAGTAGTAGCCTTTGTTGTCGCTGTTCAGCTTGCGGAAGAGAAAAATGCCGATTTGCGCCATGATGTAACCGAGCAGAATCCCGCCGCCGAACTGCCAAATCAGCTCGGCGGTGAACAGCGCGGGGTTTCCGGTACCGCCGTTCATGATGTTGATCATCAGCAGCGTCAGCAGAATCGCCATCGGATCGTTGGCCGCCGATTCGATTTGAAGCGTGGAGGCGACCTTTTCCCGGACCGGACGCTGCTTCAGAATCGCGTTGACCGCCGCCGCGTCGGTGGAGGAGATAATCGAACCGATCAGCAGCGCCGTTTTAAAGTCGATGCCGAGTAAGAAGAAAATCAGCACGCCGAGACCGAGCGCCGTCAGTACAATGCCGGCCGTTGCCAGCGAAAGCGACGGGCCGAAATACTTTTTCAGAGCGCTGCGTTTGGTTCCGAATCCGCTTTCAAAGAGAATGAAGGCGAGCGCAAGGTTGGCGATATTTCCCGCCAGCGTCTTGTCTTCGACCGTCGCGCCGAAGTCAATAAGGTTCAGTCCGTCGCTTCCGACGGTCATTCCGAGCGCCAAAAAAAGCAGCAGCACGGGAACGCCCAACTTTCCCGTCAGTTTTGTCGAAAAAGTACCTGCCAACAGTAAAACGGCCAGGATTAAAATCATTTTCCCTCCACATAAAGAATCGGTCTTTTAAATTTTCTCAAAATACGGTCCGCCGTTTCAGTTAGCGGCCGGTAAGTCGACATAAAACGCGGCGCCTTTCTTTTTCGGGTTCAGAAAACGGATTTGCCCGTAGTGAAGGAAGACGATTCTTTCCGCCAGACAAAGCCCCATCCCGTCGTGATCGATTTTTGTCGTAAAATACGGCTGGAAAATTTTGTCCTGAATTTCGGGGGCGACGCCTTTTCCGTCGTCCTGAATGACAATGCGCCAGTAGCGGTTTTCGTTTTTGCGGATGCGGTCAATATCCCAGATAATCCGTCCTCTTTCGCCGATTGCTTCCACGCTGTTTTTCAGCAGCTGGGTAAAGAGATTGACCAGCATCGACGCGTCGCCGGAAACCAGATATTCGTCGCTTAAATAATTCATCGAAATTCCGATGTTCTTCGACTCGGGAATCGGAACGTTGCGGACGGCCTCGTCGAGACAGGCCCGTAAATCGCAGGGCAAAGGATTTTCGACGCTCGGCAAGTCAAGTGATTTGTAAAGCGAATCGATTTTTTCCGAAAAAGCGGAACACTGGGTTCTGAGGTGTTCCAGCCGGTGAACAATATCAGCGCCGTCCTCTTTTTTGCTTTTTTCCGCTTTTATGACGGTATCGACACTTTTCAGCAGCTCTTCGACCTTTCCGCTCAGATTGTTTTTGAGAATGAGGGCGAACTCCGACCACGACTGCATTTTTGTGCTCTCGTATTTTTCTTCGTTCTTCCGCTCGACCGTTGACAGCATTTTATTGAAACTGTTAATGATTTTATTGAAGTCCCTGTTCTCTTTTTCAATGATACGGACGGACAAATCGCCTTCCATGATGCTTTGGGAAGCGTTTTCTATTGCCAGAATCGGTCTTGTGATGCTTTCGGACAGGAAAATGGCCAGAAAAATGATGACCAAAAGCAGCGGAAACGAAATAATCGCCAGTATCATCGTAAAATAAATGATGATGTTGTTTTTGTAGAAATCCAACTCTACATAATAGGTATGAAGGTTTGATAACGGAGCAGCGGTATTAATCAAATGATTGGACAACGCAGCGGTTAAAAGCGCCGAGTACGGAATTCCGTTGTATGAAAACGGACGGTTGTAACGGATCAGCGTTTCGTTGCCCATGTTGACGCGCGCCAGCATCTCCTCCGCCGGCAATGAGGCGCCGCTGTAAAAAAACGTTTCGTCTCCCAATGCGTGAATCTGAGTGTTGCCCTGATAGATTTGAACCGCCTTTACCGACGGATTGGAAAACGAGATAACGCCCCAGGCCGCTTCCGGATTGGTAAAAACGGTGCGGAGTTCGGAAATCAGATAGCCGTTTTCGCAGAAATCCTGAAACTGAAGGACTTCGCTTCTGTACGATTCAAGAATCTGATTGCTGCTCTCCTGCAGGACGGGAATGGTCTCGTCGGGAAGCCAGGTGTTTGCGGTTTTTTGGATAAAGATGAGCGTCAGGCCGGTTTGCGGCAGAATGACGAGAATAATCAGAATGACAAAGCCGAAAACAATTTTTGCTTTATACCGCTGTCCCGAGTTGCCCCGCTTGGCGTCCGCATACAGTTGGACAATTTTTCCGACGATGATTCCGACAAACGTCAGCGGAACCAGAATTGAAAAAAGTACCAGCGCCGGCGCGATTTTTTGGGCGTAGTCCAACCCGGAAAGCAGTCTTGAGACCAGCATATAAATCAGAATGATAAAAAACAGGTAGCTGACAGAGAGTGTGATTAAACTGAGTTTTGAAGATCCTTTGATTCGCTCGCTCATTCGTTCTCGAATTTTGAATCGAAGAGAGCCGCCATGGCGTCGGCGGCCTCTTTTTCATCCTCTCCTTCCGTAATGATGCGCAGCGGCGTTTTATAGGTCGCTCCCAAAGTCAGAATAATCATGATCGACCGCGCGTTGATTTGCAGATCGTCTTTTTTTAAAAAAATCTGGGATTTGAAACGGTTGGCCGTATCGACAATCATGGTTGCGGGGCGCGCATGTATCCCGGCCCGGTTTAAAACGATTACATCCCGAACTTCCATTTTCCGCTCCTTAAAATTGATCTTCGTTTTTGAAATACAAGTCGCGCGTGCGTTTGTTTTCCAGCCATTCCAGCATATTTTCATTGAATTCCCTGGCCGAGTTGTATCCCAATTTTTTCAGCCGTTCGTTCATGGCGGCAATTTCCACCAAAACGGGAATGTTGCGCCCCGATTTGACCGGCATTTCAATAAACGGCGTATCGATGCCCAAATACGTTTTTGTGACGTCCTGGGCTCCGAACCGGTCGTAATTTTTCTGCGAATTCCACTCTTCAAGGTGGATAATCAGCTGAATTTGTTTTTTTTCGCGGATGGCGCCGACGCCGAAGAGGTGGTTGATGTTTAAAATTCCCAGTCCGCGGACTTCCAGATGGTGGCGGGTGACTTCATTGGCGCCGGCTCCCATCAAAATTTCGCCGCTGAGGGCAAACAGTTTTACCGCGTCGTCGGCAATCAGCCGGTGGCCGCGGGAAATCAGCTCCAACGCCGTTTCGCTTTTTCCGATTCCGCTGTCGCCCTGCAGCAGAACCCCGATGCCGTAAACTTCTACCAACGTCGCATGGATGATTTCCGACGGAGCAAAATAGTCGCCCAATACGGTGACAATCCTTTGTGAAAAATCGGAAGAGTTCAGTTCGGTTTTTAAAATCGGAACGCTGTGTTTTTCGCCGATTTCGACAATATCCGTTTCGCTGTCGTACTCCGAAGTGATGATGCAGCACGGAATCGGGAAGGCGAAAAGCTTTTCAAGCGCCGTCTTTCTTTCGTCCCGGCTCATCTTTTTCAGATAAGCCAATTCACCGCGCCCGAAAATCTGAATACGGTCGTGCGCAAACTGATCAAAAAATCCGCTGAGAGCAAGACCCGGTCGGTTGACATAAGAGGTTCCGATCTCCCTTGAAAGACCTTTCCGACCCGCCGCAACAGACAGTTTCAAATCTTTATTGGACCTGCAGTTCAGACCCAATAAATCGAGCACGGTGAGAACGTTCATAATTTATTCTATATTATTTATTTGTGTTCGGCAATCTTTTCTTTTTCTTTTTTTATTTTTTTTACCGTCTTGTCGACTGCCTGATTGACGGCTTTGTAAAGTTTCGACGAACCGCACGCAATGTGCGAGATGCCGCCCCATTTCGTATGGGTATCGATTTTGACGGTATAACCGCTTTTTTCGTGAAGCACCAGCATTTTAAAATCGACAATGTCGTCTTTTAAAACTTCCAGTTTTTGGAGTTTTTTGTTGATGTACTCCTGCGCCGGGTTGCTTAATTCATAATGAATTCCCTGAATGAAACGTTCCATTTTTTCCTCCTGAACGGTTTATTTGAGAGCGGTATTTGCACACAGTCCGTTTGCAGATACCGATTCCCCGCGTTTTTAAAAGGCGGCTCATTTGTGAGTCGCTGATTTCGCCGTACTCTTTGCGCAGCGCGCTCATGGCGGCTTCAATTTCCGTGCGGCTGAGACTGCCGCTTCCGCTCCGGTCAAGCAGCGCGGCTGCCGGCACGGTAAAAGAGCGGACGGGCGCGCCGTCTTTTGTCCCTTTCAGTTTAATTTCGATTATCTTGTTTTTAAGCAGTCGGGAGAGTTTAGGCGGGTCAGTGCCGATAGCGGCGGCAATTTGCGATTGAGTGAGGCGGCTCTTGGCGGCGGTTGCGCCGGTCAGGTATCCGATTTGGGTTTCGGTCAGTTTGCGCACAGCCGCCTTCAAAAGCCTGCACCGCTCTCCGGCGGCGTAAAGCACCGCCTCGGCCAGGCTTCGTTCGCCCGCCGAAGAGCGACCGTCTTCCGGTTCGGCCAGATTCAGCCCGTCCAGAATACGGTCTGCGGGAACGGAAACGGAAACGATCTTTTTACCGGCGATGACGGCCGTTGCGTCGGGAGCGGCCCCGTCCGGCTGCGGCTGACTGCTTCCGGGGGAGGCCGGAACCGGCAGCCGCGAAACCGATTCGACCGTCTCCTCTCCGAATTTTTCTCTGAGAATCCGGGGGATTTCGTTCCAATCCTCTCCGCTTTCGGTCAGCTCAAACAGTTCGGCGTAAAAAGCCTTGGCCTCCGGCGGATAGCCGGGATCATCCGCGGCGATGACGGCGGCGGCTTCAAAACGGTTTTTGGTTGCCGCTCCCGGCGGGTCGAGGCGGCGGATGAGCGCAGTCATTTTGTCGATAAGCGCCGCGTTTTGCGGCTGCCGGTTCTTCTCGCTCTCCGGGAAAGTTTCGCCGGTCCGCGGATCCCGGATCCAGTAGCCGTTTGCGTCCAACCCGCTGATCAGCAGTTCTCCGATCTCCGTTTCTTTTTCCGACAGACGCTCCCACCGCAGCTGTTCGGTTAAAGACGATTTCAGGGTTGACGGTTGGGAGGCGGTTGCCTCCAGAATATCGGTGACGGACGACGGATCGGCGTAAAAGGTCCGCCGCGGACTCTTTCGGTCTGAAAGAGCCGGGAAAAACAACCGGTCGGCGGAAGGCAAATCGGAAGAATATGTCAGAAAGCGGTTTTCTTCGGTAAAACGCAGCAGAAACTCTTCAAATTCGCCGGACGGTGCGGAAAAAAGGCGGCCGCGCAGTTTTAAAAGCGCCGTTTGTCTGGGAATTTGTTTTAAGGCCGCTGTTTGCCGTTGGGTGAGTTTCATTGTCGAAGCTGCAGGTGCCAAAAGGACTCTCCGTTCATCTCATTATCACACGCGGAAACGGATAAGTCAAATCTTTTTTGTCACATACGGAAGTTTTCGCCGAGGTAAATTTTGCGCGCCATTTCGTTTTTAAGGATGTGCGTTTTATCGCCGTCGACCAAAATGTCGCCCAAATGGATGATGTAGGCGCGGTCGGTGATTTCCAGCGTGTCGCGGACGTTATGGTCGGTAATCAGAATACCGATTCCTTTTTGCGCCAATTCCGAAATGATGCCTTTGATTTCCGAAACGGCAATCGGGTCGATTCCGGCAAACGGTTCGTCAAGCAGCAGGAATTTCGGCTCAATCGCCAGAGAGCGGGCAATTTCCGTCCGCCGCCGTTCGCCGCCCGAAAGGGTGTACGCTTTCTGTGTGCGCAGCCGGGTGATTTTCAGTTCTTCAAGAAGAAACTCCAGTTTTTCTTTTTTCTCGGCTTTGTTCAGATCGTTGCGCGTTTCCAAAATCGCCCAGATATTCTGTTCGACCGTCAGCTGTTTGAAAACCGACGCTTCCTGCGGCAGATAGGCGATGCCGCGCCGCGCCCGCTTGTACATCGGCTCGTTGGAGATGTTGGTGCTGTTGAGATAAATGTGCCCCGACGTCGGTTTGATGAATCCGACGATCATGTAAAAAATCGTCGTTTTGCCTGCGCCGTTCGGTCCCAGCAGACCGACGACTTCGCCTTCCTGCATACTGAACGAAACTTTCTGAACGGCGACCTTTTTCCCGAAGGTTTTTCTCAGATTTTCGACGCCTAAAACCGATTTCATGCCGACTCTTCCTGTTGAATGGTGCCGCGCACGCGTCCTTCCAGACGGATTTCGTCCGTATCGATATTGATAATGATTCTTGTGGCGCGGTATTCGTCTCCGTCTTTGATGACATAAGGCGAGCTGGAAAGCTCAAGTTCCTTTGTTTTGCGGTTGTAGACGGCCGCTTCGCTCCGGCAGACGATGTTGTCTTTGATGATCCGGACGCCGATTTGAATGATCGTGGTTTCCGATTCCTGTGAATCTTCGAGAAAGTTGCCTTTAACGACCAGATTGTTTTTTTTGTCGACCATTTCCGCATACTCTTCGATGCGGCTGATCTTTTTTTCGCGGTCGAAGAAGAGATTTTCGCATTTGAGGTAGATGCCTTGTTTCGAGTCGCGGACGCGTACCTGCCCCGAGCAAAGGGCGTAGCGGAAGTTCTCCCCGAACAGTTCGATCCGGTTGGCGTTGATCAGCGTCTGTCCCGAGAGAATGCGGGCGTTTCCTTCCAAGACGGTCATCTCCTTTCCTTTGCTCAGTTCAATCGAAGTTTTGTTGCTGCTGAATTCGAATTTGTCGGCGGATTCCTTTTCTTCCTCTTCTTCGGCTGCAAACACCGGGAAGGTCAGCGCGGCCAAAAGCAGCAGCGGCCAAAAACGGATTTTACTCACCGGCGGCCTCCGTTACGGAATCTGCCGGACGGATCGGGTCGGCCGCCGCTTCGTCGGTTTCGGTTTCACCGCCGGAAGATTCGGAGATGTACTCGCCGCGGACGCCGTTTCTGAATTCCGCTTTATTCTGTTTCGAATCGACATAAAAACCTTTCCCGGCAAAAAATGTGCCGTCTTCTTTTGTGATACGGATTTCGTCCGTAATGTTTCCGGAAAGAATGCGGTCCTTGTCCTGCCAAAGCAGGTAGTTTCCTTCAATTAAAACTTCTTCTTCTTTTGAATTGATTTGAATGTTGTCGGTGATTTCCACATTGCCGGTCGCGTTGAAACGGACCGCCTTTCCCGCTTCGCCTGTCGCCGACAGTTCGCCTTTGTTGTTGAACTGTTCGAATTTCATCGAATGAATGACGATTTCGTTCCGTTCGTCCGAATCGAACATCTCGGCGTCCGCCGACTGTGCCCGGTAACGGACCTTTCCGCGGACAATGTCGTTGTATTCCATGTCGTAAATGCGGACAGCGGGAATGGAATCATACAGCGCATTGAGTTCTTCGTCTGACATCGTTCTGATTTTACACGAGAAAAACGATAGAAAAATCATCAAAATCGCCGAAATTCTCACAATTCAGTATAACAAATCCCGCCGCTTGCGGCAACATTCTTTCCGAAAATCTTTTTTGCGTGTTGCCTATTTGATTTTTATCGTTTAAAATAAAACGGTGAATATCAATTGGTTTCCCGGGCATATGAAAAAGACCGGCGATTTGCTGAAGACGAACATTGCCCGCGTCGATTTGACTGTCGAAGTGTTGGATGCCCGCATTCCGTTGTCGGGACTGAATCCGTTTGTTGAAGAAATTGTCTCTCGGAAACCGGTTTTATATGTTTTGAATAAGGCTGACTTAGCTGACGAGAGTGAGACAAGGCGGTGGCTCTCTTACTTTCAAAAAAGGAAAGATGCAGCGGCGGTGGTTTGTTGCGCTGTCCGCCCGCAGGACGCAAAAAAAGTGACAGCCGCCTGTTTCGCGCTGTGCCCGGAGGCCAAAACCGGCCGCCGCGGAGTGCGGGTGCTGATTACCGGCATTCCGAACGCGGGAAAGTCGACATTAATCAACACGCTGTGCGGAGCTGCCAAAGCAAAAACCGGCGACCGACCGGCGGTGACCAAAACGCTGCAGCGGATTTTGACGCCGGGCGGTTTGGATTTGTATGACACGCCGGGTATTTTATGGCATAAATTCGAAAATCGGGATGCGGCATACCGATTGGCGGCGACCGGAGCGGTTCGGGATGAGGTTTTGAATTTGCCGGACATTGCGTTATATACGATTGAGTTTTTGCAAAACCGCTACCGCGATCCGTTTGCGCAGCGGTTTGCGTTGGGCGGCGCTGTCGGCGACGCGCCTTTGGCGATATTAGATAAAATCGCCTTGAAACGAGGGTGTACGGCTAAAGGCGGCGTCGTTGACCGGGAAAAGGCGGCGTCGGTTTTTTTACGCGAAGTCAGATCCGGAAAAGTCGGGCGGCTGACCTTCGACCGCGTTGAAGAAGTGCCGGCGTTTGAGGCGGCTGATGGCGTTTGAGGTTTCGGCTGTCATTCCGCATTTCGAACGGGAAGAATTGTTGGCGCAGACGCTGGAGTCAATCGCCGGTCAAAGCGAGCCGCCTGCGGAAATCATCGTTGTCGACGACGGAAGCCGGCGGCCGCCCGAGTCGGTCTGCCGCCGCTTCGGCGCACAGCTGCTTTCAATCCCTCACACCGGCAAACCCGGCGCAGTTCGTAACCGCGGCGTTGAGGCGGCCGTTTCGCAGTGGATTGCGTTTGCGGATTCCGATGACTTGTGGCTTCCTGAAAAACTGAAAACGCAGCGGCTGCGTTTGGAACGCGATGGCGAAACAGCATTGTGTCACACGCGGGAAATTTGGCTGCGAAATGGGGTGACGGTCAGCCAAAAAAAGCAAAAACACCGCCGTGAAGGCGATCTTTTTCATGATTCGCTGAAAAAGTGCATTATCGGACCGTCGACTGTTTTGCTGCGCCGTTCGGTCTTCAAAGAGCTTGGCGGTTTCGATGAAACATTGGAAATTGCCGAAGATTACGAGTTTTGGCTGCGCTGGACCGATCGTTTTCCGGTTGTTTACTGCGATGAACCGTTGATTGTCAAACGTGCCGGCAATTGGCCCCAGCTGTCAACCCGTTACGGGCAAATCGAAATTTTCCGTCTGCGGGCGCTTCTGCTTTTATTAAAAAAGCGGATGTTGTCGGAGGAGCATTGCTTTCAGGCAGCGGAGGAGGCGGCGCGCAAAGCGGAGGTCTATGCGCTCGGTTGCCGGAAACGGGGGCGAACAGACGAAGCTCTCGAATGGGAGAGAATTGCCGGAAATTTGAAGAGGAGCGACGGATGAGAAAAAAAGGATGGTTTGTGTTTTTTTGCCTTTTGCTGCTTTCGTTCGAATTGGTGCGCCCGGCGGAAATTGTTTGGTTCGGCGTTTATTCCGACACGGAATCTCTGACCGATTTACAGCGCTCCGCTCTCGAAAAAACGATCCTGCAAAATATCGAGGATCGGGGTGAAGTGACGCTTTTGCATTCGACCGAAAGCGTTGAAATGCCGGCTGACTTAATCGACGTCAAAAGAAAATTTTATGAATTTCTGAGAAACCGGGAGAGCCGATACGGAGTATTTGCCTGGCCGGAAACGGACGGCAAAAAGTCTGTGCTTAGAATTTTCATTTTGGACGCCGAAAAAGAGAGCGAAGCGGAAGGACGCGGTGATTACCGTTCCCGATATGATATTTTTGCGGCTGTTCTTCCTGCCGTCGAAGATTTGGTTTCAAAGTGGAAAACGCCTGCCGAAGAACCGAAAGAGACGGTTGAATATGTCGAACGCAATTGGATCAAAATTACCGGCGGTTTTTTCAAAATGGGGGAAGATTACCACAAAGCCGACAATCGTCCTCAGCATGAGGTTCAGATTTCCGATTTTTGGATGGATCCGTATGAAGTAACGGTGCTTGAGTTTCGAAAATTCGTCGAAGACACCGGTTACTATATTGCTCAAGGTGCGTTTATCCACAATGAACAAATGCAGATGGGGTTTGAACGTTCTTTGAATTTTGGAAATCCGGGCTACGCCGTTTCTGACCGACAGCCGGTTTCCTGCGTCTCCTGGATCGATGCGCTTCACTACTGCAACTGGAAGAGCCTTCAACGCGGACTGACGCCGTGTTACGAGATTGACGAAAAAGGCGTTCGTTGGAATCGTAATGCGGACGGTTACCGTTTACCAACCGAAGCCGAATGGGAATACGCCGCTTCCGGGGGAAAGCCGCAGCGGACGCGAATTTTTGCCGGTTCGGACAATATCGCTTCAGTAGCGGTTCACGCCGCCAACAGCAACGGTGCGCCTGCCGTTGTCGGCAGTTTAGAGCCGAACGAATTGGGACTCTATGACATGAGCGGGAACGTTTTTGAATGGTGCTGGGATATTTACGGCGAAAATTATTACGGCGAATCGTCTTGGGCTGCGGATCCGACCGGTCCCAGCGAAGGTGCTTACCGCGTTTATCGCGGCGGTTCGTGGTTCAGTCCGCCGATGATTTGTCTTACATTTAATCGTCTTTCCAACAATCCGCAGCTGCGTTCTAATCTGGTCGGATTCCGATTGGCCCGCAGCGGTCCCGACTACGGATTCGACGTTTCACGCTGACTGCAGTTTTAAAGAAAGAAAACTCAATAAAGGAAGATTTCAAAAATGCCGATAAAAACGCAGAGGGGCATAAAAATGAAAAAAACTTTATTGATGTTGATTTTTTCCGGATTGAGTATCTCCGTTTTTGCCGATTACTACATTTGTTACGGCTCGTTCCGTAATCAGGACAATGCGTTTGCGGAGAGCGCAGCATTACAGGCCGCCGGAATCGAATCGGCAGTAGTCGAAATGAAAACCGACGGTGCCGTTCTTTATCGAGTGATTCATCCAAAAGGTTATGCGGACAGCGATTCCGCAAAATGGAAAATAAAGTACATTGTTGCCGAACTGGAGTCTCCGTATCCGACACAAGAGTCGTTCTGGGTGTTTGAATCGGTCGATGCACCGAAAACGGTTGTGCAAACCGATACAGCAGTCAAGGAAGCAGCAGAGATGAACGATGATTTGTCGGTTGATGCAGCGAGTGGTGCCGAATTGACCGATGAATCGGCAGTCGAAGAGACGAATGAAGTCATTGCGGAAGAGACAGCTGACGGAGAAATTTCCGAAAATTCAGATGAAGCGGTTGCTGCGGATTTAGAATCTTCGAATGAAAATGTAACGGAGATTTCAAATAACGAGCAGAGCGGCAATTCTTCCGCTGACAGCGAAAAGTCGGAAGAGGAAATTGCGCAAAGAGTACGAAGAGATGCGTTTGCTGAAAAAGCTTCCGATAAATTTGACGTCGAAGGTGCCGAAGAGGCGGCCGACGGCGAAGTCTCCGAAGAGCTGACGGTTGAAGAGGACGATGAGACGCTTGCCGAAGAGGCAGCCGACGGCGAAGTTTCCGAAGAGCTGACGGTTGAAGAGGACGAAGAAGCGCTTGCCGAAGAGGCAGCCGACGGCGAAGTTTCCGAAGAGCTGACGGTTGAAGAGGACGAAGAAGCGCTTGCCGAAGAGGCGGCCGACGGCGAAGTTTCCGAAGAGCTGACGGTTGAAGAGGGCGATGAGACGCTTGCCGAAGAGGCGGCCGACGGCGAAGTTTCCGAAGAGCTGACGGTTGAGGAGAGCGATGAAACGCTTGTCGAAGAGGCAGCTGACGGCGAAGTTTCCGAAGAGCTGACGGTTGAGGAGGGCGATGAAACGTTTGCCGAAGAGGCGGTCGACAGCGAAGTTTCCGAAGAGCTGACGGTTGAAGAGGACGATGAAGCGCTTGCCGAAGAGGGTGGTAAAGCGGCAGTTTCCGAGATTCGCTTTACTTTAAAAAATCAATCTGTTTACAAAACTTTGTTTGATTCGCCTGCGGCAGTTTACGCCGTCATTCCCGAGGAGCTGACAAGAGGAAAAGTGCCGGTTGATTTTACCGTTAATCTTTACCGCGATCGGGAACGGGTCGCTTCGAAAACCGGTGATTTCATTCCCAATCTCAATAAATTCAGCATCACGGAGACCTTTCCTGAAGCGATGTTTAATGACGTAACGCGGACGTGTGAATACACCATCGAGCTGATTTTTAACGGTGAAGTGATTGCCGAAAATTCGTATCTTTATTTTATCGACTGATTTCCCAGTTGTAAACGGAGAGAATTTCGTAAGCGCCTGTCGTTCTGTCCGAATGAACGACATTTTGAGCCGCATCGTAAACCTTTAGTTCAAGGGTAAACGACGGCTCTTCGTCCATCTGAGCGATGACATACCAGTTTCCGCTGAGGTTGCGGATGTAAAATTTCGTATCCGTAATGCCGCCTGAAAACGAGGGCGGCGTTTTATTTTCAATGACGGCGGTTTTGTCGATAATGTTTTTTCGGTTGTCCGGTCCCTGATAGATGATTTCGGAAATATTGGTAAACACGGGAACCGGACCGGCATCCGTTTTCATGGAAATTTCCACCGTGAACTGCGGCTCTCCGTCTGTCGGTGAGGCGTCACCGCTCCATTCTGGGTTATGCAGTTTACGGTTCAATTCCAATCGAACGGTTGTCGTCTGTTCGTCATAAACCAAAGCCTCTTCCGAAGCCTTTTCGTAACCGTCCAGTTCGGCAACGACTCGGAACCGTCCGATACCGATCATGTCGATTCGCAGCGGTGAATTTCCCGCATATGCCGGACCGTTTTGAAAACGGGGATCCTGCGTCCGCAGCCCGGATTGATCTTTCGGAATTTTTATGTCGCCATCGTCCAGATACTGTAAATAAATGCGTGCTCCGGACGGAACCGTTTGAACTTCGATGTTTCCGGCCGCTTGTAAATGAGAAGAAAAACTCAGCAACAAAAACAAGAATGCAAACTTTCGCACCGCTGTTATTATAATGACGTTTGATTTCTATTGCAAGAGTTTTCCGGGAGATTTTGTTTTTCAAAATCGGCTTTAAAAGAAAAGATTGACAAACAAAATTAGAGCGTCTACAATGGGCGTATTATGAGGTTGACTATGCCATTCGGAAAAATATTTGCGGCGGTTGTTCTTTTTTGTTCTCTTTCCGGGTTTGCCCAGACACGAATTTGTTTCGGGACCTTTCTGAACGAAAATTTTGCCGAAGCGTTGGCGGCAACGCTGGCGGACGAAGGGGTCGAAGCCGAAATCATTCAGGAAGAGCGTTATCCCGGTTCGGTCTACCTTTTTGTCGTTTCGCAGGAGTTCGCTTCTGAGAAAGCCGCTGCTGCCGAAATCCGGAAACTCAAAGCTGACAGAGTGATTGAAAAAGCGGGCGCCGGCGAACCGCGTACAGTAGTTTTTAAAGACCCCGTTTTTTACGAATTCAAAAGCGCGGTAGCTGTGCAAAAAAACGATTTTCCGCTGACGGAAGAACTTCCTTATTCGGTTTTTCTTGAAAGATATAAAGAAGAATCCCGTGCTGAAAATGCCGAATCCCGTCTTGAAGCGCAGGGAATCGATTCGTACATCGTGAAAAAGTACGATGATGAAACGCTGATGAGTTTCGATTTGCATTCAGGGGCCTTTTCTTCGGAAGAGGAGGCGGAAGCGTACCGTCGGCAGTTGACGGAAAAAGGCGTCGAAGCGAAAGAGGTTAGCCACTTGGATGAATTCCGCGGGGCGGCCGAAAAATTTGATAAACTGACGGATGAAGAAGAGATTGTCCGGTTCAGGGAAAATTACCGGATTCCGGAGGAGCTTCCGCCGGTTTTAATCGAGCAGCTGAGCTATTTTCCGCTGCACGCCGATTACGCTCTCTCTTCGCTCTGTCTTTTCGATATAAACAACATCGCCGGCCTGGTTTACGACTTCGACAACGAGATTTTTCGGCAGCTCAGTGAAATAACGGAAGAGATCGGCCGGCGGGACGTCTGTTCGCTTGCCGTCTATGAGAACGCGCTTTTCGGAAAAACCGTAACCGTGATGATTTTTTCCGGTGAAAATCCGACGGAGCAGACGTTTTATTTTGAGGAAGACTCCGAAGCAAGGCTTCCGTACAAAGGCAAGTACGGTCTTTTGAATTTTTACCGGACGGATTCCGACACGCTGGCCGGCGTTTCGGGCGACCGGAAGCATGTGATTTTCCTGAATGCCCATCCGTTTACTGATGAAGAGTGGGAAGATTTCATCTCCCGCTCGTGGTATGATAGCGACCGTTTTATTTATCCCGAAATCCGGGAAACGCTCTTCATTCTGCCGAAAACCGGAGACAGCGGCCGCCGCTTCCTTGCGTTTGAATTGTCGCGCGTTGGTCAGTCTTACGCTGAAGAGAGAGGAAACGTGTTGTGGTCGCGCCGGATTGTCGGTCATTGGAGTTCGGCAATCGTTTTCGATTGTCGGAACGTGCTGACATCCGTTTCGTTTTTCAACCTTGATTACGATTTAAATGCCCGAGAAACGCACGGATTGTTTATGAAATCGCATAGGGAAGATGTTGCCAGTTGGTATTGGAACATCAGTGAAGAGAAGTCCGTCAACGGAGCGCCGGGGTGGTTTTTGGAGGCGGATGATAAAAATGAATTGAGTTTTTCGTTCGGACCGTACATCGTTGCCGTCGGTTCCACCCGTTTGGAAAATGCGCTTTTTGATTACAACGAAATTTTAAAACTTGCTTTGGATTTGCAGATATGGGAGATTGAATATGAAAATCAATGACGAAGATCGGGCTGTCATCCTTTTTTCTTGTCCCGATAGGCGGGGGATTGTTGCGGAAACGGCACATTTTGTCAGCACTTACAACGGAAATATCATCCATTCAAGTCAGCATAAAGATGATGACGAAGGAATTTTTTTCATGCGCATCGAATGGTCGCTAACCGATTTTGCCATTCCGAAAGAGAAAATTTTTTCTGCGTTTGAACCGATTGCGCTCAAATATAAAATGGATTGGGAGCTGAAGTTCGGAAACGAGCGGGCAAAAGTGGCGGTTTTCGTTTCGAAATTCGATCACTGTCTGTATGAACTTCTGATTCGCTACAAGGAAGGCGATTTGCCGTGCGATATTGTTCAAATTATCGGCAATCATGAAGATACGAGGAAAATCGCTGAGTACTTCGGGATTCCTTTTGTCTGTATTCCGATTTCGCCTGAAACGAAGGCGGCCGCCGAAGCGGAAGAACTGGCGCTTTTGGAGGAGAAGAAGGTCGATTTGATTGTTTTGGCGCGTTATATGCAAATTCTTTCCCCTGTTTTTGTTGAGCGTTATCGCAATAAAATTATCAATATTCATCACTCGTTTTTGCCGGCGTTTATCGGTGCCAAACCGTATCATCAGGCGTATAAACGCGGTGTTAAGCTCATCGGCGCAACGGGGCATTACGTCACCGGCGATTTGGATGAAGGACCGATCATCGAGCAGGACGTTGTGCGTATTTCTCACCGCGATTCGATTCGGGATTTGATTCGAAAAGGAAAAAATCTTGAAAAAGAGGTTTTGGCGAGAGCGGTGAAACTGCATTTGGAGCACAAAGTCCTTTCTTATTCGAATAAAACCGTTGTTTTCGATTACTGATGATTGATTTTCGGGAAACAGTCGAATGGTTGAAAGAGGACGGTTTCTGTGATGCGGCGGCAATCGGATTCGGTGAAAAAACGGCAGTGACGGCGCTGTTTCCGTATCGGTTGGAAAGACCGACGGCGGTTTCGGCGGCTGCTTCGTATATCGATCCGTTTGCGCTGCGCAACAATTATCGGGAAATGGCAGCTCGGCTGAAAACGGCTGCAGTCAAAATAAGAAAAGCGGCCGGTTTAAACAAAAGCGAAGTTCGGATTTTTGTCAATTCGTCTTTGCCCGAAAAGGCTGCGGCCGCCTTTGCCGGCATCGGTTTTTGCGGCAAATCCACACTGTTGATTTCTCCATTGTACGGCGTTAACACCCTTATCGGCGGAATACTGATTTCTTTGCCGGCGGCGGACGGCCTTTCCCGCTTCGACGGCGCGCCGCCTTCGTCGGCTGCACGCTGCGGTGCCTGTCGAAGGTGTATAGACGCTTGTCCCGTCGGCGCTATCGGTGAAAACGGCGTTGACCGCAGCCGCTGTCTGCAAAGTCTTGCTTCCCGTTCCGGAGCGGTTCCCGCGGAACTGCTGCCGCATTGGGATATTCTTTACGGTTGTTCCCGCTGCCGCGACGCCTGTCCGTACAGCCGGTTTAACCTCGGCGGCGTCGCGCATCACCGCGGAGAAATCGATGAAAGCGAAACGATCGGCGAATGGCTGCAAACGGCGGCGGAGAGCGAAGAAGCGTTTTGCGCCCGTTTCAAAGGGACGGCGCTGGCGATGTCGTGGATTGATAAGCGGGCGCTGCTGCGAAACGCTGTGATTTTAAGCCGCCGTTTGGGAATTTTCAACGAAGAGACCAAACGCGTTTGCCGTCAGTATAAAAACGAATTTTCACAACTCCTTTCGGTTGACATTCCGCCCCTTTTGCGGTAATCTTAACAGAATCTTCATCGAAATCAAACGGAGACGGCTATGGACTCATTGGCAATCGAACTGAATCAGACTTTGAAAAATACAATTGCGGATGTTTTTCTTTCAGATTACGGACGGCGGATGTACTTTCCTGTTTACGGAATCGTCGAACAGTCGGCGCAGGCGGGAAAAGACGCTAAATTGTACAACGCTACAACCGGAATGGCTGTCCACAACCGCAAACCGATTATGGTGCCTTTTATCCGAAAACAGTTTACCGAATTATCTGAAGCACAAATTGTCTCTTATGCCAACTCTTACGGTGAAGCGGAGCTGCGCACGCTGTGGAAATCGGAAATTTATCGGAAAAATCCGACTCTCGGAAAAGCGCTCATTTCTCTTCCTGTGGTCGTTCCCGGGTTGACCGGAGGGATTTCTCAGGCTGCTTCGCTTTTTATCGGCGAGGGAGAAAAGGTTGTTTGCAGTGATCTTTACTGGGAAAACTACGACATGATTGTCGACGGAATGAGAAATGCCGAATTGGCGCATTTTCCGTTTTATACGCCGGATGGAAAATTCAATATTGATGCATTTTGCCGCTGTATTGTCGAAAACGCTTCAGATAAAAGAGTGACAGTGATTTTAAATTTTCCGAACAATCCGACCGGTTACACTCTTTTGAAAAAAGAGGCGGAAGATATGAAAAACCGCATACTCGATTTGGCTTGCAGCGGATACAAGATGAATTTTATCATTGATGACGCTTATTTCGGACTTTTTTACGAAGAAGATGTTTATTCCGAGTCTCTGTTTTCGCTTTTTGCCGATTTGCATGAAAATGTGATGGCAATCAAAATTGACGGAGCGACAAAAGAACACTTTGTTTGGGGTTTTCGAATCGGATTTGTGACTTATGCGTCAAAAGGGCTGAATGAAGATCACCTGAAAGCGTTGGAAATGAAGACGGCCGGAAGTATCCGCGCCTCCGTGTCTAACTGCTCGAAGACAGCACAATCGATTCTTATTGCAGCGTTGAAAGACGGTGAATACGAGTCGGACCGCAAAAGTTACGATGAAATTCTTGAAGCTCGTTACCGCAAAGTCAAAGAATCAATCGAGGCGTACAAAGGAACCCGATTAAAAGCGTTGCCGTTTAATTCCGGTTACTTTATGTGTTTTGAAGTCGACGGAAATGCTGAAAAACTGAGGCAAAAATTGCTGAAGGAATTTGCTATCGGAACGATTTCCGTGAAAGATAAATATTTGCGGGTTGCTTTCAGTGCCGTTGACTTGGACGGAATTGAAGAGCTTTACGCGAAAATCTTTAAGGCAGCCGAATCGCTTTAGAAAAATCCGGCAAAAAAAGAAGAATTTTTGAAAAAAAATCCGCGAAAAAGAAAAAACCGGTTGACAAATTTAGTTTAATCTAATATAAATAGTTATCTCTATTAAAGAGTTTGAATCTTTCAGTTCCGTAATAACGCGATCGGCAGCTCGTTCTCCGTATTAACGCTTCCGACAGCGTTAGCTAAAGCCGAACCCCCTGTCGGCTGTCCCGGTTCCGGAAAGATTCGTTGCCGTTTCTCCTTTTTATTTGCCTGCCGCGCCTTTATGCGGCAGGTTCTTTTTAATGTAAAAAGCCCTCCTTGATGGGAGGGCTTCGGTACGCGTTTAATGCTTATGCCTTATTCAGGCGCTCTTCCAACGCTGCCAGTTCAGCCGACAGTTCTTTGGGAAGCTTGTCGCCGAATTTCTTGTAGTGCTCTTTGATGCCTTCGACTTCTTTTTTCCAGCCGTCGACGTCGACGTCCAACAATTGTTTCATGTCGTCCAAAGTTGTGTCTTTCATACCGGAAATATCGATGTCTTCGGGGTTCGGCATATAACCGATGGCAGTCGTCCGCGCTTCGATAGCGTTATCACAGCGATCGAAGATCCATTTCAAAACGCGGCTGTTATCGCCGTATCCGGGCCACAGCCATTTTCCTTCCGGAGTTTTGCGGAACCAGTTGACGTAGAAAATCTTCGGAAGTTTGGAAGCGTCGGCTTTGGCGCCCAGATTGACCCAGTGTTTGAAGTAATCACCCATATTGTATCCGCAGAAAGGCAGCATTGCAAACGGATCGCGGCGGATTGTTCCGGCTTTCAGATCCAACGCGGCGGCGGTGATTTCCGATCCGATAATGGAAGCCATGAAAACACCGTGGTTCCAGCTTGTCGCTTCATGGACGAGGGGCACTGTTGACGGACGGCGGCCGCCGAAAAGGAAGGCTGAAATGGGAACGCCGTTGGGATCTTCCCATTCGTCGGCAATGGCCGGACAATTGGAAGCTTTAGCCGTGAAGCGGGCGTTCGGATGAGCGGCTTTTTCACCGGAATCTTTGACCCAGACATTGCCCTTCCAGTCGATCAGTTTTTCACCCGGATCGGTTTCCATTCCTTCCCACCAGACATCGCCGTCTTCTGTCAGCGCCACATTGGTGAAAATGGTGTCTTTTTCGATGGAGTGCATTGCGTTCGGGTTGGAGCTCATCGATGTTCCCGGAGCAACGCCGAAGAAACCGGCTTCCGGGTTGATGGCGTACAGACGTCCGTCTTTTCCGAATTTCATCCAGGCAATGTCATCGCCGATAGTTTCGACTTTCCAGCCGGGGATGGTCGGAATCAGCATCGCCAGGTTGGTTTTTCCGCACGCCGACGGGAAAGCGCCGGTGACGTATTTGACTTCGCCTTTCGGATTCGTCAGTTTCAAAATCAGCATGTGCTCAGCCAACCAGCCTTCATCACGAGCCTGAACGGAAGCAATCCGCAGAGCCAGACATTTTTTACCGAGCAGCGCGTTTCCGCCGTAACCGGAACCGTAAGACCAAATTTCTCTGGTTTCGGGAAAATGCGCAATATACTTTTTCTCAATCGGAGCGCACGGCCAAACGCCGCCGTCGCTTTCACCCGGAGCCAACGGTTTTCCGACAGAGTGCATACACGGAACGAATTCGCCGTTATCGCCCAAAATTTCCAAAACACGGGTGCCGACGCGTGTCATTACATGCATATTGATGACGACGTAAGCCGAATCAGTCAATTCGATGCCGATTTTAGCGATTTTTGAACCGAGCGGTCCCATCGAATAAGGAATAACATACATGATGCGGCCGTGCATACAGCCTTTGTAAAGATCCAGCATCGTTTTTTTCAGTTCTTTCGGATCGATCCAGTTGTTTGTCGGACCTGCGTCTTCCTGTTTTTCGGAAGCGATGTAAGTTCTCGCTTCAACGCGCGCTACGTCGGAGACGTCGGAGCGGAAAAGCAGACTGTGCGGCCGCTTTTTTTCGCTCAGACGGGTTGCCAAACCGCTTTCCACCATTTCATTCGCCAGTCGGTCGTACTCTTCGGCGGATCCATCGCACCAATAAACGCCTTCCGGTTCGCAAATGGAAGCCCATTCATCAACCCATGCGAGCAATTTTTTGTTGTTTGTTAAAGCTTTGTTCAGGTATTTTACACTCATCTCAAAGTCCTCCAAATAAGAATGATTTCGGCTTACTATATCAAATTTCCGCTTTTTTTACAATAGAAGAAATTCTTTTTGGACAAACAGCGCCGTGCGGGGTATAATTGAAGCGGAGAGAAAAAATGGTTTTTGAATACGAGTTACAAACTCCGCGAGGCGGTTTTCTTGATATTACGGCGCAGGTTTCGGCGGCGGTTGCGAAGTTTTGCGAAGAAACAGGGCGGACGGAGGCGTCGTGTCTGGTTTTTTGTCCGCACACGACGGCTGCCGTTACCGTCAATGAAAATGCCGATCCCGATGTGCAGCACGATTTGCTCATTGCATTGGAAAAGGCATTTCCGGATCGGCCGGAATTTCTTCACAGCGAAGGAAATTCGGCTGCGCACGCTAAAAGTTCCTGCGTCGGCGTTTCCGAACAGCTGATTGTCAAAGGCGGTTCACTGCTTTTGGGAACATGGCAGGGAATTTATTTCTGCGAATTCGACGGACCGCGGCGGAGGCGGTTTTTTGTTCAGGTGAACTGAGGTAAGTCCGGTTCAGTCGACAATTTTCGTGACTGTTTTGTTTTCTTTTGCAGCTGGTCGGTCGGCGCGGTAACCGACAGCGGCGCAGCCGTAAACGCCGTGATTTTCCGGAATACCGAATTCGTTCAGCAGCGTCCGTACCTGCGGATTGTCAAAACAGTCTTTCAGCTGATTGATCCAGACACAGCCGAGACCGAGTGCTTCGCTTGCCAAGTAAATGTTTTCCATGGCGCAGGCGTTATCGACTTCACGAAAAACGTTGGTTTTGTCATTGGATGTGATAATCAGTACCGCCGGATTGTACATATCATAATTTTCTCGGCCGAGCGCCTTTCCGACAGCGGCTGCCAGCTTTTGAATTTTGTTGCGGTCGGTGAGAGCGGTAAATTGACCGAGTTGTTGATTTCTTCCGCTCGGTGCAGCCGCCGCGCACGCCAAAAGCGTTTTCACATCTTCCGTTTGAACGGATGCTTCGGTAAAAGAACGGCAGCTGCGGCGGCTAAGAATGGTTTGAATAACAGTATTCATAAGCAAGTCCCTTTTAAATTAAAATAATCAAATTAAAATAAATAAGCAAGGAAAAAAGAGAAGAAATAATAACAAAAAATTAAAGCACTAAACCTCTTTTTTACTAATTATAATTTGAAAAATTATTTCCGATTTGTTAGTATAAAGTGTTTTAAAATTGGAGTTCTCGTTTTTGAATGATAGATGTGATTAATAATTATTTTCTGTCACGTAAATTGGAAGACAGTATTATTCCCCGAAATCGGGAGATAATCGCCAAATCCAATTTGGAGACATTAAAAATCGGATTGATTGTCAGTTTTGTCGTTTTCTCCGGGGCGGGGATTTATTATCTCTTCCGTAATCCAATGCGCAGCATACCTGACTTTGTTTTTTCTGTCAGTCTGGTTGTCATCTATTTTCTTGTCAGGAAACTGAAAAATCCGAGTATAGTTTTAATTTGTCTCTATGGTGTTTCCGAATATTTTTGCCTGTTTACGATGATCTTATCGTTTGTTCAGCCGAATATGTTGGCGGTTGTCGGCGTCTGTATTTTATGCGTTTTGCCGTCCGAGATTTTGGATCGTTCGCAGCGCGTTGAGTTTTTTTCGCTCTTCAATACGATTCTGATGAGCATTGTTTCGCTTTGTGTCAAAGATCCGTTTTTCGGTTTAAAAGATTCAATTCATTTTCTTGGAGCTTTTTTGATCGGTGTTGCCGTCGGTGCGCATACGAGGGTCGGACATCTTCAGCAGTTTGAACTGCAGCGGAAAACGGAGTCGCAGAGGATTATCGATTTTCTGACAGGATTGATGAACCGGCGGAAGTTATTTGACGATTTGTCGATAATGAGAAAAGAAAATAAAATGATAGCGTTTGCGGTGATGATCGACGTCGATTTTTTTAAGGAATTTAACGATACTTACGGTCATCAAAGCGGGGATTTGATTCTTCAGAAGATCGGCAACGTCCTTTCCGAAGAGGCTGATCGTAATGGAATTGTGTTTTACCGGTACGGAGGGGAAGAGTTTATCGGTATCGGAACTTGTTCGCAGATCAATGTTCCCTCTGTCTGTGAGTCTGTTCGTATGCAAATCGAAAGTCTGAATATCAGATTCGAGGAATCTCCGTTTTCAAAAGTCACTGTCAGTATCGGCTATGCAACAAACGAAAACAATCGGTTTAATCAAGATGAGTTGATCCGCATGACCGATTCTGCCCTTTATCACGCCAAAAGAGCCGGTCGGAATCGGACGGTTGCCTGGGAAGGCGAATTCGAATTTTTAAAGGATTTGGCGTTGCGGCTCGATGACGAATTGATTGTCTGATTTTTTTTTGAAAAAGCGCTGTTTTTGATAAAAATCTTCATTAATAACAATGGAGGTTTTTATGTTTCGGATGAGTCTGATTTTATTTTTAGCGGCGGCGCTGCCGGCGGCAGGAGCGGATCCTCAAGCCGCTATCGATCGTTTGAAGACTGCGGAAACGGCGGTTTCGGTTTATGACGGAGGCGGCGGCGAAGCGCAATGGACGGAAGATCTGCAGGCGTTGGAGACGATGTGGGACTGTGTTTCGCCGCAGATGCGTGCCGAGTTTCGAGATTTTTTACTGCCTCTTTATATGCGCGAATCAATGGGAATTCCGCTCTTTGAAGAGGGTGACAGTGAGTGGCTTGAAACGGCTGAAAAACTGCTGTTCGATGATTCGTTTTAAATCGTTTTTCTTTTGAAGCCGAGCTTCTCCGTTGCGAAAAAAACCGATTTGATGTACAATGCAAAAGGAGAAGTTTATGTCGAAAAAGACGGAGCAAATCAAAGCGGATTTTCTCAAAGCGATTGAAACCGTCCGGACTCAACCGGATTTAGCCAAACTGAAAGCCGATTTCATCGGAAAAAAAGGTGTTCTGTCCGAAATTTTAAAAGAAATGAAAGGTCAGCCGCCTGAAATCATCCGCGAAATCGGACAGGTTGTCAATCAGCTGAAAACGGAAATCGAAAAGACCGTCGATGATAAAATGAAGAAAATCGAAGCGGCGGTGATTAACGAAAAGCTGAAGCGGGAGAGAATCGATGTCTCGCTGCGCGAATCGCTTTTTGACCGCGGTCTGACGGACGCCGGTTATCATCCTGTAACGTTGATTCAGCGGGAAGTCGAAGACGTTTTTACGTCGATGGGATTTGAAATCCTTGACGGACCCCACATCGAAGACGATTACCACAACTTTGTCGCGTTGAATATTCCCAAGCATCATCCAGCCCGCGATATGCAGGACACATTCTGGTTTTCCGATCTGAAGCATTTGCTGCGGACCCACACCTCTCCGATTCAGGTGCGCGGAATGGAAAGCCGCAAACCGCCGTTTAAGTTTGTCGGTCCGGGAAAAGTTTTCCGTAATGAAGCAACTGACGCTTCTCATGAAATGGTATTTCACCAAATTGAAGGGATGATGGTTGACGAAAACATTACCGTTTCCCATTTGATTTATTTTATGAAGACGCTCTTGAGCGAAATTTTCGGTCGAAGCGTCGAAGTGCGTCTGAGACCCGGATTTTTCCCGTTCGTCGAACCGGGGTTTGAGTTGGACATTAAATGTCTGATTTGCGGCGGCAAAGGCTGTTCTGTTTGCAAGCATCAAGGGTGGTTGGAACTGCTGCCGTGCGGAATGGTGCATCCGAATGTTCTGACGTACAGCGGCATCGATATTAAGCGTTACAACGGATTTGCTTTCGGATTGGGATTGGATCGTCTGGTGATGATGCGCTACGGAATCGACGACATCCGTCACTTTCACGGCGGCGATTTGCGTTTTATTCGTCAATTTAAATCCTGTTAAAGCGGAGCGGAAAAATGAATGTTTCAATCAACTGGATTCGGGAATTTGTTGATTTGCCGCAGGAGACCGGCAGTGAATTGGGCGCGAAATTTACACTTTCGACCTGTGAAGTCGAAGAGGTGAAGACGGTTAACGAATATCTCCAAAATGTCGTTGTGGCTGAAATTGTCGAAATCGAAAATCATCCGAATTCCGACAAGCTGCATTTGGTGACGATTAATAAAGGAAAAGACACACAGCGGGTGGTTTGCGGAGCGCCGAATGTCCGAATCGGAATGAAAGTTCCGTTTGCACCGACGGGAACTGTTTTACCCGGCGGATTCACTTTAACGCCGAAAGAAATTCGCGGAGTTGTTTCAGAAGGAATGCTGTGCAGTGCTGCCGAACTGGAAATCGGCAGTGATGACAGCGGTTTGCACGAGTTTCCTGCCGATGCTCCTGTCGGCGAATCTTTGGAGCGGTATTTGAACCGTCCTGTCGACATCATTTTCGATATTGACAACAAATCGATTACTCACCGCCCCGATTTATGGGCGCAGTACGGTATGGCGCGGGAATTTGCGGCTGTTTTCAAGAGTTCGCTGCGCAATCCGTACGATGAAAATTGGCAGAAAGCGTTGGAAGCCAAACTCGGTAAAGGCACTTCTCCGATTGCGGTTGAGGTCGATGAAGATTCGGCGTGTAAAATTTACTGCGGCTTGTATGTCAAAAACGTGACTGTCGGCGAAAGTCCCGATTGGATGAAAACACGGCTGAACGCTTGCGGTGTACGCTCCATCAACAGTTTGGTCGATATTTCCAACTATGTCATGCTTGAATTAGGAATTCCAAACCACATTTTCGATGCTTCGCAAATTGCCGGTGCGCGCATTCATGTCCGTCGGGCGGGAACGGAACAAACCTTTGTAACACTGGATGAAACGGAACGGGCGATTCTGCCGCAGGATACAATGATTTGCGACGCCGAAAAACCGGTGGCGATCGCCGGCATCATGGGCGGATTAAATTCGGGAGTGACGGAATCGACTACCGATGTGTTTATTGAAGTCGCTAATTTTACGGATTCCGAAGTGCGGAAAACATCGACGCGGCTCGGTTTGCGTTCGGATTCCTCAATTCGCTACGAAAAATCGCTGGATTCTCATTTGGTACGACGTTCATCGCTGCGGATTCTTGATTTGATTTTACAGCTTTGCCCGCAAGCTGAGCCGGTGGGAACGCAGGTGATTGCCGGAAAAGACAATCAGCCGTATCGGGCGCCGGAAATCGAAATTTCGTGCGATAAAATTCGATCTGTTTTGGGAACCGATTTTCCTGCGGATGAAGAAATTATCGATATTTTGACGCGGTTGGATTTCGGTGTGCGGAATCAAAACGGCAGTCTGACCGTTTCTGTTCCGAGCTGGAGGGCAACAAAGGACGTGGAGTGCGACGCCGATATTATCGAAGAAGTCGGCCGTATCGTCGGATTCGATAACATTGCCGCCCGGGCTCCGCTGATTCGTATTGAGGCCGTTCGTCTCTCTTTGCCAAAACAGCTTCACCGCAAAATTCAGGATTTTCTGGTGCTGCGTGGACGTTCGCTTGAAGTGATGACTTATCCGATGATCGGCGAAAAACTTCTGCAAAAGGCGCATTGGCCGGATTTGAACGAAAGACTGATTCTGAAAAATGCTGTCAGCAAAGACAACGACCGAATGCGGCCGTCTTTAATTCCGACTGCATTGCAGACGGCGGCTTTAAATGCGAAAAATTTCCCCTCATTCCGCTTCTTCGAACTCGGACGCGCTTACTTTCCCGATGAGAACACTTTTTCGATTGAGAAAAATCAAGTCGTTATCGGTTTTTTTAACCGTAAAGAGGATTCGTTTTTGCCTTTGCTGAACACCGTTGAACAAATGCTCGATTATCTCGGTTATCCGGCGGTTATCGGCGACAACGGCGGGCGAGCGGCGGTGCTTCCGAAAGATTGGGACGGTGTTCATCCGTATGAGTCGGTTGATTTGAGAATTCTGGGAAAACCGTGCGGCGCTGTGTTTTCCGTTCATCCCTCTTTGATGAACGAATGGAAAATGCGCGGAAAGCTGACACTGGCGCTTATCGATTTGTCCGAATTTGAAAATATCAAACCGAAGGAGAAGGTGAAGTACAAACCGCTTCCGAAGTATCCCGGCAGCATTTTCGATTGCACGGTGACAGTTCCGAGGGAGACGGCCGCCGCCGAAGTTTTACGTGCGTTGAAAGGAGTCAAATACAAGGAGCTGGAATCGGTGCGGATTGTCGATATTTTTTATCCTGAAGATCCGGCTGTTAAACTGATGACGGTTCGCGCTGCGTTTTCGGCGCCCGATAAAACGCTTGACGGTGCTTTTTTGGAAGAGGCTCAGAATAAAGTCGTTTCCGAATTGGCAAAAGCAGGGTTTCCGCTGAAAATATAAGAAAAAAAGAGGTTCAAATGAACCTCTTTTTTCGTTTATTTCAGTCTTTCCAAAAAAGCGGCGAGCGCTTCGTCGTCGGCATCGATTTTTTCCGCAATTTTCGGCAAAGCCTGAACTTTCTTTAGCGAAGTCGGCAGCGGAACGGTGATGTTCAACACCTTTTCAATTAAGTCGGCGAATTTGGCGGGATGCGCCGTTGCCAGCGAAACGATTTTTCCCGGTTGTTTTTTCAAATGCAGATAGGAAGCGACGATTCCAACAGCCGTGTGCGGACAGATAAACTGCTGAGTTTTCTCGTAAGCGGAACTGATTGCTTTGATGGTTTCCCGACTGTTGACCGAATAAGACTCAATTTCTTTGCGCATATTATCGACCGATTCATAAATCGCCAGAAGCCGTTCGAAGTTGCTCGGATTGCCGACATCCATCGCGTTTGAATAGGTAGCAATACTCGGTTGCGGTTTAAATTCTCCCGTCTCCAGATAGTCGAGAAAGACTCGGTTTGCGTTGACGGCTGCAATGAATTTTTTAACCGGCAGTCCGCAGAGGTGAGCCCAAACGCCGCCGGTCAGGTTGCCGAAATTGCCGCTCGGAACGGTAAAAGTCAAATCATCCGCTTCGGACTTTGGTGTTTTCAGTTGAGAACGTGCCCAAATGTAATAAAATGTCTGTGCTGTCAGGCGGCCGAGGTTAATGCTGTTGGCGCTTGTCAAATTGAGAGATTTCTTTAAATTCGTATTGCCGAATGCGTTTTTTACCAACCGCTGACAGTCATCGAAAGTGCCGCGCACTTCGAGAGCATGAATGTTCTCGCCTAAGGTTGTCAGCTGTTTTTCTTGCAGAGGACTGACTTTTTCCGACGGGTAGAGAATGACAACGTCGATGTTGGCTTTTTTATAGAAGGCTTGAGCGACGGCGCTGCCGGTATCGCCGCTGGTTGCGGTCAAAATGACGGCATGGCGCGACTGCTTGCCCAAAAACGCTTCCATGGAGGCTGCCAGAAACGAAGCGCCGAAGTCTTTAAACGAAAGCGACGGACCGTGAAAAAGCTCCAGAAGGATGATGTTGTTTCCGAGGCGGTTCAGTTTCGGTTCAAAGTGAAATGCCGACTGAACAATGTCTCCGACCTGTGTTTCGGTTAATTCATCGCCGAGAAAGGCATAGGCGGTTGCCGTTGCGATTTCGTTAAAAGATGTCTGCGGCGTAAATGAATCAAAAAGTTGAGATAAATCGGGATTTTTGTCGGCGTAATAGAGCCCTCCGCTCTCCGCCAATCCGGTAAAAATCGCCTGTTGAAAAGAAACCGAAACGTTTCGATTCCGCGTGTCCGTAAAACGCATTCGTACCCTCCTAAAACCTGTTTTATCATATAACGATGAAAAGTCGGAGCTTCATATTTTTATAAAAACCGATGCTGCTCTGAGTCCGATTTCCATCGTTATTTTTTGTCTTTTTTACGCTTAATATCCGAAAGAGATTCGATCGGGTTTTCACAAAATAGCGCCCGGGGTGTATTCCGCTTCTTTCGGGAAACGGCTTCGCCAAACCTCAGTCCGCTGTACAAAGTCGTCGACTTGCGTCACCGCTGAGCCGGTCAGTTCGTCGGCGCGGTCAAGAATCGCTTGCAGCTGCTCTTCACTCAACCCGATGCGGGAATCTTTAGCCAGCCGTTGAATCAAATCGTTGTGTGCGATTTTTCCGGAACGAAGGTCGCGGGCGACGGCGACCGCTTGCTCTTTGATGGCTTCATGGGCGGTTTCTCGGCCGGCACCGTGTTTGACAGCCTCCATTAAAATGGTGGTAGTCACCAAAAACGGAAAGTAGCGGCGGTTTTCGTTTTGGATGGCAGCTTCGTAGACTTCCATTTGATTCAAAACCGTCAAAAACGTTTCCATTAAACCGTCGGCGGCAAAAAAAGCATCAGGCAAAGCGACGCGGCGAACAACCGAACATGAGACGTCGCCTTCATTCCATTGATCACCGGCTAATGCGGAAACCATTTCTGCATAACCGCAGAGAATGACTTTAAACCCGTTGATGCGTTCGCAGGAACGGCTGTTCATTTTATGAGGCATAGCTGATGAACCGACTTGACCTTTTGCAAATCCTTCGGAAGCGGTTTCGTTGCCGGCCATCAGCCGCAAAGTTTTGGCAAACGATGAAGGGGCGGAGGCTGCTGCGACCAAAGCCGACACCGCCGCATAATCCAAACTGCGGGGATAAACCTGACCGACAGCCTTTAATGTCCGCGGAATTCCCAAATGGGCGGCGATTTCATCTTCAAATGCACTCATTTTTGCCGCATCTCCGTCGAAAAGCGTCTGTAAATCGAGGCAGGTCCCGACGGCTCCTTTGATGCCGCGTACGGCGAAGCGATCGATCAGAAAATCGAGTTCCTCCAACGCTGCCATCAAATCCTCTCCAAACATGGCAATCCGTTTTCCGAAGGTCGTCGGCTGGGCGGCGACATTGTGTGTGCGTGCCGTGATGACAAGGGTTTTGTATTGCTCTGCTCTTTGAGCCATGCGGTTCAGCGCCGCCACCGCTTTCGCTCGAATCAGCAGAAGACTGCGGTAAATCTGAACTTGTTCGACGTTTTCGGTTAAATCGCGGCTGGTCATTCCTTTGTGAATCTGCTCGAAACCGGCCAAATCGCAAAATTCTTCAATGCGCGCCTTGACGTCGTGGCGGGTGATTTGTTCTCTCGCACGGATCGATTCCAAGTCGACTTTGTTTTTGACTTGTTCGTAAGCGTCAATTGCTTCCTGCGGAATGTCGACTCCCGCTTTTTTCTGAGCCTTCATTACGGCAATCCAAAATTCCCGTTCCATGACAATGCGGCCTTCCGGCGACCAAATAGTCTTCATTTCAGGGGAGGCATAGCGTTCCGCCAAAACATTTTCAATTATATTCATTTTTATACTCCGAAAAATTTTTTATGAACGGCTTTAACGGCGGCTTCTTTGTCCGCGGCTGAAATAATCGCCGAAACGTTGCGTTCGCTGGAGCCCTGCGCAATTGCCAAAACGTTGACGGAGGCGTCGCCCAATGCCGAGAAAATTTTCCCCGCAATTCCCGGACTGCCGATCATGTTTTCCCCGATGACGGCGACGGTAACGCAGTCGGCGGTGGTCTGAATACCGGAAATGATACGCTGTTCGAGATATTTTGCCAGATCGCATTTAAGGGCGTCCGCGGCGTCGGCTGCTTCTTTGCGGCTGCACGCGAAACAAATTGAATGTTCACTGGAGCACTGCGAAATCATGATGACGTTGATTTTCCGTTTTGCCAGGGCAGAAAACACCTCTGCGGCGATTCCCGGCTTTCCGATCATACCGCTTCCTTCAATATTAATCAGACAAATGTCATTCATTACGGCGATTCCGGTAATCGGAGTTTCATGCAGAACCGGCGTACAGACGATTTTTGTTCCGGCTGCTGTCGGATTCATTGTATTTTTAATAAAAATCGGGATTCCCTTTTCCAAAGCCGGTGCCATGGTTGACGGATGAATGACCTGTGCGCCGAGATAAGAGAGCTCCATTGCTTCAAAAGAGCTGATTTCGGGAATAACGAGCGCTTTTTCAACAATCCGTGGATCAGCCGACATAACGCCGTCGACATCGGTCCAAATTTCGATGCGGGAAGCGTCCAGGGCATGCCCCAAAATACCGGCGGTGTAGTCCGAACCGTTGCGGCCGAGCGTTGTGGAGATACCGTTGACCGTCGATGAGATAAAGCCGGTGACCACCGGAATGCCTTTGACGGCGGCGATTCGGCTGCGGATCAGCGGAACAGAGACGTCAAAAAGGACGTTGGCGGCTCCGTAGTTGTCATCGGTTTTGATGATTTCCCGTGCATCGATATAAACGGCTGGAGTGCCGGTTGATTCAAGATAGCGGGCGATGATGTAGTTATTCATCCGCTCTCCCATGCCGGCAATCAAATCAGCGCTGCGGGGAGAGCAGTTTTTGACAAGGGAAACACCGATCAAAATCTCTTCCCATTCCTGCAAAAATGTGTCGATACCGGCTTTAACGGAAGCTTTGTCGGATCCTGAAAAGAGCTCTTCAATCGCTTCATACTGCCGGTTCCGGACTTCTTCGATTGCCATTCTGTAGCTTTCGTCCCGTTTTTCGGCTGTTTTTCCTGAAGAAATCAGAGCTTCCGTGACGCCTTTCATCGCCGACGCGACCACCGTTACTCGGTCTTCTTGCGCCGTTTTTCGAATAATTTCACACGCTTCGCGGATACGATCTGCCGTTTTGACTGACGTTCCGCCGAATTTCATCACTATCATAAATCTGTTATACCGTTTTTGACGGGATTCTTCAATATTGGTATCTGAAAAAATAATCTTTTCCGATTTTAAATTGCGGGAAAAAAGTCGGCGGATAATTGACATTAATTTTCTCGATTAATAGAATTCGAATGAAAGTCGAAGAAGCACAAGAGGAAGTTATGAGTGAAAATAAAATGGGAACGATGCCGGTCAACCGGCTTTTGGTTTCGATGTCTGTGCCGATGATGATTTCGATGTTGGTGCAGGCGCTTTACAACATCGTCGACAGTATGTTTGTTGCAAAATTGAGCGAGAACGCGCTGACCGCCGTTTCTTTTGCCTTTCCTGTTCAATCGTTGATGATTGCAGTGGCGACCGGAACCGGCGTCGGAGTCAACGCGCTGCTTTCCAAAAGTTTGGGAGAGAAAAACTTTGCGCAGGCGAACAAAGCTGCAAATAATGCGATTTTTCTGGCGTTCTGCAGCGCTGTTGTATTTGCTGTGGCAGGCTTTTTTCTCTCTCGTATTTTTTTCGAATTCCAAACCGATGTAGAAGAAATTGTCGATGGCGGAACCGCTTATTTGCAAATTTGTACGGTTTTCTCCTTTGGAATGTTTTTTCAGATTATGGCGGAACGGCTTTTGCAGTCAACAGGAAAAACTTTTTACACGATGATTACGCAAATCACCGGAGCCGTGATAAACATCATCCTCGATCCGATTTTGATTTTCGGTCTTATCGGATTTCCAAAAATGGGTGTCGCCGGAGCGGCTGTTGCAACGGTTATTGGACAGACTGCCGCCGCCGTGTTAGCCATTGTTTTTAATAAAACTCACAATCATGAAATTACCGTTTCGCTGCGCGGGTATCGGCCTGATGCGCACATTATCGGCCGTATTTACTCCGTCGATTATTTTGGCGGCCATCGGTTCGGTCATGACTTTCGGCATGAACAAAATTTTGACGCTTTTTTCGACAACGGCTGTTGCCGTTTTCGGTGTTTACTTTAAATTGCAAAGTTTTGTTTTTCTGCCGGTTTTCGGTTTGAATAACGGAATGGTTCCGATTTTAGCGTACAATTATGGCGCCGCTAAACCGGACCGCATTATTCATACGATTAAATTGAGCGTTGTTTATGCGGTTATTCTGATGATTATCGGATTTGCTGTTTTTCAACTGATTCCCGTTCCTTTGCTGAAAATTTTCAACGCCTCCGAAACGATGATTTCCATCGGGGTGCCGGCGCTGCGCATTATCGCTGTGCACTTTTTGGTCGCCGGATTCAGTATTGTCAGCATCTCCGTTTTGCAGGCATTTTCTCACGGTTTTCTTAGCTTAACGGTTTCGCTCATCCGTCAAATGGTCATCCTTTTGCCGGCGGCCTATCTTCTTTCGCTGTCGGGAAATGTCAACAACATTTGGTGGGCGTTTCCGATTGCCGAAGCCGTAGCGGTGCTTCTCTGCGGTTCGTTTGTCTTGCATGTTTACAAAAAAGAAATTCTTCCTTTGTTTCAGCGCAATACGGAAACCGCCGGGGGTGAGGAAAGGCGGGAGACCGGAAAGTCACCGTATTGAACTTTGGTTCCGTTTGGGAAAAGCGTTCCGGTCGTTTTTGACCGTTTCAGTTTGATTTTTGCTTCGCCTTCCCGTTGCGGATGACTTCGGTTAAATCGGCATAAAACTGTTTACGCTTTCCGTTTTCCGGGCGCGCGCCCCGCAGGCGGGGCGCCGGGCTTTCCGCTGCAATTCGCGGCCTCCCGCGCCGTCCCCCCGCGGCAAAGCTGCCCGCTTTGCCCCGAGCCGCCTTTCCGTCGGCCGCTCATTTGCGCTCCAATCCCTCGCGCCTTCGGCGGCTCTGACGGACGTTTGCGAATCCGCCGCCTTTTAACGCGGCATTCTGACTTCGGCAGGATTTTGAATCTTTTGAGAGTCTGCTGTCTTTTAATGCGGCGGTTTGACTTCGGCTGCAGCTACGGTCTTTGAAGATCTGCCGCCTTCAACGCCGGGTTTTGTGCCTTTGGTCAGAAGAAATCGTATCAGCCATTATACAGCTAAATCCAACGGGAGATCGGAAATATCTTTCAGCCGCTTTCCTTGAACCAGCGTTTCTAAAGTTTCAGTAGCATCTTCGGAAGCCACTTCCTTGACCGCGCGAATCAGTTCATAAAGAGCAAAATGATAAACACAGTCAATATCACCTGTTCCCAAGGCGAGAGAAGCAAGCCGACCTGGCATTGGCTCCGCTGTCACTACAACGATATGAGGCAGATGTCCTTTTCTATTGCGAATTAAATTCAATGCTTCAGTCCGGCTGTTTTGCGCCCGGTCGCTCCGCATGGTATACTTGGCGGATACGCTGGCGTGGAGTAGTGGTTTTCCACCGTTTGACTTGCGAATATCCGCCATTTTGCTGACATCGTCATCAACAATGCACTGAGTAGCGTTGATTTCGTTATCTTCGTATAGATCTCGGTAAATGACCACATCCGGCGCAACTAAGTAGTCGTTTCCCAATGCAGCGGCTAACTGAGCGTTCTGTACTGTAAGCTCATTCAAGTACGCCAGATGCTCATACTGTGCAAAATCGCTGGTTTTTAGCTTGTTATTATTGCCGAGCTGAAGTATTGTCCAACGTCCGGGACGGAGGTTTTGAAAGTGCGGAAAAGTTTCCTGTAAGAAATCCATTGTTAAAGTCTCAAATTGCTTGCCAAGCGTTTGTCCGGAAATTTTATCCACCGTAGAAACCGCATGATTCTGCTCATCGACCAGAATATCAACAATTCTGCGGGAAATCGCCTTGGATCCCCGGCTGCTGGTATCAGCGTTGGACGCTACGCCAGCCGATGTCAGGGTTAGTGTATTCGTTTCAAACAACTGCCTGTGAAAGTGAAATCTTGCGTTTGCAATCAGCGCATCCATACTCAAGACACTCCTTAATTTTTTCTCCTACTGCTAGGGCAACCGGGGGCGGAAAGGCGTTGCCAATCATGCGGCAAGCCACCGTTTTCCGATTGCCAAACGTCCATGTATCCGGGAATCCCTGAATCCTAGCCATCATCCGGCTTGTCAAGCGGGGCATTCCATCGAATCCGGCAGTCGGCGCTTCGTTGGCAATCCCACGGCCATCAACTCCAAGTTCAGCCCATGCATTTCTGGCTCGTGTGGGACCGAGATCGGGGCCTCCATGCTTTTTTGATCCGCCGACCAAGGTAGGGGCAATCCGATTGGCGTGAGCAGCCCACTCCTTCGCTTTCTCCCATCCATTTTCAGCCATTAAGTCATATAGCACTTTTCCAACTGTAGATGCGCTATTCGGCTTTTCTTCGGGATATACAAATGCGCCAATTTGGTCTTTCCGTATCCCGACAATTACAACCCTTGGGCGTAGCTGCGGAATACCAAAATTGGATGCGTTGAGCAACTTAATGTGCGTGACATAGCCTAGTTTCGTGATTTCGGAAAAGATATGCTCCCTGTATTCATCAAATCCAGAATCCAAGAATCCGCGCACATTTTCCAGCATAACTGCTCTTGGTTTGATTTCTTCAACAAGCCGGATCGCTTCCGGAAACAAATCACGTTCATCATCTTTCCCAAGCTGTTTGCCGGCAACAGAAAAGGGCGGACAAGGAACGCCGCCAGCAAGTAAATCTACGCCCCGATATGGGAGCCCGTCAAAATCACGGACGTCGGCACAAATAACATTCCATTCCGGACGGTTTTCCTTTAAAATCTTACAGTAGTCAGCTTCATATTCCACAAGGGCGACGTGAACAAAGCCCGCCATAGCAAGACCAAGAGCCTGTCCGCCTGCTCCGGCGCAGATCTCAACACAGGTCAAAGGGGAGGACATAAATTGATCTCTCTTGGTAATTTCGTAAAACGGGGAACCTTTTGTGTTATTTGTGTTCATTACTGTCAGTAAACTCCATAATTTTGCCTATAGCGTAAAATAGGGGCAACAGATTTTATGCGGGATTTCCCTTGAATCGAACTCGGCCGCCTCATTTGTGTGAGTACATTAAAGTTAATTCTATCACATTTCTTCTTGATCCGATTCATTTCCCTATTTATCAGTATTCTATAGCTTATCAGCATAACAAAATCTTCATTTATTCTCGAATTTACTCTTATTGTAGCACCAAAGGCACTAAAATTCAAGATAATCTCATAAACATCCGTTTATAGACCCTCCCCATTTGGCGATGCGCAGAAGGCGGCAATTAAACAGGCGGCGCAGGGCGCACCAGATCAATGACCGCGCCGTCATGGCCGCCTATGGTTTCAGTTTGAAGCAGGATTTTGAATTTTCTGAGAATCCGCCGCCCTCAACGCCGTATTTTATGCCTTTTCCTGCAACCTTTGTTCCCGCTTGGGACGGCGGCAAACGCTTTATTTCTCACTGACAAACGCCTCATTTCTCAGTGAGAAATTTTAAAAACTCACTGAGTTTTTGGCAAAGTCCGGAAGTTCAGATTTCCGTCATTATTGTGGAGTTCTACCGCCTGCGGTTTCCCATCGACACGGGAAGCGAACACCTCAAACTGGAACTTTCCGTTGCCGCCGGTGAAATCGTTGGCCTGCTTTACGACGCCTTCGCCGCACAGTACGCCGATCCCGAAAGCGAAACGGCGCTCAAAAGTCTCAACGTGCTCTGCGTCCGCCACGTGTTCTGCCTTTATGCGGAAGATGCCAGCGTTTTCGGCCGCCGCGGAATCTTCCACGATTATTTACAGGAATTTGACGTGCGGAAAATCAGACGGGCGGTGATTGATCTTTTTAAAATTCTTGACACGCCGCCGGATAAACGCAATCCGTATCTGAAAGACGACAATCCGGCGTTGGCGGCCTTTCCTTATGTCAACGGCGGACTTTTGTTCCGGCAGAATGCGGAAACCGCCGGGAGTGAGGAAAGGCGGGAGGAGGGAAAGTGACCGTATTGAAATTCAATTCCGTTTTGATATATAATCTGAATGGGAGTTTGTCGTGAATTTATTATCTTTATTTTCCGGGTGCGGAGGTATGGATATAGGCTTTGAAGGGGATTTTCAGTGTTTAAGAAAATCCATTAATACGGAAATTCATTCTGATTGGATAAAAGAATCGAAAGGGGATTGGGTAATCGTAAAACCGACACAATTTACGACAGTTTTTGCAAATGACATTAAACCCGATGCGAAAACAGCATGGGTTTCTTATTTTAAGCGAAGGAAAAAAAACGCCGGAACAATTTATCATGTGGATAGTATTGTTGATTTGGTAAAACAAGAGAAGCTGGGCGTTCATATTTTCCCCCGTCAAATTGATATTGTTACAGGCGGCTTTCCTTGTCAGGATTTTTCTGTTGCCGGAAAACGGTTGGGATTTAATTCTCAAAAAAGCCATTTGGGCGGAAGACTGAAACAGGACGCTCCTTCAATGGAAAGCCGCGGGCAGTTATATATGTGGATGAAAGAGGTTGTAACCATAGTTCAACCGAAATTGTTTATAGCCGAAAATGTTAAAGGTCTGGTGAATTTAGAAAATGTAAAAGAAATTATTGAGTCGGATTTTGCGGAAGCGGGAAACGGCGGTTATCTTGTTGTTCCGGCAAAAGTATTATATGCTCCTGAATACGGCGTTCCTCAATCAAGAGAGCGCGTCATTTTTTTCGGATTTAAGAAAAATGCGTTAAATGCAGAAGCTTTACGTGCGCTTACGCAATCTGAAATTCCCGATCAGTATGATCCTTATCCGCCTAAAACACATGGCGGAAAACTGTTGCCGTTCGTTACTTGTCAGGACGCATTTGTCGGGTTGGAGGAACCGGAAAAATCATCTGATTTGGCGCAAAAGAATTATTCAAAGGCAAAATACATGGGAAAACATTGCCAAGGGCAAATTGAAATAAAAATGAATGGCGTAAGTCCCGCAATAAGATCGGAACATCACGGAAATATAGAATTCCGTCGATTAAGAGCCGATCACGGCGGAATTCTATTCGAAGAGTTAAACAAAGGGCTGAAAGAAAGACGTTTATCCGTCCGGGAATGCGCCAGAATTCAAACTTTTCCGGATGATTATGAATTTATTTTGCCGAAAACAAATGATCAGAAAAATGTTTCGGCAAGCGATGCGTATAAATTAATAGGAAATGCGGTTCCGTGTGTTTTGGCTTATAATATAGCCAAAAACATTGAAAAGAAATGGAATCTTTTTTTTAAGGAATCAAAATGATTTTTTCAGAAAATCCAAATCCCCCGAAATCGGAGTTTCAGAAACTGATTCACAATATGGACGACCTGCTGAATAAAGACGCATTGTCGCGTGAGGATTATTATGTTACAAGAAACGGACGATTATTGGAAGAAGATGTTTATTCCGCTGTCTGTCAATGTGCAAGAGGTACGGAATTTGAAAATACAATTTATTTGGTTTCTGGAGCGTCTTTTCCTGATATTGTAATTAATAAATTTTACGGAATAGAAGTCAAAAGTACCGGGAAAAATCATTGGACTTCTATCGGAAGCAGTATACTTGAATCAACCAGAAATGAAAGTGTAGAGCGAATTTATCTGACATTTGGAAAGTTGGGACGTCCTGTAAAATTTTTATCAAGACCGTATGAAGAATGCTTGTCAGGGATTGCGGTTACTCATTATCCTAGGTATCAAATTGATATGCGTCTTCGCAGAGGAGAAACTATATTTGATAAAATCGGAATTCCTTACGATTCACTGAGGTTAATGGAAAATCCGATTGCGCCGGTGTCAAAATATTACAAAAGTAAATTAAAGAACGGAGAGAGTCTTTGGTGGACGGCAAATGAAAATGAGTCTGTGCCGCCGACTGTAAAATTATGGACGGCACTGTCTGCTTCGGAAAAAGAGTCTCTCGTGATCCAAGGGTATGCTTTTTTTCCTGAATTGTTTTCGGATAGCAGTAAAAAATATAATCGTTACGCATTATGGCTTGTTGTGCGAAACGGAGTCGTTAATACCAATATACGCGACGGTTTTTCTGCCGGAGGGAAAATAAACTTGACCGTGAATGAAGAAACGTCGACAGTTTCCGCTACACTGGGACGCGTATGTAAATATAAAGACGAAATCAAAAAAGTTATAAATTCAACAGACGAGGAAGTCTTAGAAGAACATTGGGGGGAACAGATTTCTGCCGACAGAATTAAACAGTGGTGTCGGTTGGTTGTTGGACAGTTTAAAAATACTTGGGAATACGAACAGGTAAAAAAATTTTTGAATCAATATTTTAATTAAAAGCAATCCGATATATGCGTTCTTTGACTGTTACTCATAAAATAATGTCTTCCATAAAATCCGAGAAAACAAAACCGGAAATGATTTTAAGATCAATGTTGTGGAAGAAAAATATGCGCTATAGAATAAACTATAAAATCCTTCCGGGGAAACCGGACATAGTTTTTACAAAGGCAAAGATTGCGATATTTTGTGATGGGGATTTTTGGCATGGACATAATTGGGCGGTCCGCGGTTTATCTTCTTTGTCCGAAGAATTATCCGAATACTCTGAATTTTGGCAGAAAAAAATTTTGGATAATGTAAGCCGGGATATTATCGTGACCGCCAAGCTTGAAGAAGAAGGATGGACGGTTTTACGGTTTTGGGAGAGTGAAATAAAAGAAACTCCCGAAAAATGCGTCGAAAATATTTTAAAAGTTTATCAGGAAAAACGATTAAAATGAACAATGAGCGTAAAAATTTATTTTGAATTTCTTAAAATACTCCCGTAAATTGAATTACAGGTTTCTATTGCGAAGTTTTTCTGTTTCTGATATATACTGAATCAGGAGGAAAAATGAAACGAATTATTACTGTACAAGATATTTCCTGCGTGGGAAAATGCTCTTTGACTGTGGCGCTTCCGATTATTTCGGCAATGGGAGTAGAGGCGTGTGTTTTGCCGACAGCGGTTTTGTCGACCCACACCATGTTCAAAGGATTTACATTTCGCGATTTAACGACCGATATTACACCGGTCTGTGAACATTGGAAAAAAGAAAATATCCGCTTTGATGCGGTTTATACCGGTTATCTTGGATCATTTGAGCAAATTGAATTGATGCACACACTGTTTGACGAATTCGGAAAGGATGCGTTGAAAATAGTCGATCCGTGTATGGCCGACAACGGCAAACTGTATCCCGGTTTTACACCGGAGTTTGCCTTATCCATGGCAAAGCTTTGTTCGAAGGCCGACGTGCTGGTTCCCAATCTGACCGAAACCGCCTTTATGCTCGGCATTCCGTATCCCGGCAGGGATTACGTAAAAGCGGATATTGAGAATTTGCTGAAACAGTTGGCTGATCTCGGTGCAAAAAAAATTGTTTTAAAAGGCATCGAATTCGACAAGCCGCAGCCCGGGCTGACCGATACGAAAGGAAAGATCGGAATCGCTTCTTACGATGCGGCAACGGGAAATGTCGGTTGGTATTTCCACAAAAAGATGCCGGTCAACTTCCACGGTACGGGCGATATTTTTGCCAGCGTCCTGACCGGAGCCCTCATGCGCGGTCTGCCGCTTGAAAAGGCGTATGCGTTGGCCGGCGACTTTGTAGCCGAATCGATTGCCGAAACACTGAAAAACGAAAACCACAACTGGTACGGAGTCGATTTTGAAGCGGTTTTTCCTTACCTGCTGAAACGGCTTTCGGAAAACGGCTGACGAATCGAATTCCGGTTCGACGGAAACGGAATTTGCTTGCCGATGCGCTTTTTTCCCGTTATATTGTCAAAATAAAGGGGAAAAACAATGGCAAAAACACTGAAAGTCATCACATCGCGCTGTCCGCAAAACCACCCGTGTCCTTCGATTCGCATTTGTCCGGTAGGAGCGCTTTCTCAGACGGGATTTTCTGCGCCGCAGGTTGACGCGGAAAAGTGCAGCGCCTGCGGCAAATGTTCCGATTTTACCCCGATGGGCGAACCGGTTTTGGAGTCAACCGCAAAACGAATCCGGCTGTCAGACGGCCGGGTTTTTTGTTCTTTGCCGGCGAAGGCGTGAGGGATTCGTCCGGGCACAAGCGCAGCGCCGTGCGCCCGCCGCAGGCGGGCCAGGCCGGACGAAGCCCGACGGCCGCCCGAGGCGGCCGGCACGCCCGAAAAATTTTCAAAAAAATTCGCCCTCTGTCACTCCGTGATAGAGTGGTGCGGTATACTGACTTCATGAAAACGATAAAAGAAGCGAACGAAGAACATTACCGGCCTGTGACGCAGGTTTTTTTGGAGCGTCTGCTGCGGATTCACGATCTGATTCAAACAGAATCGTATCCGAATGCTCCGTTTCTGGCGAAGCATACCGAAGTGAGCGTGGCGACGATTAATCGCGATTTGGAGTATATGCGCAGCCGGCTCGGAGCGCGAATCGAATACAGCCGCAGCCGCGGCGGTTATTATTATGAAGAAGAGTTTCATTTGCCGACTTATCTGATTTCCGCGAAAGAGTTTCAGGTTTTGGCGGCGGTTAAAAATCTGCTGGAGTGTTACCGGACGACGCCGATTTACAGAGAAGCGTGCGATATTCTGAATCTGTTGTCGATGTCGACTCTCCATTCGGTGAAGGTGAAGTACGGCCTTTCGCGGGTGGCGGTGGCGCCGACGGCGCAGGCGGCGATCGACGAAGCGGTCTGGGAGAAGGTGTGGTCGGCGCTGATGAGCGATACGGTGATCGAGTTCGATTATGTCGGCCGGTGGCGAGTCGGTAAAAGCCGCCGCCGTGTCCGGCCGTACCAGCTTTTGATGGATCAGGGCGTCTGTTCGCTGTGGGGATACGACGAAAACCGCGCCGATATGCGGCTGTTTGTGCTGTCGCGGATGAGCGACCCGGTTTTGACTCAGGAGACGTTCGAGCTTCCCGCCGACTACGATTTCACACCGCACTGCGGCGGCGGTCATTTCGGAGCCTTTTACGAAAAGCAAAAGTTTCGGTTTACGGTCGAGTTTTTCGGTACGGCGCGGCCGTGGGTGCGCGAGCGCATCTGGGCAGACGATCAGCAGATTACCGAGTGTGAAGAGGAAAATAAGACGGTAGTCTCGTTCACCGCGGCGCAGTCGATAATGGTGAAAGAGTGGATTTTGTCGCAGGGGTGCAACGCCCGTCCCGTCGAACCGGATTTTTTTGTGAAAGAATGGAAACAGGAAATCCGCCGGATGGCGGCGCTGATTCGGGAGGAAGAAGAATGATTTTGGATTTTACAGCGATCGATTTCGAAACGGCTTATTACCGCAGCGAAAGCGCCTGTTCGATCGGACTGGTGCGTTTTCGAGATGGGGAAGAGGTCGATTCGTTTTATTCGCTGATCCGGCCGCCTTTGCTCTACGTTCGTCCCGATTTTACGGCGATCCACGGGCTGACGGTTGCCGACCTGACCGACGCGCCGACCTTCGACCGCATCTGGCCGCAGGTGCGGGATTTTATCGGCGATCTGCCGCTGACGGCGCACAACGCCAGGTTCGACCGAAATGTTTTGCAGGAAACGGCGGCTTATTACGGCATCCGCTGCCCCGATTATCCGTTTTACTGCTCGTGCCTCACCGCGCGGCGGGCGCTGCCCGGTTGCTCTCACCGGTTGACGGTGCTGGCCGACAGCTACGGCATCGTGTACGACGCCCACAACGCGTTGGCAGATGCGCAAACGTGCGGCCGCCTTTTTGTCCTGTTCCAGCAGGCCGGGACGGCGGCTGTGCGCGGGTGAGGACACGGCAAAGCTGCCTCCGGCGCGCCTTTTGCGGCGAACCGATTTTGTCGGTTATGCACGAATTAATTTTCCACTCTGTCACTCCCTGATAGAGCGGGTCTGTCAGAATCGAATCAGGAGTGAAAAATGAAACCGAATCTTTTTGAAATTGCAACAAAGGAATTGTCCCAGGACGGATTTTTGACTTGGCTGATTCGTTATGCCGATCCGGAATGCCAAGGAGAAAATCCTGCCGTATTCGAGTGTGCACAGAAATTTGTGCGGTTTTTAATGGAAAAACAGGATGATTTTCGGATTGAGAAAGTCAGAGCATACCGTCAGTGGAACTGTATCGACATTCTGGTTGAAGTCAACGATGACAGTGTGATTATCATCGAAGATAAAACCGTTACGGGAACACACAGTGATCAGCTGCAACGGTACAGAGAAAAAGTCGAAGAAATATTTGGCGGAAAAACGATTTACTGTATTTATTTGAAAACAGGAAATGAGAGTGTTTTCAAATTATCCCAAAATGTAGAAGCCTACAGATACAGGGTTGTCGGACGAGGCGATATTCTGGAAATTCTGAATTCCTGCAAGACTTCCAATGATATTCTGACGGAATTCAGAGAAAATCTTCAGACAATCGAAGATAAGACAAAAAATTGTACGCAAATCGAATCGGTCTGTTCTTCCTCTTATGCAGCCGAAGGGTTTTTTCTGGAACTGGCCGAGCAGCTGGCTGCCAATCCGGAATGCGGAGGCTCTCCCGACTGGGGATATGTTTCCAATCCGAAGGGAGGCTTTCTCGGATTGTGGTATTTCTGGCGGCAGGCGGCCGAGGCCGACGGGAACTGGCTGTATATTCAGATTGAAAATCACTTTGCAGACGGACTTCATCTGTATATTCGTATGGACAGTAGGGAAAAGAACGCCAAGACTGTGGAAAGCAGACATCTTCGTCATTATTACAGAAAAGTGTCCGAGGCCGCTTCCGGGTTCGGTCTGACAGTTGTCAAAAGATCCCGCTTCAAAGGAGGCGGAACGGGAACCGTTGCCGAAATTTCCGGCATTTTTCCGCAAACGGGAGAAATCGAAACGGATATTCTGCTGTCAAAGTTAAAACAGGTTCAGGAACTGATAGAATCGATAAAAAAATAATCGAAAAAAAATGACTCTCTCACTCCCTGATAGAGCAGTCTGCTAGAATTGAATCGGGAGTGAAACATGAAAAAATTACTGACGATTCTTATCGGAACTTTATTGATGATCTTCGGGTGTAAGCCGGAGAATGATTTTGTGATCGGTGTGCAGTTGGATCAGACACAGCTGCGTCTGTCTGTCGGAGAGACCGGTACAGCGGTTTTAACGGCGACCGTTCTGCCGGAAACCGCCGCCGGTCGGGATATTTCCTGGCAGACGACAGATGATGCCATCGTTTTTGTGACCCCGACAGGAAACAACACCGCCGAGGTTAGAGCGGTCGGCGCCGGAACGGCTGCCGTTTCCGTAACAACACAGGAGGGCGGCTTTACGGCGGTCTGCGCCGTGACGGTCGAAGCCCCGCTTTCGGCAATCCGGTTAAACATCGACCGGCTTTATCTGCCGGAAGGAAAAAGTCAGGTTCTGACGGTTTCCCGTGTCGGAAACAATCCGGAAGAACCGCTGCCGGATGTCCGTTGGCGTTCCGGGAACGAAGCGGTGGCTGTGGTCAATGATGACGGAACGGTGACGGCGTCCAATGAAGGCGAAACGCAGATCGAGGCTTCCGTTGTGACCCGGGAAGGGGAAACGCTGACAGCCGTCTGCCATGTGACCGTCACGGCGACGGGGGCGACGGAGACTCCCGGCGATTTGGTTTATGCCGTTATGTTTGATTCGGATGCCGTCGATGCGGCTGTCGGAGACCGGCTGAGCCCGAAGATCACCGTCTATCCGCCCGAAGCGGCCGAACGGCTGATTTTGACGGCGGACGAAGGACTGACGGTTTACGGAGTCGGAAATGTGACGGTTGACCGGCTGGGCGTTTCCCGGCTGACGGCGGCGGTCGACGGGATCACGGACACGCTGACGGTAACGGCCGTCTCGTTTGAAGGCCCTGAATTCAGAGCGGTCACAGCACTTCCGCTGCCGACCGAAGAAAACAAGGCACTTTCTTACCGGCTGACGCTGACAGACACCGCTCTGTCCGGAAGGCTGAAAGCGGCGCTCGCCTCAACCGATGTTTTTCCGTTCGATCTGACAGCGCCGAACGCCGAATCGGTTGCGGACGAAGCCTTTGCCGGCGTTGCCGGATTAAAAAGTGTCCGTTTGGAGAAAGCCGTGACGGCCGGCTCGTCCGCTTTTGCCGGCTGTACCGGGCTGACCTCAATCGAGGCGCCGCTGCTGGCGCAGGCCGGAGAGGCACTGTTTCAAGGCTGTTCGGCACTGACAGCCGTCCGGTTTCCCGAATTGGCGGTAACCGGAACGGCCATTTTCGGCGGCTGTACCGCGTTGAGGGAGACGGAACTGGGGGTCTCCGCCGTTTCCTCGTTTTTGGATCTGTTCGGGGGCTCGTTTCCGGAAGCGCTGTATGTAAAACTGCCGAAAGTGACATCCGTGGAATCGAATGCCTTCGCCGGCTGCGATTGGATCACGGGTCTCGAACTTCCCGCAGCCGAGACAGTTAAAGAACTCGCTTTTTCCGGCTGTTCTTCTCTGGAAAAATTGCTTCTCGGTGTCAAAAGAATTTATTTTGAAGAGAGTTATGGTCGTATAGAGTATTTTTCCAACTATTTCGCTGACATTCCCGCCTCGCTGACAGAATTGAGCTTTCCCCGCCTGGAGAGAGTGGGAGTCAATGGTTTTGCCTGGAACAGAAGATTGCGGAAAATCGATTTACCGGAGGTAAAGGAGATCTCTTACAATGCCTTTTCAGAGTGTGTTTCTTTAACCGATGTCAACTGCCCTAAAGTCGAAATATTGAATGAAGAAGCCTTTAAAGGCTGCCATATGCTTCGCGATATCGACTGCTCTCGAGTAACAAGTGTTGGATCACGAGCTTTTGAGGACTGCTATGACTTAAAACATCTCCTTTTTTCCTCTCTGCAAGAACTTCAAGGTGATTATGCTTTTTCCGGATGTAAGAATCTTTTGCTTGAATTTCCCGGAGCAACATTGATTGATTTCAGATTTTTTTCGGCATCAAATGACAATGATTTTTATAGTAAAAATTTTTCATTGACCATCCGGCTGCCAGAGCCAGCGCAGGGTGCTTTTTATATTGCAGTTACCGACCAATCTAAAGAGTATCTTCTTAATTTTAACACTCTTTATCTTCACGAGAGTCAGGAAAAGGGAGTCAAAGATTTGACATGGCAGCAGCGCACTTGGAAACAGATCTTCTTCGTCGACGATAACGGGAACGTTGTGCCGTAAAATTGCGGGCGGTTCCGCAGGCACGAAACCGCCCTCGAAAATCGGGAAGCGAAATAAAATATTTTGTCATATCACATCCTGATAGATCCCGTGTCATAAAATGTCTCATCTTAACAATAAGGAGCTTTTTATGGCACAAATGATTAATCGGGGAGCGGAACTGATCCGCATCAATGCAGCGAAAAAATGTCTGGAGTATTCGACGGACGGCGGCCGTTTCTGGCGGAACCGCTATTCGTTTACGTCTTCGGTCGGCGACATCGAAGATTTGACCGAGAACGGCAACGAAATTCTGGCGACGACGTCGAAAGGTCTTTATTATTCGACAGACGAAGGCCGTTTCTGGCGCCGCCGTTAACCGGTTGACTTTTTTTGGCGGACTCTGTTACCGTGAATTCGGAAATGAGGTTCTTCCGAAACGGTACTGCCGTTTAAACCGCCTAAACAAACCGATGGTTCCGTAAAAACGCGGAACCATCGGCTTTTTTTTGAGAAGATATTAAACTGATTCCTGTGGCGTTGGGTTTGACCGGCAGTTCGGCAGCTTAAAACGACGGTATGACTTTTGATCGGCTAAAGCGGCAGCAGGGTTTGAGGCAGCCGCCAGCGGTGCTGTTCGGCATTGCGGATAATATCGCCGGGACTCGGCACGCCGATCAACAGCGGTGAATCGGGATTGTGCAGCGCAAAACGGCTGCGCACGAGGTCTTTGTCGGCGTTGGCGTAGCAATAAAGGCAGCCGTGCGGACAACTGTTGTATTCACCAATATCGCCGCCCAAAAGGCAGGCGCACGCTTTTCGCGCACGGCACGCCGACGACGGAACTGCCAACGGAAAGCCGACGGCTGTTTCCGCCGCGGCTTGGGTCAGACATCCGGAAACGTCCGCGCCGCAGTCGCCCAGAGCGGGGGATTCAGCGCAAAGTTTCAACCGCATGCCGCAGTCGGCCGCCGTTTTAGCGAAAAACGCCGTCAGTTCGCGTTGGACGGAAAACGGAACTTCCTCCGCCTGCGGAAAGTTCCGTTTCGTTTTTTCATACAAATCGATGAAACTGACAACGCAAACAGTTGTAAAACCGCGGAGGGTGCAAGCGAGCTTTGCAAATGCTTCACGGTGAAAGGCAGCGGAGTAGGTCTCCGAGAGGAAGACAGGATCATAGCGCCAAATGCAGGCATTCGCTCCGACACGCATTGACAGCGCCTGAAACGCTTTTATCACATCGGATTTTTCAGGGACTCCCGGCTCAATTTCTTTTCCGTAAGGGGTGACGGTCACCTGCCAGATTTGGGGAAAACGGCGGATGTGTTCAAGGCGCGGCAGCATCGGAGCGGGGTTTTTCGTGCAGAACGAGAGAATATCGACCGTTTCCGGATCAATCCGATACCGCGTTATCTGCCGCGGCGCGTACGGACTGCGGACCAGAACGAATTTTTCCCTCACTCTGTTGACAAACCACTGCGAAAAAAATCCCGGAATATCCGTCCTCTGTCCGGCGTTTAAAATCATCCCGCCGCTCCGCCGGAATTCTATCCCAAAAATGCGGCTCCGTCAACGCTCTGCGCCTCTTTTGCTCCTTTCAAAAAGTACGGTTGTGTGGTAGAATGGGGGGATGGAAGTAAAACCTTTTGTGAAATGGGCGGGAGGAAAGAGTCAGCTTTTGCCTCAAATCGGCAATCTCTATCCTGATGAATTGGGCCGTTCGATTCAAAAATATGCCGAACCGTTTGTCGGAGGCGGTGCGGTCTTATTTGATATTTTGAGTAAATACAATCTTGAATCCGTTTTCATCAATGATGTCAATAAGGAGCTGATCAATGTCTATCGGATTGTGCAAAGTGATTCCGAAAGTCTTATTGACGCGCTGAAAGAACTCCGTAACCGGTTTTTATCGGCGGATGAGCCGTTCCGAAAAGAATTTTTTTATGAAAAACGCGCCCGTTTCAACGAATTGAAAGATCAGTCGGAATTAGGAGTCGAATCGGCGGCCTTGCTGATTTTTTTGAATAAAACTTGTTTTAACGGACTTTACCGCGTCAACGGAAAAGGTCATTTCAATGTGCCGTTTAATAATGCGAAGAATCCTTCTGTTCTTGATGAAAAAAATATCAAAGAAATTGCTAAAAAGCTTCAAAATGCCATTATTTGTTGCGGGGATTACAAAAAATCGGCGGAATTTATTGATGATAAAACTTTTGTCTACTTTGATCCGCCTTACAGACCGCTGAACCGGACATCTTCTTTTACGGCGTATTCTCAGGAGGGGTTTTCCGATTCCGATCAGATTGAGCTGAGCCGGTTTTTTGCCTTTGTGACCGAAAAAGGAGCGAAGGCGGTTTTAAGCAATTCCGATCCGAAGGGGCAGAATGAAGACGATTTGTTTTTTGATCACCTGTATTCCCGGTATTCCATTCAAAGAGTGGGGGCGACCCGGATGATTAATAGCAAGGGTGAAAAACGGGGCAGTGTCAGCGAGTTGATCGTATGCAATTTTTGTAAAAGCTGACCCGAATCATTTTAGCTTCAACCGAAAAAGGCGCCTGGATACTGGATCCGTTTTCCGGTTCAGGAACAACGGGAATTGCCGCCAATCTTTTTAACCGGCGTTTTTTGGGAATTGAAAAGGAAAAAGAGTTTCTCGACTTATCGGTTCGCCGCCGGCGGGAGCTTGACGATTTTACTCTGCGAAAGAAATACGAAGAAACGGTTAGCGCCCCCATCCGAAATTTATTTTACACAGAAACTCTTAAACAAAACACTCCGTTATACGGGAATGATTTGCCTTTTTGATGCCTCGGAAATAAATCCGCAAACCAAATTAAAAAACCCGGCTTTCTGCCGGGCCGTTTATCATTTGGCTGTGTAGGCGACCATCGTCATCCAGGAGAGCGGTTTATTGTAATGAGGGAGGAAGAAAAAGTCGGAGAGGGCAAATTGACGGACGCTCATGCCGTTTTGAATCGCCAGTGAGAACGCGTGAATAGCTTCCGCATGGTTGTGGTTCGAAGCAATTTGAGCGCCGACCAAGCGTCCGCTGTCTTCTTCGTAAACAATTTTAACCGCCACCTCTTCGTAAGTCGGCATGAACTCGGGGCGTTCGGCGTCACGGAAAAAGTTTGATTTGACCTTCAGACCCTTCGCTTTGGCCGCTTCTTCGGAGAGGCCGGTGGACGCCATGTTGTAACCGAATACGCAGATAGCGTTGGAGCCCTGCGTACCGACATATTCAACCGATTGCCCTAACGCGTTGCAGGCGGCAACAATCCCCATTCGCACGGCGTTGGTTGCCAGCGCAATGTATTCATCTTTTCCCGATGCGCAGGAGTGAACCGCCGCACAGTCGCCGATCGCGTAAACATCCTTTTCGGAAGTTTCCATTTTCATGTTGACTTTGATGGCTCCGTTGGGCAGCGTTTTCAGATGATCTTTGTAAAGGTCGCTGTTGGGGCGGAATCCGACGGATAAAACAGCCATATCAACGTCATAGGCGCCTTTGTCGGTAATCACCCGCTGCAGACGGCCGTCGCCTTCGAATTTCTTCACTGTTTCGCCTAAATGCAGTTCGATTCCGGCGTCCCGAATGCGTTTTTCGGCTTCGTCTGTGATTTCTTTATCAAAGTAATTGGCCATAACGCGGGGCATGGCTTCCGTCAGAATCACCTCTTTACCGCGGTTTTTAAATGCTTCAACCAATTCGACACCGATGTAGCCGGCGCCGATAACCATCACGCGTTTGACTTCCGGTTTGGAGATTTCGTTGATGATGTCCCGTCCTTGCTGATACAATTTGGAGAAGAAAATGCCCTTTTTCAAGCCGTACTCGGTATTGGGATCGGTTAATCCTTCAATTGGCGGCATAATGGGCCACGAGCCGGCAGCCAGAATCAATTTGTCGTAATTGTCCTCGAACGCAGCTCCCGTCGCAAGGATTTTCCCTCTGATTTTTTTTGCACTCCAGTCGATTTCCGTTACATCGTACCCCATGCGCACGGAAATACCTTCGCTTTCCAACCCTTCCGGAGAAGCGTAAAACAGTCCTTCCGGATCTTTAACCGTGCCGCCGACCCACAACGCGATTCCGCACGCCAAAAACGAAATGTTGTCGTTGCGATCGTATGCGACAACTTGGCACGTCGGATCAGTCGCTTTCAGCGTTTTAGCAGCCCAAGTTCCGGCGTGATTACACCCGATGACAATGATTTTCATAAAATGCTCCTTAAAGATTTTATACTCTTTATTTTATTGCAATCATTACAAACGGTCAAGTTTTTTTTAATCGGATGCGATTTCTTTTTTGACAGCCTGAATCAGCGGATCGGCGAATTTTTTATCAACTTGACTGTATGAATGAGAAACGGTTCGGTACATCTCGCTCTCTTCACCTTCGGCTTTTTTGACAGCCGGAAGAAAAAAATTCCGCAGGATAAAACGGGTCGTTCGGCTCATTTTTTCCCAACAGAAACCGCCCGGCATATAAAAAAGATCAAGCCCCGCGCGTTTCTGTTTTTCGAGGAAGGCGGGCAAATCTTTGCTGTCTGCCGGAGAAGCGCCGACGGCAAACGCGTAAGCTTTTTTGAAGCGGCCGCGGTTGCGCAGAAACCAGCGGCTGCCCGGCAAGGCCGACGCCTTAATCGGCGCTCCGAAGATCAAAACGGCGTCGGGATCGGGTTTGAGCCTGCGGCGGTCTTTAAACGGCACAAGGGCGCCGTTTAAATCGGCAGCGATGAATTCGGCATACGCTTTTGTAAATCCGGTTCCCGATTTGTAAACAACAAACACTCTCATAGCTCATTATACCATTGCCGCAGTCCGAAAACAAGTTCGGTGCGGTTGCCTAAAACCGCAATTCGGATATAATAAAAGGAAGCGGCAGCCTGCCGTAGGAAAATTCAACGGAAAACGGTTCCGGACAAACCGATGAAAAGCGACGCAACCCCATTACCCAACCCTCTCGGATATGAAAAACTCACAAAATTGCTTCGCAGCTACGCTGTTCCGAGCGTCATTGCCATGCTTGTCAGCTCGATGTACAATATTGTCGATCAGATTTTCATCGGGCAGGGCATCGGCTACCTCGGCAACGCGGCGACAAACGTCGTTTTTCCTCTGACAACAATCTGTCTGACTTTTTCATTATTAATCGGCGTCGGCTCGGCGATTCGGGTTTCGTTGGCGTTGGGTTCCGACCGTCGGGAGGAAGCTGCAAAAATCGCCGGCAATGCGTTTGTTTTGATAGCGGCTGTCGGTTTGCTCTATTTGGCGGTGATTCAGCTCTTTTGCCGGCCGCTGCTGACGCTTTTCGGAGCGACGGCGGAGGTGATGCCTTATGCCGAGACTTATATGAGAATCACCGCGCTCGGAATGCCGCTTTTGATTGCCATCAACGCCGGCAGTCAGCTGATTCGCGCCGACGGCAGCCCCCGCTACTCAATGGTTTGCAACGCCGCAGGAGCCGTCATCAACACGATTTTGGATCCGCTTTTCATCTTTGGACTTGATATGGGAATTGCCGGCGCGGCGTGGGCGACCGTCATCAGCCAGGCAGTTTCATTTGCGATTGCCGTCGCCTACATTCCCCGATTCAAACAAATTCGGCTGTCGTCAACGCACCTGCGTTTCAGTCTCTCCGAAACGGGAAAAATGGCAGCTTTCGGTATGAGCCATAGCGTCACACAGCTGTCGCTGACCCTTGTTCAAATTGTTCTGAATAACGCCTTGACCCGTTACGGAGCGATGAGCGAATACGGCAGCGAAATTCCGCTGGCGGCGTGCGGAATCGTTTTGAAAATCAACGCCGTGCTGATCGGAATCATCATCGGAATTTCGCAAGGAGCTCAGCCGATTATGAGCTTCAATTATGGAGCAGGAAAGTACAACCGTGTGCGGAAAATTTATTTGTTGGCGGTTGCCTGCGACATTGCGGCGGCGACAGCCGGATTTCTCATTTTGCAGCTTTTCCCGCGGCAAATCATTTCACTCTTCGGAACGGGTGATGAACTGTATTTTGAGTTTGCGGTGCGCTTCCTTCGAACCTATCTGCTGATGCTGCCGCTCAACGGCGTGCAGATGATTTCATCGAATTTCTTTTCGGCTACCGGCAAGCCGGCAGTCGGCGCGTTTTTAAGCCTCTCTCGGCAAGTGCTGCTGACTATTCCCGGAATTCTGATTCTCTCGGCGGTTTGGGGGCTGGATGGAATTCTCTTCGCCGCGCCGATTGCCGACTTTACCGCGTTTGCGCTCTCCGCCGCCTTTGTCGCCGTTCGTTTTGCCCGTATGCGCCGCGCGGAAAAAACAAATACCGCAGTCTGAGCTTCTCCGTTTCTTTACGAAATCCTCAAAATATGGTATGATGCATTAAACGAAGCTCAGCTTCTGGGAGACAAACTATGGGGAAAAATTACTTTAATTCTCTTCCGTGGAGGGAGGCGCTTTTACAGCTTGGTCACTGTCGTTTCATGGAAAGGGAAGAGTTCAATGATGGAACTAATGCTTTAAAAGGGAAAAAAATTGTCATCATCGGCTGCGGCGCGCAGGGTCTGAATCAAGGTCTGAATCTGCGCGACAGCGGTCTGGACGTCAGCTACGCCTTGCGCAAAGAGGCGATTGCCGAAAAACGTGCCAGCTGGAAGAATGCGACCGAGAACGGATTTAAAGTCGGCACCTACGACGAATTAATTCCGACAGCCGATCTTGTCGGCAATCTGACGCCTGACAAACAGCATTCGAAAGTCATCGCCGCGGTGATGCCGCTGATGAAAAAAGGCGCCGCGCTCTGGTACAGCCACGGATTCAACATGGTTGAAGAAGGAATGGAAATCCGCCCCGACATTACAGTCGTGATGATGGCTCCGAAAGGACCGGGTTCGGAAGTGCGCACCGAATACAAACGCGGATTCGGAATCCCGACGCTGATTGCCGTTCATCCCGTTAACGACCCCGAAAATAAAGGATGGCCGATTGCAAAGGCGCTGGCCGTCGCAACCGGGGGCAGCCGCGCCGGCGTTTTGGAATCGTCATTTGTCGCGGAAGTCAAATCGGATTTGATGGGCGAACAGACCATCCTCTGCGGAATGCTGCAAACCGGTTCGCTGCTCTGCTTCGACAAAATGGTCGAAAAAGGAATCGATCCCGGCTATGCCGTCAAACTCATCCAGTACGGCTGGGAAACCGTCACCGAAGCCTTAAAATGGGGTGGCATCACGGCAATGATGGACCGCCTCTCCAATCCGGCGAAAATCAAAGCGCACAAGCTGTCGCTGGAACTGAAAACGATCATGGGCAGCCTCTACCGCAAACATCAGGACGATATTATTTCCGGCGAGTTCAGCCGCGTGATGATGGAAGATTGGGCAAACAACGACGTCAAATTGCTGACATGGCGGGAAGCCACCGGAAAAACGCCGTTTGAGCAGACGCCGGCCTCTTCCACCGAAATCGGCGAACAGGAATACTTCGACAACGGCATTCTCATGGTCGCCATGGTCAAAGCGGGCGTCGAACTGGCATTTGAAACCATGACCGACGCCGGAATCAAAGCCGAAAGCGCTTACTACGAATCACTTCACGAAGTCCCGCTGATTGCCAACCTCATCGCCCGCAAAAAGCTCTACGAAATGAACAAAGTCATCTCCGACACCGCCGAGTACGGCTGTTACCTTTTCGACAACGCCTGCCGCCCGCTGTTAAAACCGTTCATGGAAAAAATTGACACCGACGTCATCGGTAAAGGTCTTGCGCTTAAAGACACCGCCGTTTCCAACACCGAATTGATTCGCGTCAACGACGAAATCCGCAACCACCCCGTCGAAATCGTCGGCAAAAAACTGCGCGCCTACATGACCGCCATGAAAGCCGGCGCCGGCGTTTAACCGAATTCAATCAGGCCCCCTTTTATCGAGGGGGTCTTTTTTTTTGGGGCGCGCGCCCCTGCGGGGCGCCGGGCTTTCCGCTGCAATTCGCAGCCTCCCGCGCCTTCACCGCGGCAAAGCTGCCGCTTTGCCCTGCGCCGTCTCTCCGTCGGCAGCTCATTTCCGCTCCAATCCCTCGCGCCTTCGGCGGCGGCGCCTGCTCCCGAAGAAACGGAAAATATTTTTTGAATAAAGAATCAAAAATCAAAAAATGAACTTTTTATAATCGATAAAAGCAAAGAATTTTATTTTAACTTTTAGATAAAAAAAGAAAAAAAATAACGAACGCCTTTATAATAAAAATATGAGAGGTGTCATCTCGGAGGTGTTATGAAAAAGTATACAATATTAATTCCGTTTTTTCTTGTTTTAACCGGAATTTTCGGTCTCTGTTCCTGTAAAGAACATTTGCCGGTCGTCGGACTGACGGTAACGTCGAAAAACGGCGGATATCCCGGAGAAGTTGAAGTCAGTACGACGGGAACGCAGGCGACCAAAAAGCGGGAGACCATTAACCACTATCAGCTGCTGGTAACGGATCCGAAGGGTCTGACTGAAAGCTATGCTCAAAGCAACGGGAAATTTCCTGTTCTGACGCTGACCGTCCCCGGTCAGCATATTTTCGAGCTGATTGTTTCCGATACGGAAGGGCAGTCGGTATCCGCCCGCAAAGAACTGACCATCAAAGATCCGTTTGAAGGTTTCTGTCTTGACACAACCCGTCCCGAACTGACGGAAGGCGAAGGCTATACCGAAGAAAGCCCGATTCGCTTTACTCTTGATTTTGCGGAAGCCGGTTACCGTCAATGGATTTCCCGGCTGGCTTTTGAACTGACAGAGGTTGACGGTAACGGAAATCCTGTTGAAGGAGGAATTTTCTTTGCCGATGAACTGGACGTCGATATAGAAGACGAAATCGTTTTTGACGACGGCGTTGTTTTGAAAGGGCCGGAGCCGGATGCCGTCGAAAAGTCGTATATGCTTTATGTAACGCCTTATGACCGCTACGGTAATGCCGGTGAAACCGTTTCGGCGCGCTTTTACGTAAAAGACAAAAACGCTCCTCAGGCGGCGTTGGTCGTCTTCGGTGAAGTTCCTTCCGGCGACAATCCGAAAAAAACCGAGTTTAAGATCAATGGCGACGGAGAGCTTTCCCTTCCTGTTTACGAATATTCGACTGTTTGGTTTTCGGCGTCCGGATCGACGGCAACGGGAGACGAATCCGATACGGAAACCGGGCTCAGCGCTTTTGAATACAAACTGTATGCTCTGGATGAAAAAGACGAGAGGTACTTTTACAACGGAGCTTCGCCGGCCGCCGCGGAAGCCGAAGCGGTCTTTGATCTCGGTTCGGCAGGAAGATACGAAATCGAGTTGACGGTGACCAACACTCTCGGTCTGTCGGACACAAAGACATTCGCTTTCGATGTCGTCGAAAACACGCCTTATGTCACTTCCGTCGATTTCAACGGCGGCGATACGATTTATGAAGCGTTGGAGTACCTTGTTACCGTAAAAGGAGCCAGCCCGATGCCCGATCAAGGCAAAATCACGTGGGCGACGGTAACCATAAACGATACGGTGTCGGATGTTGTTTATCAGCTGCCGGTGCGCAGCGCCGATACCGACGCGACCATGATTTGGACGGCGTTTGTCTGGGATTTGCAGGACGACAAAGAGTATTCCGGATCCGTGACGGTTGAAAATGCGGCCGGACGCGTTTCCGAGCCGAAGCCGTTTACGGTTTATGTGCGCGACAACACTCCTCAAATTTCAATGACGGTGACTCCGTCGGTACAGATCATCAATTTCGATGAAGAGATGACCATTGTAACCTCTCCGGTTCTGAAAGAAGAGTGGGATAAAGGTTCGCTGAAACTGTCGGTTTCCCGTTCTCAGGAGGGAGGGACTGCCGAAACGGTGTCAGACGGACTGTCGGAGGTCGCGGTGACTCCCGATCCTGAAAATGCGGAAAATGTCATTCTTTCATGGACTCTGACTCCAAAAAAGATGAGTAACGATAACGACGTCAGTTACGCCGTCTCCCTTGTGCTGGAGAACGGAAGCGGATACTCCGAAGCGCGGAAAGTTTTTACCGCAACCACCGATCTCTCATTTCTGACGTTTGATGTTCAGGGACTGGCTTCGTCGGCGCTCAGAAAATACTACGCCGGGGAATCCGTCAGGCTTGATGCAACGGGCAGCCGGAAAAACGGTAATCCTGTCGCCGATTTCTCCGCATTCAAATGGAAGGTGGAAATTGACGGCGAGACCAACGCTTATGTTGACAATAATACGGGCGTCGGCGGAGACCGGCTGACTTCCAACGGAGACGGGACGTACAATTTGCTTCTCGGGCAGGCCGGCTATTACACCATTACTCTGACCAATGAAGACGGAGACACTGTTAACCGGCTGATTTTGGTCGAGAATATGACGCCGACCGTTTCCGATATTCAGTTTAAAGAAATTCCGGGAGAGGGAATGTCCCGGCCTGTGGGGACAAAAACAGCCGTTCCCGGTCAGATTATGGAATTAATGTACGAAATAACGGCAAATGCAACCATTCCCGACGGAAGTCCGATTGAATACGATTGGTATGTCGATTCACTGCCGGCGGTGGCCGGAACGAATCCCGATGCGCTTGAGGAGGTTACCTCCGACGGAAAAACGGTCCGCACTTTTCTTGCGCCGGGAGAACACCGCATTTACGTGATTGCCAAAAAACAAGGTTCCGGGGAAAACGCTTCCCGGCCGGTTTACAAAGATATCGTTGTGGAGGGGCTGAAAGGTCCGGTGGTCGAAGCGGTATCGCCGTACACGAACAACCTTAAACCGAGCTGGACGGTTCAACCCGATTCCGCTTCAAACGCCGACCAGTTCCGTTATCAAATTCAGAAAAGCGGCGTCCCCGAAGACGACGGTGAATGGAAAACGGTTGACGAACTGGTCGGATATACGTCGGAACACAATTTGGACGGCGGGGATCACACCAACGGTTATGTGCTTTACGTTCAAAGACGGAGCACTGCTGACGGACGTTGGTCTGACAGCGGTTACGGTGAACTGTTTGTGGATACCGAAGCGCCGGACGCTCTACCCGTGATTACGGTGGCGGAAGACTTGACGGTCGAAAATCCGGATGACGCAAATCTGCGCATTACGAATGACGGAAAGGCGTCCAATGTCTGGTCGTGGGCGCTTCCCGCCGAATCGGAAGAATTGAAGGCGATCCGTTACACCATCAACACCGAAGATGTTCCCGAAAACGAATGGATCTGGAACGAAGCGGCTGCGACTTCGGCGGCGCCGTCACCGTCGACGGTCGATTTTGTCGGCGAAAACAGCGACCGGAAAGTTGTGCTGGCTGTTCAGGTGCAGGATTTGGCGGGCAACTGGAGCGAATCTTACGCTTCTTCTGCCATTCGGATTGACCGTTTGGCCCCGCCGTCGCCGGTGAACGACGGCACTGCGGAGTGGATCAACAACCGCGCCCTTGAGTTCAAGTGGAAGGCAGGCGACGACTGCGAGGCTCTGCAGGGGTGGAAGGTTGAATTGGCAGGAACGGAGGAAGCAGACGACCTGAGCGCGGATACGCTGACATGGAGCGCTTCGTCGCAAATGCCGGAAACTCCCGATACATCGTATTCGCTGAGCGTTTATGCCGTCGACTTGGCGGGCAATGTCTCCGTTCCCGTCAACATTTCCCAGCGATTGGACACCGTTGCGCCGGAAGCGCCGACCGATTTGGTTTTGATTGACGGCGCCGGTACGGACAACGCCGGAAAAAATACCGATAATTTTGAGTTCTCGTACACGGCTCCCGAAGGAGATACTGTCTTCTTGGTAGCGGTTGCCGACGGCCGCGACGCATCGGCGGACGACGGCGCGTTTGCCGACAATGCGGACGGACTTTCGTACACCGTCACCAAAACGAGCGACAGCTGGTACACCTTTCTGGTGAAAGCGGTTGACCGTGCGGGTAACAAGAGTGAAGCGGCGAAAATGAATTTTTACCGCGACGCAACCGACCCTGCGATTACGCTGCAAGAGATGCTGACATTTAATTTCGGAGATGCGCGGAAAACCAAGGATGAAATTGCGGCAATGGCGTCGGTAAGCGACTTTGATACGGCTCCCGAAATCACGTATGAATACCCGTTGGCCGATATTGACGGAGAGTACACTTACCGTCAGGTGAAAGGCGAAAACCTGATGACCGTCAAAGCGGTTGACAATCTCGGCAATACATCGACAAAAACGATTAAGCTGACAGTCAACGCCCCGACAGTCAATGCGTGGCCGGGTTTTTCCGCCGACGCTTCCGACGGAAGTTCATTGAACCGCAGCGGCGCCTACTCGATCACCAAAGCGGCAATCAATTTTCAGTACTATCAGCTCTTTGGAGGGACTACGCAGGATCCGAAATCGGCAGCGTATTCACCCGGAACAACATATAAAGTGATGACCAACGATCTCGGCGATTATGACGCCAATCAAATGGCGATCGGCATTTACGATGGGAATATCCACTTCATCGGACAAAGACAACTTTCTACATTCCAATATGTCCGTAACGTTGCCGGCGAAATCTACGCCGACCCGGCCAAGACAGGATCCGCCATCCGGTTGTGGAAGGGGTGTACTTACCGTTTTACGGTGGCCTACCGCACTCCGACTCAGGATAGTTATATTCCCAATTCGTTTAAACTGACGGTTTGCGGTCCCGGAGGAGCGTCCGATTTGGGAAGCAAAGAGGTTGCGCCGAACGCCGGGCAGGAGGCGTCGGTTTCCGTCGATGTGACCCCCGGCGAGGATATCCTCAACCCGGTCATGAAAGCGGAAGTCCTGGATTCCGGAGCAAACGACAGAACGGGCTTCAATCTGTTGAATTTCAAAGTCGAAGTGATCAACTGGCCCGGTAAATAAAAAGGAGAAGAAAAATGTCGATGAAAAAAGCTTTTGCGTTTCTGCTGGTATTGACGGCCGTTTTGATCGGCTGTAAAGATAAAATCGCTCTGTTTCCTCCGATTGTTGAAGGTTCGACTCTGACGGCCTCCGCTCAGCCGACTTTCAAATGGAAGGAGGCGGTCGGCGGCGCGACTTATTACATGGTTTCCGTCCTCGATCAGGCAACGGGAAAAGAGGCGGTCGCCCCCGTTAAAGTGAGTGCTGCCGAAAACGTCTCGTGGCAGGTACCGAAAAAACTCCCCGACGGCGTTTACGTATTGCAGGTTGTCTCCTACCGCCCCGGCGAAAAGAAAAAAGATCCCGATGTGGCTTCGCCTGCGGTAACCTTCCTGTTTACCGTTAATACCGGATCCATTAATGCGGCGCCGACGGTGGAATGTATTGAAGGAAGCCTCATCAGCGAACGCTCGCCCTCTTTCCGTTGGACGGAGGCCGCCGATGCCGCCTCTTACGCCGTGTCGCTGAAGAAAAAAGGCGATGATGAAAGTTGGAACGCCGTTTTCGATACGCTGATTTTCAGCGCCGATGTCCGTTACCTGAAACTTGATATTGAGCTGGAAGACGGCTGTTACATTCTGGAAGTTCTGCCGTACACCGTTTTGGGCAAAGCGGCGGAAGAGAGCGGCAGCGTCGAGTTTGAAGTCAATACCGAATACGGAACGACGCCTCCGGAAATTCTCTCTCCGAAGCCGACTGAAGAGGGCGGCGTTTATGAGACCAATAAGAAAACTCTGGAAATTGAATGGCGCGCAGAATCGTTTGATTCGGGAGAGCAGGCTCCGTGCCGTTTCCAGATGAAGGCGGTTGAAACAACGGAAGGTGTTGTGCCCGATACCGACAAATGGGTCAGCGGAGCGTTATCTTCCGCCGTATTCAATAAGCTGACCGAAGGACTCTATGTTTTCTTTGTTCAGGCTCAGAACGAACTGGGAATTTGGTCGAAAGAGGCGGCGTTGTTTTTCCGCATTGATATCACCGCCCCCGACGTTCCCGAATTTATCGCCAATCCGGCGCTGGTCAGCACGGATACGACTGTCGGATTTCAATGCATTTATGTCTCCGACGATACGGTGAAAATCAATGCCAGAGAGGAAGGCGGAGCCAATCTCGGCGTCGGAACGGTTGATGTTCCCGAACAAGTTGAAGAAGACTGGACGCCGTTTACCAAACCTTTTTCGCAGGATACCGGACTGGAAGCGGGAACTTACCGTTTCTATTTTTCGGCTGTCGACGCTGCGGGCAACGAATCGCGGCAGGTGGAAGTTTCGGTCGTTTATCAGCCGATTGATGCTGACAAACCTTCCTTTACAAGATGGGAAGGCGCCATCAGCGAAACTTCTCCCGGGTCCGGTTATTGGTACACCGATCAGGTGGAACTGGTTTGGATGTGGGCTTCCGTTCCCGGTCTGGAAGCGGGCGCCGAATACAAAACCGCTTACTTCTTTACACCAAAAAACGACGGACAGAACGCTGTCCCGCCGGCGCCTGAAGTCAGTACCGAAGGCGGCTGGATTATCAACAAAGGGACTTCGTATTCGGTGACGGCGGAAGAAGAAGGTTATTATACCCTTTATCTGTCTCAGCTGATTGACGGAAACGATGCGGGAAATCCGCAGTGGAGCGATCCCGTCGGGCTGACTTACATCGTTGACCGCACGTCAAAACCGCAGCCGCCGATTAATCTGATCGGTTCCACAAAAGTCGGATCCGTTGAAACAATCAGCGGTGAAAAGCTGGGGTATCCGACGTGGAGCTGGGACATTGCAAATCCTGAAAACATCGCTTATTTCGAATATCAAATCAATGTTAAAAACGGCAATCAGGCAACTTCCTGGATGCAGACCGACAGCGTCGACGAACGGTCAGTGACCGTGACGTCGGGACTTCCTGAATCACTGGCAAACAGACCGTATGTTTTCAGTGTCCGCAGCGTCAATATTGTCGGAATTGCCTCCGATGAGGTGACATTTGAAACCGAAGTGGTTGATTCTGCTTCGCTGCCGCCTGCTCCGATTGTCACAGCGGTTGCCGACCGCGTCGGCGGAGAAGGATCCCAAGCCGTTTGGAACTGGACGTATCCTGACGGGAAAACCGTCTCCAAAGTGTGGGCTTCGGTCGGACGCGAACCGAATACCGCCGAAGAACCTTTGCCGACGGGAACGACAACGTATTCGGTATCGTATGGCGACGAATACAAAGGAAAAGACACCTCGCTGATGCTCTTTGTCGTAGCATGTTATACTGACGACGAGGGCACAAATTCGTTGCCTGCCGCCGTTCCGATTATCATGGACGGTCTGGCTCCCGACGCTCCCGTGATCGGCGGCTCTGAAGAGACGACGGAATTTTCTCCGACATGGACGCTGTCGCACCCCAATCCGCGCGATGTGGCCGCTTACCGCTGGCAGTTTACGGTTGACGAAGCGGCGGCCGGAAGCGACTGGAAGCAGAACGAAGAAAATCCGACGGCCAACACCGTCGTTTACGATAAAACCGCAACGGTCGGCGAAACCGTAACGGTTCATGTGCAGGCCTCCGACGAGTTCGGCAACTGGTCGAAGACCGCAACGTTCCGGACTTACATCAAAGAAGCTCCGCCCGCCCCGACGGTCGCCGTGCCCGTTTACGAAGCGACAGCCGGAGAAGAAGGCGGTCCGTGGCTCAACTTTTCAATGAAAAACGCGGAGGTCAAAGTAACTCAGAACGGCGATACAAGCGTCGGTCAAATTGACAGCGTTCGTTACCGTTTCAGTAACGGCGGAAGCGCATGGACGGTTGTTCCGCAGTCTTCGCCTGTGACGGAAGTTTCGTTCAATATTGCCGACGGCCTTTTGATTGACGCAGAAGATGTGACGCTTTTTGTGCAGGTCCGCGTCGGCGGCGACTGGTCGATTTCCGCAGAGTATCCGATTGCTCTCATCGACATCAATCCGCCTACGGCGCCTGCCCCGATGTTGCAGGGCAAGGTCAATACGACAGGCGATACGACGCCGCGCATCGAGTGGGCGGCTGTCAGCGGCGCTTCGAAATATGTGTGCGTTTTCCGCGGAGAAACAACGGAAACACAAAACGCATATTTTACCTGTTCCGAACTGGCGGACGGAGCGTATTCAATGACAGTAAAGGCTGTCGATGCGGCTCAGAATGAATCGCCGAGCGTCGAGTACCGGTTCACGGTCGACCGCGGCGCTGTGGATTACAGTCTTCCGGAAGTCATTACGGTCAAAATGGACAATTATCTGGTTAAAGGCTGGACGAAAGTTCAGTGGGCGCCCGAGTCAAAATCGGAAAAATACGCCGTTTACAAACTCTCGGCGGACGAAGTCTCCGGAGCCGTTGATTTAACCCAAAAGACCCCCGTCGTTGATTTTACCGATATGACGGTTGCGTCCGCCGAAAAGGGTTATGGCTACGACGAAACGAAGGGGCTCTTCTACGCCTATGTGGAGAGCGGAGACGAAGGCGCATATTATGCCGTCGTCGGTATGGAAGAGGAAGGTAAAATCGGAAAATTTCTGACGTCGTACAACCAGGCGGCAAAAAACACCGCGTACGGAATTGCATTGGCGCCGGTTTCCAATTTCAGGACACAGGTAAAAACCGATTCGATCAACCTGTCATGGAATGCGCAGGGAAGCGGTTACACTTACCGCATTCTGAGAGCCGGACCGTACTCTGCCGAAAAAACTCCGGCGCTGACCGAGTTCAAAGTGCTGGCAAACGGTAATGCATGGACGGACGTCAGCGATGAATCGTCGGTTCTGAACGGCGCGGTGCTGTCGGCCAATTCCTACAGCGACACAAACGTCGATGCAGCCATTACCGACGCTTCAACCGACAAGCGCTACATTTACCGCGTTTACATGGTGAATGAAAATACAAAGAACTCGAAAGCCGCATTCACGGCGCAGTTCTCCGGACTGACCGGTCTCTTTGAGATAGGGTCGCCTGCGGAAAGAACGGTGCGTATTTTCATTCCCGATCCGTCGACGGCGGTTACGCTGACAGCCAGCCAAGGAGATGCGGCTGCGGCGGCCGACCAAAAGACGCAGGGAAAAATCAAGCTGACACTGAAGCCGAGTGAAGAACTGCTCAATCTGATTGACCTTTTTGACGTGCAGATTGAACGGACGTACCGCTACAACGGCACCCATCAGGGGTATAAGACCAATGAGCTGGCCTCAGACGCCTTCGGAACGTTGGATCTGAGCAATCACACCAATTTAAGCGATCCGTCTCCGGCAAAGGTGGCATGGGAGAAATCGATTATCCTTGAATATCCCGTGAATTTCACCTCAACGAACGAACTGACGGTTTACGACACCCTTTATGATACAGACGACAGTACGGGAGAAAAACTGATTGCCGTCCGGCGGAAATGGTCGGAAAAAAATATGCATCCGTGGTATGAGCGGACGCAGAGTAAGGTCAATCAGAATGCGTCGAAGTACGACGTTGTTTACGACCCCGACGGAACGCCTTCGGAATACGAATGGCACTACCTCAACTGGGACTGGGTCATGCGTAAATACATGTGGCACCCCGACAATCCGCTGGCAAAGACGTATCCGAGTACGGGGAACGCAAATTCCCGCCGCGACATCGGCGACCGTCCGGGGCGGTTTGATTTCAAAGAAGCGGTGCGCTGCGACTACCGCGTAGTGCTGACCTATAAGAGCGATACCGCAATTCAAAGAAAAACAGCCAATCCTGTTTACGGTTACCCGTCGCTGACGCCGCGCGAATTTGCGTCATTGGGAATGATTCTGCGGGAAATCGCTTTTTATGAAATCCCCGCCGCTTATTACGACGAGGTGGAAGAACAGGGAGTCGGTCTGGACCGCGATCCCCGGACGGAAAAGGGGTGGAACAACAACCGCGGAGGAAACAATGACGGATCTATCGAGCTGGTCAGTGTTTCTGTTAACATCATTGACCTTGCGGGAACGGCGCACCTGCGCACCAACGGCAACGGATACTCTTACTTCCGCGATCTTTTCATCAAATTCGATTGGACGGGATTTACCATCAAGTTGGGAGGCAGCGCCGCACAGTGCCTGAACAACAATAAAATCGATATCATCACGCCGATTGAAGGGATGAAAGGTTCGGTCAGCATGACGGCTTACCTCTACGGAGGCACGTATTTCCACGGCATGCTGTCGGGCAGCTCCGTCTCCGTTACTTACCCCGGCGCCAGCAATTTCCGTCTGGAGTTGGGCGCCAATTACGGAACAGGCAATTACCGCGCCCTACCCAGTAACGAATATCTGCAGGAAGGTTGGGGACGTGTCGATTATTTCGATTCGGCTTCCGGTTACGGAGACCGTTATACCAGTATCAACTGGGAATTCGGAGGACGCGTCTTTCCGGGTAAATGGTATTCTACAAACAAAGAGATCTGACGCTCACAGCCCCGCAGTTGCGGGGCTCTTTTTTTACCGCTGCCGTTACGCTGCCGCGCGGAGGTTCGCTGTGACGACAAACCAAAGGAAAGTCAGACGGAAGGCAAAACATAAAAAAGCCGGAAGAGTTTCCTCTTCCGGCAGGAGTCGGTTATGAACAGGTTTTCTGTATAATACCCGTAAAGAATGCGGTCAGCGTCTGCCGCCTTTTACGTCATCCGGCGCCGGACTGACGGAAAGCAGATAACGTTCCGTGTCGTTTCCTTCAAACAGAGAATCCATGACAAAGGTCATCATTTGCTCGGCTTCCTGAACACTGTCGCCTTCCGTAATATAAAGAATATCTTCTTTATAGAGCCAGTATGCTTCAAATTCCCGTTCCCCTTCACCGTCAAGTTTGCTGACAATCCATGCGTTCTGATCGTTGCCGTCGGGGCGGTTCTCCGAAGTGTAGGTGATTGCTTTGACCGGTGTCAGAACGGCGTAATCGTCTCTGTCGGGGCGTTCGGCGCGGCCGTTTTCAACTTCCACTTCAAATACCGACGAATCGGCGTTAAAGAAAACAAATTCGGTTTCCACTTCCAGGCGACCGTCGTCAAATTCCTTTTCCGTCTGATACCAAGTTGTATCATAAAGACGCTGCCAGACAGCATAAGTTCCGTCATCCGCCGGTTTCATCGCCCGGGAAGAGATTTTCGTTCCTTCCAGCTTGAATTTGTCGGTACTCGGAATCTGCCCCGTTAACGGTTTATCCGAACCGTAATTATAGAGACAACCCGTCAGAAGCGCTCCTGTTAAAGCAAAAGTCAGTAATCTTTTCATAAAACATTCTCCTTTCAATTAAGATGATATTATATTACGGGCAAATTCGACTGCCGTCAAGAGAAAATAAAAAAATTCATAAAAATTTAATAGATAGTTTCAATTTTAAAATTATAAACCGATTGGCGGAAAAGATTTGAGAAAAATCGAATTTCATGATAAAATGAATCATGCGGAATTTTTTTAAGAGAATTTCTTCAGTTCTGTTTTTCTTTCCGGCGGCGTGCGCGCCGATTACCGTGCAGACTCACTCAGCCGAGTATGTCTACGAAAACCGCCGCGCCGAAACCGGCGATCCGTCGTGGGTTAAAAAGACGGTGTTTGCGTTTGAGGGCGAAAATCCGCGGCGGCCGGTTTCCGCAGCGGTTTATGAAAACGGAGACGAGACAACCGCTTCGGCGTTTCTGCTGTATGAATACTGGAATCTGGAGGATCTTTCCAACGCGGCCGTCGATCAACGGTTGCGGCGGATTGAACGGTATACTGACGACGATATTTTTACGCAGACCGAAGCGGGGCGGGTTAAGGATCCGCAGAAAGCGGCGGCGAAACTACTTGATTACGATGTTTATGAAACCGACGGGAAAAACGGCCGGACGGTTTCGCTGAAAAAGTATTACTACAACGCCGCCGATCCCGTCACGGAAAACCGCAATGTGCCGATGACTTCGGTCGAATACGAATATTTTTCCGGCGCGGACCGTTTTCTTCCGCAAACCGAGCGGCATTTTCTTTTTTTGGCAAACGAATGGGTTTACCGCGCTTCGGCCGAGGTTGAATACAGCCGCATTGCGGGAAAAAAGCGGCCGGTTGCCAAGAGATTTTATCTGAGTGCGGCGGCTGATTTTTATGAAATCGAGATTTATACCTACTCCGATTCCGGCGATTTAATCCGTAGCGAACTTTACACAGCGGCAGAGTACAAAAAAGCCGAAGCGCAGCGGGTGCCTGAAAAAACCGTTTTGTATGTGACGGAGGAAGGATGATGAAACCGGTAAAAGCGTGTGTTTTTTTGGCATTCTCCGCGCTGGCTTTTTCCTGCGACGGCGGACTGACCGTTCCTTTTGTAAATTTTACGGTGCAGACCACAACGCTTTCCGACGCCGATTTGGAAAAACTGCAGTCGGAGGAAGGCGCGCTGTTCCGTTATTCGATTCCCGCCTCCGTGACGGCCGACGGAAAAGGTGATGGGGAAACGGCGCGGATTACAATGAAACAGAAACGGAACTTCCGTTTTTTGATTGAATGCCGGCCGAGAGCGTTTTTGAGCTTTGAAAAGTGGACGGCCGAGCCTGCCGAAGCGGCGGAAATCGAAAATCCGGCTTCGCCGTCAACGCTGATTCTTCTGACGGGCGACTGTGTTGTCACCGCTTCGTTTACCCGGCATCATTTTCTGATCGGTTATGAAACCGGCGGCGCGCGTCTGTTTCCCGACGGCGTCGGCGATGAAAATTTGAACGCCTTGTACAATGATCTTCTGAAAATGGAAGAGAAGGGAGTGCCGCTGGGCGATTACGTTTATCCCGCTTTTGACGGACGGGGACTTCTGACGGCAAACCCCGACTATCCGACATGGCTGTCGCTCCTTGATTTTATGGCGGATCGCGGCGCTTTTGACGGGAGCGGATTGGATCGGGACAAAAACGGCGTGATTGATTTTGCCGCCGACGGGCTGGACGCCGACGTTCTGAACGGGTTTTTCTTCGGCGCTTATGAAGACGGACTTTACCGCGGTCTGTATGCGGGACTGCTGTTTTTCGGCGACTCTGTTCTGACCGCAGCGTCTGGCAGCAGTTTACGGTTTGAGAGTGAATCGGCGGGATCGGAGGCATGGAGTCTCTCTTCGGGAGTGACCGCGTCGGCCGGCGGCGGGGAAGGCGGCGGGTTCATTGAAGTCGGAGCGTCTTCCGACGGAGTCGTCGTTTTGAGCGCCGTTTCGGACGGGCAATAATGCGTTACTCTGTTTTGCTCGGAAAAGTTCAGGGCGTCGGTTTTTCCGTCAAAGAAGCCGACACGTCGCTGCTGTTGGCGCGGGCGGGATTTTTGCGTCATACGGAAGACGCATCCGTTTCGCTTCTGCCGCTCGGAACGAGAGTTCTGCGGCGGATGGAGTCGGTTCTCGAGTCGGTTTTGGATAAACGCGGCGCTCAGCCGGTTGAGCTGCCTCAACTGGTCCGCAGCCAAAGCCTTTTTACATCCGGACGTTACGAAATCTTCGACGGCGATGTGCTTTATTTCCGCAATGAGAAGGGCGAGGAGTTTTTTCAGACCGGTCATTACGAAGAGAATGTCATCGATTTTCTGAAGACCTTCGCCGTTTCCGAAAATGAATTCCCGATCTGCGTTTATTTTTACACCAATAAAATCCGCCCGCTGTGGGATCAGACGGGAACGGCGTTGGCGGCCCGCGAATACCGGACGCTGAATATTTTTTCCGCCCACCGCAATATGATTGAGTTGAATGATTTCCTGCCGACGGTTTCCGCGGCTTTCCGCGAAATTCTGAACGGATGGGGCATTCGGACGCTCTATACCGAATCAGAGCTGCACCACAGCTTCGGTGAAAAGGCGTTTGCTTTGACGGCAGATATGGACGGCAAAGGCAGCGACCGCTTTTTTTACTGTCCGAAATGCGGGTACATGGCGCGCTCTCATATGGCCAAATCGGCGCATTCATCCCATGTGGAAGAGCTGAAACCGTCTCAAAAAATCAGGATTCCGCAAAGTTGCCGCACTTATGAAAAGTTGGCGGAATATCTGGGAGTTCCCGATTATGCCGTGATCAGGTGCGCGCTCTTCCGGACCGAAAAATCGTTCGTGATGACGGTTTGCCGCGGGGATTACATCATCAGCAAGGAAAAATTGGGGCATCTCAGCGGCGGAACTTATTTGCGTGCGGCCACTCCGGCCGAAACGGCATTGTTTTTTCCGGACAGCCGCTTTCTTTCCCCCGTCGGACTGGATGAGGACGACCGTATTCACGTCATTGTCGATGAAAGCGTTGTCCACGGCTCCAACTTTGTTTTGGGGCTGAATGAAGAGGGTTTTGTGCTTCAAAATGCCAATTTCGGCGTCGATTTTGAAGGAAATGAAACGGCTGACATCTCCGTTGTCAAAGAGGGAGATTTGTGCATTCAGTGCGGAGAGCCTCTGCGGCTTCGGAAAGAGAGCGAGGTTCTGCGGCTGATCAAAACCGGGGATGAGTATTCCAAACGGATGGGATTTTACGCGACGATCCGGAAAAAACGGCAGCCGGTGTGTTTGGGGTCGTACTCTGTCGATTTAGTGCGTCTGTTTTTCATTACCGCCGACAAAGCGCGTGACAGACACGGTTTCGGGTGGCCGCGCGGGTTGGAGCCGTTTTTGCTCTACCTTTTTAATGACGGACAGACGGCCGAAGCGCGGGATCTGACCGAAGCGGTTTACCGGGCGCTCCCCGATGAAATTTTGCTGGACGACCGCCTTCTTCCGGCGGCAAAAAAACTTCAAACGGCGCGGCTGACGGGAATCCCCTATGCGGTCATTGTCGACGATGCGCTGCTGAAAAAAAGACGGGTGCGGTTATGGACCCGCCGGACGGGACGGAAACGGGAGTATGCCGTCGATTTACTGTTAAAAAAATTCAAAAACGGAAACAGGACCTTCTAAGCGGCTGTAATCGGTGAAAGGATTTGATTCATCAAGAATTTTTGTTCCGTTTTTAAGAAAATAATAACGGTGAATACCGGCCTGGAGACGGACGGAAATTTCATATAAGCCCGGAGTCATTTCGGTCATTTTGTAAGCGTAAGGATCCCATGAAATGAAATCGCCTGTCAGAAAAATTGTCTGTCCGGGGTCATCGGCGTGCCTGAATATGACAACACCTCCGTCTTCATACGGAGTGGCGCGTTTATCGGCAATCGGTTGGGTCAACGGCAGACAGGAAAGGGTAAATCCGCGGCTGTCGCGAATCCGGCAGCGGTTGAGGGCGTCCGCACTCCAAAGACCGTCGCATATCAGCCGATATACAATCGGAGACTGACCTTCGGGTAATTTATACGCCATGATAAAAGTTCCGAGTTTGTTTTTCATGAATTTATGGACAATCCGGAAATCCTCGTGACGGAAAGCGATTCCGCGGTAATTTGTCTGCGGATTGTCTTTTCGTGCCAAAAGCATAAATCCGTCCATGACTATCGGAGCCTGATCCCCTTCCGCCGTTTGAAGCCATTCCCGTACTTTGATTGTTATATTTTCCGTTGACATATCCTGAAACGTCAGCGCAAAGAGAGTTTTCAATGGGAGAGTGAAGAGAACCGTTGCGAAAAAAAGTTTCTTCATATAAACTATTTCGGTTTGTTGCTCAAAATAATTTAAATATATTTGAAAAATTTGTCGATAGAATAAATAGTGAATTAAAAGACCGGGTGGGGCTTATGCCGAGCACAAAAGACATAGAAAAATTCAGAAAATACTTAAATCAAACACTCCGAGATGATTTAGTCGAAAATTTAAAAAATGAGCAGGCCGTTCTCCATGATCCGATTGAAACAACGACCTCCGAATCGTTGGCAATGCAGAAAGCTTTGGAGGGAAAAACAGAGTCCGGCGCGACGGATGAAACAGTCGGCGGGAATAGACAAAATCCCGATTTGTCAACATTAATTGATTCAGTTGATGACGGAATCGAAACCGATTCGCTTCATTTCGATGATAAGGAGGAGCCGGAGCGGCAAAACCTGTTTGATCAAACTTCTGTGCTGAAAGCCGATTCTCCGACAAAAAATGAAACGGATTTATCAACTTTTTTGAATTTGGACTGGGCGAAGGATTTACCAACCGATTCGACTGAAGAGGATTTTGCGGACGGTTTCTCTTTCCCGGAACCCCAAAAGGATGCTCCTTCGGATAAATCGGTCGGTGCGGAAGGTTCTTTTGATGCGGAAGAGTTTCCGTCCGCTGCTTCGGCGGATCAACCTTCCGGTTCCGAAGGGGCATCTGACAGAGGAGGACTTTCAGCCGAGCGCGGAGAACGGCAGCCGGCCGGGTTTTTCACATCCGGAAGCGAAGGCGCCGAAACGCCTGCCGATTTCGATTGGGGGAAAAATTTATTTGAAACGCCGCAGACGCCGGAGGCCGGCGGAAACGGTGATTCTTCCTCCGCGGACGAAGGCGTGGTCGATCAGAGCTGGACGCCGACCGATTTGGGCGACGTTCCCGAGAATTTCAATTTCGGCGGGGATGACGAAGAGCTGCCGGACGACGGCGCTTCTTTGGATTTGGGGGATTTGCCTCAGTTTGCCGGTGACGAGGAAGACGCAAAAGCGACTTTTGAAGAGAAATTCGGCGATGCAAAAAAAACTCCGCGGAAGAAAAAAGTTCACTATGCGGTTTCCGACCGCGAAAAAAAGATTATCTTTGATTATCTGAACGAGTTTCCGCGGAACGTGAAAATTGCCTGCCAGCGTTTTATTGCTTCCGATGAGAACGATCCCGACGACATCATCCGATTAATCGAATTACTGAAAGAAGAAGAATCGATTAAAATCATTGTCCGGTTTTTAGAAGAAAAAACCGGTTCCCACATTTCGATTCCGCGCGGTTTTGAAAAAATCAACGGAAAAGCGTATTGGGAGAAAATCAATTCGCCCGCGTACATTTTCCGCGCGAAAATTCTGCCGGTGATTCTGAAGGCTGCTGCCGTCGGTTTGTTTGCGCTGTTTACGGTTGCGGCTTCGGTTTTTCTGTTTATTCCGGCGGCGCACGGAAGCATTGTTTACCGCTCCGGATACGGCGATATTGAAGCGGAACTGTTTGATTCTTCCATGGAAAAATTCGGACGGGCTTTTGAAATTTGGCCTTCGCGCGGCTGGAGCTACAAGTACGCCGAAAAATACATTGAGAAACGGCAGTACGTTTTGGCTGAACAGATTTACGATAATTTATTGGCTGACGGTTACCGTCCTTATGATAAAAAAGGCCGGTTGGATTACTGCCGCTTTGAATCGGAGATTTTGGGCGATTACCAAAAGGCCGACATGATTATTCAGCCGTATTTGGATTACGACCGCACCGATTCGGATGCCCACCTGGAGGCGGCCGATAACTTTTTGCGGTGGAGTTACTTCGATGAAAGCCGGCTGGAAAGCGCCCGTATGGCGATTGTGGCGGCCGGAGAGAATGATAAATACACGGACGCGGTTTTATTCCGGATGCTGCATTACGCGGTTCTCAGCGACCGTTACGATGACGTCATGGAATTGTGGACAAAATACCGTGACAAAAAACGGAAAAAACTCGATTTGGCGGTTTTCGGAAAGCTGGCCGGTTATTTCATCGACCGGGAGGAGAAGGAGAACGCGAACGCCGTTATTAAACGGATGTACAGCCAGGATGAAGAGAACATTGACGCGCATTTCCAGTGGGCGCGCTTATCCCGGATCGAGTCGGAATGGAGTTCCATGGAAAATGCGGCCAACAGGGTTCTCTATCACCTCTCGCAGAAACCGTATCTGACGCGGGATACGCTGAGCATGAAAATTCTTTCCCTGAATATGAAGGCGCTGGCCGAATACAAAAAATCGGAGTATCTGCTGACGCAGCGGGATTTGGAAGAAGGAATCGGTCTGTATGAAAACGCTGTCCGCCGGAATATTCTGAAAAAAGAGCCTCAATACGGCGAACTCTACTATCACCTCGGCAATTTGTTTTATTACACGGCGGAAGAGTATGATTCGGCGTTCGTTCATTACGAAAAAGCGCAGGACAGCCTGTTTCACAACTCCGACATTGTCTATAAGATGGGGTACATCGAATACCGCCGCGGGGATTTCCGTTCCGCGCTTTTGAAATTTGCCGAAGCGGCCGAGGTTTTTTCTTCCAATCCGAATTTGCTGTATGCGACCGGAAATACCTTTTACCGGAGAAACGATTATTTTTCCGCTCTGGCGCAATATTATCACACCGCCGATTTGTTGGAGCGTCAAAAGGACACCATCCGCGGTTACGATCCCGAAAACCGCATTGCGCATTACCGGACGGTTGAAGGACTTTCCGTAATTTACAACAATATCGGCGCGGCCTTGTACGGCATTTACCGTACTGCCGGAGATCACAGCAAATATGTTCAGGCTTTGGCGGCATTACAGCAGTCGACCGAGTACAGAGATCTGCTGCTGCGCAACCGTTCGACAATGGAAGGACTCAATTTGGAAGGTTCGCCGTCCCGCGTCAACAGTGAGCTGCTTTTGACTGCGGACAACATGAAAGCGGCGCTGTATCCTACAAACGAAAACAGCGTTCAAATTTATGATGATTTGCCGAAAGATATGGAAACCGATATTTTCGGATTCTACTGAGAGCCGGAGGACAGAAAAAAGACCGAAGAATTTTCTTCGGTCTTTTTTTTCAGCCGTTCAGTTCCTTAAAAAGTTTTTTGTTGGCTTTGTAGAGTTTTTTAAACAGCCGGTAGTTTTTATCATAAGCCTCTTTATCGGCTTCGCCCGGCGTGAAGATTTTATAAATCGGAATATATTCCCTGATACTCGAAAAATCTTTGATGATACCCAAGCCCAGGGCGGAGATGACGGCGGCTCCGACGGCTCCCGCATTTTGAGGCGCTTCGGGAACTTCAATGATTTTCCCCGTGACGTCGGCCAACATCTGACACGACAAATCGGAAAGGGCGCCGCCGCCGACAAAGCGGATAACGGGCGCCGTTTTGACGGTTTTTTCCATCGCGTCCATCATCCAGCGGAGATGGTAGACGTTTCCCTCCATAAGAGCCCGTAACAGCGCTCGTTTTCCGGTTTCCAGACTGATATTGAAGAAAATCCCACGCGCGTTCGGATCTTCAAAGGGACAGCGGTTGCCGTGGAGCCACGGGGTGAAAATGACGCCGCCGCAGCCGGGTTCAACGGTGGATGCGGCCGCCGAGAGATAGTCGTACAGACTGCGGTATTGGGCTTCGGGGTCGTCGGTGATTTTTTTCTTTTCGAGGTAAATGTCGATTTCATCCAGCGCCAGGTGATCTTTGGCCCATTCGACGCATTTGCCGGCTGTTTCCTGTTCCGCAAAAAAGTTGTAATATCCCGGACGGGCGGCGATGACGGAGGCAATCATATTGACGATATCCAAACGCGGTTTGCGGGTTACAGTGGAAATCCAACCGCTGGTGCCGACGTAAATGTGCGTATCGCCGTCGTTGACGGCGCCTGCGCCGACCCCCAGCAAAACGGCATCGCCGCCGCTGGCAAAAACAGCCGTGCCGGCGGAAAGACCTAAATCGGCGGCCGCCTTTTCGGTCAGTCCGCCGACCAAATCGGTGGCGGCCACGACTTCCGGCAGGTGATTGATATCGACGCCGTACATTTTGCACAGTTTTCCGCTCCAGCACCGTTTCCCTTTTCTTAAATCGTAAAGAAAGGTTCCGAATGCGGAATCTTCCGTCATAACGGCGCGGCCGGTGCAGCGCATAATCAGATACTCCTTGACGTCGAGCCATTTGTAAATCCGTTTAAAAATTTCCGGCTCGTTGTCCTGCACCCATTTGTAACGCCAAATCGGATCTTTGACGCTGGCCGGCGCGGCGGCGGTTAGCCGCAGTCCTGTCAAAAGTTTGATTAATCCGAGTCCTTCAATATTAATAATGCCTTTTCCGTATTTTTCTTTTTGTGCGGCTCCGCGGGTATCCATGTAGCTCATCGGATTGCGAAGGGCGTTCCCCTCTTCATCAACCAGAACCAGTCCCTGCATTTGGGAACAGAAACCGACAGCCTTGATATCGTCAGGATCGATTTTTGTCTTCTTTAAGACTGCTTTGGTGGATTCGCGCATGGCGCTCCACCACTCGTCGGCGGACTGTTCGACGCCTCCGTTCTCGTCAACGTAAAGCTTATATTCCGCAAGTGTTCCGGCAACCAGTTTGATTTTATCGGAGACTTCAAAAATACAGGTTTTGTTTCCCGTCGATCCGATATCGTAAGAAATAACGTAGACTCCTTTTTTTTCCTGACTCATGGGGTACCCACCTTTCGTGAATATTTTGCGACATTATACTGTTTGTTCTCTTCAATGATACTCCGACTTGAAAAGATTTGCAATTCTTTTTTTAAAAAAAGGCTCTCCGGAAGGAGAGCCTCATTTTTGGCTGATTGCCGATCAGAGAATCGCACCGAGTGCTTTGTAGAATTCGAAACGGGCTTTCGCATCGGTTTCGGCTTCTTTGTAAAGCTCTTCGGCTTCCGCCGGCGCCGCCTTCATCAAAGACGAATAGCGGGTTTCCGTCCGGATGAAATCCTGATAACTTCCCGTCGGTTCTTTCGATTCGAAGATATACTTTTTGCCCTCTTCGGCGGCCGGATTGTACCGGAACAGCGGCCAGTATCCGCATTCAACCGCCAGTTTTTCCCGTGTCTGAGCCTTCGACATATCGATGCCGTGGTTGATACAGGGCGCGTAAGCGAAAATGATGGACGGGCCGTCCCACGCTTCGGCTTCCTGGAAGGCTTTTTGAGCCTGCGCGCGGTTGGCGCCCAGTGAAATCGAGGCGACGTAAACGTGTCCGTAAGTCATGCACATAAACGGCATTTTTTTCTTGCCGAGACGCATTCCGGAAGAAGCGAATTTCGCGACGGCCGCAATCGGTGTCGATTTTGATGCCTGTCCGCCCGTATTCGAATAAACTTCCGTGTCGAGAACGAGGATGTTGACGTTCTTGTCTTTCGCTACCACATGATCGACGCCGCCGTATCCGATGTCGTAAGCCCATCCGTCGCCGCCGAAAATCCAGATCGATTTGTCGACGAAGTAATCCTTCAGCTCGTCAAGTTTTTCGAGAGCGGCTTTTTTCGCGGGGTCTTTTTCCGCTGCCAGAGCAGCCGGCAAGACTTCCGCTACTTTTTTCTGCGCAGCGATGGCCTCTTCCGATTTGTCGTTGAAAAGCGCCAAGGCAGCTTCCAACGCGGCTTTCAGTTCGGCCGTCGTACCGTTTTCAAGAACGGTTTTTACCGTGTCCGTCAGCAGTTTGCGGTTGGCGTTGACAGCCATTCGCATACCGAAACCGTATTCGGCGTTGTCCTCAAACAGCGAATTTCCCCAAGCGGGTCCGCGTCCGTCCGGCCGTTTGCAGTACGGAATGGTCGGGAAAGTTCCGCCGTAAATCGAAGAACAGCCCGTTGCGTTGGCGACAATCATTCTCTCGCCGAAAAGCTGTGTGACCAGTTTAACGTAGGGCGTTTCACCGCAGCCGGCACAGGCTCCGGAGAACTCAAACAACGGCTGTTTGAACTGGACTTCTTTCACACTGCCGGCGGGAGCGCCTTCCGTGACGTTTTCAGGCAGCGAGGTGAAAAACTCCTCGTTGGCCGTTTCGCCTTTCTTTTGAGCCTCTTCCAACGAAGTCATTTTCAGCGCTTTTTCTTTGGCGGGACAGACGTCAACACAGACGCCGCAGCCTTGGCAGTCGCGGGTATATACCTGAATTTTGTAGCGCAAATCCCGGCTGTTTTTCGTGTTCGATTTCAGAGTTGCGAAGGTTTCGGGAGCGTCTTTCAGATCCGCCGGATCGATTTGTTTCGGTCGGATCGCCGCATGGGGACACGCCTGGGAACACTGGTTGCATTGAATACACTTTGTCGGATCCCATTCGGGAACGTGGGGCGCCACGCCGCGTTTTTCCAATTTGGCGGTTGCGGTCGGCAGAATTCCGTCAAACGACATATGAGAAACGGGAATGTCATCGCCTTTGAGGTGCATGCTCTTCTCGATGATGTTTTTCGCGAAATCATCGGCGTCTTCGGGAATCAGCCGTGCAGGGCGGTAACTCTCTTTAATATCAGCAACAGACGCAGGGATTTTCACCTCTTCTACCGCATTGAATCCGGCGTCGATGGCGGCATGGTTCATCGAAACCACTTTTTCGCCTTTTTTGCTGAATTTTTTCTCGGCAGCTTTTTTCATGTACTTCAGTGCGTCTTCCGCCGGAATGATGTTGGAGAGTTTGAAGAAAGCAGCCTGCATAACCGTGCTGATGCGTTTGCCTAAACCGACGCTTTCGGCGATTTTCAGCGCGTCAATGTTGTAAACTTTAATGTTGTTATTGATGATGTATTCCTGCATTTCACGGGTGAAGTGAGAGAAAACCTCGTCCGTCGGCCATTCGCTGTTCAGCAGGAAGGTGCCGCCTTTTTTCAAAACTTCGACCATATCGTAGCGGCCGATGTAAGCCGAAACGTGGCACGCAACGAAGTCGGCAGCCGTTACCAACCACGGCATATTGACCGGGCTTTTTCCAAAACGCAGGTGCGAGGTGGTGATTCCGCCGGACTTTTTGGAGTCGTAAACGAAATACGCCTGAGCGTTCATATCGGTATTGTTTCCGATGATTTTGATGCTGTCTTTGTTGGCACCGACCGTTCCGTCGGATCCGAGCCCCCAAAACATACAGCTGGTGACGTCGGCGGGAGCTACGTCGATTTTGTCTTTGATTTCCAAAGACCGGAATGTGACGTCGTCATTGATGCCGACTGTAAAACCGTGGAAGCATTTGCCGTCAAGGTGTTCGAAAATCGCTTTGACGTGCGACGGTTCGAATTCTTTGGAACTCAAACCGTAACGGCCGCCGATTACCTTGATATCGGTGTCGGCCAGAGCGGCTTGAACGTCCAAAAAGAGCGGTTCGCCGAGAGAGCCGGGTTCTTTGGTTCTGTCCAGAACAGCGACTTTTTTTACTGTTTTCGGCAGTACATTTTTCAGTGCTTCGATGCTGAACGGGCGGTAAAGGCGTACTTTGACAGCGCCGACTTTTTCTCCGCGGGCCAACAGATAATTGACCGTCAGTTCGATGGTATCGCAGGCGCTTCCCATCGCGACAATGACTTTTTCGGCGTCTTTCGCTCCGACATAATCGAAGAGGTGATATTGCCGGCCGGTCAATGCGGCAACTTTGTCCATGTATTCCTGAACGATTGCCGGAACTTCGTCATACATTTTATTGGTTGTTTCGCGGCCTTGAAAATAAACGTCGCCGTTTTGGGCGGAAACGCGCAGTGTCGGCGATTCAGGCTTCAGCGCTCTGTCTTTAAAGCGGCGGATGTATTGCGGTTCGACCAGCGATTTGATGTCGTCATAGGAAATTTCTTCGACTTTCTGAATTTCGTGGGAGGTGCGGAATCCGTCAAAAAAACTTAAAAACGGCACCTGGCTTTTCAGCGTCGATAAATGCGCCACCAATGCCAAATCCATGGTTTCCTGAATGCCGGCGGCAGCCGTCATCGCGAATCCGGTCGCCCGGCACGCCATAACGTCGGCATGGTCGCCGAAAATCGAAAGCGACTGTGCTGCCAAAGAGCGTGCGGAAACGTGAAAAACCGTCGGAAGCATTTCGCCCGCGATTTTGTACATATTGGGAATCATCAAAAGCAAACCCTGCGAAGCCGTAAACGTCGTTGTCAAAGCTCCCGCCGTCAGAGAACCGTGTACGGCACCGGCAGCACCGGCTTCCGACTGCATCTCCGCAATGTCCACCACTTCGCCGAACATATTTTTACGTCCGGCTGTCGCCCATTCGTCGGAATACTCACCCATCGGAGAGGAGGGGGTAATCGGATAAATGGCGGCAACTTCACTGAATGCATAGGCAACGTGCGCCGCAGCGGTGTTGCCGTCAATCGTGACCATCTTCTTTTCTTTAGCCATAGTCTTCCTCTTTATTTTCAAATTCCGAATCGGAATTTATTTTATACCGCTTATTCTATTCCATTTTAATGAAATTTGCAAGCTCCCGTTTGATTTCAGTCGGAAAAAACCAAAATTGCGGTGGACAGCGAATCAAAAATTCTATATAGTGTATAAATCTTTAAAGGAGTCAAAATGAAAAGAGCTCTGTTTGTTTTTTTATGTGCCGCTGCTTTGGGTTCCTGTGCAAAAGAAAAGACGATGACAGTGACCAGTTCTGCGGTTGACGAAAACGGATTTATCGCCGATATGTACGGCTATAATGATCCGGAAAACCTTGACGCTGCCGGAATGCCGATTTATTCGATTCCGTTCGAAATCCGAAACGCACCGGAAGGAACCGTTTCGTTTGCACTGATGATGGAAGATAAAGATGCCTTTCCGGTCAGTCAGGGGTTTTCCTGGATTCATTGGGCGGCTGCCAATATCAAAACGACCTCCGTTCCCGCAGGCGCTTCTCAAAACGCGCCCGATTTTGTTCAAGGCGTAAACAGTTGGTGGAGCATACAGGGCGGCAGCCGGAATGCCGAAGAGGTCAGCTGTTACGGCGGACCGGCGCCTTACGACGGGAAAGTTCACGTTTACGAGCTTCACGTTTATGCACTTGACTGCGAATTGCCGCTGGAAAACGGCTTCCTGATGAACGAAATGTTTCACGCTATGGAAGGACACGTGCTTGCAGCTTGCTCAATGAAGGCAAAATATCAGTTAAAAAACGTTGACGGACAGGCCGAATAACGGCGCCGTTTTTTGAAGCGGATTCTTTTCGAAAAGAGAGTCCGCTTTAAATTTAATTTTTCGTTTTTACCGAAAAAATTCCGAACTTTCCAAAATTTCAATGATACAATACAACGTAAGGATTGCGTATGAAAAGATTCACTTTCGGTTGGGGGATTGTCGTTACCTGTTTTATGTTGGCGTTTGTCAACGGCGTCTTCAATCTCCAGGTTGCTAATTTTTTAATTAATCCTGTTCAGCAGGAAATGGTGTGGCCGCGATCGTCGGTTATGCTGCTTTTACTGATTCAAAACTTTGTTTACATGATTTCGGCTTTCGGAATCGGATTTCTAATCGATAAAATGGGCGCAAAACCCGTTGTCGTTATTTCTTCGCTCTGCTTGTGGATTTCATTCATGATTTTGTCGAAAATCCAGAATTTCGCTCCGTTTTTGATTTATTTTTCGATCTTTGCGGGGATTGGAGCTGCCGGAATCGGCAATGCGGTGATTTACACTGTTATCGGAAAGTGGTTTCGGGCGCGTCGGGGAATGATTCTGGCTTTTACGCTTTTGGGCGCTTCTTTCAGTGTTGCGGCTCTCCAGCCGATTATTGAGGCGATGGCGGAGAGCGGAGCCGGATGGCGTTCCTATTGGTTCGGATTTTCATTTCTGCCGTTGATTTGTCTGATTCCGCTGTCGGTTATCTTTTTGGGACGAAAGCCTGCCGATCGCGGTTACAATCCGTTTTTTTCTGAGCATAGGTTTTTGTGCGACGAAGATCATAAAGATCCCGTTGATTCGTACACGCTGCCGCAGGTTCTGAAAATGCCGTCGTTCTGGTTGATTTTGTCGTCATGGCTGTTCTCATCGTTTGCGGGAAAAACGGTGCATATGATTGCGTTTCCGTTTGCAACCGAAAAAGGAATCGCCGTTTCTCAATTTCCCGGATTTTTTGCCGTGATTTTTATTTGCATTCCAATCGGAGTCGTTCTTTTCGGAATTTTATCCGATTTCCTGTCGGCGCGGATTTTGGCGGCTGTACTTTGCGCCGTTCAAGCGGCTGCCTTGCTTTTGTTTGCGGTTTTCGGTTCGGACTTTTTGTTTTACGGTGCAATGGGGGCGGTTTGTGCGCTGACTGTCGGCGGACTTTTTTCTGTTATGCCGTTGCTGATGATCAAGTATTTTGGTCCCGATCATCTGGGTAAAATTGCGGGATTGATGACGGCTGTCTGCGGATTTGCCGATTTGGCCGACTGTGTCTATATGGGCGCCTTTCACGAAACCCTTGATTCTTCCGTCGGAGTGATGATTGTTGCGGTCGTCTCTTTGGCTGTTGCCGCTGTTACCGTCGGTCTTGCCAAGCGGCCTAATCGGAAGGCGGCCGAATGAATCCGCTTGAATGGAAGGAAATTTCGCGGTCGACGGTGTACGACGGCCGAATTTTCACTGCGGAAACCGTTGTCCGCGAATCGTATGACGGCAAAACGGCATCGTTTACTGTTTTAAACGCGCCCGATTGGGTCAATATTATCGCTCCCGTAACCGCTGCGGACGGCGCGCCTTCGTTTTTAATGGTGCGGCAGTTCCGTCAGGGCAGCGGCCGTCTGACGGTGGAGTTTCCCGCCGGAACGGTCGAGCCGGGGGAAGAGCCGATTGCCGCTGCAGCACGCGAATTTGAAGAAGAAACCGGTTGGCGAGCTGATCAATACCGCTTGCTCGGGTACTGCAATCCCAACCCGGCTTTTATGAACAATAATGTGTATACTTTTCTGGCGGAAGGCGCGCGTCCGGTTTCCGCGCAGCATTTGGACGAACACGAAGCCATCGACCTCGTTTTTCTTCCGGAAGAGGAGCTGCTGCAAATTCTCGGATCTGGAGAAGCCGATAACGGTATTATGCTTGTCGCTGCGTTTTGGTATTTAAAAGACAAAAAAGCGAATCGCCGCAGCGATTCGCCTGAAAGGTAGCGACCGGATTTGAACCGGTGAATAACGGTTTTGCAGACCGTTGCCTTACCACTTGGCGACGCCACCGTCTATTCAAAATAACAAAAATAAATCGATTTGTCTATAAAAAAACAAAAAAAAATGAGGCTTCTCTTTTTTAATGAGTAAAAATTTTATTTTTTTTAATTTGTCTTGTTTGCTTTTTTATAATTTTCTGATACAATAAGAGTGTGAGAAATTTAGTTAGACTGTCGGATACTGCCGATTTCATCATTGACGGGAAAACCGTCTGCGATTTGTACAACTCCAAAGGCGGTCTGTATGCGATAAAGGGAACCGTGTTGCCTTCCCACAGGCAGAAGGTCGAATTTTTCGTCCGATCCGCCGATTTCGCTCTGTATTCAAAAACTGTTGAGGAGCCCGACGCTCTGTGGAAGATGAAAGGAGCGCTGACGGCTGTTTCCGAATCGGAATACACGACGGTTGTCGAAACTTTTGTCCCGCATGAAACCATCGAATTGTATAAAAGCCTGGCAACCGATCTTTCTTCGATTTTCGATGTCCGTTCCTCCGGGGTGTCGATTATGAATTTTGCCGAAGATCTCATTGAAAAAACATTCAATGAAAACAAAGTCGATCTTTATTTGTGCAATAAGGCGTTTGCCTCCTTCAATTTACAGACAGCAAGGCACTCTTTTTCCGTTTATCTTCTGTTTTGCGAAGTGATGTTTGATTTCCGGAAACAGACGCGCGATTTGCCGTTTTACACAACGTTCAAGCAGCGGGGAAAGAAGGTCAACTTCTCCGCCGATCAGATCCGCAAGTACGCGATGGGAGCGCTGCTTCACGATATCGGAAAAATCAAAATTCCCACGGAACTGCTTGAAAAGTCGCAGCCGCTGACGGAAGAGGAAATGGATTTAATGAAATCCCACTCCCGTTTCGGAATCGAAATTCTGGATGAAGCCGGCGAATATTCTCCGGAAATTCGTGAGATGGTCGGCAATCATCATCAAGCGTATCCCGTATTCAAAGACATTGAGCCGTCGCCGTTGGTGGAAATTTTGTCAATGATCGATATTTTCGACGCTTGCCGAACGGAAAGACCGTATAAACACGCATTTTCGTTTAAAGAGTGCGAAAAGGTTTTGTACGAGAACAAGCGGAAGTTCGGATGGAGTTCGTATTTGCTTCAGAATGTTCTTGACGGAACGCTGCGCAAATTCGAATCGCACTATCAGATTCTGCAGAGCGCCGCTTCCGGAACGTGATTTGAGATTTTAATTAAAATCTATTGAAGTAAAGTGAAAATCCTCAAAAGAAGATTGCCTTAATTTCACAATTTGAGTATATTGAATGCGTGAAAGGATTTGTAAGGATCGGCAATTTTCAGGCGTATTTCTCCGGAGGGAGGGCAAATTGCAATCTTTACAATTCAAAGGGCGGTCTTTATATCGTCAAAGGCGCCGCCGCTTCGGATAAGTGCCGGAGAGTTGAATTGTACGTCCGCCACGAAGACTCCCTGGAGCCGGAACCGTGCGGCGTCATACCGGCGGAGAGTCGTTTGCCCAATCCTGAAGCTCCGGAACCGGCGGGCGATGAAATTCCCGGATATGGGGAGCGGGAAATTCCGAAGGAAACCGTCGCCGCTTATAAAGAAGCCGTCAGCGGTTTGGCCGAAGCGTTTTTCGGCGGGCTGAGCGGCAAAGAGGTTTTGCGCCGCTTTAACGAAATCAGTGAGCGGACGTTCTTGATTGACAAAAGCGATTTATACATTTGCGGGCGCTTTTTTCCTTCGTTTGACCGGGTGACGGCGCGTCACTCCGTTTCCGTCTTCTGTCTTTTTTGCGACGTGATGCTCGAAATCAAAAACGGTCCGAAAAACGACGAGTTTTGGACGCTCTTTAAATCGAAAGGAGCCAATGTCAACTTTTCCGCCGGACAGCTTAAAAAATATGCGTTGGGAGCGTTGCTGCATGACGTCGGAAAGATCGAAATTCCGAATGAAATCCTGGAAAAAAAGACTCCCCTGAATCAGGAAGAACGGGAACTGCTGCGCAGGCACGCGAAATTCGGCGTTGAAATTTTGGATCGGGTCGAAGAGGATTCACCGGAAATCCGGCTGATGGTCGGCAATCACCATCCCGCGTATCCTGTTTTTCCCGATGTGGAAATGTCTCCGTTGGTGCAGATTCTGTCGATGGTCGATATTTTCGACGCGTGCCGGACGGAGCGGCCGTACAAACCGGCGCTACCGTTTGACGTCTGCGTCGAAATTCTGAAAAAAGAGCAGGAAATTTACGGCTGGAACCGCAATTTGCTGAATTTTGTCGTCGACAGGACGCTGAGGAAATTTGAACTGCGCTACCGGATTCTGGCGGCGCCCGGATTTTCCTCCGCGCGGTAACTTTTTCTTGTTTTTTCTTTTTTTTTCGGTTATGATGACGCTATGAGGGAAAAAATTTTCTGCATCTGTTTGGCAGTGTTGATGCCGTCTGTTTCATTGTTTGCTGAAGAGACGGCAGATTTTTACAGCGAAGACGAAGCGATTTTTCATGAAATCGAAGCGAGGGAAAGCGAACCGGTTTCAACCGTTCTGACGGTTTCTGAAACGCCGTATGAGCTGACGATGACGAAAGAAGCGGAAAAGACAGCCGCGGAGTTTTATTTCGAGTTTTCCGTCGATGAATCGCTTTTCGGTTTGTGTGCGGAGATTGAATCCGATGCGGAGCTGTCGCTTTTTATCAACCATGAAAGCAACGAAGTCGATTTAAAGGCGCAAACCGATCGAAAATCGGGAAAGGCGTCGGTTTCGTTTTCCCGATTTGAAGCGCCGTTGCTGGCGGACGGCGTTTATTACGGAGTTGTTGTTTATCAGGCGGCGGCGGAAGAGGAGGCGGAGGTGCCGTTCCGGCTGACGCTGAAACCGCAGCCGTTTGTTCTGACCGGAACGGCGGTCGCGGATTCCGCCGTCGAATGGAAAAGCGGAGGGGGCCGATCGTCTTCAGTGGCCTGCTATGAAATTGAGCTGCCGCCGGACGCCGAAGCGCTGCGTGCCGACGTTTTCCGCTGTGAAAGCGATGTCGATTTGTATCTGTTTGCCGGCAAGCCGGATTACCGTTTGGACCGCGCCGCCGTCAAAGGCGAAACGTATGCCGGGTGCGAAACCGTTTTGCTCGATTCAACAACAAAACCTCCGTTTCGGGCAGATGAAAAATACTTTCTGATGATTTATGACCGTCATCCGTCGTCTTCGGAGGCGACTGTTTCGTTTGCGGTTTCCGCTTCGCGTGAACCGGCTTATGCCGCCCGCCGTGCAATGACGCTGCCGACTCCTGACGAAAACCCTGCCGTCAATGCCATCGGAGCAACGGTGGAGATTCTTTGCGAACAGAGCACCGGTACCGGATTTGTGATTTCTCCAAAAGGCTATATCCTGACAGCGCTTCACGTTTTGAAACGGGCGGACGGAACTTATTCAAAGTCGATTGTCGGCGCCGTTAATACCGACGTCAGAAAAGCGGCAGAAGAGCGGTTCCGGCTGACTTTGGTGGATTCAGACGAGGAGAAGGACATCGCTTTACTGAAAATCGATTCCATGCTCTTCGGAAATTTCCCATCTGAATCGGGGCTGCTGCCGTCGTTTTCGATTTCAAGCCGTTCGAATGCACAGATGGGAGATACGCTGTTTTTAATCGGTTATCCGAAAAGCGGCGGAACCGGGTCTAAGAACAGCGTGAAAATGGCGCGCGGCATCTTCTCCGGTTACGAAAACCGTAACGGAATCGGTTTTATTATTTCCGATATTAAAGCGGATTCCGGCAATTCCGGCGGTCCCGTTGTCGATTCGCTCTACCGCATTGTCGGAATTTCCCAATCGCTTTTGCAGTCCGACTATTCGTATCTGCTTGCCGTTTATCCGATTGACGCGCTACCGTCTTCGTGGCTGGAACTGATTCGCGATGACAGATAAAAATGATTTCGCCGCGCTGAAAGAGTTGGCTTGCGCTCTCATCCGCAGCCGTTGTGTTAACGACGGCAACGGAAACGGCGGAGAAGAACGCAACGCCGAAGTGCTCACGGATTTTTTTGCGGAAGCGGGTTTGAAAGCCGAAACCGTGTACGGACCGGGAAACCGCGCCAATTTGTATTTAATCGGATGTGAACGCGGCGGTGTTCCGACTTACGGATTGATGGGGCACACCGATGTGGTTCCGCCCGGAGAAAAGAGATGGAGCTTTCCTCCGTTTTGCGGCGACATTGACGGCGGTTATTTGCGCGGAAGAGGCTCCGTTGATATGTTGGGGCAGTTGGCAGCGATGGCGGTTGCGGTTCGGACGCACATGAAATCCGGCGGAGGCAAAAACGTCCGTTTTTTTGCAATGGCTGACGAAGAGACTGACGGCGCTTGCGGCGCAGCTTGGTTTACACAGACGTATCCTGATTTAATCCGCTGCGACGCGGTATTTTCCGAATTAGGTGGATTTTATCTGAACGACAGCGGGGTCGGCGAAGCGGCGGTTGTTTGCGCCGAAAAAGGAGTCGCCCGAGTGCGGTTGACGGCTTCTGGAAAGTGCGGGCACGGCAGTCTTCCGTACAAAAGCGACAACGCCGTGTCGAAAATTGCGGCTTCGTTGGCAGTCGTTGAGCGGGAGTTGTCGTATCCGGTTTTGAGCGACGGTTATGCCGCGTTCGTTGACGGATTGCCGCTTTCCGAAGATTTGAAAATGCGGTTAAAGGATACCGAAACGCTTGACGCTGCCGTCGATGAAACGGCTGCCGTTTCCTTCGGTTTGGCTAAATACCTCCATGCCGCTTCTCGGCTGACGGTGATGCCCGGCGTCATCGGAGGAGGAACCAAAGTCAATGTTGTTCCCGACGAAGCCTTTGCCGATTTGGATTTACGGCTGCCGGAAACGATGGGGCGCGCCGAATTGGAAGAGAATTTAAACCGATTGACGCCGGTTTTGGACGGTGATGTTCGTTGGACGCTGACCGAATTCACACAAGGAAACCGTTCGCCGATGAATGCGGCCGCTGTTAAAGAGGCCTTAAAAGCGGCTCGGAAGGTTAATCCGACGATTCGGTTTGTGCCTTTTGTTTCGGCAGGTGTTTCGGACAGTCGGTTCTGGCGGCGGCAAGGCGTTCCCGCTTACGGGTTTACGGTTTTTGCCTCCGACATTACCGTTGACAGCTATTCACGGCTTCTGCACGGCGTCGATGAAAAAATTTCAGTTGATAGTTTGGAATCAATGTACCGTTTCTATCGGGAGCTGTTGAAATGAATCGAAAAGACCGCTTCCGCGCCTTTGCCGACGGATTTTTTCGTTTGCGCAGCCGTTTTCCGTTTCTTTTTTTTGTTACGGGACGAATTTTCTCGATGATTTTCATTCTTTTTCTTCTCGGATTTGCTGTTTTCGCTTTGATGGAATTGACTCCGGGAGATGTCGTCGAAAATTACGTGAAAGCGCGGATGATGAACTCGGGAGCTCACGATACGGCAGTCAACCTCTTCACTCCCGAATCGATTGCCGCAATGAAACACGAACTGGGATTGGATCAACCGTTTTATGTTCAGTATTTTCGATGGCTCAAACAAGTGTTTATCGATCACGATTTGGGTCGTTCACTCATTTCCCGTGCTGAAATTCTTCCGCTGACAGTGGACCGAATGGTGAATTCGCTTGTTCTGAATTTGATTTCGCTCGTGTTCCTGACGGTGATTTCGTTTGCAATCGGAATCGCGCTTTCGGCGAAGGTCGGAACGCCGCTTGATGCGGGAGCCGCCGTTTTTGGGCTTTTCTTTCATTCCTTCCCATCAATTTTGATGATGATTTTGCTGCAGGTTTTTGCTGCGGTTTCAGGATGGTTCCCGATTCGTGCTTATCCTTCGACAGGGAGTTTCGGCGAAGCGCCGCTGACTTTTTCTTTTGATTATCTTTACCACATTGTGCTGCCGCTGACGGCCGCTTTTTTGGGAGGAATCGGCAGTACGGTTCGGACGGTGCGCGCCACAATGCTGGATCAACTTGGACAGCCTTACATTAAAGCGCTTCGTGCGCGCGGGGTCTGCGAACGGCGGATTTACTTTGTACACGCTTTTCGCAATACGATGAATCCGTACATTACTTCATCCTCAAATCTGCTGGCGTCGCTTTTTTCGGGATCTTTGATCTTGGAAATCGTTTTCGGTTATCCCGGAATCGGCCGTTTGATGTACGAAGCGATTTTGCAGCAGGATGTCAATCTCGTTCTGACAAACATCATGTTTGTCGGATTTTTGGTTCTGTTGGGAATGATTCTTTCGGATATTCTGTTGGCAGTAACAGATCCTCGCATCAAATACGGCGGAGGAAAACTTGAATGAAATTCTTTCCGATTTCGTTTCGTCGGCGGCCGGCAGCGGCTATTTCGCTGCTTGTTTTAATTTTCCTTTATCTCGGGATGATTTTTGCTGAATTTTTGGCGCCGTACACGCCTACGACCTTTTTTGACGCGACTCCCAACCATTCGCCGACATTTACGTTTTATTCCGCTGAGTTGGGATTTCGGCCGCAGGTACAGCGGACGGTTTTAACGGATCCGCTGCGGAGGGAGTATGCGCGCGTGGCGGGTGAGTATAAAGCTGTCCGTTTTTTCGTTAAGGGGCCGCCGTACCGGTTTTGGGGGCTTTTCGAAACCGATATTCATCTTTTCGGAACCGACGATTACGGAACCGGCGACTGTGTGCCGATTTTTGTTTTCGGAACGGACGGTCTCGGCCGCGATTTATTTTCCCGCGTGGTTTACGGCAGCCGTATTTCGCTGACTATCGGTTTTATTGCGGTAGCGATTTCCTTTTTGATTGCCGCGTTGATCGGCGGGGCGGCCGGGTACTACGGCGGCCGCATTGATTGGCTTTTGATGCGCTTTTCCGAATTTTTTATTTTGATTCCCGGGCTCTATTTGATTCTTTTTCTTCGGTCGGTTCTTTCCCGTAATCTCACTTCGGGAGAAAGTTATATGCTGATTACAGTGATTCTTTCTCTGGTCGGGTGGCCGGGAACGGCGCGGATGATTCGAGGATTGGTTCACAGCATCAAACGTTCCGATTTTGTTGTCAACGCTCGGCTGGAGCGGCTTCCGACGCCGGTTATCATTTTTCGCCACATCGTTCCTCAGATGACGTCGCTTCTGTTGATCAGCGCAACTCTCAGCATTCCCGGATTCATTTTAAGTGAAACGGTTTTGTCGTATTTGGGGTTGGGAATTTCTGATCCGGCTGTCAGTTGGGGCTCTCTCATCAACCGAGAAACAATGACAGTCGGCAATCTGACGCACTATCCGTGGCTGTTGATTCCCGGTGTTTTTCTGTTGGCGGCGTCGCTGGCATTTACCTTTTGGGGTGAATATCTGCGCGATAAAAGCGATCCGTATTTTAAGGGGCGGCTGTGATGATCGAGGTAAAAGATTTACGCGTGGATTTTTGGCTGCCCGGAAAGCGGTTGCAGGCTGTGCGGGGCGTTTCATTCGAAATCGGTGACGACGAAATCGTTGGTCTGGTGGGAGAAAGCGGTTCGGGCAAAAGCGTCACTGCCGCCGCTCTTCTTCAGCTCCACCGGCCGCCTCAAGCCGCGGTTTCGGGTTCAATTCTGACAGACGGAGTTGAAAGCAGCAGCCTCAAACTCTCTCGGCTGCCGGCGTACCGCAGCGAACACTTCGGTTATATCGCTCAAGAACCGTCGCAGTCTTTCGATCCGCTGTACACAATCGAACGAAATTTTCTTGAAATGTTTCGAATCAAAAATCCGAAAATTTCGAAAAAGGAGGCGCGGATGCGGGCGGTTGCGTTGTTGAACGAAGTTGGTATTGCCCGCCCCGAGGAACGGCTGCGCGGATTTCCGCATCAATTTTCGGGAGGAATGCTGCAGCGGATCATGATTGCGTTGGCTTTGGGCGGAGAGGGGCGCGTTTTGATTGCTGACGAACCGACAACGGCGTTGGATGTGACCGTTCAGGCTCAGATTGTTCGATTGCTTCTGGATTTGAAAAAGAAGCGGCACTTTTCCGTTCTGTTCATCAGTCACGATTTGGAATTGGTTTCCGCTGTTGCTGACCGTATTTTGGTGATGTACGGAGGTTTGATTTTGGAGGCGGGAAGGGCCGAAGAAATTCGCCGCCGGCCTCTTTGTCCGTACACTCAGGAACTTTTAAAATCGATTCTGCACCCCGGTATCATCAAAAAAACCGAAGAGTGTCACACGATTACCGGGACGCCGCCGGATCCGCTGAATCCGGAACCGGGATGTCCGTTCGAACCGCGCTGCCCGAAACGGTTTGCGGAGTGCAAAAAGGCCGTTCCTCCTTTAAAAGGATCAAATCACCTTTACCGCTGCCTGTTGTCCGAAACGCAACTGACGGCGGAAGGAGCAGACTGTGGCTGACGGACAAAAATCTTCCGAATGCCGCGAACTGCTGAAGGTTCGCGATGTCACAAAACGATTTCGTTTAGAAGCCGGCCTCTTTGCTTCCGGAAAAAAGCAGGTGTTTGCGCTGAACGGTGTTTCATTTTCCGTCGCTGAAGGGGAAACTTACGGACTGGTGGGAGAGTCCGGCAGCGGAAAGTCGACTTTGGCAAAGTGTATCGCCGATGTTTATTCGTGCGATGAAGGAGAAATGATCTTTTTCAGTCGCGGTGCAGCCTTTCGTCTCGATGCGGCTGAACGCAAACGGCATCCGTTACTGAATCAGAAAATCAAATATGTCTTTCAGGATCCGGCAGCTTCGCTTGATCCGCGGATGACGGTTGAGGAAATTTTGACTATCGGCGTTCGATACGCAAAGTTGTATTCCCGCAGTCAAGCGCGAGACAAAGCGGCATTTTTGTTGGAAGCTGTTGGAATGGCTGCCGATTCTTTAAAACGGCGGCCGGCCGATTTTTCGGGCGGCCAGCGTCAGCGGATTTCGTTGGCGCGCGCTTTGATGAGCGATCCTGAACTGCTGATTTGCGACGAAGTGGTTTCGGCATTGGATGTTTCAATCCGAGGGCAGATTCTAAACCTCCTTAACCGACTGAAAAAGGAATTCGGCTTTGCAATGTTGTTTATTGCTCACGATTTGAGTGTGGTTTCGTATATCAGCGACCGAATTGGGGTGATGTACGGCGGCCGTTTGATGGAAGAGGGCGCCGTTCGCGAGCTGTTTGACCGACCTCTTCATCCTTATACGCAGCTGCTGCTTTCCTGTGTTCCGGATGCCGGGGGCGAATTTTTGCGTACCTCGGGTTCAGGTGAACCGTTTGACGCTGTCAATCCGCCGATCGGATGCCCGTTTGCGCCGCGTTGTCCGATTGCGGACTCAGAATGCCGAAAAAAAGACGCCCTTTCCGCCGTTCGGGCGACAAAAGAGCGTCTCTGTCTCTGTTTGAAACGGAATCAGCTTTCCAAGTAATGAACCGGCGGCTGTTCCCGCAGTTTTGCGGCGGCTTGCTCGGCGGTAATGTCGCGCTGCGGCATCGCCAGCAGTTCATAACCGACCATAAATTTTTTCACCGTTGCACTGCGCAGCAGCGGCGGCAGATAGTGAAAATGAAAGTGCCATTCGTCGTGATTTTTCCCGTCAGTCGGTTTTTGATGAATTCCCATCGAATACGGAAAATTGGTTTTGAAAAGGTTATCGTAACGGATACCCGCAGCCTTCATGATTTCGGCGAGATCTTTTTTCTCTTTTTCCGTCATTTCGTCGATTGAGCCCATGTGCCGCTTCGGTAAAATCATAATTTCATACGGCCAGACAGCCCAGAACGGCACCAAAACGGCGAATCCGTCGTTTTCAAGAACAATGCGTTCTTTTTTCTTTAATTCCAGGGCAAGGTAATCGCACAGCAGGCAGCGGCCGTTTTTTTCTTTGTATTCCGTCTGTTTTTCTGTTTCTTTTGCCGGTAAGTCGGGTACGGTTTGACTCGACCAAATCTGTCCGTGCGGATGAGGATTCGAACATCCCATGATGGCCCCGCGGTTTTCAAAAATCTGAACGTAATTGATGTTCGGATCTCCTCCCAGTTCCTTGTACTGTTCAATCCACAAGTCGATGACGCGGACGATTTTTTCCGGCGACATACGCGCCAGCGTCAGGTCGTGGCGGGGCGAAAAACAGATAACTTTACAAATTCCCTCTTCGGAGCGGGCGATCAGCAAATTCTCTTCATTAATATCGCCTTTTGGAATTCCCGGAATCAGAGCCGAGTAGTCGTTGACAAACAGGAACGTATCTTCGTATTTCGGATTGACAACGCCGCCGGCGCGGGTATTTCCCGGACAAAGATAGCAGTTCGGATCGTACTCCGGCATTTTGTCGGCGGCGGCGTCTTCGGTTTTTCCGTTCCACGGCCGTTTTGTTCGATGCGGTGACACCAGGATCCACTCTCCGGTCAGCAGATTGAGACGTTTGTGCGTGTGTTCGTTAAAATCAAACATTTTTTTCCTCCGGTTTTTATTTGCTGTTGGCCTTTTCCCGGGCAATGCGTTCCAAAGCCATAAAATCGGTTTTTCCGACCTTTGTCCGCGGGAATTCGGATAAAAACTCCACCTCTTTCGGGCAGCTTTGAGGCGCAAATTCCTTCCGGCACAGCTGAATCAGTTCGTTTTTGATTTTTTGGGACGGTCTGACGCCATCGTTGAGAATGATGTACGCTTTCAAAACGTTCAGTTTGTATTGATGGGGAATTTTGACGACGCAGGCTTCTTTGACCGACGGATGCTTTTGAAGAACTTCTTCAACCAAAGTCGGATAAACGCAAATGCCGCTGACCTTAATCATTCGTTTTTGACGCAGTTTGAAGAAGATGAAGCCGTTTTCCGACATACTGCAAATGTCGCCCGTATGAACCCACGTGTACCCGTCGCTGTGTTTACGCAGCGTGTTGGCAGTCTCCTCCGGTTCGTTCAAATAATAGAGCATATTGGTCGGAGCGCTGACGCACAGTTCGCCGTCGACGCCGTAGGGCAATTCCGTCTCTGTTCCCGGTTCGACGATTTTTGCCAAAACGTTGGCGCACGGAATTCCGATTGAACCGATTTCTTGGTTGCGGTCGGGGTTAATGGCACACGGCGGCGCGCATTCGGTCAATCCGTAGCCTTCGCGGACAATTTTTGTGCATTTTGCTTTTTTCAGCGCAATGTTGAGTTTGTTTTTTAAGGTTTCGGGGATTTTGTCGCCGCCGCAAAAGATACCTTTCATGGCGGAGAGATCCAATTTCCAAATTTTCTGCGACTCCAGCATCAATTTAAAAAGCGTCGGTACGCCGGAGACAATCTTCGGGCATTTGTATTTCATTGCCTGATAGATATACTTGTTAGCCGGTTTCGGAACCAACAGGGAAACGCCGGCGGTCATCATGGCCGCATGAACGCCGATGGCCAGTCCGAAACAGTGGAATGTCGGCAGCACCGCCAGAAAAGCGTCGTTCGGTTTCAGCGCGTCCTCCTTTTCCAGCATAGCCATCGCCTGTGTGACGGCGGCATTCAGGATAAAGTCATTGTAAACGATTCCCTTCGGTTTTCCCGTTGTTCCGCCGCTGTATAAAATAATGGACGGATCCTCGGCCGTTTTCGGATACGGGTCTTCAACGGCTCCGCGCTGTTTAATGAAATTCTTCCAGTAAATCACTCCGGGGGCGGTAATTTTCTTTTTCCCCTGAAAAAAATCGTAAATGTTTAAGACGTTTTTTTTGGTTTTTGAAAGGTAATCCTGGACTTTCAGCAGAATGATTTTCCCGCAATTTGTTTTTTTCATATTTTCGGCAAAATTTTTGTACTGAAGATCCAACACCACCGCCGCCTTACTGCCGGAAATCGTCAGGCAGTCGTAAACCTCTTTTTCTCCGGCCAACGGAAAAAGCATACTGGCGACGGCTCCGATTTTATCCAGCGCGTAAAACGCGATAACGGTTTGCGGAATGTTCGGAGCGCAGATGGTGACGGCGTCTCCGTTTGAAATACCGATTTTTTTGAAAGCGGCGGCGCAGCGGTCAATTTGGCGGAGGAATTTTTTATAACTGATGACAGTTCCCAAATAATACAGGGCCGGAAGATGAGGGTGAAGTTCTGAGTTTTCTTTTATAATGGAATAGGTTGTTTTATCCGGGATGGCGATGAATTCCGGCGAATCTCCGTAATATTTCAGCCACGGTTTTTTTGTCATAACGGCCACCTTAATAATTTAAGGATAATTAAGTAGCTTAATCATAACATTGAAGAAAGATTCATGCAAGAAGAAAATAGATCGATGAAGAAAATTTTAACCGAAAAAGTGATTTTTTTTCAGGAAATAACCGATAAGAAAGAGAGTCTTTGATTTCAAAAGTCGAGGTGTAAAGTGAAAATACGGTCCAAAATTTTGGTTCCCACCATATTGGGTATTGTCGTCGTTTTAACTGTCGTTTCTCTTTGTCAGATATTGATGATTGCTTACCGGGAAACGGATCGTGTCGAAGATACCATAACCGAGGTTGCCAACCGATATGCCATGGAAATTTTACAGGAATTTATCACCGGCGGACTCGGAACAACACAGGATTTGGCTATCGCCTTCGAATCTCTTTACGAATCGGAGGAAATCAATCGAAATGAGCTGAATGATATGTTGCGGCATTTTTTGACAAAAAATGCGGATTTATATGCGATTTGGAGCGTTTGGGAGAACTGCGACGGTCTGGACGAAAGTTATTTGAGCCGGGGGTTGGGGCATCCGGAAACGGGCGCCTTTGTCCCGTTTTGGTACCGTACTTCGGACGGACGGATTTTGCTCTCTGAATGCCGTTTTTACAATTCGCCGGAACCGGGGAAAGGGTTGTATTATAAAATTCCGATGGCCCGCAATGCAACCGTTATTATGGAACCGTCTCAGGAAATCCAGAACGGAGAGTTGCTGCAGGTTGTCAGTTTCGTTGCGCCGATCCGGATTGACGGACAGCCGGTCGGTGTGGTCGGGGTCGATTACAATTTAAGTCAGCTGACGAAACGGATCAGTGAATTTGAGTTTCCCTCCGTCGGATACGATGCGTACTTTTTCTCGGCCGGAGGAATTTATGTCTCTTCTTCCGACTCAGAAAAAATCGGGAAAAGCGTTTTGGCTTATGAAGGCCCCGATAAAATGGCTGCTTTGCGCAATTTTTCGCAGACTCCGTATTCCATTGTGGAGACCGATAACGTTTATCATGTGGCTGTGCCGGTTCAAATGAGCGAAGACTCGGACACCCCTTGGGTTTTCGTTTTAACAGTGACCGAAGCGGCTTTGTTCCGCGATGCCTATTGGCTGATCGGGGCAACGATAGCGACAGTTGTCATTTTAATTGTTGTTGTTCTTCTGATTATTTTCTTTGTTTCGCGCAGTATCGTCCGTCCGATCAGTCGGATATCCCTGATGATTGAAGATATCGCAAAGGGAGAGGCCGACTTGTCAAAAACTTTGGACGTCAATACTAAAGACGAGTTGGGAGATATTGCCGCATCGATTAATACATTCATTGAGAAATTGAGGAACATCATTCAAAAGATGAAAACGGCCATTTCTTCCGCATCGGAAATTCAGGAAAAGGTGGCCGGTTCGACTCAAAGAGCCAGAGGGTTTACAGGCCTGATGACGGATGCGATCGCTTCGACATTTTCTTTGATGGACGAAGCGAAAAACGAGGTGTTTGATATTTCTCAAAAACTGGAAGATATCAATATGGAGGTTGACGGGTTTAAAGTAACGGTCGAAAACGGAACGGCCGTTGTCTCGCAGTCTTCGACGGCCACCAACGAAATCGTCGCCACCATTAACAACATCAGCGCCAATGTTTCCGGAAATGCGGAAAGTCTGCAGCGGTTGGCGGAGCTTTCCGAAGACGGAAAAAATAAAATGGATGAGAATGCCGCGCTGATTAAACAAATCAACAACAGTACGAAGAGTATGTTTGACGCCATTAAAGTCGTTAACGGCATTGCGCAGCAGACCAATTTGCTGGCGATGAATGCGGCGATCGAAGCGGCGCACGCCGGCGAGGCGGGAAAAGGGTTTGCCGTTGTTGCCGAAGAAATCCGGAAAATGGCGGAAGATTCTTCCAAGAATGCGTCGATTATCAGTAAAAACCTGATTGACGCGGCCAAGCTGGTAGAAACGGTGACTGTCTCCAATACGGCGACCGCGGAGGTTTTCAACGATTTGAACCAACAGGTACGCCGGCAGGCGCTTGTTTTGGCGGAAGTTTCGTCGGCGATGCTGGAATTGGCTCACAGCGGAAACGAGCTGCTGGATATTAGCTCTGTTTCGCGCGATTCAATGATTGCTGTTGATAAAGGCGCCGGTAAAATCGAAAACAGTATTACCGAAATCAACGTTCTGATTAAACATATTTCCGATAACGTTGACCGCGTTTTTGCCATGATAGGCGACGTCAAAACACAGAACGTCGAATTCGGTGAATCGATGACGGAACTTTCGAAAGAGGCGTCCGATCTGGGCGGATATTTCTCGGATATTGCCGGCGAAGTCAATATGTTTACAACGGAAGTCGCAGAGGACGAGGCGTAACTCTCCCTGATGTGAAAGCAAAAAACTTCTTGCCGCAACGTAAATGTGTGTGTTATACTTTACGGAGAGGGCAGGAAGTTTTATGTTGATTCCTTATACCGAAAACGACTTTTCTTTTCGCGCGGAGACGGTAGATGAACTTTCGGAGTTCCTGGAAGCTTACGGCGGGCGGAAAATCGAAGGGTTGCGCTCTGAATTAATGCAGTTGGGCTCACGGTCGAAAAAAGACGGACGTTTTTATGAAAGTCCCAAAACCGGATTTTGGATCGGGTTTGATCCGCAGCGATCCGATTACATTATTTACCGCAAGGATGTCTATGATCCGGCGAATTTGTTCTTTGCTTTGTTTGATATTATCGTTACGCCGACCGACTCTTCTGTTGAAGAGGAAATTGCATTGAAGACAGATGCCGTGACCCGATATTTTGCCAAAGCCGCCGAGATGGAAGGGGAGTCGTTTGATTCGGAGAGAAAGAAGGTCGTCGAGGTTCTGAATCAGATGACGGAAGTGATCCGAGCATTTGACAATGAAGACTTCAATGAAGAGGAGATGGAACGCATTTCAGAGACTATCGACAAAACCTATTTTTCTTTGTTGGAAGATATTTTCAACGGTATTATCGAGCGAACCGCCGAACCGCGCATCAATGTCAAAGTGGATCCTCCCGGAATGTAAAGTGAGGCGACAGTGAAACGGCTGGCGGCCGCGGCAATTCTTCTCATTTGTTCATGTCTTCCCATTGACGAACGGTTTTACCCGAATCAACAGGCGGTCAACCGCTTCCGGACGATTGAAATCAGTACGGTTGATTTTTACGGCGGCGGTTTGGTTGAAGGAATTCCGGTTGCGGTGACGGCTGAGGACGGCAGTGAGGAAATTTTGGAAAATCCGACAGGAACGGTTTCGTTCAGGCCCAAGCGCCCGGGAGTTTTTTCTTTCCGGGCCGGCGGCGGCGGGCGAGCCGTTTCCGTCTGCGAAAACGTCCGGATTCCGGCTTTATTCGAATCTGTCGAACTGTATTTGCCGCCTTCCGCACAGCCGGGAGAGCCGCCCCGTTTTTCCGTTATAGAGTATGTTTCCGATGACGGTATCCGAAATCTGCTGGCGGACAGCGTTTTGAGCTGTGCGCCGCCGACGGTTTTTGTTTCGGCTGTCGGTACTGTTCCGATTGATTCGTCGGCGGCTTTTGCCCCCGATTCGCCGGTTTCCGGTGCGGTTGACGCTGTTCCGAATTTTTATTCCCGACTGGAAAACGTCTCTTATCCCGAAATCGGAATTCCCGAGAACGGATTTTACAGAACATCAGCCGAATTCGATCTCTCTTTAATCGAGTGGGAAGAGGGTCTTCATTTTTTTGCTCTTCAATGCTTTGATATTTACGGCAACAATACGTTGTATTACGTTCCGTTTTCGGTCGCGCAACAGCCGGAAGATGAATCGCTTTCGGGTCTGCGCCCCGAATGGATTGCGGCGGAAGGGCGGACCTTCAGTCGGGCGAGGCAACAGGTTGCCGTCTCTTCGGATAAAGACAAAACCCGTTACGTTTCCCTCGATTTCCGGATCAGCAGGAACAAGGCCGAGCCGGCTGCGGTCCGCGGGTTTTTGATCTACCGCAGTGAAGCGGGACATGCTTTTGAGTGTATCGAAAAAATCAACTGCAACGGTTTGTTTGATTCGGAGAGTTACAGTTATCTTGACGGAGATGCCCGTCTGGAATATGAAACGGAGTACCGCTATAAAATTAGGGCTTTTGCGAACGGAACTTTGAGTCGCTATTCTCATCCGGTTTCTGTTACACTTGACCGACCGTTTGAGTTTGAAATGACTGCGCCGAATGAAGGGGATGAAGTTCCGCCTTCGCCGCCTGTTTCGTTTCGTATTGTGGGTTCTGCGGACAGAGATTTGTTTTCGTTTTATGACAGTTTTTCGTTTTCAATTAATATCGGAGAAGTCGGCGTTCATTTGTATGAAGATCCGCTTTGGACATTCGACGTTGTTTATGATTGTGCCGAAAAGCGTTTTTTTCACGCCAACGGCGTTTCGTATGCGGAAAATGCGTTTGAAATCTTCAGAGAGACAGTGACGGCCGATCTTTCGCATTTTTCGAAGCGTCTTTTGGAGCCCGGCGTTGCTTATTGGATTTACATCGGCAATACCGATTCTGTCCACGGCCCGTGTTTCAAACGTTCCGACGGTGTTTCCTCATCGGCCGTCTTCGGGAGTTCGGCTGAATGGGGCGGTATCATGACGGATTCATTACGGATTTTTTCCGTCGAAAGGAGCGGCTGATGAGACGCCCGGTTGTGGTTTTATTTTTTTTGCTTTTTTTCTCATGCTGCCGGGATCCTTTTATGCCGATTCCGGACGGAAGTGAAATCCGCCGCTCTGACGGATTCTTGTTTCTGAATGCCGTTTGCCGAAAGGATTTTGATCCCGGACGTTGGGAAGAGCGGGGATGGACGGTTGTCGACTCGTTCGCCAGTTCAGATGCGCTGTTTTATCATGTGGCTCTTCCTGAAACCGAATCGGCGGTTCTCTCCGAAATTCGCGGATGGCCCGGTGTTTCGACGGTTGACTTCGATACAATGCTGACGTTGAACCAGAGCGGAGAGCCGTTGATGCCGACTTTATACGGACGGCAGTTGTGCTCTTTGGACGATTTATGGAGTGATACCGATCTGAAACGGAATTTCCGCGTGGCGGTTGTTGTTGTCGATTCCGGAATTAATCCGCTGCACGAAGAGGTCTCTGAAGCGTTCACCGGCGGATGGTCTGCCTTTGAACGCAGCGCAACGGGAGCGTACACGTATCTGTTGGATGATTTATCATCCGACAGGGAAAAAGCATGGGTTAAAATGACTGATAACGTGACTTGGGACGCTGTAACGGGAACGGCTCACGGAACAGCCGTTTCTTCCATTATCGGCGGAAACGGCCGTAACGGAAAAGGTTTCTCCGGCGTGGTGCCCGATTTAATTGACATTTATATTTTAAAAGGGTTTGCGGCGACAGCCGGCGGCGTCACTGTTTCCGGTTCCGGCTCTTCGTGGGCGCTTTACAGCGGACTTCAGCGTTATGTGTGCGGATATACATCGGCTGAACACGATGAAGAGAATCCGGTTTCGTGGAAAGAGTGGACTCACGACGGATTGCCGTACAGACAGAAAACACTGCCGATTAATGCTTCTTACGGCGCGTCGGTTACAACGTCTTTTGAAATGTTTGTTTTGAAAAAGCTGTGGGAGAATGACGCTGTGGTGATCGCCGCATCCGGAAATGAAGGATTTTCTTCGGTTTGCTATCCGTCGGCCTATTCGTTTGTGCTTTCCGTCGGGGCGGTCGATGCCGACGGCCGGCGGCCGCTTTTTTCCAATTACGGGGAAAATCTGGATATGGCGGCGCCGGGGGTTTCGGTTCCGACCGCAGACGGAACCGAAGCAAACGGTTACCGGTGGGGCGACGGAACTTCTTATGCGGCTCCGTTTGTTACGGGAACGGCCGCTTATATGCTTTCCGTTAAACCTGATTTGGATAAACGGCAGCTGTTTTCGATTTTGAAAACCGCAGTAACACAGCCAGCTTTCGCTGTTTTTACCGATGGATTCAATGTCGAGTACGGCTGCGGTATTATTGACGCACATGAAGCTGTTCGTCTGGCAAAAAACGGCAACGTTTCGCCGGTGATATCTTCTGCCGACTTGGAAGTTTCGGTCAAAGGGGATGATTCGACGCGGACTGAGACTTATTTTTTCTATCTGTATGACGACCGGAATCGATTGACGGCGGCGCATCCGTCCGACAGCGACGGAAATGTTTTTTTCGGAGCGTTGTCGCCGGGACATTATCGGTTGGAAATCAGTCTGCCCGAATCGGTTGCTTCGGTTGATCCGGCAAGAATGGCTGTCACTGTTACCGATAGAACGGTTTCCGTCGACGGCTTTGATTCGACTGAAATTCCTTCCTTTTTTGTGACGTTCCGTTAAGACTCTTGCCCTTCCGTAAAATTTTTATATAATGAAAAAAGATGAAAAAATCGGGTTTTTGCCTGTTTTTGACGGCGTTTGCGGTCTTTTCTCTCTTTGCGCTCGACGACGGGGATTTGTTTTACAGGGCCGAACGGTCATTTGAGGCGGGCGATTATGCGGCCGCATTGGCCGGCTACGAGGATCTGATCCGCCGTTATCCGCTTTCCGAATATTTGCCCGATGCTCAGTTCCGGCGTGCGGTCGCCCTGTTCCGTTTGCAGAGGCCGGAAGAGTCGCTGAGGCTCTTTTTACGCGTCCGAGAGCGTTATCCGTCGGGCGTTTTTACACAGACGCTTTCGTTTTGGCTTGGGATGAATTATTACGAACTCGGCGACTACGCGGCGGCGGAGGCGGAACTCTCCGATTACGCGAAAACGGCGGGCGGCGAGTTTCAAAAAGAGGCGCTTTTAACGCTTGCGTTTGCCTGTTACCGCAACGGCAATGACAAAGCCGCGTTGGAAACGGCGCTTCGGCTTTCAGACATCAGTTTGGATGCGGAAGACGAACCGCAGGCGCTGGCTTTGATTTTTTCGCTTTTTTTGAAATTCAAAGAGTACGATAAACTGGTTCGTTTTTCCCAAACTTATGATTTAAGCCGTCTGCCGCCGGAATTCCGCTGTGAATTGAGTTATTACCGGGCCGAGGCGCTGTTTTTTTTGAAAGAATACGAAAAAGCGGCTGCGGATTATCTATACTGTCTTGAAGGCTGCGGCGGCGGCACCGCGGCCGGCGCTGCGCAGCGGCTGTTTTCGATTTATCGAATCCGTCGCGATTACGATTCGCTTAATCGGCTGATGGACAGCGCCGAAACTCGTTTTGCCGACAAACCGGAAGTAGTCAACGCGCTGCGTTTGAAGTACGGCGTTGAAAAATTCAAATTGAAACGTTACGACGAAGCGATTCTTTGGCTGAACCGCATTTGGACCAATGAGCCGACCTCATCGATGAGTGATTTGGTGCCGCTTTATCTGGCGCAGGCATTTGCTGCCGAAAATCAGCCGCAGCGCGCGTTTGAAACGCTTTATCAGTACCGCGGGGAGGCGAAGGAGTTTTCGTCGCTGATTTTATTTTTGACAGCCCGTTATGGAGCCGAAACGCAGCGGTGGCCGGAAACCGAAGCGGCGGCCGGAGAGTTTTTGAAGACGGATGCCGGTACGGAACAAAAGGAAGCGGCGGCTTTTTTTCTCGTTCTGTCGCTGATCCGGCAGCAGCGTTTCGGAGACGCCAAAAAAACGGCCGATTTTTGGGAAGCCGAATTGCCGAATCTGAAAAGCCGGCAGCGGTTTTTGCGGTTAAAGCTGGAAATCGCCGAAGCGACGGACGATCTGAATTACTCGGTTCAATCTCTTGACAGCTATCTGAGAAATTCGACCGGTGACGATCAGGCTGTTTTCGATTTCGTCAGCCGGAATTTCAAGGCGGAAAAATTCACGGAACTTTTGGAGTACACAGACGGCTTGATGGGTGACCGTCCGCGGTTGGAGGCGGAGAATCCGCCGCTTTCGGTTTTTATTCGGTATATGAGAGCGCTTTCGTTTATCAGCCTCAAACGCTACAGCGAAGCTGCAGCGGAATTCGAATTGATTTCGCCTGAGATGCTGATGAGAAACGGCTGGGATGAATTGATTCCGTATTATTTGTATTACCGCGGCTGGGCGTGTTATCGGGAAGGAAATTATACCGAAGCACTGACTTGTTTTTCCGACTATGCCGCTGAAAACCCGACAGGAGAATTTTATACGCAATCGCTGTATCTCTGCGGTTGGAGCGCATATTCTTTGAAAAATTACGAGGAAGCAGCCGATTGGTTTTTAAGTTACGCCGAAATTGAACAGAGCGGAACCCGGCTGACGGCAGCGTTGACGGCTGGAAAATCTTACGCCGCGGCCGGCCTCAATGATCGGGCGGAAGAAGTCTTCACGGCGGTAGCGGCGTCGGCTCCCGAATCGGTTCGTATCGAAGCGCTGTATGAATATGCCCTTTTGCTGCAAAAAACCGGATATCCCGACCGCAGCGCCGAAATCTTCAATCGGATTTTTAAGGAAAATCCCGGCGCGCCGGAGTCTGAAAATGCTCTGCTTAACGCTGCCGAAATTTACTTGGAACGAGAACGGGTGAACGAGGCAATTTTGGCGTATACCGATTTTGTTTCCGCCTATCCCGATTCTCCGCAGCGTTTGCCGGCTTTGGCGCAGCTGTGCCGGCTGTTGTTTGAATCGGAGCGAAATGCGGAAGCTGTACGCGTTTTAGCGCAGTGGAGTTCTGCTGATCGGGAGAATTTGTATGACGCGGAACGGCTGCTGCTGCGGGCCCGCCTGGCGATGAGAATGAAAGCGTGGGAAGAGGCTGACGCTGCTTGGAACGAGCTGCTGCGCCGTTTTCCCGAAGAGGCACAGCGGTCGGACGCTCGTCTGCAAATTGCCAAGCTGTATTACTTGAGTTTAGGACAAAGCGACGAAGAGGCCGAATTGTCGATACAATTTAGCCGCGGAGGCGGATTGGAGAGCGAGGAGGGACGGCGCGCTGCGGTTGAGCTGGCAGCGATTTATTTTCGCGATCGGAAGAATCGGAGCGAAGAGGCACTCAACAGCCGCGCACTGCTGGAAGAATTGATCCGCAACCATTCAGCCGATACCGTCAACGCGGCGGCGGCCCGCTTTGAGCTCGGATGGCTGGCTTACGATGAAAAACGGTATGCCGATGCGCTTCCGCTTTTGATGGAAGCGGTAACGGCCGACGGAACAGCCGCTTTCGTTCCCGAAGCGTTGCTGAAAGCGGGAACTGCCGCCCTTCACGAAAACAGCCGCCGTGATGCCGACGAGCTCTTCTCCCGTCTCAAGAACCGTTTTCCGAATTCGGAGTGGACAAAACAAATTCCAGGGAGGCGTCCGTGAAGCGTTTTTGGCTGCCGATGCTTTTTTTCGCTTTCTCTTTGCCGGCGCAGGAAGGCGCTCCCGAACAAGATCCCGACATTGTTTTGCCGCCGATGTTTTTGGAAATCGAAGATAAAACCAAAGAAAATATTCGGGTCGGTTTGCCGAAGGAAGACAGCGAAACGGAAATCACCTTGCCGGAGCTAACGGTTCCGATGCCCGATCCCGCCGAAGCGGTTTTCGAAACGGAGAGAATTGATGAATTTTTAACCGAAATCGGCACGCAGAATGCATTGACTCCTTCCGATTCGCCGCGGACGCCGTCGGCTGCCGTTCCCCTCGTCATTGATGCATACGCCGAAGGGGGAAGCGTCGGCACCGTCGGTTTGGGTTTTTCGCTGTTCGGAACAACGCAGACGTCACGGTTTCGGTTTTCGGCCGATCACTTAAGCCGCGACGGTTTCGGTTTTCAGCCATGGGGAGGCGCATTTTTTGACCGCCGAGAGCGTCTTTCCGGGTCTTACGCTTACCGAGATCGAATTTACGAAAACGAAACGGAGATGTCGTTTGAGAGCCGCGGCTTCGGTACGCAGAACCTGAGCGTTGAAACCGCCGTTCGCAACGATTTGTTTTTTTCACTGTCGGATCGGTTTGCTCTGACAATCGAAACGCTTCGATTTGAGGCGGCTGTCGGTTTTGAAGCGGCGCACCGCTATGCCGACGATGTCAGCGTCGGAGCGACCGATTTGGTTTTGACGCCGCGGGTGAGTCTTGATGCGACTCTGCCGGGAACAAATTTGAAATTCGCTGCCGGATACGGTTGGAACGGTTCGCTGTTTGCTGAAAACAACGGTCATACCGCCGATTTTCTCTTCGAATTTGACAGCGAGTTGCCGAAAGCGGTCAATATTGCCGGGGGAATCGGTCTTTTTTGGGATAATCGGCAAACCGAATCGGTTTACGGCGCCGATCTTCTCGGATTTTCGATTCCGTTTTATCTGCGAATTTACGGTTCGGCTGCCGATTTTTTCAGTTACCGTTTCCAGGGCGGTTTTGAAAACGAACGGCAGTCATATGCGCAGCTGAGCCGAAATTTCCAGTATTTAGACGGCGTTGCTTTGCCGACGCTTTCCGGTTGGTTCGCGGAAGCCGAGCTCGATTTTCGAATCGGTCAGATGGCTCTGATTTCAGCCGGCTTGAATTTTGATCGAAAAAGCGGTACTTTACTTATTGAAGATTTGCAGATCGGCGAAAACGGTTTGGTACCGGTTTCCTTCGGTGTTGAAAATTTGCTGTATGCGTCAATGTCGGCGGAAGTCACGCCCGTTGCCGGATTGCGGTTGAATGCGGGTTGGGAAGGTTCGCTCCTTCCGAAAAACCGCTATTATTTGAAGCCTCGGCACCGGCTGGAAGGGGGGCTCGAATACACGATTCCGAAAAAGTGGTTCACGCTCCGAACAGATCTGCTTTTTGAGCATTACGACGTCTCTTATATTCCCGAATGGAGCGTGGCGGCGCTGTTTGCAATTAATGAACATTTTCGTCTGACATTGGCGCTCGATGATTTGCTTGCACCGATTTACGAAAACGGCCGACCGACGGTTTGGGGCGGTTACATCGCGCCGGGATTCGGAGCGTCGATTTTGCTGGAAATAAAATATTAACGGAGTTTTTTATGGTTTTGAAAATTCTGCAGGACGGCGGCCCCGTCATGATTGTGATTTTACTGCTTTCGTTTGTTGCTTTGGTTCTGATCATTGAGCGGTTCCTTTACTTTCGGAAAATCGAAAAGAACGAAAAGCGTTTTCTGGAAGCGATTTTTCCGCTGTTGGAAACCCGTGACTTTCAATCTGCGGAAAAACTGTGTGCGCGTTATTCGTGCCCCGTTGCGGAAATGACGAAAGCGGGTCTGCTGAACCGCCGTCTTTCGTCGGAAGAGATCAAAGAAGCCATGGAGATTCGTGCCGAGGCCGAAGTTCCGAAAATGGAACGGTTTGTCGGCGCTTTGGGAACGATTGCCAACATTGCGCCGCTTTTGGGACTTTTGGGAACCGTCACGGGAAACATCAAGGCATTCGGATTGCTTGGTTCGTCAGGTGTGGCTGCCGATCCCGCTCTGCTGGCATCTGCAATCGGAGAAGCGCTTTACACCACAGCGGCAGGCATTATCGTCGGCGTTCCGGCGGTCTTCTTTTATAATTTGTACATCAGCCGCATCAACCGCAAAACCGTCGAATTGGAAACGCAAATCAACGCTGTAGCTGCTGCTGTCAAAAACGGCGGCGGGCTGTCGAGGTCGTTATGAGCCGCATTCGCAGACGGTTGAAACCGTCGGTCAATGCCGACATGGTTCCGATGATTGACGTTGTCTTTCAGTTGGTTATTTTTTTCATGATTTCCAGCACCTTTATTCAGGTTCCCGGCATTGCTCTGACGCTTCCCGAATCGGAAACGGCGGAACAGGTGACGGTCAGCGAACTGATTGTGACGATAGCTGACAATGAATCGGTTTATCTCAATGACGAACAGATGACGTTTGAAGCTGCCGACGCCGTATTGAAAAATTACACGCCGCAGCAGCGGGAAGCGCTTTCGGGAGTCATCGTCGAAGGCGATAAATCGGTTTCGTACGAAGCGATGGTCAAGTGTCTTGATTTGCTGCGGCGAAACGGATTTGAACAGATCGGACTGGAGATGAGGACGGAGCCTTAATGGCAGGCTTTTTAAAAACGGAAGAAAACCGCCGTTTGGCTGTCAGCGCCGGCAGTGCGGCGGTTGTTTACATTCTGCTGTTTCTTTTCTTCGCGGTTTATTTCGCTGTCGGCCGCCGGGAGCCGCAATCGTTCGGCGCTTCGGCTGTGTATCTGAATTTAACACAGGTTTCGCAAGCGGCTGTGCGCGAAGAAGGAGCCAATCCGAGCAGCGGTTCTTCCTCCAAACAGTCGTCTTCAACGCAGTCGGCTACCGCTTCTCCGGAACGTCCGGTGCAAACGGTTCCTGAAAAGGCACGATCCCATCCGGCTGCGGCCGAATCGACGCAGGCAGCTGTGACGGAAGAACGGTTCGACGATTTTTTTGCCGACACTGCATTCGGAGCAAGTGAATCCGTTTCCGCCGATTCGGGAACTTCCGCGGATTTTTCCGATGCGGCGGCTGCGTCCGAAGAGAGTTTTTTCGACAGCGGTGACTACAGCCGTTTAGATTCGGCGTTGGCGCAAAACGCGACGGGAAGCGATGCTGCGGGTGACACGCTTTCGACTCAGACGACATCGGCTGCCGGGTTAAGCGGCGGCGATTCGGTTTCGGTGGTTGATTTAGACGGACTGACGGCCGGCCGGAAGCTGCTTTACACGGTTGATCCCGACTTTTCCGGAGTCGATACGGCCGGACGCAGCGGGTTTTCGTTTGTGATTGCGTTTGATTTAAATGCCGACGGGACGCTTTCGCGGATCGTCGTTACCGATTCGAGCGGTTCAACAACGGCCGACCGCCGGATGGAACAGGCGCTGCGGCAGTGGCGTTTTGCTGCTGTTGACGGCGGAGAGGCCGTTCATGTGAGGTTAAAATATTATGTCCGTGTTCGATGAAATTCGAGCAGCCGCGTTTGATATCGACGGTACGCTCTACCCGAATTGGCAAATGTACGTTTGGGGATTCCCTCAAATTCTGTTCCATCCCCGGCTGGTGTGCGCTTACGCGCAGACAAGAAAAGAAATCCGGAAAACCGACATGAAGGGGGAGAAATTCGAGGATGTTCAGGCGCGGCTGGCAGCCGTTAAACTCGAACTGCTGCCTTCGCGCGCGGCCGAAAAAATCGAAAAACGGCTTTACCGGCCGTGGGCAAAGCAGACCCGGATCATCCGCCCCGTCAGGGGGCTGCGACCTTTTTTGGAAGAGCTGAAAACGCGGGGCGTCGCTCTTTACGCTCTTTCGGATTTTCCCGTAGGACGGAAACTTGAGTATCTCGGCGTCGATGACCTTTTTGAAAAAGCGCTATGCAGCGAGGATTACGGTCGACTCAAACCCGATCCGGCGCCGTTTAAGGCGCTCCAAAAAGCCGCCGGCGTTCCGTTCGGGGAAATTCTGTATTTCGGAAACAGCTACGATAAAGATGTGGAAGGCGCGCGGAGTGTCGGCATGAAAACCGCCTACATCGCTTCCCGGCTGAAAAAAGGCCAGTCGGCCGACATTGTTTACCGGAATTACGAACAACTGACGGAAATGCTGCGCAGCCGTTGACAAGCGGAAGCGATTTTCGTTAAGATAGAACGGAGAGAGAACCGCTGCGGCGGTTCGGAGCTGCTTATGAAACGATTGACGGTTTTAATCACTCTGATTGTCCTGTTTTTCCCGTCGTGCCGTACCATGAAGGAAGCTGCCGAAATTCCTTCAGCCGATCCGGTTGAATGGATTCTGATCAACGGCGATGTCTTTGTTGAAAAAGAGAATCCGAATCCGATTTTGTTCTCTCCGGATATGAAAGAATACCGACTTTACGGAGAGGCGGCTGCCGTGATTGCCGAGAAATACAATCGCAACATCGTTTATTTGAAAGGAATTCCGGGGGAGACGCGCGATCCTGACGGACGGATTCCGTTTCAAGTGTTGGAAATTTTACAAGGAGGCCGTCCTTGAATCGTCTGAAAGCGGTTTTTTTCGATATGGACGGCACTTTGGTTGATTCTGTCGGCGCCATCGGAACCGTCTGCAACCGCATTCTTGAAAAATACGGATTTCCGCCTCATGAATTAAGTGAGTACAAGAGGTTTGTCGGTCGCGGTATTCGGCAGGCAATTCAAAACGCGGTCGGCTGCCCGGTTGAAGATTCGCTTCTGAATCGGATGACGGATGATTTCCTCGAAGAATACGAAAAAGATCCGTTTTCGCAGACAGCCGCCTATCCTGGGATGCGCGAATTGGTTTCCCGAACAGCGGATGCCGGGATTTTGTGTTTTATTGTGACTAATAAAGCGCAGCCGATTGCGCAAATCATCTCCGACGGTCTTTTCGGCTCATCGGTTGCAGCCGTTGTCGGTTTTAGAGAGTCGCTGCCGCCGAAACCCGCGCCCGACGGCGTTCTGTCGCTTTTAAACCGGTTCGGAATTTCCCCGGATGAAGCGCTTTTTGTCGGCGACTCCGGAATCGATTGGCAGACAGCGCGCAACAGCTCGTTACCCGTCGCCATCATGACGTGGGGTTACGCTGATGAAGAATTCTTTCGGAAAAATCCGCCCGATTTTCTGTGCGAAAGCGCCGCCGACCTTGAAAAAATCATCTTCACAAAGGGTTGAAATCGGAACAGATTTTTGATAAACTGACACATACTTTCACAGAGGAAAAATATGATTAAAGCCGGACAAATCGATAAAAGTACATTTTTGTTTTTTAAAAACGAACCGTGCATGGTTGTGGAACGGGAATTCGTAAATCCCGGAAAGGGATCGGCATTCTGCCGCGTGCGTCTGAAAGGACTGACCAGCGGGAAAGTCTATCAGGAGACTTTCAAAACGCAGGACAGTGTCGAAGACATTCAGGTTGAAGAAAAAACCTGCCAATACCTCTACAGCGACGGCGAAGCGTATCACTTCATGCATAACGATACTTTCGAACAGTTTGAAGTTCCGATGGAAGGTTTGGAGGATCGGTTGCAGTACATGAAAGACGGAGAGAGCTACCGCATTGTTTTGTGGGAAGAAAAACCGATTGACATTAAAATTCCGACGAAGGTGGTTTATACCGTTACGGAAGCGCCTGAAGCCGTTAAAGGGGATACCGCTACCAACGTAACGAAGGTGGTGACGTTGGACACCGGGCTGAAGGTCAGGGCGCCGTTTTTCATCAAAGAGGGCGAAAAAATCCTGGTGAATACCGAAACCAACGAGTACGTCGAACGCGTCAACGAATAACGCATCCGGAAAAAGAGGTTCTTTGAACCTCTTTTTTGTTTGGGAAGACGTAATGACGAATAACGGATTTTATACGGCCGCAACGTTTTTGATTTCCGGCGCGCTGCCGGCGTTCGCTGCGGAAGATATGAATATTGTCTTGTTTATGGTTGATGATATGGGGGTAAACGATACGTCGGTGCGTTTTTTGCGCGACGGGTCTCCGCTTAACGGTTATTATCACACTCCGAATATGGAGCGGCTGGCGGAAAAGGGGGTTCGTTTTACGAGAGCGTATGCGCATCCCGTTTCTTCTCCGTCGCGTGTCAGTCTGATGACCGGCGTCAATCCGGCGCGGCACAAGGTGACCAACTGGACGTTGGAACCCGATACGCCGACCGATACCTTTCCCCGCCGCAGCAAAACGGCTCCGCAGTCGTGGAATTGGAACGGCATTACCCCGAATGCGGCAGCTGACGCCGTTCAAAGCAATCTTTTTGAAGCGACTTGTTTCCCGGAAATTCTGCGGCAAAACGGGTATAAAACCATTCATGTCGGAAAAGCGCATTGGGGCGCTGTCGGCACAACGGCGGCCGATCCGCTCAACCTCGGATTTGATGTCAATATTGGCGGCTGTGCGGCCGGCGGGTTGGCAAGCTACACGATTGACGACTCTTCGCAGCTGTATGCGTTTAACGCGGCGGGTGATTATCCGTTTCCGTCGCTCAATGAATACGCCGAAGCCGATACCGGATTTCATATCACCGACGCGATTACCGCCGCTGCCAAATCCGAAATCGACAAAGCCGTTGAGGAAGACCGGCCTTTTTATCTTTACGTTTCTCATTATGCCGTTCATACGCCCCATCAAACCGACAGGCGTTTTGCCGGAGACTACAAAGGCTCCCGCAGCGCATACGCGACCCTTGTCGCGGGAATGGACCGGTCTCTCGGAGAGCTGCTGGATCATCTTGAAGCGAAAAATCTCTCCGATAAAACGATTGTCATCTTTATGGCGGACAACGGCGGACATCATTCGACGGGGAATGCGCCTTTGCGCGGTTCAAAAGGAGCGCTGTTTGAAGGAGGCATCCGCGAGCCGCTGATTGTCTGCTGGCCGGGAGTGACCGATGCGTATGCCGGCGGGGTCAACGATTCTCCCGTTATAATTGAAGATTTTTATCCGACAATTCTGGAGATGGCCGGCGTCGGAACCGATTCCGTTTCACTCCGGCAGGGACGGTTGGACGGCGTCAGCTTCGTTCCCGCCCTCAAAACCGGCGCCGCGTGCGGCGTTGAGCGAAGTTTGGTGTTCCATTATCCGAATTGGTGGGGGGAAGAGGCGGGCGCAACCCGGAAAATGCGCGTGCCTGTCGGTCAGCCGGCCTCCGCTCTCATCAAAAACAGTAAAAAAATCATTCACTTTTATGAAACGGGAGAGACGCGGCTTTACGATCTTGCCTCCGATGAAACCGAGGATCGCGAGCTCAAAGACGAAGCGCTGAAAGCGGAGCTTTCCGCCGAACTGACGGCTTTCCTGAAAAATGCCGGTGCTTCCATGGTGTATGACAAAAAAACGCAAACCATCAGGTGGCCGGACGGTTCGGTGGAGAAACTCCCCGAAAAGCCTTAACGGTCTTTTTGAAAGCGGCTCTCATTTTGCGGGAGCCGCTTTATTTTTCACATAAAACGTATTGAATAAAACGGTTTTTTTCAATATGATGAGAAAGGTGAAACAGTTTCATTAGAGGAGAAAAGAATGTTACTAAACGGATTGATCTTAATGGTCATGGGCATGGGAATCGTTTACGTCTTCCTGGTCATCTTGATTTATTCATCCAAGCTGACATCGTGGTTGATTACGAAATTTTTCCCGGTCAAAGAGGTTCCGGTTCAGCCGATTAAAAGAGCCGGAGGCAGCAGCGGTTCCGATGCCGAAGTGGCTGCGGCTGTTGCCGTCGTTCGGGCGAGGAAATAAGGAAGAGGTTAAAAATGAAAAAGAAGATCAATTTTATGTGCACGGCGTTCCGTGACGGTTTCCAGTCTGCTTACGGTGCGCGTGTTTTGACAGAAGATTTTATGCCTGCGGTTGAAGCGGCAGCTAATGCCGGAATCACGCATTTTGAAGCGGGCGGCGGTGCGCGTTTTCAGGCGCCGTTTTTTTACTGCAATGAAAATGCGTTTGATATGATGGATACGTTCCGCAAAAAAGCGGGTCCCGACGCCAATCTTCAGACGTTGGCAAGAGGCGTCAACGTTGTCGGTTTAAGCTCCCAGCCGAGCGACATCATCAAGCTCCATGCCCAGCTGTTCAAAAAACACGGCATGACGACAATCCGCAACTTCGACGCCCTTAACGACGTCAACAATCTGATCTACTCCGGAAAGTGTATCAAGGACGCCGGTCTTCGCCATGAAGTCACCGTGACGATGATGTCGCTGCCTCCGGGAGCGACCGGTGCGCACGATCCCGAATTTTATATGAATGTGCTGAAAAAAATTCTTGACGCCGGAATTCCGTTTGATTCGGTCTGTTTTAAAGACGCTTCCGGAACCTCCGTTCCGAAAGTGGTTTACGAAACAATCAAACAGGCGCGGCAAATGCTGCCGGAAGGAACTCCGATAGCGTTCCACAGCCATGAAACGGCGGGCGTTTCCGTCAACCAGTACATGGCCGCTATTGAAGCCGGCGCGACGCAGGTCGATCTTTCGCTGGCGCCTGTCAGCGGCGGAACCTGTTCTCCCGATATTCTGACAATGTGGCACGCTTTGCGCGGTACCGATTTTGATTTGGGAATTGATCCCGATAAAATCATGGAGGTCGAGGAAGTTTTCAAAGATTGTATGAAGGAGTACTTCTTCCCGCCCGAAGCAACAATGGTCAATCCGATTATTCCCTTCTCTCCGCTGCCCGGCGGCGCTCTGACGGCGAATACGCAGATGCTGCGCGACAACGGTCTGATGGACAAATATCCGGCGATTGTCGAAGCGATGAAAGAGTGCGTTGCGAAAGGCGGTTACGGAACATCGGTTACGCCGGTTTCCCAATTCTATTTCCAGCAGGCGTTTAACAACGTGATGTTCGGTAAATGGGAGAAGATTGCCGACGGGTACGGAAAGATGGTACTCGGTTACTTCGGTAAAACGCCGGTCGCCCCCGACTCTGAAATCGTTAAAATCTGCGCCGATAAGTTGGGGCTGCAGCCGACAACGAAAACCGTTCTCGAACTGAACGACGCCAATCCCGCTCTCGGAATCGAAGCGGCCAAAAAACGGCTGAAGGACGGCGGCATCACCGATTTCTCCGATGAAAACATCTTTATTTCCGCCTGCTGTGAAGATAAAGGCATCCTCTTTCTGCAGGGCAAGGCGAAGGTCAATGTTGCGAAAAACAAACCCGCCGCGGCCGCTGCGAAAGCCGGTTCGTCCGCCGACGGTTATACCGTCACTGTCAACGGTAAAAAGTACGGCGTGAAGCTGGACGGCAACAAAGCGACGGTTAACGGAAAAGTGTATGACATCTCCGTGACGGAAGGAATAGACGCTGCCGCGGCGGCTCCGTCAGCGGCTGCCGGCGACGGAACACCGGTGAATGCCCCGATGCCCGGTTTGGTTCTGCGTATTCCGGTTGCGGTTGGCGATACGGTTGAAGAGAATCAGGAAGTCATCGTTTTGGAAGCAATGAAAATGGAAACGCCGATTTACGCACCGGCTGCCGGTACCGTAAAGAGCATTCTCGTTTCTAACGGCGATCAGGTCACTTCCGGTCAGATTTTAATGGAAATCGGTTGAAAAAAGGAGATTTGAAAAGATGAAAAAAACATTCGGAATTGCCATCCTTCTTTTGACATCCGTTTTTCTGTTTTCATGTGCAGCGCAGACCGATACGGTTGAACCCGCCGGAACCGACGCTAACGGCGTTGCTTATTTCGAGTGGGACGGTCAGACGGAAAAACCGTGGATTGCTTTCCGCTTTGAAAAAGGCGGTTCGGCAGTTACGTACTGGCAGAACATCAAAATGGACAATGTCCGCAAAAATGCAAAAGTGTACGATTCAACGGAAGCGTTTCTTGCCGAGCCGAACAAATCTTCGATTTCAAGGATCGGAGACGGCATTTATTTCTTTTCCTATCAACCGTCCGAAGTTGATGCTGATCTGGAAGGCGAATTAACGCTGAATTTGAGTCAATACTCAACGATGAGTATTTCTCTGCTTCAGTTGTGGCGTTCGACCGGAATCTATGGCTTTCTGCAGACGACGACCGATAAAATTCTTTATAAAAAAGCTGAAGCTGCCCAGTTGGCTGCCGAGGCCGCGGCCGAAGCGGCGGCTCCGCAGCCGGATCCCGTCGGCGGTTGGGGCAACTTTGTAATGATTTTGGTCGGTATTTTACTGCTCTTTTTGGCTATCAAAAAAGGGTTTGAACCGCTGCTGTTGGTTCCGATCGGATTTGGTGCGATTTTGGCAAACATTCCGTTTGCGGGAATTGCCGACGTTACGGTTAACGGTTTTATCGGCGTTTTGTATGACGCCGGTGTGGAACGGGGACTCTTCCCGCTGCTGATTTTCATGGGCGTCGGTGCGATGACCGACTTCGGTCCGCTGATTGCGAATCCGAAAACTCTGATGTTGGGAGCGGCTGCTCAGCTCGGTATTTTCTTCGCTCTTATCGGCGCGTTGCTGCTTGGCGATTGGATCGTTATCGACGGAAAACCGTTGTTCGATCTTTACGATGCGGCTTCCATCGGTATTATCGGCGGTGCCGACGGACCGACAGCTATTTACGTCACCTCCCGCCTTTCACCCGATTTGTTGGGACCGATTGCGGTGGCAGCGTACTCGTATATGGCTCTCGTTCCGATCATTCAGCCTCCGATCATGCGGCTGCTGACAACCAAAAAAGAGCGGATGATTAAAATGGATCAGCTGCGTTCCGTTTCTCAGCGCGAGAAGATTGTTTTCCCGCTGGCGGTTCTTTCGCTGTGTATCCTGTTCTTGCCGTCGGCGACGCCTCTTGTCGGTGCATTGATGTTCGGTAATTTGGCGAAAGAGTGCGGTGTTACCAATCGTCTTTCGGACACTATGCAGAATGCGCTGATCAATATCGTAACGATTTTCCTCGGACTTTCTGTCGGATCCAAAATGGAGGCGGAGAAATTCCTCTCTCTTCAAACGCTCGGTATTTTGCTGCTCGGTTTGATTGCCTTCTCAATCGGTACGGCAGGCGGTGTTCTGTTTGGAAAAATCATGAACAAGTGCAGCAAGACTCCGATCAACCCGTTGATCGGCTCCGCAGGTGTTTCCGCTGTTCCGATGGCGGCGCGTGTTTCCAACAAAGTCGGACAGGAAGAAAATCCTCAAAACTTCCTGATGATGCACGCGATGGGACCGAATGTGGCCGGCGTTATCGGTTCGGCGGTTGCAGCCGGTGTTCTGTTGGCATTGGTTCCGTTCCTGGCTTCCTGAGCGGCATAACGGAATGGAATTGACATTTCAGAAACCCTTTGACGCGCACCTTCATTTGCGTCAAGGGGCTGTTTTAAGCGGCTACGCACGGCGCGCGGCCGCTTTTTTCGAATCGGCTTTGGTGATGCCGAATACGAAACCGCCGATTTTAACGGCGGACGACCTTAAACGCTATCGGGCGGCGATAACGACGGCGGTTCCGAATTGGCGGCCGTTGATGTCGTTTCAGATTCATTCGCATGCCGATATTCCGGCGTTGAAAGCGGCAGGCGCTGTTGCCGGAAAATATTATCCTGCCGGATTGACCAACGCCGACAGCAGTTCCTGTCAAACTCTCGCCGACTTTGATTCGGTTTTGGCCCAAATGGAAGAGTTCGGCATTGTTCTGAGCGTTCATTGTGAAGCGCCGCTTTACTCCGAAGAAGTCAGGCACCGCGTTCTGGATGAGTCTTTGGAAATGTCCGTGCGTTTTCCAAACCTGAAAATTGTGTTGGAGCACATTTCCCTTGAGAGGGAAGTTGAAGCGGTTCGTTTGGCGGGAGAGAATGTTGCTGCGACGTTAACGGCTCATCATTTGACTTTTACGGCAGCTGATTTTATCGGTTCAAAGCTAAATCCGCATCTGTTTTGCAAACCGATTCTCCAAAACGAAAAACACCGCGGCGCATTGCGGGCGGCCGCTGTTTCGGGAAATCCGCGGTTTTTTTTCGGCAGTGACAGTGCGCCGCATTTGCCGGAATTTAAAACCGGCACGGCTGTTTCTCCCGGAATTTATTCCATGCCTGTAACTTTGCCGTTACTGGCGTGTTTATTTGAAGAAGCGGATTCTCTGACCGCTTTGGAGTCGTTTGTTTCCGTTTTCGGACGCCGGTTTTACGGAATTCCTGAAACGTCTGAAAAAATAACGATGATAAAAAAGAAACTGAAAGTTCCTTTCGAGACGGACGGCGTTGTTCCGCTATGTGCGGGCGCAGAGCTTCCATGGAGTGTAAAGGAATCGGAGGAAAAATGAAGAAAAAGGTTTTGTGTGTTTTATGGGCGCTGACCGCGTCGGCTTTGTGTGCTTCTCCGCTGGATGACGCTGATGTCGCTTTTTACGTTCAAGATTATCAAAAGACAATTGATATTGTTTTGGCTGAAGAGGCTTCTGCTGCACAGCAGTCGTTTTTGGCGGCCTGCCGCATTCGTCGCGCCGCTGCCGCTTTGGCGTTGGCAGCTGACGGACAAGAAGCGGTCATGACAGACAAAGAAGGCGAAGAGAAGGCCTTTTCTCCCGAAGAAACGGTTGAATGGGTCGGAGAGATTGCCGTTGAAGAAGCCGGCGCCGGCCGTGTCGATTTTTGGAACTATACGGCGCTTTGCTGCTTTTTCGCCGCAAAATATTATGCTGAAAAAGATCCTGCGCTGATGAAGGAAGCTCTGACTGCCGCCGACGAGGCATTGAGCCGCAGCGCCCGCATGAGCGCGCACAACAAACAGCTGTGGTATTTTGCTTCGTTGGTTTACGGTGACAGTGATTTTGATCCGGAGTTTCACAACGTTTCGTTTGCCGTTTCGTTTATGCGCCGTTATTTGATGATCAGCGGACAGGAGGCGGACGTTCTCGGTTTGAATCGTCTCTCCGTATTGCTGCGCAAACGGAATTTTACATTAGAAGAGAAACGGGCAGCCTTGGTCGAAATCAACAAAAATTTGCGCCAACTCTCCGATCCGTATAAAAAGTACCGCTATGTGGAAGGATATATGCCGACGACCTGCTGGTACAATTATGCATCGAACCACGTCTTCAAAAACGTCAGTGATCAAACAGAAGCCGATTTGATTGATGTCTATTTGAAACGAAAAATCAATCCTAATACAGAGATTGGTGCTTATATTGAATTGAGACTGGATCCGGCAAAAGCGGCGGAAGCGGAGGCTGCCAAAGAGGCGGCAGAAGCGGAAGCGGCAAGTGAAGCCGAAATTCTCACTGAAGCGGTGGAAGGAGAGATTTCCGATGCCGATGAACAGGCAGCGGAAGACGAAGAGACAGAAACCGCGGAAGAAAGCGGCGATGGAGAAGCGGAGCTCTCAGAAACGGAAAATTAATCAAATACGGCAATGATTTTCGGAATGAAAATCAAAAGCCCGGCAACAGCGCTGCCGATTGAGGTGATGAGAACCGCTCCGGCAGCGCAATCTTTGATTCGCCTGACTTTTGTGTGATAATGCGGGCAGAAGTGATCGGCCATGATTTCGATTGCGGTATTGAACAACTCTGCTGCAACAACGGCTGCGATACAAAGTGAGAGAAACATCCATTCTGTTAGTGAGATTTTTAAGAAAAAACCGGCAAGAACAACCAAAACCGTTGCGGCCGCATGAATTTTAATGTTTGTTTGCGTCGCAAACGCAAATCCGATTCCTCTAAACGCATTCAAAAAACTGAAAATCCGATCCAAATGTTTCATTTTAAATAATTCCCCGCAGAAAATCAGCAATTTCTTTAATGATATTGCCTAAAAGCGGTGCAAGCGAGGCTGCGCCGACGAAGGTGCCGATTGACGCTCCGACACTCGAAAGCAAAAAAACGAGAAAGATGCGGGTCACCCGATTGCGGTAGAATCCTTTAAGCGAGGCAATATCGTCGTTCAGGCGGTTAAAATCGCTGACACGTGGTTTGCGCAAAACCGCTTCCGATAAACCTGTCACCATTCCGACACCGATAAACGGGTTCAGCGTCGTAATCGGCGCGGCAATGAATGAAAGTAAGACTGTCAGCGGGTGAGCCAGCGCCAAAACCGATCCGATAGCCGCAAGCGAACCACTGATGAGAATCCACTGAATCAGTTTTTCCAAGGTTTGTTCGCGCGTTCCGGCAATAAAAAAACCGCCGATAAAAACAGCAATGATGATTCCCGGTAAAATCCACGGCGCAATTTTTTCGGAAAGGCGTTTTTGAGGTACAAAAGCAACAGAAGAGACGTCGGTCGATTTTTCTCCCGTTTCGAACATCTCCAAATTTTTCAAAATGCCGGGAACGTGACCGGCTCCGACCACCGCAATCAGATTGCATCCTTCAGCTTCGTATATTTTTGCCGCCAAATAAAAATCCCGTTCATCGATGAGGACCGTTTTGACAGAGGGCAGGTATTCGGCCAGTTCATCCATCATTCCGTCCAGTGCTGTTTTTTCTTTCATATTTTCAATATCTTCATCGGAAATTTTTTCCCGTGTAAACGCCGATCCCAGCAGCGCGCTCAACAACTTCATCTTTTTCCAAAACGAAGAGATGCGCCAAGCTCGCTGCAGCGTGACCTGAATTTCTCTGTCGATAAGCGAAAACGGAATGTTTCGTGTTTGTGATAAAGCAACGGCTTCTTTCATATCCGCGCCGGGGTTGACGCCGACGTCGCTTCCCATCCGTCTTTGAAATGAAGAAAGAACGAGGTTGGCCAGCAGCAGAAAGCCTTTTTTCTCCCGCAGGACTTTAACGATGTTCATATCTTCCCAGCGGCGGTTCTCCGAAACGGTTTTGAACCGCGATTCGTCCAGTTCAATGCAAATGCGGTCGGGATTGATTTCATCGATGACTTCATCAATTTCTTTGACGCTGTCTCCGGAGATGTGAGCCGTTCCGATAATCGTTACGGTTTTGTCTTTCAGCTTAACGGTGGTTCTGGTCTGAGAGTTGTGAACGGTTTCCATGCTTTTCAGTATACTCCGAACGCCGTAAATCTTCAATAAAAACGGTAAAATAAATATATGTATGAAATCCGAAAGGAAGGAGTTGAAACGAAACCGCTTTCGTTGTATTATGTGAACATGGAAGATTTTCCGATTGACGATCAAACTTTTACGCTTTACCGCACCCTGATTGATAAAGTCAGCGGAATTCACTTTTCTTCCGGCAACCGTGTCGTCTTTGAAAGCAAGCTGAAAGAAATTCTGAGAAACAGAAAGATGCTGCCGATGGAGTATTACCGCTGTCTGCTGAGCGATCCCGAAGAGGTAAAACTGTTTCTGGATGCGCTGACAACCAATCTGACCAGTTTTTTCCGCAACCGGAGTAACTGGGAGTCTTTGCAGCACGAAATCATTCCCGATTTGATGAAAAGCGTCGGGAAAAGCCGGGAAATCCGTATCTGGAGCGCCGGCTGCTCGACGGGGGAAGAAGCTTACACGCTTGCGATGGTCTTCGACCGGACTTTGCTTCCCGGATATACCTATAAAATCATCGCCTGTGATATTTCCCTGAAATCGCTTCATACGGCGGCGGAAGGTTGGTATCCGTTCGAGAAAGCCGAAAAAGATGTTCCTTCCGGTTTTTTGGAAGAGTATTTTGACCGGGAAGAGAAGGGATACCGGGTGAAACCTCAGATAAAGGAACACATTGTTTTTAATTATCATAATCTGATGAATCCGATGCATTCCGGATATTTTGACTTGATTGTCTGCCGCAACGTCTTGATTTATTTCGACAAGGAGTCTTTTTTTAAGGTCATCCGCCAGTTTTACAACGACTCCCTGCCGCATTCTTATCTGATACTCGGGCATTCAGAAACATTGTTCAATCTGAACACAGGTTTTCATTTGAAAAAAGGCCGCTACGGCTGTTATTATGTGAAGGAAGGCATCTGAAATGTTGGATCCGGTAAAAATTTTGATTTGCGATGATTCCGCCGTCATCAGAAAAGCGGTTTCGCAGATTTTAAGCGAGTGCCGTTTGGTGTTTGTGGCGGGTACGGCCATTAATGGGCGATTCGGTCTGCAAAAGCTGGAGACGCTCAAGCCGGACGTTGTTCTGCTCGATATGGAGATGCCGGAAATGGACGGGTTCGAGTTTTTGCGTGAACTTCGCCGCCGCCATTCGGATACTCCCGTAATTGTTTTTTCTTCGCTGGCCAAACGCGGTGCGCGCGTGACAATGGAAGCGTTGTCGTTGGGGGCGGTTGACTATGTTTTCAAACCGGATGCCATTGACCTCGAGTCTCTGAAAGAGAGCGTGCGTTCTTTGCTGAATCAGGTTCTGATTTACGGGTATCGTTACAAAGCCGCGAAAACGGGAAATTCCGAATATCTGAAGTTGGCTCAGCCTATTTATGAAGAAGAACGGGCGCCGGTTTTGCGGAAAAAGGAGTCCGGACAGTCTCCGCTTCCGAAGAATCTTGTGATCCGGGCGAAAGAAATACAGACACTGCCGTTCAAGAAGAAAACGGTGCCGCCGCCCCTTCCTCCTTCCGAGCGGCCGTCCCGTATCGAACCGCCCCGGCTGATTGCCGTCGGAATTTCCACCGGCGGACCCAATGTATTAAGGAAAATCATTCCCTTTATTCCCGGGGATATGCCCGTTCCGATTGTGATTGTACAGCATATGCCGGAGGGGTTTACGGCCGAATTTGCGAAGTCGCTGAATGAAATTTCGAATCTGACGGTTAAGGAAGCGGCTGACGGGGATGAAATTCTTCCCGGAACGGTGTTCATCGCTCCCGGCGACGCGCACGTTAAAATTCAATCCGGCATGAGAATCCGTCTGGACAGAGGAGAACCGGTCAACGGCCACCGTCCGTCGGCTGATGTCTTGTTTGAGTCGGCCGCCCGGGTTTGCGGCGCCGCCGTGACGGGAATCATCATGACGGGAATGGGCCGCGACGGAGCGCTGAAACTGGGCGATATTTATAACAGCGGCGGACTGACAATCGCTCAAAGTAAGGAATCCTGTGTCATTTTCGGAATGCCGGGAACGGCGGTTGAATACGGGTACACGGACACGGTCTGTTCGCCGGAGCAAATATTGGATTATTTCAAAGGACTTTGCAGGCAGGGGTAAGATGTTTTTCAAAAAAGAAAAAGAGAGTGAGATTAAAAAATTGGAAGCGGAGTTGAATTCTCTCTATGATGAGTACACCGATTATTATCATGGTCCTAAAGAAGCCTCTGTTGCCTATCACACAAGATACATTCAGGCTATTAAAAAAGATCTCAGACTTGTCGATTTTTTGAAAGAGGAAATTTCATTTGCAAGACATTTAATTGCACAAATGCAGAGACATGAAGAAAAAAATGAAGAAAAAGCGACTCTGATTTCTTCGATTGCTCTGAAACGTCAGGAAACAATCGCCAATTACCCCGAAATTTCGTATTTCCCCGAGATGGATTACGAGCTGAGGAAATTTTTCGGCGTTATGAAACAGCTGGCGGAGGTCGATTTTCCGGAAATTGAAAAAATTCTGCGCTACAAACACGGACGCGCGCTGGATTCTCAGCTGGACAAAATTCAGTCGGAACTGGCGGTCTTTGTTCCCCGCTCGGTGGCGGCCGTTCCCGGCGCATTGGTCCGTTACAAAATTTTTTTGACGGGAAGTGCGTCGGATGCGGAAACGGAAAAGGAAAAGAATCTGATTCTGCAAAAAGGCGCCTCTCTTCTTAAAGGAATTTATCAGTTTCTGCATCAGGAGATGAGGAAAAATCAGACGCTTGAGCTTTCCGAACGGAAAATCATCATCAATAAGGAAAATTACATCGAGCAGATTTTAAACGATTTCCGTATCCGCGACATTTCGGCGGCAACCGTTTTTTAAGAAAGAGAAACTGTCATTCCTTCCCGCAGGAAAAAGAGATCAAGGTTCGCAAACCGTTTTTTCAGCAGTTGTTCTCGGGCCGTTAGTGTATTGTCGTCGGCTGTTGGGCTGTGATGTGAAATTCCAAGCTGTTTAATGAAAAATCGTTCGGCAAAAACCGCTGCTGTCTCTGCAGCGCTGTGACCGAAACCACGGCGGCCGTTTTCATACTCTTCAGCGGTGTACGTTCCGTCGGCAATCAGCAAATCCGAACCTTCAATAAGGCGGCCGATTTTTTCGGTTTCATCCGCGGAGAGCGCTTCCAATTCGGCGTCAAAGCAAAATGCGGCGGTGTGATTTCCGATTTTCAGTCGGCAGCCCAAAGTCGTGCAGGAGTGCGGCAGTCGAAACGCCTGAATTTCAGTACCGTCAAAAATGGTTTGAGTTTCGTCTTGAAAATCAAAGAAGCGAATGTGAGCGGGGAATTCGTTCCAACAAACGGGAAAGAATGCCGGCGCAAAGAGAGTGGTCATAATGTCTTTGATGCCGGCACCGTAGGCGGCGACGGGTCCGCAGATTGTCAGTTCAAAGCCTTTCTTTTGCAATGCCGGCAGAAACGGAAAGCCGACAATGTGATCCAGATGGGTGTGAGTGAAAAAAAGAACGGCTTTATGAATCGAATCGGGAAGTACCGCGTTGCAGATGCCGGTGCCGGCATCGACAAAAAACGCCGTTTCACATTCGGGCGACAGAATGCGGTAGGAGGTTGTATGACCGCCGAATGCGGAGAATTTCGGACCCGATACGACATGCGAGCCGCGGCAGCCGAAGCAAGTGATTTCCATCATGGCTGTTTATGAATCAATCCCGGTCGGGCAGAAATTTCATCGGAAAACTCTCCGTATTGTCTGACCGGCGCATCATCAAAAGATTGCACAGAGAAGTAATAAAGCACATCGTTTTGCAGTCCTGTAATGGTAAACTGTTGATGGCGGTTCGGTGTAAACGGCGGATTGTCGATGTCTATGAAATCGGTATAACGGCCGGGGGCTGTGCCGTACGAAATACGGTAGCCGCGCGTGCGAATATCGACGGCCGGAATCCAATCGAGAGTCACTGCTTCGTTGCCGGCAATTGCTGTTAACGCAATCGGCGGCAGAGGCGGGAGGTTTGGTTCATAAACCACATCGGCGGATTTAAACTGCGGCGAAATTCCGTCAACGGTATCGGGTAGAAGCTGGACGGCTACCTGAAGATAGCGGCCGCGCACGTTTTGCGGAAAGTCGTTCGAACGGAACGGAATCCATCCGTTTTCACTGAAGTATCCGTCGCTGTCGTCAATTTTCGCTTCGTTCCACCGGATGGAGTCCAAGCGGTTTTCGCTTATACGAAAGTACCCGTTAACAGCGCTGTTGCCTTCTGTTTGAACATCCGTCACAATATTTTCGATTAACGAATTTGAATAGCCGGTATCGACACAACGGAAAAGAATCCGTCCTTCGTCTTTCAAAAGTTGCGGAACGGCAGCCGAATCTGTTGCCTGATTTAAAATCATCAATTCATCCATTTTTCCGCTGAAGCGTCGGCAGACGGTTAGAACGCTGTACGGTCGGCTGCCGATAATCGGCGGAGTATCGATTTCGGATTCGCTTCCTTCGGGAGAGAGATAAACGATTTGCTCCGCACGGCCGTTCATTGAATATTCGAGAAAATTCAAATCGCGGTTGTATGAAAGAGAGTGAAAACTCCACTCTCCCGCTTTAATTTTTGATTTACCTTTGATTTCGATTTGAGGTGCGGCGTTTTTAAAGAGACGTTCAAAACTCCAAACGAGACGGCGGTCTTCGATTCCGCAAATGACGCTCTGATAATCGAAACGGTCGCCGTTTTGAGTCGTATTTGACCAATAAATCAAAATTTCGTTGTTTTCGACAACAGTCGGTTTGATGAAAAATCGGATGGTAAAACTCCCCGGCTCATTTTTCGAGGCAAAAAGAGCATTTGTCAACGGCTGCAATGAAAGCGCGCTTTGGTCGATGTAAAAGCGTCCCGATGCGTTGCCGGCTTTTTTATCATCGGCAGATGTGATAATCGATCCATTAATCAGGCGGTAGTTTCCTTGGGGTACTTCTTCGTCCGCATCAAAATGAATCAGTAAATCAACGTCGTCCCCCGGCTCAACAACAGATTCGGGAATAGTGACGGCGTCTCGGTTTCCTTGCGGCTTGCGGACGGAAACGGCGGAGAGAAAATCAGAACCGTCCAAAGTGACGGTTACCGATTCAGAAAAAAGAGGAAGCGCTGTCATCAGCGGGAAAAGTGCGGTCAGAAAAATCCGTTTCATTAGTGTTTTATCGGAAAAAAAGCGTTAAAGGTTGAGAATTTTCCGCCGCTGCGGTCGTTGTCAAAACCGCTGAAACGGGATATGATAATTTTATGGAAAAGTGGGCAGCTGTGACCGGTGCAGCCGTCAGAACAGGACGTGCGTGCGCATTGCATTTGGCAGAATGCGGATATCATTTGATTCTTCATTGCCGCCGCTCGACAGAAGAACTTCAAACGCTGGCAGCCGCCCTCAACGCAAAAGGGCTGCAAACCTGCACGATTACCGCCGATTTTTCACAAGACGACGGTGTCGGCCGTTTTTGGAATGCGGCAAACATTCCCGGGTTGAGAGTCATTGTTAACAATGCGGCGGTTTACTGTCCTGATACGACCGACACCGCCTTGTTTCGTCGGCAGTTGAAAATCAATTATGAAACGGTTTATGAAATCATGTGCCGAACAGAGGCGGAACGCAGCGGCTGCACCGTTGTCAATTTTTTGGATGGACGGTTGGAGGCGGCGAAAGGGAAATTTTCCGGATACTATCTGAGTAAACGTTTGGCAGCTGAGGCGACGGCTTGTTTTGCGGCGGTTTCCGAGCGCAACCGTTACTACGGAATTGCTCCGAAAGCGTTGCTGCCTCCCGTCATTGCGGAAAATGTTCCCGATTCTCGGAAAAAATGGTGTTTTACCGGAACCGATGTGCTGAAGCCGGTATTTGATGAAATTCTGGCGGGGCATTCGCCGAGCGGAACCGTCTTTACGGTTTAGGGGGATTCAATGAAAAAAGCAGGAGCTCATGTCAGCATTGCCGGAGGTCTTTTTCATGCGCCGGATGAAGCAAAAGCGCTCGAAGCTGATGCCTTCGGAATGTTTGTCAAAAATCAGCGGCAATGGTTCGCCCCTTTACCTGATGACAATGCGGTCAACTGGTTTCGCTTTCACTTGGCATCTTCCCGCATTCGGCCGGAAGATGTGTTGGTTCACGGCGGTTATTTGATTAATTTGGGGAATGCCGATCAAGAGCGTTTTCAAAAATCCTTTGATTCGTTTTTGGCAGAAGCGAAAACGGTTGACCGATTGGGTTTAAAGCTTTTTAATTTTCATCCCGGAGCGCATGTCAACCTTTCAACGCCGAAAGAGGCTATTTCCCGCATTGCCGGCGCTGTCAATCGTGCAGCCGAAGAAACCGAATCTGTTGTTTTTGTTTTGGAGACTATGGCCGGTCAAGGAACGGTGATCGGCAGCCGGTTTGAAGAGCTGGCGGAAATTCTTTCACAGCTGAAAGATCCGACGCGTGCCGGCGTTTGTATTGACACTTGCCACATTTTTTCCGCCGGGTACGATTTGCGCACCGAAGAAGAATTTGAAAAGACAATGGAAGAGTTTGATCGTCTCATCGGATTTTCGTTTCTAAAAGGAATGCATCTGAACGATTCGAAAAATCCGCTGAACAGCCGCTGTGATCGTCATGAATCTCTTGGGAAAGGCCATTTAGGGCTATTTCCGTTTGAAAAAATTGCTTCAGACAAGCGTTTTGACAATATTCCTCTGATTTTGGAAACCCCAAATCGGGAGATTTGGAAGGATGAAATCCGGTTTTTGCATGATAAGGCGGTAGCTGAAAAATAATACTTTTTTTTCATTATTTTTTCATAAAAAATCGGTTATGATAACTTGCGTCATAAAAAATATTTCAGACCGTACAAAATTGATTTCGGAGGTTAACAATGGATCGAATTTTGATAATTGAAGACGAAAAACAAATGGCTCAAATGCTTTCTGATTATTTAAAAGCAAATGATTTTGATACCGATATTGCTTACGACGGTTTCAGCGCCGTAAGACACATCAGCGAGGAAGATTACAATTTGATTTTGATGGACGTCATGATTCCCGACATGGATGGATTTGACGTGCTGAAAATTCTCAGACGGAACAAAAACACACCGGTTATTTTTTTGACGGCGAGAACCGAAGAGGCTGATAAAATTGCCGCATTGGAACAGGGCGCCGACGATTACATTGTCAAACCGTTCAGTTTTCGCGAATTGGTTGCGCGTATCCGGGCCGTTCTTCGTCGTATGGGGCCGAGAACCAATAAAATGCTGATTTGCGGTGATGTTCGGCTGGATGGGCAGAGAAAAAAATGTTATGTAGCCGGCGTACCCCATGATTTGACAGCGGTTCAGTTTGCGATTGTTGAAAAACTGATGAGTCAGCCGGGAAGAGTTTTTTCTCGGCAGGAGCTGGTTTCGGCATTTTCAAACTCGTTTTGTGAAGAGTATTCGCGCAACGTCGATGCTCACATTAAAAATATTCGCAAGATTTTAAGCAAAAATAACGACGGCGCCTCTTACATTGAAACGGTTCGCAGCATGGGATACCGCTTCCGCGAATTTTGATTTTCCGTGAAATGAAAATCAAACGGAAACTTTTGGTCGAAATTCTCGTTACTTATGCGCTTTTGATTCTCTTTCTGACAAGCGCGGTGGTTGGGGTATCTTTAATCAGCTATTTTCGAGAAGGAAAGCGGTGGCAGCGGGAACGCGATATCGATTTTGCCGTTCACGTCGGCGATTTTATCCGCTCGCATTACCAAAGAACCGGCACTCTGGATGGTTTGGAGGAAGCCCTCGACCGGTTTATCGAACGGCGGATGCGCGTTCTGAAGCGGGAAAAACGGAGTTCTTCCTATCCGAAAGAGTCTGAGAATTTCCGGATACCGAAACTGATTGTTCTGAATGCGGAAAAAACCGATATTCTGTATCAAACCTTCCCTTATCTTGAAGGAGTGGCTCCGCTTTGCGATGTTTTCGGAGCGGAAGCGGTTTCCGACGACACGCCTCTTGCCTGTGTTTACGCCGGCGGCATGATTCCCGGCGTCGGCAACCGTTTTTCCGTTTCTCCGGCGGCGCGGCAAACCGTCATCATTTTGATTTCCTTTTCCGGCGTGCTGATTGTTTTTTCGGTTGTGCTGGGGATTTTGTTTTCCGTCCGCCTCAGCCGCCCTCTGAAAGATTTGATACAGGCGTTTGAGCAGGCCGCCGGCAACAGGTTTTCGGTTCGCCTTCAAAACCGCTCAAACAACGAGTTGGGAATCCTGATCGATTCGTTCAACTGCATGATGCAGAAACTGGAAGAGAACGAAAAGGCGCGCCGTCAGCTGACAGCCGATATTTCCCACGATTTACGCACTCCGTTGGCGTTGATTACGGCACGGTTGGAGATGTTGAAAGAAGGCGTTTATCGTCCCGATTCCGAACAATTTGATTTTTTGATACAGGAAACCGATCGGCTTTCCGCGTTTATTGATTCGTGGCGGCAGATTTCCCGTTTGGAAGCCGGTTCTTTGGAACCGCGGATTAATACAAAAATCGAAATCAATGAATTTCTTCGGAATCTTTTTGAATCATTTGCCCCGATGGGAGCAGCCGACCAGCTGAGTTTCGAATTTTACCCTTCGCCGCAGCCGCTGTTTGTTTGGGGCGATCAGGAGAGTTTGACAAGAGCGTTCGGAAATCTGATTATGAATGCGGTTAAATTTTCCCGCAGCGGAGGCTTGATTCGTTTATCGATTCGCCGGGAAGGCAATGAGGCTGTTTCCGAGCTGTACGATAACGGAATCGGTATACCGAGAGAAAAACTCAAATATATTTTTGACCGTTTTTATAAAGCAGACGATTCTCGTAACCGCAATCGGGAAGGCAGCGGTTTGGGTCTGGCTATTTGTAAAACCGTTGTTTTCGCACACGGAGGAACGGTCGCTGTCGATTCAAAAGAAGGAGAATACACCGTGTTCACCATTCGGCTTCCGTTATTAGAAAAGGAGTCGAACCGTTCTCATTGACGTAAAGTGAAAGTCTCTGTCCCGTTTCAAGATTCAGAAACAACTCGTAACCGAGGGGCAGTTCCGTTTCAAAAATTCTGCTCTCCGGAACAGTCACTTTTTCATGCGGCCAGCGATTAATCCAAACACCGACGGGAACGTCTTTCAACACAACTTTGTAAAGCGGTTTTTTCTTGATGCTGTAACGATTGATTGTCCGAGTTTCCAAAGCGCTGCGCAGAGCGTTTTCGTCGTTGTGCCACGGATTGCCGTTTATCCGTTCCAAGAGCGGTTGCGGATTCCAGTTTTTGCGCAAGGCAGCGTCGGTTTTGTAGATGGTTTCAACCAAAAAACCGCCTTTCCACGTCATTTGCAGTATCGATTCTCCTGTAAAAAAACCGCCGTAAGGCCGCAGTGAAAACGGCGGATAAAACAAAACCGGACTGTTTTCCCGTTTTAAAATTTCCAACGACGCAGTTTGTGTGTAATCGATTTCTTTTTTACAAATGTTGCCGTTATCGTTTTCATAGAGAATCAAACAACGGTTGTCGGCGCCGTTTTGCAGACGGTCTTTAAAACTCTCGGGGAGCGGCGGCAATTTCAATATGACCTCGACCGTCGGAGACAGAACCGTGCAGCCGCAAAAAACGCCTGCCCCCAGCAGGGCAGATTTCAAAACTCTTGTTTTCATATCTTATATAATGGGTAAAAAAGCGTTTTTTGACTATTTTTTGCGGGATTTTAATGTCAAACGAATTTTTTCTAAGTCGGCAAGAACGGATTCGCTTCGATAGTCGGCGTAGGTCCAGGGAAACGGTCGAAAACGGCCGCGGACAAACAAAAGCGTCAGCTCTCCGTAAATGCCGTCGGTCAGAGGAATGCGGTGACCGCGATTTTTGGTTGTCGCCAAAATGAATCGGTTGAAATTCAAAATCCCGGGGTCAAGGTTAATGCGGCGGCAGCCGTTGACGGCTGATTCAGCCTCGATTTCATTTGTGCGCCGTTTTACAGCTGAGAGTGTTTGAGGGTCGATTTTCCGTTCAAATGAAATGAGCTGTTTTGTCAAATCGGTTCCCATCTCCGATTCGTAGTAGTCGGTAAACGAAAACGGGTACGGCTCGCCGTAAACGTCAATCGGCCCGAATTCTCTCTCCAGTCGCTGCCAAACGGAATGTTCGCCGATTCCGCGGCTGAAAGTCACCGCGATCACTAACTTTTCGGGAGTGAAAGTTATTTCGGCGCCCACGGTAACCGTCCGTAAAGCTCCGTCAAACCGCGCAGCCGGCGCAACGGGTTCAGAATGTCTGTCTGCGGGGAAAAACGCCAGCTCCAGTTTCCGCCGACTGTCGCCGGAGTGTTCATGCGGGCGTCGGAATCAAGCGAGAGCAAGTCCTGCAACGGAAAAATGCAGTAGCGGGCCCTTGATGCCGAAGCGGAACGGATCAAATCCCATGCGATATCTTCTCCGCTGATGCCGTAATACCGTCGAATAACATCGCGAATCGGTTCGGAAAGCGTTTTGTACCAGCCGACTGTCGTATCGTTGTCGTGAGTTCCGGTATAAACAACGGAATCTGTTTCGTAATTATGAGGAAGAAATCCATTTGCGCTGTTAAAACGACCGTCGCCTGTGAATTCAAACGCAAACTGAAGAATTTTCATTCCCGGCAGGTGCAATTTTTTCCGTAAAGCTGTCACATCTTCGGTGATCAATCCCAAATCCTCGGCGATGATTTCGGCGCGCGGCAGTGCTTTTGCGACGGCGGCGAACAGCTTTTCACCCGGCGCTTTTATCCACTTTCCTTTTTCGGCTGTTTTTTCGCTTCCCGGAATTTTCCAAAAAGCCCGCAGTCCGCGGAAGTGATCGATTCGGATAATGTCGACCTGTTCGGCAGTTCGCTGAATGCGACGCACCCACCAATGAAAACCGTCGGCTTCCATTGCTTTCCAATCGTAAAGCGGATTTCCCCAACGCTGTCCCGTCGGGGAAAAATAGTCCGGGGGAACGCCGGCGACCGAAGTGTAACGGCACTCGCTGTCGGTTAAAAAGAGGTGTCGATTAGCCCAAACGTCGGCGCTGTCGGGAGAAACAAAAATCGGAATGTCGCCGATGATACGCACATTTTTTTCGTTAGCGTAGATCTTGACCGCTTTCCATTGAAAATCGAAAAAGAATTGAATGGCCTTAACTTGTTCTGCCGAATGTTTCAGATATTGGGACCACTTTTTGACCGCTGACGGCTCTTTCCGCATGATATCGCGATCCCAGGCTGAGTTCCATGCTGTTTCTCCGAATTCTTTGCGGAGAGCTGTAAACAGAGCATAATCATCAAGCCAATCGGCGTTGTTGCGGCAGAATTTCTCCCAGTCGGTTTTCAGCTTTGCCGGAATTTTCTTTAGAAACGCATCAGCCGCTTTTTCAAGCAACGGACGTTTGAATGATCGGACGGCTTCGTAGTTGACACGATTCTCATCAAAGGCGGGAGCCGCATTTAAATCGTTTCCATCCAGCAAGCCCAACTCAGCCAATCCATCGAGACTGATGAGAAGGTCTTCTCCGGCAAAGGTTGAAAACGGCGAATAAGGGGATTCTCCGTAACCGATTGGGCCGAGCGGTAAAATTTGCCACAGCGTTTGTCCGCCCTCGGCCAGTGCGTCAACAAAAGCGAAAGCCTCTCTGCCAAAGTCGCCGATTCCGTATTTTCCTGGAAGCGAAGTCGGATGAAGCAGAATGCCGGAAGCGCGGCGGTTTGTCAAAGCGTCCATAAAATCTCCGTCATGTAAAAATGGGTTAAATCATAATAACACGCTTTATTTTCGTTTTCAAGAAATTTTTGGAGGAGATCAAAAAATGCGGCTGCCTTCAGACGGAACGTGCGTGCTGTGTTTGCGATTTCCGATTATTTTTGTTGAAAATTTTTGCCGTTCGGAGTATAATCAAATTATGGAATGTGAAGTGAAATTTAAAATCGGGCAAAAGATTGTTTATCCGTTGCAGGGCGTCGGCGAGATTGTCGGTATTGACGAACAGATTTTCAAAGAGGTTTTGACGCCATATTACACCATTTATATCCCGGTTTCGGATATGACCGTCATGATTCCGGTTTCCAATACCGAGACGTTGGGAATCCGCGCGCTGGTCGATAAGGAGCGGGCTCGGAAAACACTGGAATCAATTGCGCCGCCGGCTTCACCTTCCCATTCGGACTGGAAAGAACGGTACCAGGGGAATATGGACATGCTGAAAACCGGCGATATTGACGATATTGCTTCCGTTGTCAGCACGCTTTATTACAGGAGCAAAAACAAACCGCAGCCGTTGCCTGTCATGGAAAGAAAACAGTACGACAGCGCATTGAAGCTGTTGATTGACGAGCTTTCATTGGTCCTCGAAACGGATAAAGAAGAAATTAAAGAGCGGATTTTCGCTAAACTGGAAATGTGATGCGCATCGGACAGGGATGGGATCTTCACCGCTTAGAGAAGGGGCGTCCGCTGATTATCGGCGGAGTGACAATTCCGTTTGAGAAAGGGTGTGCGGCTCATTCCGACGGCGATGTTTTGATTCATGCGCTGATTGACGCTCTTCTCGGCGCAGCAGCGGAAGGCAATATCGGTATTCTTTTCCCCGACAGCGATCCTCAATATAAAAATGCCGACAGCCGCGAACTGCTGCGGGAAACGGTCAAGCGCCTTTCTCCGCGGTGGAAAACGGTTAATGTCGATGCCACCGTCGTTCTGCAGGCGCCGAAACTAAATCCTTTTATCGATGAAATGCGTTCCCGATTGGCTGCTGATTTGAATCTCGATACTGCAGCCGTTTCAATTAAACCGAAAACACATGAAAAGATCGGCAGTGTCGGACGCGGTGAGGCTGTCGAAGCGTTTGTATCGGTTTTAATAACGCCGGCGGAGTGAATGCAACCGGAAAAACTTTCCCCTTATCTGAAAAATCTCATTGATCGGACAGATTCGCCGGCTTTGAAGCGGCAATTTTTGCCATCGGAGGATGAAAAAATACTTTCTCCTTACGATAATGAAGATCCGCTGGAGGAAAGGCGCTTTTCACTGACGCCGTTTTTGGTTCATCGCTATCCGGATCGGGCGTTATGGCTGACAACTCCGCAGTGCGCCGCCGCTTGCCGCTACTGTTTCCGTAAACATCGCCTTTGCGGTGCCGGCGAACCGACAGAGGCCGATGTCAATGAAGCGTGCGCCTGCTTGAAAAGCCGTCTTGGAATCGAGGAAATTCTTCTTTCCGGAGGCGACCCGCTGACGCTTTCCGACGAACGTTTAACGGAACTGCTGCATCGTTTCAGCAGCGTGCGCCCGTTTCGTTTCCGAATTTGCACACGGATTCCGACGGTCGCCCCGCAGCGGATCACCGACGCGCTTTTGCGGGCGCTGAGACTGTACCGCGTGCGGTTTTCGGTTCATATCAACTGTACCGATGAACTGACGGAAGATGCCGTCGCCGCTCTGAGAGAAATCCGCAGTGCGGGTTTTGAAATTTTGACGCAGACGGTTCTGCTGCGCGGCGTCAACGATTCGGAAAAGGAACTGTCCGCTCTGTTTAAACGGTTTTCGGAGATGGATTTGACGCCGTATTATCTTTTTCAAGGCGATTTGGCGGCGGAAACGGCAGCGTACCGCGTTTCGATTCAAACGGGACGGCGGTTGTACCGTCGGGTTCGGCAGCGGCTGTACAGGGAAAAAATTCCCCGGTATGCGGTTGATTTACCTGACGGCGGCGGAAAAGTTTGCATTGAGGCGAATCGGATTATCGGTGTGCGCGGGCGGAGAGTGTTGTTTCGTTCCGATTCAGGACGGCTTTTTGCCTATCCGATTGAATAATTTCATTAATTATTTTTAATTTATACCGATAATGATACAAAGCAGAAACTCTGTTGACAGGATAGGGCTATGAAAAAAAAATTCTTAATGGCAATGGCGTTCGGCATTCTGGCAATGCTGATTTCCTGCGCGACAACTCAGAATCAGTACTCAATTCAGGAGATGGTCGAAAAAAAAGATTACGCCGCTCTGCGTAATTTGATGTTCGACGAAAGTGTCAACGTTAACGATCTCGCAAGTTACGGTGAAACGGCTTTGGCAATTGCCGTCAAGAATAATTATAGAGACATCATTGATTTTCTTTTCACTATCGGAGCAGATCCGAATATTGCCGATACAAACGGTGAAACGCCGATTTTTCACGCTGTCCGCGCCAATAATATCGAATTGACGTCGCTGCTGATTTCTAAAAATGCTGATGTCAACGTCAAAAACAATAAAAACGAATTGCTGCTGAATATTCCTGTTCTCAATGATCAGTCGGAAATGGCGGCTTTATTGGTTAAATCCGGCGCCGATACGCGGATGGTCGATGTTTCCGGAAAAACGGTAATGGAAAACGCGGTTGAAAAAGGTGAAAGCCTTGTTCAGGCTATTGTTACCGCGGAGAACATCAATCAAATGACAAGCGACGGGCAAACGATTTTAAACTTTGCGGTGGAGAATGCCCGCCCTGGAATCGTTGAATATCTTTTGAAGACGGGATCTTACATTCACCCCGGTTTTTGCCGTCCCGATAAACTCAATAACGTTGATTTTGCTTTGAAGCATACTGACAAGGTAACATACGCGCAAATTATTATCGACTTTGTGAAAGCCGGGGAAGATTTGACCGGGACCGATTATGAGTATGTTCAGGATTACGTGACGTCGCCAGACATTAGCGGATTCTACAATCAGGGAGGTTTTCCGCTTCACCATGCGGCGGCTAAAGGTCACCGCGGTTTTGTCGAATACTTTATTCTGAAAGATCTTGATTTGAACCGTTTTAACCAAGACGGACTGACGCCGCTTCACTTAGCTATTAACAATAATCATCAGGAAATCATCGATATGCTGGTTGCCCGCGGAGCCGATGTGAATATCACAACGCCTGACGGAGACACGGCGCTCCTGCTCATGCTGGAAAAATCGTATCCAAAAGAAGCGATTTTGGCGTTATTGGAAACCGATGTTGATATTAATGCGCGCAATAACTGGGGAGATACGCCTCTGCTGATGGCTGTCGGGAAAAATTATGACTCCGATATTGTGGCGCGGATGATTCAAAATAACTCTGATATCAATGTCTGTAACAACTCCGGCAATACGCCGCTTCATTTAGCGGTTGCCAACGATAACCGCGAAACAATCGAACTGCTGCTTAATAAAGGCGCTAACATTCACGCCGTCAACAACGAATTGGTTACTCCATTTACTGCCGGTTTGGAGCGCGGTTTTGAATATGTTTCTTGGCTTTGCGGTTATATCGATCCCAAAAGTCGAGATAACGCCGGCAATACGCTGCTTCATTTAGCGCTGTTAAACGGATCCAATGTTGATATTGTCAAATTGCTGCTGCTGAAAGGAACGCCGCTCAATCAGAAAAATATCGACGGAGACATTCCTCTGCATATTGCGATCCGGAACAAACAGGAAGAGGCAGTCAAACTTTTGATTGACAGCGATTCGGATCTCTTTGTGGAAAATAAAAAAGGTGAAACGCCGATTGTCATGGCGTTGGCGACACAGTGGGGCGATCCTTCGTGGTTGGCACAGGATAAATTCCTGAAAGCTCGCGACGCTGCCGGAAATACGCCGCTTCATTTTGCCGTTCAGTATGATTTGACGGCTGCCGCGCAGAATTTAATTGCTTTGAATGCGGAAACGGACGTCAAGAACCACTTGGGACGAACCCCGCTGCACGTTGCCATTATTTACAATAACAAAGAGATGCTGGATCTGCTGCTTTCCAATGGCGTCGACGGTTCTGTTCGCGACAATGCCGGCAATTCGGCGTATCACTACGTTGTTCTTAATAATCGAATTGATTTGATTCCGTATCTGGTCAGATACAAACTCGACTATAATGTCGCCAATACTTACGGAAAGACGCCGCTTCACGAAGCAGTCAGCTACAAACGCAATCAGATTGTCGATATGCTGCTGAAACAGGGAGCCGACGTCACCATTCGCGACAACTGGGGCCGCCAGCCGCTGCATGATGCCGTAAAGGCCGGCAATATTGAAGGTATTCAAATGCTGATTGCTGCCGGAGCTCCCATCGGTGAGCGTGACAACGCCGGCAATACGCCGCTTCACCACGCTATCAAAGAGAAATATGAAGTTATTTCCCGGTATCTGCTGAACATCGGCAGCGACGTTTACGCCGTCAATAAGGAAAATATGTCGCCGCTTTCGATGGCGTTGTTGGATCCGAAAGTGACGGAGTGGTTCATCGATAAATCGTTGCTGGCCAGCGTCGACAACAAAGGACGTTCGCCTCTTCATATTGCTATTGAAGAGAAGAGTCCTGAAGCGATCATTCAGATTTTGGTCAAAAAAGAGGCCGAACTCGATAAAAAAGATATGGACGGAAATACACCGCTGCATTATGCGCTGAACAACGGCAACTACGGAGCCGCGAAGGTAATTGTCAATGCCGGTGCCGATATTTTCATCCGCAATAAAGATGGAATGTCGCCGCTTTACATCGCAATGAGCAAAGGCACCGAAATCCTCGATTGGCTTATCACCGATTACAATATTAATCTGTGTGACAATCAAGGCAATACTCCGCTGCACATCGCTGCCATCAAAAAGGATTCGTACATTTACGATTACCTGATTCGCCGCGGTGCATCGCCCGGTCTGTTGAATAAAGACGGTTACACCGCTTTGCAGCTGATGCAGCTGCGGTAAATGCCGCCGAATGCGGTAAGCGCCGGCAGTTCCGTTTGGAGCGCCGGCGTTTTTTATTAACAAAGCATTGCGCAGGTATTTAAAACAAGAGTTTTTCATTATTAGTGCCGGCGAACAGCGAACGGAAAGAGATTTATCGAAATTCTGTTGAAATAAATCTTTGCATCGAAAGTTTACGTAATTTTTATGGAAGAAAGCAAAGTATATTTGACCGAACAAATTATCACCTATATTGGCAATAAACGGGCGCTTCTTTCTCCGATTGAAGAAGAGGTTAAAACGATTCGAGCTAAAATCGGCAGACAGAAACTGCGCTGCGCGGATCTGTTTTCCGGCTCGGGAATCGTTTCCCGAATGCTTAAGCAGTATAGCGAAACTTTGATCGCAAATGACAGGGAAAATTATTCGTTTATCATCAACGACTGCTATTTATCGAACAAAAGCAGCTATCCGCAAGCAAAATGCGATTTTCTGCGGGAGAAGATCATCGAATTGTGTCGGAATGAAAGACGACCTGGCATCATTGCGGAACATTATGCTCCGCAGGACGATAACAGCATCCGTGCCGGTGAACGGGTTTTTTACACACACGAGAATGCGGTTTTAATCGACACCTATCGGGCTTTGATTGACGAATGGGTAACGGAAGAGGGTTTGAAGAAATTCTTTTTAGCGCCGCTGATTACCGAAGCATCAATCCATGTGAACACAAGCGGCGTTTTTAAAGGGTTTTATAAAGACAAGCGTACCGGAATCGGCTGTTTTGGCGCAAGCGGCAAAAATGCACTGAAACGGATTTTAGGCCGAATCGAACTGAAAGCGCCGGTGTTCAGTCGCTTTGAATCGGCGATTGAATTGTATCGGGAAGATGCGGTTGCCCTTTCAGAAAATCTCAAAAGAATTGATATCGCTTATTTGGATCCGCCGTATAATCAGCACCCTTACGGTTCCAATTATTTTATGCTGAACCTCATTTTAAAAAACAAACTGGACGTCGCAGTCAGCAGCGTCAGCGGAATCACGCAGGATTGGAACCGCTCGGTGTTTAATAAACCGCATTCGGCGCTCGAATCAATGGAAAAAATCGTCTCGGTATTGGACGCAAAATTCGTCATTGTTTCTTACAATTCGGAAGGATTTATCGCTTTCGACGAGATGGTGCAGATGCTGAAAAAATACGGCAAAGTCAAAACCGTCGAGATTCCTTACAACGTGTTTCGCGGAAGCCGTAATTTAAAGAACCGCAGCCTCCGCGTTTCGGAGTATCTGTTTGTTTTGGAGAAGCGTTGCTGACGGTTTCCGACTATAAAAGTCCGCTGTGCATTGCGGCTGAAAGGAAGTGCGTGTTGCGGAAAAACGAATTTTGGGGTATACTGGAAAGAGATGACGGAAGAATTTAGAGATTCGGGATTTACCCCAGGCTTTAATTTTGATGAATATATTCGTCAGTCGGAACCTTCGAAGAAAGAAAAGGGAAAGGCATGGGCAACAGCTATCGGTCTGCAGCAAGTGGACGGTCTGGAACCATCGGCTTATCTGTATGAAACGGCTCGGCGAAATATTGAAGGCGAAATTTCGATAGATGAAGCCAATCGCCTTGTTAACAACTATTACGAAACAAGATCTGATTTGAACGGTGAAGAACGGACCGAAGAAGCCGACAAAGTTTCTGCAAGGATTGCCCGAATTCTGAGCGAAAAATCATTTCGGTTTTCGCCTTCTTATCTGATTGCAATACACAAAGAGTTATTTGACGGGATTTATCGGTTTTCCGGTGTGCTGAGAGATTACGATATCACCAAAAAAGAGTGGGTTCTGCGAGGCGATACGGTTTTATACGGAGCCGCTTTCGAATTGCGGTCGGCATTGGATTACGATTTTGAACAGGAACGTCGGTTCAGTTACAAAGATCTGACTCCTCGGGAAACGGTCAGTCACATTGCGTTTTTTGTTTCCCGGCTTTGGCAAATTCATCCGTTTGCGGAAGGCAATACCCGCACCACGGCGGTTTTCACCGTCAAGTATTTACGGACGCTCGGATTTGAGGTTCATAACGGACCGTTTGAAAAAAACAGTTATTATTTCCGCAATGCTTTAGTCAGAGCCAATTACACCAATCTCAATAAGGGGATTCGGGAAACTCCCGTTTTTTTGGAGAATTTTTTCGATAATCTGTTGTTTGACCGGCATCACGAACTGAAAAACCGGTACCTTCACATCGATTACAAAAAAAATCCGCAATCAGTCGAGGATCTCTCCGTTCACTACGGAAATTCGCACCGATTTCCCCAAAGCAAAAAAAACAGCGCAAATGACAGTGTAAATGACAGTGTAAATGACAGTGTAAAATCAACCGCCGGTCAGCAAGCCATTCTGAACCGCATCAAAGACAATCCCTTTATCACGCAAAGCGAACTGGCGCAGCAAACCGGCCTTTCCGTCAGCACCGTCATCCGCCACATGAAAAAGTTGCAGGCCGCCGGCCTTCTGCGCCGGATCGGTGCCGACAAAAACGGCTACTGGCAGGCGGAAGAAAGCCGCCGGTAAACGGCCGGCCGCAGCGCACCGCGTTGACGGCACACAGGGGCAGAGGCGTACAGGCTGCCTTTTTTGTTTTTTAAATCTTTTTATCTGCCCGAAAACGTCCTACGTTTTTAAAAAAACTCTCAGAGTTTTCGGAAAAATGCACTGTGTTTTTAAAAAATCTCTCAGAGTTTCTGGGGAATCCCCGAGAGTTTTCGGGTATAAAATACGGGAAAAATCGGGAGAAGTTCTGCTTTTGCGGAAGAGAGGTTGGAAAAAGCAAACGGCCGCAGCGCACCGCGTTGACGGCACAGAAAGGCAGCCCGTGCGGGCTGCCTTTTTTGTTGCGGAAAACGGCGGTTTGGAAAGTTTCTGTTGACAACCGGAATTTTCGGATTTATAATAACTGGGGGTGAGAAGTTGCTTATGAAGAAATACATTTTTTTGATTTTATCGTTTTTTCTGCTGTTCGGGTGCATTCAGGAGGATCCCGTGTGTAATGTCGTTCCCGAAAAACTGACATTGGAGATCGGAGAAACAGCGGTTGTTAAAGGAATGATGGGAAAAGATGTTGTCGAAGCGGAATGGAGATCGACCGATGCCGAAACCGTTTCGGTCGACAGTAGCGGAAAGGTAACCGCAAAGCGGTTGGGAACCGCCGATGTTTTTCCCAGGGTCTTCGTTTTTCAAATTACTCCCTGTACTGTCTCTGTACCGGCGTTTAGCGGTACGGCCGAAGAAACGGCAGAGGTTTTAAAGGCAGCGGCTCCGTCTCCTTCTTCTCCGTATGAGGAACCTTATACCGTCACAGTGACCGGAACCGGCATTTTTCCGAAGAGTCTCGGCGAGGCACTGAAAAATCCCCGGATTCGGGTTAAGCTGGTTCTGGCCGATTCGCAAATTGTACGCACCGGTCAGTTTGCCGAAGCCGTTTCTCTGGTTGAAGTCTCTTTGCCGAAAGTCACTGAAATCGAAGAGGGTGCCTTTAAAGGCTGCTCCAATCTGAAATCGGTTTCTCTTCCGGCAGTCGATTTGCTCGGCGGTTCCGTATTTGAAAACTGCCGTTCGCTGACATCCGTTTCCCTTCCGGCTCTGACTCGGGAAATCGGAAATGCCGCCTTCCGCGGCTGTACGGCTTTAAAAGAAGTGATTTTGCCGGAAAAGGGTACGTTTAAACTGATTGCCGACGCCTTCCGCAACTGTACGGCACTGGAGCGCATTAATCTGGAATCGGCCGCATTCATCGGCAACGACTGTTTTGCTCTCGATGAGGGTTCGGATTTGCCGTTGGAAACCGGAACGCTTTCGGGTTTGAACTCCTCGTTGGATCTTTCTTACAATATTTTTTCCAATCGTGTATTAAACCGTCTTTCCTGTCCGAACCTGACGGCTGTCGGGGATTCCGCTTTTGTTTCGCTGACGGTCTTGGAAGAGGCTTCTTTTCCGTCGGCAACAACCGTTAACGCCAATGCGTTCACCGATGCCGTGATTCCGGTTTTAAAATTAACTTATCCCGGGAAAATAACCGTTACCGGTTCGTTTGCGGCTGCCGGAAGTTTTCAACCGGCCGATACGGTGCTGTATCTGGACGAAAGCAACAGCAGCGAAATCAGCGACGGCAACACATGGCAGTCCGTTTCCTGGAAAGAAATCCGTACTGTCTCCGGGGAAACACCGTAACCGGCCGCAGCGCACCGCGTTGACGGCACACAGGGGCAGCCCGCACGGGCTGCCTTTTTTGTTGCGGAAAACCGCGGTTTGGGGTATACCGGATCGAGGGCAATACCCGCACCACGGCGGTCTTTACCGTCAAATATCTGCGGACGCTCGGTTTCGCGGTTTCCGATGAGCTGTTCGAGAACAACAGCCGCTATTTTCGCAATGCGCTGGTCAGATCCAATTACACCGATCTCAAAAAAGGAATCCGGGAAACGCCGCTCTTTTTGGAGCACTTTTTCGAGAATCTGCTGTTCGGTGCCCGTCACGAACTGAAAAACCGTTATCTGCACATTGCTTACAGAGAGAATCCCCGTTCGGTCGAAGACGCTTCCCCCGCTTACGGCAACCGCCAAAATGACAGTGTAAATGACAGTGTAAATGACAGTGTAAATGACAGTGTAAATGACAGTGTAAAATCAACCGCCGGTCAGCAAGCCATTCTGAACCGCATCAAAGACAATCCCTTTATCACGCAAAGCGAACTGGCGCAGCAAACCGGCCTTTCCGTCAGCACCGTCATCCGTCAGATGAAAAAGTTACAGACCGCCGGCCTTCTGCGCCGGGTCGGTGCCGACAAAAACGGCTACTGGCAGGCGGAAGAAAGCCGCCGGTAAACGGCCGGCCGCAGCGCATTGCGTTGACGGCACACAGGGGCAGAGGCGTACAGACTGCCTTTTTTGTTTTTTAAATCTTTTTTATCTGCCCGAAAACGTCCTATGTTTTTTCAAAAACTCTCAGAGTTTTCGGAGAATCTCTCAGAGTTTTTAGGTGCAAAATACGGGAAAATCGGGAGAAGTTCTGTTTTTGCGGAAGAGAGGTTGGGAAATGCAAACGGCCGTAACGTACCGCGGTAAAGGCAAAAAAGGCAGCCTGCACGGGCTGCCTTTTTTGTTGCGGAAAACGGGGGCAAATGCCGGGATTAAAAATATTCCCGGATTGTTTTATCGGATTATTGAAATAAATCCTGTGCCGCCTTTTTCTTGTTGTATTCTTCCTTGACGGATTCGATTTTTTCCTTTTGAAGAGCGTCTAACAGAGCATCGGTATTGACTTCATTGAAATAGAGCGGATCGAGTTTAACGGTAATATATTCATTTAAAAAGGAACTGACTTTATTGGATGAAATCACAAAATAATGCTGCTGTAAATTTAGAGAAACCGCTTTCAGTGTCAGGTTAAAACCGAAAGCAGTATGCCATTCATCCTCTCCGTACTCTCATAATACTTTTGTATCGATTGAAGAGTCGGGAATTTCTTTGTTCATCTCGACATTGTGCTCTTTGGCTATTTTCACCCATTCCTTATATTTGGTAAGTGCGTATCTGATTTTTTCCAGATCATTTTCGGAAAGAAGAACAAAGATATTACTGATAAATACTTCCGTGTTCAAATAGTAGATCTTTTTTTCATCGTCATATTTTATGGTAATATCCTGATCCGAAAAGTACTTTCCGGAATCACGGGCGACTTGTGCTTTCCCGGAACAGACGGTATACACATCGGCAAAAGCGGATGCAGCGGAAAAGAGTAAAACAGAAATCAGAAAACTCAGTTTTTTCATAAAATCTCCTTTTTGTATGAATAAAAATACATTCTATTTTACAACCTGCTTTCCTGATTTGTCAATCGAGCATCGGGGTTCTGTTGCGAGAGCAGCCGGTTATTGCCTTGTTTGCAGAGAATGACTTTTTTTTATTTGAAAAGAAAAGGTTGTGTGGTATAAGAAATTTTGCAGAGCTTTTCATATTTATCATTTAAAATAAGATTAAAATCAATTTCTAATATATTAGAAGGATTTTACTTTATTTTCTTTATACCTCTCTCCGATTATGATATAATATTGCCGTATAAACGAGTTCAGGTAAACCGATGTCGATTACGGAAATGCAGGAAAATAATGATTACCTTACAACACAGATTATTACCTATTTGGGAAACAAGCGAAGTCTTATCGGATCAATCGAACAGGAAGTTATAGCAATCCGGAATAAGTTGGGGAGAGACAGACTGATTTGTGCCGATTTGTTTGCGGGATCGGGAATTGTGTCGCGAATGCTGAAGCGCTATTCCGAATGTTTAATTGTAAACGATATTGAGATCTATTCTTTTGTGATCAATAGTTGTTATCTGGCTAATTACAGTGAATACCCGAGCGAACAATGTAGCAGCTTAAGAAGCGAGATCATAGCCTCGTGCGAAAAAGAAAAACTTCCCGGTATAATTACCGAGCATTACGCACCGAAAGATGATGGTCATATTTTGCCCGGAGAACGTGTTTTTTACACGCATAATAATGCCGTTCTGATTGATACTTATCGAAATTTGATTGATAAACTCGTGCCGGAAGAGGAGCTTAAACGATTTTTTCTGGCTCCGTTGATTACGGAAGCTTCAATTCATGTGAATACGAGCGGTGTTTTTAAAGGATTTTATAAAGATAAACATACCGGCATCGGATGTTTTGGAGCGAGCGGCAAAAATGCCCTGAAAAGAATATTGGGGGCAATAGAATTGAAAGAACCCGTTTTCAGTCGTTTCGAATCCGAGGTTATGATTTATCGGGAAGATACCGTCAGCCTTTCCGGTAAACTTAAAAATATGGATATTGTTTATTTAGATCCGCCGTATAATCAACATCCGTACGGTTCCAATTATTTCATGCTGAATCTTATTCTGAAGAATAAATTGGATGTGGATATAAGCAAGGTGAGCGGTATTACACAGGATTGGAACAGGTCGGTTTTTAATAAACCGTATTCGGCTCTCAATTCAATGGAAGAAATTATTTCCGATTTGGATTCTAAATTCATTATTGTTTCTTATAATTCGGAAGGATTTATTTCGTTTGATGAAATGGTTCGAATGCTTGCAAAATACGGGCATGTGAAAACAGTTGAAATGGTTTATAATACATTTCGCGGAAGTCGTAATTTAAGAGAAAGAAATATTCATACATCCGAGTATCTGTTTGTTTTGGAAAAATAGGAGAATGCTATGAGTCAGCACGACAGTTTAAGAGGCCGGTCGGAACAACACAAGCCCAAAAATACGAAGTCAAAGATTGATGATAAAGAAGTTTATCAGGCAATGGATTTGGTTAAACAATATCTTAAAGAAAAAAAGGATTTTAAATCTTATTTTGATTCCGATTGGGATTTGGAATTTGCTTCCGAAATTGAAATCAAATATATGATTGATTTTATAAAAAGAAAAAATATACGAAGAGAATTTTGTTATGATTGTATAGACCGAAAAATCATTCCCGACGGCGGTGTTTTGTATTTAGTGAATAAGAAGACAAATGAAAAGTCACCGCTTGTCATTGCGGAAATTAAGCGACAGGGAACCAATAAAGAACGTATTAATGAGGGTAAACCTAAGCAGGCAACCGGAAACGCTATCGAACGATTGGGGAAAAATCTGACCGGTATCAAAGCAATGATGAATTATGAGAAAATTACTCCATTTATCTGTTTCGGTTGGGGTTGTGATTTTGCTGTCGATTCTCCCGAAACATTGACGGTGCGTTCCAAAATTATCGTACTGAATGAGTTTTATAATTTAAATCAAATTTATGTTTTTAAACGAGACGGGAATTCCGATGTTAATTACTATTCTCCTGTTTCAATGTTTTTCAGAGAAGAGCGATGGACGGTTCCGGAAATGTTTGAAAAAATGAAAGAAATCGCCGAAGCCTCGATTAGGTATTATTTGTACTAAATTATGTATTAAATTTAATAAAAGGCGAGGCTCAAGAAGATGCCATCAAAAGATTTACATAAAGAACCATTTGATGAAAAAACAATAACAAAACTTGATATTTTTGAAAAATATATACAGGCATGGATTCCTGTTTTCGTAATGTCGAGATGGAGTCCTATTTTATGTATATTTGATTTTTTTGCAGGGACAGGAAAAGATTTATCAGGGATAGAAGGTAGTCCCTTAAGAATTTTAAGTCAAATTAGTTTGTATACAGAGAATATTATAAGTGAGAATAAAAATATACAAGTTTTTTTAAATGAAAAGGATTCTCGGAAATATGATCAGTTAATGACTATCTGTCAGGAATATATAGCGACTTCTAAATCTTTGCAAAAATTGAGAAAAGAGAAAAAATTGGAAATTAAATTTTCGAATGAAGATTTTGACGAAATTTTTCCTAAATACATAAAAAAATTAGAAAAAAATCCTTCATTGGTATTACTTGATCAGAATGGAGTTAGATTTCTGGGAAAGAAATATTTTATTCCATTGACAGCTTGTAAACAAGTTGATTTTTTATATTTTGTTTCGTCATCCTATTTTAATAGATTTAACGATCGTCCGGAATTTCAGACAGCTTTATCTGTGTCAAAAAATAGAATAAAAGAAAAACCCTATAAATACATTCATGAAATTGTTATTGAAGAACTTAGAAAAGAAATACCGAAAAACAGTTCCGTGCGGCTATATCCTTTTTCAATTAAAAAAAACAGCAATATCTATGGAATTATTTTTGGCGCGAGTCATATATTGGCAGTAGATAAATTTTTGGAGATATCGTGGAAAAAAAATAATATTAATGGGGCAGCTAATTTCGATATAGATGATGACACGATAAAAGGAATGCAGTTGGACTTATTTGGAAATATAGAATATACAAAAATACAAAAATTTCAAATGGATTTGGAAACGAAAATTCTTAAAGGAGAATTAAAAAATAATAAATCAGTTTATGAATACACGCTTTCTTGTGGTCATATTCCCAATCATGCAGTAGAAGTTATAAAAAAACTAAGGGAAAATAAGCGAATTGATTATGAGGGGAAATCACCGCTTGTAAATTATAATCAAATATACAAACATAACAAATTATTATCGTATCAAATTATTAATAAGGGATGATGGATGAATCAGAGCAAAATAGAATGGACAGAAAAAACATGGAATCCTGTAACAGGATGTACAAAATATTCAAGCGGATGTCTTAATTGTTATGCTGAAATGATGGCGAAGCGATTGCATGCAATGGGAATAAAAAAATATTATAGAGAATTTGCTGTTACACAACATGAGGATTGTTTGGAAGAGCCGCTATATTGGAAAGGTCATTACAATGTATTTGTATGTTCAATGGGCGATTTGTTTCACGAAGAAGTTCAATTTTCTTTTATCGATAGAGTGATGGAAACTATAAAGAAAACCAAACATAATCATTATCAACTCTTAACAAAACGTGCAGAAAGAATGGCCGAGTATTTTTCAAATCATTCGATTCCCCAAAATGTATGGCTCGGGGTTACTGTTGAAAATAAAATGGCAAAATCAAGAATTGATATTTTAAGAAATTTAAAATCATCAATCAGGTTTTTATCTTGCGAACCACTTTTGGAAGATTTAGAAGAAATAGATTTGACAAATATAGATTGGGTTATTGTTGGAGGAGAAAGTGGACACAATGCGCGACCTATGAAAGAAGAATGGGTGCTGTCGATTCAAAATCAATCTGTCAAATCGGAAGTAGCCTTTTTCTTCAAACAATGGGGAACGTGGGGAAATGATGGAGTTAAACGAAATAAAAAAAGAAATGGGAAACTTCTTTGTGGTAAAGTGCAGGCGGATAAACCTATTTTAATTAAAAAATCTTGTATAAAAATAAACAGTAAGTGCGAATTTTTGAAAGTATTCTCTGTAAAAAATATTTACGGCACTCGATTTCTTTTATTTGAAATTGCTACGTTGAAAAAGGGTGTCGTGTATATGTCTGGAAACTTTGTTACAGATACATTCATAATTGTTCTGGATGTAGCTAAGATAAAGAGCTCCTCTGATTTTATGAGTCAACTCGATTCTTTTGACTGTTTTTTGCATCCTGAAAATGAGCCCGAATGGATGCGTATTAAATTTCTCTCGTGCTTGGATGGTTTTGAAAAAGGAAAGATGAATCCAGTGCCAATAAGTAAAATTTCTTATAATGATAATAGGGGTGTCGGTTTTATAGATGGAATCACAAGGTTATCTTATCTTGTCGGACTCGATGCATATGTGATTCCTGTTTCATGTGATAAAGAATCCGTCGAGAAATTATATGAATTATATGGGAATAAGAACTTTGAACCAAAATCAATACAAGAATATATGAATAATATTCCCTTGCAGAATCTAAGTAATATTAATTCAACAGGATTATAAGATGGTCTTGTATTTTTTGTATTATAAACAGCCAGCTTATGCTTTGCTTTGATATTTGTGTAACACAGAAAATATTTAAATTATATGTGCATCTGATCTTTTAAAGTAATTTTTCATTTAGATAGAATGATAGAAAAATAAATTTTGTGCTTGAGAATCATAGTTTTTTATATTACGATATAACACACAAAGAGGAGCGAGTATGAATTATTGGAAATTAGGATGTAATTGGGGGAAAGGGAGGCCTGATTTTTACGATTTCATAAAGGAAAAACAGATTGTATTGTGTTGGAATCGGGATATGAGAGTAGGCGATTATGTCGCAATTTGTAAGGGGGAATGGGTATGGGCGATTGCCGTCATCACGGGAGAAAGGAAAGCCTGTAACACAAACCCGGATTTAAAACAGAATTTTTTATATTACCGGATCGATTATGATGGAAACTATTATGCACCGGCGAATTTTTATGAACTCTCGGAATCAGAACGCTTTAAATATGAATTGCAAAAAGGGATTTGTCAAATACACAAACAGGATATAATTGATAAATTATCACGTATTTTTTCGGAGAAATTGTTTATGGAAAACTTTAATAAATATATCAACTTACTCAAAACCCGCAAAAATCTTATCCTCCAGGGTGCTCCCGGTACGGGGAAAACTTATAAAACGGCCGAATTAGCGTTGGCATTGTTGGGGACAGATACAACCAAAGATCGAGAAGAGCTGATGGATGAATATCGAAAGGAGCTCCTTAAAATCGATTCGACAGAAGGCAAAATAACACAGGGTCGCATAGGCTTTGTTACTTTTCACCAATCCATGGACTACGAAGATTTTATTGAAGGAATTAAACCCCAAACCGACGAAAACGGTAATATATCCTATAAAATCGAAAACGGTATTTTCAAATTGACGGCGCAGAAAGCCAAAGAGGATCCGACTAACAATTATGTTTTAATTATCGATGAAATCAATCGCGGTAACGTTTCCAAAATTTTCGGAGAGTTGATTACCCTTCTGGAAGCCGATAAACGTGATTCATCCGAGAATGGACAGTCTATTTCGGAAGAGGGGTATAATAACGGATTGTCTGTTTTACTGCCTTATTCGAAAGAGGAATTTACCGTTCCGGACAATTTGTACATTATCGGAACAATGAATACCACCGACAGAAGTGTGGGCTCTATCGACTATGCTGTCAGGAGACGTTTCGTTTTTGTCACTCTGAAATCCGACAAAACGATTTTGACACTTCCTGAAGCCATCGAATTATTTGAAGCCGTAGAAAATTACTTGAAATCCTGTGCTTCGGACATGAATATTGAAGACCTGATGGTCGGACACAGTTACTTTATGGCAAAGGATGATGATGCTTTGCGACTCAGATGGCAATACGAAATTTTGCCTCTGCTGAAAGAATATCATAACGACGGAATTATCAATCAGCCTGTTCCGACAGAAGATATGGACGAGTTTATCTCCAAGCACAAAAAAGAAGAAAATGAATAATTCTGTCACACTGTATGAAATGACGGAACATTCGAAATCAGAGAGAGAATTTTCCGTTGACGATGATTCCGATCTCGCTGACATTTTAGCCGGGAATCAACACTTTGTGAATGATTCGGAATTGTTTATGAAGACTCCTTCCTGTTTGGGGGTAACTTACGGAAATAAACAGTTAAAAGCTCATTATTATGTGGGTGTTGACTGGTTGGAGAAAGAAAAATCTGCCGTTGTCGTCAGCCCTAAAATTTCCGGGGTCGATATGGTACAGTTGTTTTGGCAGGCTTTACAGGTCGGTTCGGAAAACGAGGCTCTCTATTTCTCAAAATGTTACGGCATTCGCTTTAACGAACTGCAGATACCGCTTGCCGATGAATCGGAAGTTACCCGCTGTCTGACGCCGCTTTTGATTTTTCATTTCATTTCCCTGTTGGATCGGGTACAGCATCACGGATTAAAAAGAGGTTATGTGCGGCGTGAAGAAAATCTGAAAGGGAAAGCAAAGGGTCGGATTCTTTTTCAAAAGCATCTGAAAAGCAATGTTTTTAATAAACGGGAAGACCGACTTTACTGCGGTTACAATGAATATACCGTTGATATTCCCGAAAACCGGTTGTTAAAAAAAGCATTATTCTATTCGGAATCGATGCTGAACCGTATAACGAGTCTGAAAAAAGAGGGACAGGCAGAAACGACGGGAGAGGTACGGGGCAAAATCAATCAGTTAAAGCAGCTGCTTCTTTCCGTTTCCGACGAAGTCAATCCGGGGAAAGTCAGAATTACGTCGGCGAATAAATTGTACCCGGCATATAAAGAAGCCGTTTCCGTAGCCAAAATGGTTTTGAGGCAGTATGATTATACTTATCAGAATTCTCAAAAACAGGGTGTTAATACAGTTCCGTTTTGGATTGATATGCCCCGGCTTTACGAATTGTATGTGTATCGTCGTCTGTCGGAGAAGTACAAAAATCAGGTGCTTTTTCAGGTGGAAGGGTACGGCTCCGGGAAATGCAAAACAGCTGTCGATTTTGTCTTAAAAGAAGAAAAGCAGATTCTGGATGCCAAATATAAACCCCGGTATGCCGGCTCCCAATCCGGGATTTTACCGGATATCAGAGAGATTTGCGGTTATGCCAGGGATAAAAAAATCCTTAGAACCATGGGAATAGAAGATGACAACACCAATGTAAAATGTATTATCGTTTATCCTGCCGGAAGTGAAACCGAAGCAGACTTGAAAGACAACGATAATGTTTCCGATAACGAAAATGTTTCCCCCATCAACAGTCTAAAAGATATGGAAGAAAAACCAGTAAAAGGATTTATCAATTTCTACAAAATGCGTATTGATTTACCGTCGGTAAAGAAACCCGATCCCAACGGAATCAATCCTCGGGAGAGAAACGGCAGGGCAACCGATGTTCGGGTTTTGAACGGGAGTGATTCATAAACAGTGATATTTTATTATGAATAAAGGCCGGAGCTTTCCGGCCTTTGTTGTTTTTGAATTAATAGTAATGCTTACCTTATTTTCAATTCATGCAGCTGTTCTGCCAAATGTCTCGAAGCATTCGGCGATGCCGTATCATAAACCCAATTGTGGTTAAAGCATTCTATTGTTTTCGAATTTCCGGTTGTACCGATAACAAGACTGTAAAAACAGGTGTTTTTTTCTTTTTCCTGTTCGATAGCATTCCGCAATTCTTCCGATAGATCACCCATAACAAAATCGGATATCATTAAAACATCAGCATTTCTGTAGCCTTCTTTCTGGAGCATTTCAACAGAATGGTTTAAAGCCGGTGTCGCATCCGTTCCTCCGTAAAAAGATTTCCTTAAAAATTCGATCAGTTTGGCAATAGAATCACCTTTTGAAAATCCGCTCATATCCAATGTTTCGATTTCCGTTGAAAAAGAAATCAGATAACATTTTCTCTCTTCTTCATTTGCCATTTTTGCCAAAGCAAAAGTAATCGTTTTAGCGATATTTTCCGGAGTTCCGTGCATTGATCCGCTGGTGTCGACACAAACAATAATCGGTCCTTTCGGTTCTTTATTTTCGACGGCAACTTCCTCTTTTTCTGTTTCCGTTTTTTTCGTTTGATACCGGTTCCTGTAATCGTAGGATAGCAACTGTTTTTGTGCAAATTTCAACTGAAATAATTTCTTTGTCGCAGGATTTCTTAATAAAGCAAGTTCCGACGGTAAAACAGCGGAAAGATCATTTGAATATTTGATACCCTTAATTTCACCTCTGTATGCCGGTTGGGAATGCCACTCCGTTTTGATAACCGTCTTATCACGTAATTCTTTTTCAAAGGTACTTTGTGCTCTTGACTGTTTACCGAGCATGGCTGCCAGTTCCTGCAATGATTCATCCTGTTCCAACAGGCGGGAAAAAGTTTCCAGTATTTCAAATCCGCAATCGTTAAAAGTTTGGGAAGACAAATCCCACAACCGTCCGAAATGGTTTATTAACGGAGCCAGCAATTTTTCGAGTCTCATAAATCGTTCGGTTTTTTCGTACAATTCTTCGAGAAACTGCTTCCTGAACTCGTCGATTTTTTCCTGTTCCCATCGGGTTTTCCGTTCAATCAGATTTTTTTCCATATCGGCAATAAAATTTCTGCGAAGAATTTCCGCCTGTTCGGAGGCTGTTCGGACTGTTAAATCTTTCTTATCGTCATTTTCTTTCAGTGTACGAAACTGCTTTTGATAAAAATCAAAATCCAATGTACTTTCCCGGATATTTCCCCGTTTGGAAGGACTGACGGAAGGTAACCTGCTGTAATGCCACCTGATTTTTGATTTTTCTCCGGATAGATCCGCTGCCAATTCGTCTGCGGATAATGTTTTTTGTTTTTCGATAAAAAGTTCTTCCTCAAAGAAAGGATTTTCCGACTCCAATTTTTTGTTAACATCCTGTATCCACTGTAAAATATCCGTTTGAATATTTTCCGAAAGACCGGAATGAGTTTTTACAACCTGTCCCACCGAACCGTGATTCAGAATTTGTTGAACAGTTTTTTCCGTTTCTTTTGAAAAAAGGTTCGAGGGGAATTCGATAGTTATATCTGTGGGGTCTGTGGGAGAAAACTGATCCTCAATGGCGTCAACAAGCTGTTTTCTCTCTTCTTCCGTTCCGATTGCCTGAGAACCGAATGTTTCAAATTGTCTTTTTTTACGTGAAGGCTGTTTAAATTGTCTGATGTTTGTCTTTAAATCTTTTTCCATTGTAGGAATTTTTGAAATAAAATTATCAAATATGCCTTTAAATTGTTCATCATTAAAATCTTCTGTCTGATGTCCGGTTTTATTTCGCATTATTCTTATCGCTTCCCACCATTCGGGACGCCCATTTTTAAAATATATATTTCTCAAATTTTCCCGGAATTGCATCAGTCTTATTTGAAACAAGGATCGATCTTCCTCGGACATTTCGGAAGGCTGAATCTTTGAATGAAATTTTTCTTTTATTTCTCCCATAATTTTAAGAGCTTTTTTTGTATGTATTCTTGATTTTTTATATCCTCTCTTCATTTTAAATTCCGTCTGTCTCCCGATATTTCTTTATTGTATCCAGGTTTTTAAAAATAAACCGAAGAATTTCTTTTAATTCTTTATCTGGAATATCTTCTGTCGCATGAAGCAAACGATTTCTTATTTGTTGTAGTTTGATACCGATTCGTCTATATCCGTCATCGTCGGTTAGTAACAATATTTGTAATTGCAACCACGCTTTTTGTTCCGGAGAAAGAGAATCGATATCGGGCACACCTTCAGGATACTTTTCTTCGAGGGCATTAATTGCATCGATTGCTTTTTGCTGCTTCACTGATATCGTTCCCTTACTTTATCTAATTCCACTAAAGTGTCTTCCAGTTCTTTTTTTGAGGCTTTAACAGAATCCATAATGACATTGCAACAGTCTTGACGGGCAAAAAGGTTTGCCTTGTATGGTTCACTTTGTTCGGTTATAAAGTCATCAATTTTCTTTATTTCGCTTTCAATTTCACTACGGATGGGATTATAAGTCTCTTCATCGGCTTTTCCCCGTCTAAGTTGCAAAAAATCGGAATTTTCAAATACAAACTTTTTTTTCTCTAGTTTTTCCTCTTCTTGAGTTTCAATTTTAAATGAGTATGACGTACCTCTATATCCATCGATAAAAGATACTGTATCATTTTCGATTTTAAATGAGTTGTCTTTAAAATAAAAACAATTATAATCGCCAATCTTCTTAGTGTTCTGATCGTAATATGCACCGGTTCTTTGATGAACCCCATGTTCATAATTGGGAGCAAGATAATAGGGAGTTATGGTTTGATATAATTGAATTGGTTTGGGAGACACAATTTTATAAGCTAGAGAGTCATCTGTCATTTTGTAAGTCACAGGCTTTTCAATTGTTTTCACGTCATAAAAATTTTTGGTGACATCCTCGTTGAACTTATCTATCTGTTCTCTTATATCATCAACGGACGTATTATATTCCAATCCGTTTTCTCTGATACACTTTGCAACAATTTCTCCGACTTTTTGCTGTTGTTCTTCCGTATTCCAGATGCAGTATTCGATTAACTGGAGGTCCATTAAATCGACTTCTGTACGGTCATTTAAAAAAGCAGATGTTTTTAAAATACGGGCAATTTTTTTCCATCGTCGGTCACTGACCGTGAACCATTCTTTCGGGTCTTTTCCTTCGGATTTAAATTGTTCGGTTTTTATTGTTAATTCCTTTCGAATCGCTGTAATAACAGATTTAACGGCTTCGGAAAGTGTTACATTGTCGATTTGCTGTTTCCAATTTTTCATTTCTTCATCTGTAATAAGGAGATTTTTATCTGTTTCTTTAATTCCCATTTCAACAGTATGAGGTGCATCTATCATATCAAAAAAAGAGTCTTCATTTTCGATGTAATTAACGCATAACCGTAAAATCAATCTGTCATACAGAGCCTCCAGCCCGGCATTTTCTGCCGGAAGCTCGTTGGAGGCTGTAAATAACGCTTTTAAAGGAACGTTTTCTACTGTATTACCGTTGTGAAATTTCCGTTCGTTGATAATCGTCAGTAAAGTATTTTGTATAGCCGGACTGGCTTTCCAGATTTCATCTAAAAAGGCAATGTCTGCCTGTGGAAGCATACCGTCCGTAATTCTTTTATATTCTTCTTTTCCGCTTTCACCTTCCCCGTTTAAAGCCCTTAAAGAAATATTGCCGAAAATATCTTCCGGTGTAGAAAACTGGTTCATCAGATATTCAAAATATTTCAATCCCTTATTTCCGTCCGCTTGAAATGCTTGAACGATTCTTCTGGCAATCATACTTTTCGCACTGCCTGGGGCGCCCAAAAAGAAAATACTTTCTCCGGAAACAGCGGCCAAAAGTCCGAGCCGAACCGCTTCCTCCTTTTCATACAGTCCCGTATTCAAAAGTTCAAGGAGTTTTTTGATGCGGCTTTGGCGTTCATTTGTGTCGTGTTCTTGAAAAAGTTTCGGCTTTTGCGGCGCAACAGCTGGGATCTTGTGTTCGCCGGTTTTCATCTCTGCCTCATGTTGTTCATCGAGGGAAGTTGATTTTTTAAAAAAGTTTTTCATTATGATTTCTCCTGTGTTCTATCGTTATCTGTAAATAGGTATTCTTTTTCAGCGAGTTGACAGTTTTTACAAAATTTCTTGATTTTTCTGCTGGCGTCCGATTTTTCTTTTCCGAATAATCGGGCAATATCCTGCTGTGAACAAGTGCTGTCTTTAAAATACAGCTCAAAAACTTCCGAGGCAAAGAAAGATGTTTGCTGCAGGTAATTTTTTAGACTTTCGTGTTCAACAAGATTTTTCCCCGTCAGTTCATGGCAAACCGTATAAGTGAGTAAAGATCCCAAATATTCTTTTTCCTTTTTCTGACTGATGGTGCTGTCTTTCTCTTTCTTATATGTTTCGTCTATAACGGCGAAATAGTTTTCGATTTTTTCTTTCTGCAATAATTTTGATTCGGGATTTTCGTCAGGAGAACTGCTAAGTCGGTCCCGTATTGAAATCTCTTCTCCATGACTATTTTTTACGAATTCTCCGCAGATTTTGCATTCATCATCACTGACAAGCAATTTTTTTATTTCCTCGATAGGATATCCGAGCATATCGGATAAGATTCCGTGCGTCTCTGGAGAATTTATATTTATTTTCAAACCCTCTGCAAGCCTCTTTATATTTCTTAATTTTTGTTGTTTGGCATACGGTAAGTGAAGAGCATATGTTTCTTTTCGAATACTTTCCGAATCGATTTTTCGAATTGCATTTTTAAGTGAAACAAAGAGATAGTCTAAATATGATCCCGATTCCTCACGGTAGTTTTTAATACTGCTGTCAATACATTGCATGATTTCGACACCGGCATTTTCGATGTGACTTCCGAATTTAATTTGAGCCCATTCCCATATTAATGAGGCCAGCTTTGTTCTCACTGCGGGAAAGTCGGAGTCGGAACTCTTCATTACAATTAATTCGAGAGCTGTTTTTTTTATATTTGTTTCCAATGCCGATTCATTCATATCTATTTTGATAATAAAAAGAATTGTTCTAAATTTTTTAATGCTTCGAAACCGGAAGAGGCTTTCATTGCTCCAACTAAATTATTCAAATAATAAAGAGATGTCACATCATATAATTCCGGATTTGTTAAGATGGGATTTCCTTCAGTATCTTTTGCAAACTCGACTTTGCCGTATATAATATTGCGAATATTGGCATTAAAAAACTTTTCCGCAAAGTTTAAAGCACACATTAATAGCATCGGTAACGATTTTTGTCCGAAAGTAATATCAGCGTAAATTTCAGCATCTTGCTCCATAGATTGTAATAGTTTTTGCAGGCGGATTTCATTGTTTTTATGGGTTTCAACGAACGGAGCTTCAATGCATTCATATTGAATATGAGCCCGTTTTATATCGGCTATTACCTTTAATTCGGATTGTAACTTTCTTTCATTTGTGTCCGTATCATCATTTTCTGTCTTTGTCTTTATTGATACGACCTTTATTTCATCATCTTGCTGGATTTTACCAGCCATAACCGTTGTAATGGGGTAATAGACTTTTTCCGAATAATGATAATTTGTGTTACCCGAATGGGCGTAGCTTATTTTGTTCTTTTCGGGTAATTCTTTCATGGGAATGTTGATAAAAATGATTTTTTTCATTTGATATTTCCTCGTGTGATTATATCATGATATTATACTGTCTGTATAAAACAAATTTTGGAGGAGTTGACAATTTTTGCGATTTTTGATGAAAATTAATGAAATCAGTCGGGACTGTCACCCGAAGTCCGGAGCTTTCCGGCCTTCGTTGTTTTCGGGTGCCCGATGTAACCGGACGGGAAGCGGCTGACCGCCCCACCCGGGGGGAATGTTATTTGAAAAAGCGCAGCCGATCTTTGCTTAAGGGGGTGAAACGGTTCTGTTCGGAAGCGGGAACCCGTATCCAGGTCAGCGTTTTACCGAAAAGACCGGCACCGTCTATCGTGGCTTTGATGTTCAGCCGGTTGCCGTCGTCGGACAGCGACGCCTTGGCGTAGTAGATTTTGCCCGATTCCGGATTGTAAATCTTGCCGCCTTTCCAGCTGTCTTTCGAAAAAGCGAGATCAAAGAGGTAGACCAGCCCTTTGAGCGGCAAACCGCGCATTTGCGGATCGGGGTTGTTGTCGTCGTTGAGACCGGCATCGCCCTCTTTGTAACCGAAAGAATAGGCGTAAAAAAGCCCGTTTTCCTCAAAAATTTCGACCACCGGAACCCGGCCGGCACTGTCTTCCTGGCCGTACCAGAGCCCGGTAATGTCGCCTGCTTCCCGGGCAAACAGCCCGGCCGATAAAAACATCATCAGTAAAATCACGGTTTTCTTCATTATAATATCTCCTTCTCTCTCAATTTGAAACGACTTGCGATGAAACCGTTTCTCGATTCCGATTAAAAAAACATTTTGACCCAACGGATCAGAGCCGGAACCCACAAATGCGCCGTTCCCACCGTTGTGCCGAACAGAGCGCACAAAAGCGTTTTTAAGATGACGTAAGCTGTTGCCGGAAAAAGCATATTGCGGGCCGTGAAGTATCCGCCGATAATCGCACCGGTAAAGCCGCCGCCGGGAGCGCCCCAGGCGCTTGCGAAATGGAGGTTTTTGACGGTCGGCGAGGTTCTGCCGACGCGGCTGTGTCTCATGTAGCGGTTTTGAACATAGCCGTAGGCGGTTCCTTCCGGGGTGCGGATGTACCGTTTGATGGTTTTGGGAGTCGACACCTCGTAATATTCAATCAGATCTTTAAAACCGGGGTAATGCTCTTCCATGCGGTCGAACAGGTGGCGGGCAAGCGCTTCCTTCTTGGCTTTGTATTCTTCGTCGCTCAAAGATTCCCACTCATCCAGGTAGGAGGTTCCTGTCAGCACACCGAACCCGCGCTCGTCGTTTTCCTCCGTTAAGCCGCTGTCGATGACCGAATAGTCGACAAAGACAAAGTTACGCTCTTCGACCGGCGTCTGGCGCAAGCCTTCGGCCGTTTCCCGAAACGGCGCATTGAGTGTTTTTTCCGTTGTGATAAAGGTGGAATAGGCGTTCCCGGGGTAGACCTCTTTCGGTTTTTTCTTAAAGATGAGGTAAACGGTGTAGAGGGAAGCGGAATTTTTGAGCCGGCGCAGGGAGGTGTCTTCGAACTCTTTGGGTAACAGCTCGTTGTAGACCATTTGCGGAGCGGCGTTGGCCACCACCCGTTTGGCGTCGACGCTCACCTCTTTTCGTTCGCGTTTGTCGTAGTAGGTAACGCCCGTAGCGACATTTCCTTTTAAGTTGATTTTTCTGACATCGCAAACGGTTTTCACCTCACCGCCGTTTTCGCGAATGATGGCGGCGAGGGCGTTTGACAGTTCCTGACTGCCGCCTTTGACAAATGTCGACGATTGGTAGTAGGCGCCTTGTGCGCAGGCGTGATAATACCAGCTGAATTCGTACGGGTTGTCGTGGTAATAGCTGATGTTGATATTCAGAATGCGTTTGAGTTTATCGCTTTTAATGATGGAATCGAGCACCGATCCGACATTTTTTTGGGTAAAATAGTGGTAGATGTTCAGGGGGAGTGTCGTTATCGAGTAGAAAAAGAAGTCGAAAAACTTGAGATCGTACGGAAGGCGTCGAATCATGTAGAGCATGCGGGAGAGACCCGCGAAATATTTTTTCAGTCCGGCTTTCTCTTCGGGAAATTCCTCGCCCAGAACGTTGATGATATTTTGATAGCCGTCCGGAACCGTGATGTCGGTTGCTTCGCTTTTGATTCGCCACACATGGGGCAGCCGAACCAGATTGATTTTATCATAGACCCCCAGCTTTTTAAAAATGCAGTGTTTCATATTTCGGCTTTTCCGCGGCATGTCCATTTCGTGCAGGCCGACTTCGAATTTGACCCCTTTACGCGTGTAAACGGTGGCGCACCCGCCGACAAGATTGTGACTTTCCAAAACAAGCACTTTCTTTTTCTTTTTGGCCAAATAGGCGGCACAGGTCAGACCGCCCAAACCGGAACCGATAATCACCGCATCATAAGAAGACTTTTGTTTCATAATCCTCCGCCAGCGACAGCCGGGAAGCGCCGATTGATTTCTTTGCGAATTCCGGCTGTCTTTTCTTTTGTTATATAATGCCCATTATATCACAAAAAAAAAGAAATCGGACAAGTAGGGGCGGTTTTTTCGCCTTTTTCCGAACGGACGGAGCGTCAAAGAAAACAGAAAGGAAAGAAACACGGCGGTTTCGGTGTGTGCGGTTGAAAAAATCGGCGAAATGTGTACAATCGGGAGTAAGGAGTCGTCATGAACTTTTACGAAAAACTGGAAGCGCAGTGCCGCGCGAAAAACTCTCTCTTGTGTGTCGGATTAGATCCTGTCGTAAAAGGAGTCAATCCGTATGAAGAGATTATCGCCAAAAACCGCCGAATTATCGAAGAGACGATCGATTTTTGCGTGTGTTATAAACCGAACAGTGCGTTTTATGAAGCGTACGGCGAAGAGGGAATGAGAGCGCTGCAGGCGACTCTCGATTTGATTCCGAAAGAGATTCCTGTTTTGCTTGATGCTAAACGCGGTGACATCGGCAATACAGCTCAGGCTTACGCCAAAGCCGTGTTCGACGTCGAAAAAGCCGATGCGGTCACCTTAAGCCCGTACATGGGAAAAACTTCTGCCGAACCGTTTCTGTCATATACAGACAAGGGCGTTTTTGTGCTGTGCCGAAACTCCAACCCGGGAGCGGAACGCATTCAAAAACTGACAGCTGCTGAAACCGGCGAGCCGTTGTTTGTTACCGTTGCGAAGGAAGCGTGTTCCTGGTCGCCGCAAGTCGGTTTGGTGGTGGCCGGAAACGATCCTGAAGCGCTGGCGGCTGTTCGCGCGGAACTGCCAAACGTTTGGTTTTTAGCGCCGGGAATCGGGGCGCAGGGCGGTTCGATGACCGAGGCGATAAAGGCTTCATTGAGAAGTGACGGCTTGGGCGTTTTGCCGGTGGTGGTGCGAGCCATCTGTGAAGCTCCCGATATTCGTAAAGCGGCTGCCGATTTTTGCAGCGAACTCAACCGTGCCCGCGAGGCGGTTCTCAAAGAAGGCAAAACGGCGGCGCCCGATATGCTGAAACAGCAGCTGTTGAAGGGGCTCATCGACACGGAATGTTTCCGCCTCGGCGAGTTTATTCTCAAAAGCGGAATCAAATCGCCGTTTTACATCGACTTGCGCCGCACCTCTTCCGATCCGCGGTTGATGAAAATCGTCGGTAAAGCGTATGCGCGGCTCATCGGCGCACTGCCGCAAAAACCGGATCGGGTAGCGGGTATTCCCGTAGCGGCGGTTTCTCTGGCAACGGCCGCTTCAATGGAAACCGATATTCCGATGATTTATCCGCGCATCAACAAAAAAGAGCACGGTACAGGCAATCTCATTGAAGGCAATTTTCGACCGGGGGAGCGGGTTGTTCTTCTTGATGACTTAATTACCACCGGAAAAAGTAAAATTGAAGCAATTGAAATTTTGCGCGCAGCCGGCCTGATTGTTGAAGATTTAGTCGTTCTGTTGGAGCGGGGGGAACAAGGACGCCGCGATATGGAGAGCGTCGGCGTGCGGCTGCATTCATTTTTCCCTGTCGAAGATTTGTTCGGTATGTGCCGCGATTTGGGAATTATCGACGAAGCCGGATACAAGAAACTGACAGATTTCGTCCATCAATAGATTTTAAAAGACTTGATTTTTCCGACGGATGACGTATACTGAAAACGAGGGTTGCTATGACGTTTAAAGATTTGATTGAGAAAAACAACTGCAAAGTTTATCATCTTGAACCGAAATTGGAAAATCAACAGGTCGTCAATGTGATCGCCGGCGATTTGATGAGTGAAGTTTTAGTTGAAGATGAAGAAAATCTCCTTTTGATTACCTCTTTGAACAGTGAACAGGTGCTGAACACCGCCAACATCGTCGACGCCGCATGCGTGCTTTTGGTGAACGGGAAAATTCCGCAGGCTCCGATGGTCAAAATGGCGCAGAATTTCGGGATCAGTCTTTTGTCAACTTCTCTGCCAATGTTTGAAGCGTGTAAATCCATCGATAACTGATGCGCACCATTCCTTTTTCAGAGGGCAAATCGCCTCTCGTCCTTGTTGATTTGATTCATAGCACCCGGGTCAAAGACGTCGTTCAGAGCGAATACTGCACTGCCAAAAAAGCGGATACGCTCTACGATATTCAGGTTTTAATGAAGGAACATCACGTCGGCGGCGTTCTGATTACCGATAAAACCGGCAAGCGGTTGTTGGGAATTTTGACTGTTGCCAACATCATGCGTGCGTTTGAAGAAGGCACGATTCAGGAAACGGCAGGTCTTCATATGACTAAAAATGTCGTTACTCTCGATGCCGAAATGCCGCTTTCGTTTGCCGTCGAAATGTTCGATAAATATTCGTTCAATATGCTGCCTGTTCTCAACGACGAAAAACTGATTGCCGGAGTCATTACACCGCGCGATATCATTATGTATCTGCTTTCAAGCATGAACGAAGAGGTTGCTAAACTCGAAGAGAGTGTCAAGCAGGCTCAATCGCTGATCGACAAAACGGCCGGTGCTGATTTAGAGGGTTTTGCGCAGAACAAAAGCCGCGTTCTGCGTTACGTAACCATTCGTAATGACTTTAACACCGCCGGAAAAATTTCCAATGAAATCAAAACGGTTCTGAAAAACATGGGGATCGATAAAAAAATCATTCGGCGAATCTCTGTGGCCGCTTACGAATTGGAAATCAATCAGGTGGTTCATTCATACGGCGGCGAGATGATTTTCATCATTACTCCCGAGAAGGTGGAAATTCTGGCTCACGACAAAGGTCCCGGAATCGAAGATGTGGACAAAGCGATGAAGGAGGGTTTTTCAACGGCGACCGATTGGGTTCGTTCTCTCGGTTTCGGAGCGGGAATGGGGCTGCCGAATTCAAAGCGGGTCTCTGATCTGTTCATCATCAACTCGGCAAAGGGACAGCCGACTGATGTGCGCGCCGTTATCTTCCTCGACGACAAAAACAAGGAGAAGGATGCGAATGAAAGTCAGTGATTTAAAAACGAAATTGAATTATGAAGAGGTGTGCGCCGGCGATTCCGATGCCGATATCCGAAGCGGTTATACATCCGACTTGCTTAGCGATGTGATGGGGAATGCCTTGGATGATTCGGTTTTGATTACGATTCAGGCGCATAAAAATACGATTGCGGTGGCTACGCTCGTCGGTATGGCGGCCGTCGTCATTTGCAATAATCGGGAAGTGCCGCAGGATATGATTGATGCGGCCAACGATGAAGAGGTCGCGGTTTTCAGAACGGGGAAAAATCAGTTTGCCGTTTCCTGTGAAATCGGAGCGCTTTTGAATTGACGTGAAAGCGGATCTTCATATTCACTCTTGTTTGAGTCCTTGCGGAGATTGGGAAATGTCGCCGACAGCGATTGCGGCGCGCGGATTGGAAGAGGAATTGGATATGATGGCTCTTTCCGATCACAATGCGGTCGGCAATTTGCCGGCTTTTTTTTGCGCCTGCGAAGCGGCCGGCATTGTTCCTCTCGGCGGAATTGAAGTGACATCCGAAGAGGAAGCGCACGTGCTCTGCCTTTTTCCCGATTTGGAAAAAGCGATGGAATTCGGAGCTTGGGTCCACGATCGGTTGCCTGATATTCCCAATGATCCGGACCGCTTCGGCGATCAGGTTGCCGTCAACGAAAATGAAGAAGTTCTTTACGAGGAAGAGAAATTGCTGATTTCGGCAACCACTCTGAATTTGGATGAGATTTTAAAGCGGGTGAGGGCTGCGGACGGTCTTTTCATTCCCGCGCATGTCAATAAACCGGTTTTCAGCTTAACATCGCAGTTGGGTTTCATTCCCGACATTGATTACGATGCGTTGGAAATCTCCGATTTAAACGCCCGCGTTTTAGCAAAACGAAAAATTCTTATCAGTAACTCCGACGCTCACTACCTTTCGGATGTCGGCAAACGCTTCACCGAGTACGATACGCGGGAGGTTTCTTTTGAAGCGCTGAGAGCGTGTCTGCGAAACGGCCGTCTGAAACCCGGCTCCCGCCCTTACCGTTTTTAAGCGGCTGTTCTCAAATGAGGCAATTTGCCGGGTTTAAACTTCATCGGGCGGCGTTTGCTGCGATGTGAAACATCCCTGACTGCAGCCGGTGCACTCCGGCGGAACGAAACCGTCAACGATTTCTGTGATTGTCGGACGGAACCGGTCGGATTTTTTCATTGCCGACAGCGAAGCAACCATGGAAATCGCACCCGCCGCCAGTGCCGCCGCCGTACCGAATATCGGTGCGCTCGGAAACGACAGCTGAGCAGCAATAAAAACCGCCGCAAAAACCGACAATGGCAAAATGAATATTAAAAAAGATGAAAGAATCGAAAGTCCGGTCGGCAGTAAAATTCTTACCGCGTCATTCGGTTTTAAGTCCAAATTTTGAGGACGGGAAACAGTGAATTCGTGCGGCTTTGGAGCGAACAGTTGACTGCCGCCGCAGCCTCCCGGTTTCGGCATACGCAGCAAAACACGGTCCTTTTCGACGGAAACCACAAAGGCGCTCGTCAGCACTCTTCCTCCTCCTTGGCGATATCGGCGACGGTTACGGGACGACGGAGAATTTCCGCCGAAAGACAGCGGTTCCCTTCGGCTTCAAACAAAACGCCTTGAATTTCGGTGCCGGCAACGGTTTCGCGGGAACGGGCGGGCACGCCGGTTAAAAATTTTTCGATTTCGACGGACGGTAAAAATCCTCCAACCGATTGAAGACTGCCGCAACGGCCGTTGTCGGTAAGCCTTCCTGTTCCTTTCGGTAAAATTTCCGCATCGGAAGTCAGTGCTTTCGAATGGGTGCCGACAACGGCGGCTGCTTTTCCGTCTACGAAAAATGCCATCGCTTGTTTTTCCGCCGTTGTTGCTGCATGAAATTCGATTAAAAACATATCGATATCTTTCAGCTTTTCAAAAAGGCGGTCGATGGTCTGAAACGGGTTATTCAGATGAATGCGTGTAAATCCGTTTTGCCCCAAAAGCGAAATGACTGCAATCTTTTGTCCGTTGATTTCCATAATGCGAAAACCGCGGCCCGGGACTTCCGGAGAAAAATTGGTCGGTCTTAACAGAAACGATGATTTCCCCATCAACTCAAGTAAATCTTTTTTGAAAAATCCCTTTTCACCGACAGTCACGACGTCGACGCCCAGCTTTCGCAGGTAAAGGGCGTGATTTTTCCCCAAACCGAATCCTCCGGTCGTTCCCTCGCCGTTGGCAATCACTAAATCGATTTTTTCCTGAGTCCGGAAAGCGGGTAAAAATTTTTTAACGGCGGTCAGACCGGCGCGTCCGACGATTTCCCCCAAAAACAGTACTTTCAAGGACAAAACACACTCCTTCGCTTGCTATCGTTTAATTATGTGTAGTATAATACAAACGTTCATGAAAATCAATTTACCAGACGCAATAATCGCCTTATTCGTTTTGATTCTGATCGTTTTGACGGCGTTTTTTTTATATCGAAATCGAGCATCTGCAGTCAGTGTTTCGATTCATACGACCGACGGTGAGGAAATTTATCCGATCGGAGAAAATCGAATTTGGGAGAGAAGGGACGAAAACGGCGTCGTGCGCATCGAAATTCGTGACGGAACAGCGGCTTTTGTTGAATCGTATTGCCGGGGGAAAGACTGCGTGAGGACTGGAGATATTGTCGGCGGAAGCGGAGCGGCTGCCTGCCTGCCTGCGCGCGTTTGGATGGAAGTCGAAGGGGCGGAAAACGGTGCCGACGCGCAAACCTATTGACAGTGAAATTCAAAAACGCGGAGCGTTGTTTACGGCGGCGTTTTGCGTGTATTTAAGCGCGGTTGAAGCGGTTTTGCCCCATCCGCTGCCTTTTCTGCATTACGGATTGAGCAACATTCCGTTGCTGGCAGCGCTTCCCCAACTGCGGTTCGGATGGTTTTTGGCTGCCGCTTTAATCAAAGCTCTCGGGCAGAATCTCATCGGCGGGATGTTGTTTTCTCCGCTGGCGTTGATTTCCTTTTGCGGTTCGTTGACCGCCGCGTTGGTCATGCGGGGCGTTTACCGCATGGGACGCCGTTTTCTGACCGTTATCGGCGTCGGTGTTGTCTCGGCATTTGTCTCCGATTGCGTTCGTTTGGCGGCGGCTTCGGTTTTTATCGGACAGGCGGCAGCCTCTGCAGCCGCTGTGCCGTTTTTGCTGTGCGGTTGGATTTGTTCGATTTTAACGGGAGCCGCTGCGGTAAAACTGTCTCCTTTGAACCGTCTTGATTCACTGCCGCCGATTTCTGCGTCCGTCGCTTTTCAGCCGCTGCAGACTCCGAAAAGCGTTGCTCGAATGGTTCCGTTTGCGGCGGCGGTTGCGGCGGCGGTTGCCGCAAATGCTGCATTATGTGCAGCGGTGTTTGTGTTAACGATTGCAGCCGCAATTATTTTGAAAGTAAAAAATCGTTGGCGTTCAACGGCGGCGGTTTACGTTTTTATTTTTGTGTTTGCACTTTTTTCTCCGGAAGGAGAAGTTCTGTTTCGCTTTGGACAGTTTCGACTGACGGCGGGCGCCGTCGAAACAGGAATTTGCCGCGCTTCGTCATTCTGCGCTTTGGTTTTGAGTTCCAAAATAGCTGTCGGTGAGGTGAAACGGCTTTTCCGTTTTCGGTTTTTGGGTGAGTTTTTTGCGTGGTTCGAGGCTCTCTGGTCTTTGCCTTTTGACGGAAAACGGATTTTTTCCCGTTCGTATACGGATGAAGCGGCTGCGGTTTTGACGGAAAAAGCGACCGAACGCGCTACGGAGTGCGGATCGTCGTCGTCCAATGGGAGCTTTCAATCGGAGTAAACAAAGTGTCTTTTCCCGCAGCAGCCGTCAATCGATTTTCCTGCGACATAAAAATCAGAGTGACATCGGTATTTTTCTGCTGCCAAACCGATGCTTTTTTTTCGCCGGCGGCAAAGAGGGCGGTGGAGAGGATGTCGGTTTCGGCACCGCTGCGGCGGGAGACGACAGTTACGGAACGCAGACCGCTGTCGGTCGGTTTTCCGGTTTTCGGGCTTAGAATATGGTGGTATTTAACACCGTCTTCGTAAAAGAATTTTTGATAGTCGCCCGAAGTTGAAACCGACCACTCTCCGCGCAGCTGCAGCGTTCCGACTGAAACCGGACCGACGGTCAGCGGTGATTGTACGGAAATGATCCATGGCTCACCGTTCGGTTTTTCTCCGACAGTCTGAATATTTCCTCCGAGGTTGATTAAAGCGACAGCATTTGCTTCTTTGCATAACCGTTTGACCGCATCGGAAGCGAATCCCTTTCCCACCGCGCCGAAATCAAACGCGCACAGCGGCTTTTCTCCGAAAGCAGCCGCCGTTCCGTTGCCGGCTCGTTTTAACGGCGGCAGAACCGAAAGCCGCAGAGCTTCGGCAATTTCATCATCGGCTGGCTTTCGCGGTGCTTCGCCGGAAAAGCCCCACAACGCGGTCAGCCGCCCCAACCCCGGAGAAAACAATCCGTCAAACTGCGCAGCCGCTTTGTAAGAAATTCCCATCAGTTCGGAAAGAAGCGGTGAAAACGGATGCATTTCCCCCTGATTCAGGAGCGAAACTTCGCTTTGAGGATCGGTTGCGGAAATTGTCTGTTCGATTTCCCGAATCGCATCGAAGCAGCGTTTCGGCAGCCGCGGATCATATTTGCCGTAAAATCGAATCGAACAGTGCGTTCCCATCAGCCACTCGCTGTAAACGACACTTTCGGAACGGCAGGAAAAAAGTAAAAAGACCGCCGCGGTCAAAACGGCGGGTAACGGAAAAAGAAGCCTGAACCCGGATTTCATTGCGGAAAATCCGGATTACGAAACGGAGGACATATTGGCAGCCGATTCAATTTTCATCAGCGTGCAGTCGGATTGCGTCAGTGCTTTTTTCATGGATTCCATCAGATTTTTCAGGTGAGTCGTCATTTCGTTTTCCGAATGGAGAAGCTGCTGCATCCGATCCGAAATATCAAGAATCAAAGTGATGGTTTCTTCAACATTGATAGAAGCTTCTTTCTGAGTTTGGAACTGAGCTTTAATATTTTTGACTGAAGCGACTACGGATGAAATGGCCGTTACCGTATCCTGCGCAGCCCCTTCCTCTTCATTCATGGCATTGGAAATCGTTTCAATCAGTTCGGCATTTTCTCCGATATTTTTTTGAATGGAAACAAAGATTTTTGTCGTTGCCTGAATGGTCTGAATGGCGGATTGGATCCACTCCGACATTTCTCCGATATGAGATTCAATTTTCTTTGCGCTTTTCATGGAAGCGTCCGCCAAAGAACGGACGCTCTGAGCGACCAAAGCAAATCCCGTTCCTGAATTTCCGGCGTGGGCGGCTTCGATGGAAGCGTTCATGGAGAGTAAATTGGTTTGCGCCGCAATTCTCTGAATGACAGACAGAATTTCGGAAACGGATTGAGCCGCTTCACGAATTTCTTCGATGGCTTTTTTCGCTTCGTCGATGGCGCTGTTTCCTGTAGTGCTGTAATTTTTCAGTTTTTCCGCCAGGCGGGAAGCGGTTTGGATCGTTTGAATGATGACGGCTATCGATGATGTCATTTGACCGATTGCGGTCGATGTCTTTTCAACCGATTCTTCCTGTGATATGATTTGCGCCTCCATTTTACGGACAATTTCCGTTAAATTATGGACATTCCTGTCCGAATGAGCCATTGAATTGATTTGCGTATTGGCTTCTGTTGTGTCATTTGACAGTTTGACCATCTGCAAAAGAGGCCTTTCGCTTTGCTGTCTGAATTTTTCCGTCTTGCGCAATGAATTTTGCAGTGCCGTTGTTTTTTCTTTAAATTCAGCCGAAACCGATCGCGCCGTTTCGACCAACATTCCGAGCGTTTCATAAAGATCATCAAATTCATCCAAAGTTAAAATATTTGTTCCTTTGAGGTGGTGTTTTGAAAGGGAAATTTCATCCAGAAGGATAGCCGTACGGGCAATTTTTCGCTCCTGAAGGCTTTTAAATACCCGGAAATAAAGGATCATAAAAACGGAAACCGGAATTACGGAGCCCGCCGCCGCAATCAAAAGAATCATCAGATCGTTTTCCTGAGGATTTGTTACGGATTTTTCCGCAAACAGAGCTCCGAGAGATAAAAACAGTCCGGTTGTCAGAATAAGCGCCTGGAAAATTCCAAAAAACATAACCGACCCGAAACTGAAATTCTTGCGTGTATAAAACGATGAAAGTTTTTTCAGAGAGGAAATTTCGGGATGTTTTTCAATTTCTGCCTGGAAAAAGAATAACCCCAGAAATGTTGACATAACGCATAAAATCAACGAAACAAACAAATCCAAAACCGTGCGGGAAACCGGGAATTCGTAAACCGTTTTCATTTCGGTAAAAAACAATCCCGTAACGGAAGGAAGAACAATCAGCACAAAAGCGCTTAAAGCCGTCAGAACGGAAATGGCTCTTGTTGATTTGACAAATGTGATTGACTTCAGTTCGTCGGATAGTTTGTTTTCATCGCGGATGCAATGATCCAAGCGGTTGGCATAGAACAGTGCCGGTAACATCAGCAGAATAAAACCGCCGATAATGACGCCGCCCGACTGCAGCAGATGACTCCACGGAAAAATATGCGTATTAATCCATGCGGTCAAAAAGAACCGTAATTCGTTCAATAATGCGATAAAAATCATAAGAGGTGAAACGGTCAGAAAAAAGAGCGAGGTTATTTTTTTGCTTTTCATTGTTTCTCCTCCTCGGTGGATTCGTTCTGGAAAATCAATACGGAGTCGAGCATACTTTGTGCCATGGAACGGTCATTTTCAATTCCGATAAAAGCTTCTTGAAAAATGTTTGAAAGTTCGTCCAATTCCTTTTGCTGCTCTTCGATTGTCTTTGTGATTCCGTCGGCCAGCGAAACGACTTCGTTCATGATTTCTTTGATGTTCTGTGTGTATTGGTTCTGTTTCTCGGCGAATGAAGAAATCTGTTCTGTCGATTTGACGATGTCAAAGGTTGATTCCAAAGTGGTCTGAGTAGTTTTTTGTTGCGCCGACATACTCTCAGCGATACGGTTCATCAAATCGAAATTCTCATCGATATTGCTGACTATATCGTTAAATGCGTTTCCGGCGGCTGTAATGGCGTCGACGCCGCGGTTGACCTTTTCAATCATCATTTCGATGTGGGTTTCAATTTCCTTTGCGTTTTTGTTGGAAAGCGCCGACAGCGAACGGACTTCATCGGCGACGATGGCGAATCCGCGTCCGGTATCTCCGGCGTGCGCAGCCTCAATGGAAGCGTTCATCGACAGCAGGTTGGTTTGTTTGGCAATCTTTTGAATGGACTGCAGAATGGCCTGAATGTCCAAAGATGCGGTCTGAATCGATTTGATCATCTCTGTGGTCTGCTTCAGGGTTAAATGTCCCGATTCGCTGGATTCCTTCATCAGCGTGGAGATAATGGTCGCCTGCCGCGCCATTTCGGCGATAGAGGCAACGGCGGAACTGATTTCGGATACAGATGCCGAACTTTGCTGAATCGACTGATTTTGATGTGAAACCTGCTGAATCATATCGACGGCTCCCGATACCAATGATGTGACTTCGTTATCGGTCAGATCAATCAGCTCTTTCTGACTGTCTGCGGATTCTTTGATTTGCGAGAGCGATTCGGAAAGTGTGCGCAACGTCTGAACGGAGCTTTCTCCGCTGACGGTCAAATTTTCTTTTTCCTCAATAATAAGCATCGATTCTTTTTTCAGGAAATTCAAAGACTCCCTGATTTGACTCATAAACCGGTTGATTTTATCTTCCAATATAATCATATCGGGCGTGAAACAGTAGGTCAGCCGGGCGGAAAAATTTCTGGTTCTTTTCCGTTCCTGAACCCATGAGAGGAGTTTGTTGGTTTGAATACGGATATCCAAACAGAAGAGGGCAATCGGAAAGCAGGCCAGAATCAAAGCGGCCGAAGTTCCGGCAATTGAAGAAAACAGATAGAAACGGTAGGCCGAGTCTTCCTCTGTCGGGGAGTGGCCGAGAATAATGGCCAGAACGGAGGTCAGCGGCATGACCCAAATCAAAGCTGTTCCGGAAGCAAAAAAGCGGAAAAGCCATTTGCGGGGAGACCGGATAGAGATCGACCTTTCGGTTATCGTTTCTGCCTTGCCGCGGCAGTTGCAGATCCGTTTTACATAATAAACATTGGCGTACAGGAGCGGTAAGCCCGCCATAACCGAAAAAATAATGACATCGGAAAGATCGAAAACGTGATGCCATACGTAAATCAGGAGCAGTTCCGCCCCGATTGCCGACAACGGGAAGACTAAGAAAAAAACCGCCGTAACGGATTTTAAAAAGAGTGTTTCGATTGCCGAAAGCTCTTCCAATGTTGAGGGGAGTTGTCCGTTTTTGTAAGATCTGAAAGCGGGAAGCAGGAGTAATGCGGTGATGCCTGCAACAAAGACAGTGAATGCGTCCGCAATCGCAAGAATAAGAAGCGCTGTCCTTACCGAAGCGGTTTCATACAAACTTCCGAAAAACGAGAAAAACGAAGTTCCCGCCAGTGCGGTAAGTGACAGAAACAGGATAAATTTACGGTAAATGCCCATGAAAATACTCCCTCTCTCTACTATCGGAAAGAAAAAGTATATAATTTACAGCAAGAAAGAAAAAGAAAGCCACTCATGGGATTTGAACCCACGACCTACGCATTACGAGTGCGTTGCTCTACCCCTGAGCTAAAGTGGCATACCGTCTCATATTTATATCATAACATAAGAAATGTCAAGTGCTTTTCTGATTGAAATATTTGACGGCGTCTGTTATAATGACAGAACAGACATCGGTAAAACGGATGATTTCCCGTTGAAATCGGAAGGATCGGAACAAAATGAAGGCGGCGGAATTTTCAGCCGAAATCGAATCGGAATACAGGCTGACGTTTCAGGAAAAAAAACGGCTGGAAACGATGGCCGGCGATTTGATTCAGTGGGGGGAGGATCCGCGTCCGTTTTGGAATCCGGATCTTGCCGGAAAATCGTCCGGAAAGACGGCCGTTAAAAAAATTCTGGACGGGTTTACGCGCCGCTATGAAGCCCTCCGGGCGGCGGAGAAGGTTTACGGAGAACCGCCGCCGTTTCATTCGCCGCCGTTTGAATGGATTTCGGCCTGCGGGGAAACGAAAATCATCGGACGCTGTCCCGTCTGTTCGCCGAAAACGCGGTGTTGCGGGCTGCTGACCTTGGATGCGGTGATGCGGTGCGGTTTCGGCTGCACCTACTGCTCGATTCAGTCGTTTTATCACGGCAACCGCATTGTTTTCCGTTCCGATTTGCGGGAACGGCTGGCCGAATGGGAGCGCGGAATGGATCCGGACCGGCTGTATCATATCGGAACCGGACAGTCTTCTGATTCGCTGATGTGGGGAAACCGCAACGGCATATTGGAAGCGCTTTTTGAGTTTGCGCGCCGTCACCCGAACGTGCTGCTGGAGCTGAAAACGAAAAGCGACCGCGTTGACGAGTTGTGCGCGCTTTTACCGCCGCCCAATGTTTTTGCGACGTGGAGCCTCAATACGCAGCCGGTCATCCTCAACGAAGAGCGGCTGACGGCCCCGCTCCCGAGGCGGCTGGAAGCCGCCCGCCGCGCCGCCGATAACGGAATCCGGGTGGGATTTCATTTTCATCCGATTGTCTGGTACCGCGGCTGGCGGGAGGAGTACGGCGCGGCTGTGCGCCGCATCACCGGACTGTTTTCGCCGGAAGAGACGGTGACGGTTTCACTGGGAACGCTGACGTTTATCAAACCTGTGATGCGGCGCATACGGGAGCGGGGGGAAGCGACAAAAATTCTGCAGATGGAAACGGAAGAAACCGCCGGAAAATTCTCCTATCCTTACGCAAGGAAAAAAGAGCTGTTTCGGACCGTCTACGATTTTTTCCCTGATTCATGGAAAAAATCGGTTTTCTTCTATCTTTGTATGGAAGACGGACGGCTGTGGAATGATGTTTTCGGTTTCGGATACAAAAACAACGAAGAATTTGAGGATGCCATGAAGACGGCGTACAGGAAAAAACTTTTCGGAGAAATCGATGGGTGAAGTCAAAGTCAGAGTCGCCAAACGCGGGCCGTTTCAGATCGAGCTGAAAATCGATTACCCGATCGCGCGCAAGAAAAAAATCGAAACCAATACCTATGATGTCACCGCTTACTTTTTTGTTCCGTCTCAGCTGGGAATCAATCCGTCGACGTATTCGTCCGAAGATTTTTTCGACGACTATTTTTCTTATACCCGGTTCACCATTCTTGATTTCTCATTGGACGATTTGCTCAGCCATCATATCAAAACCAATCCGTTGTGGCGGCTGGAGTCGCTGATCGACGGGTACCGGGAAGGAAAGGCCGGAAATAAAGAGGCGATCATTTACGAATTAAAGACGTTCTGCAATATTTTCCGCGACCGAATGGAGATTTTAAAGTCCGAGTTCCGGAAGCTGAAGCACAAAATTGACGAAGAAGACTATCATCCCGCCGAGATTTTTACCGCCTACCGGGAAAAAATTGAGGCTGTATTCGGCGCTTTCCGCAAACACCGCGATTTTTTTTACGTCGGATCGGACGACGAGGAACTTCTGTGGAGTTACCGCTGGGTTGATGAAGGCATTAGTCTTGATTTTGAAAATTTGCTGTGGTACGTTTACGATACGGCGTTGATCGGCCATGAAGAGGAGCTGGCGGCGCTTTGTACGGAAGCCATTAAAAAAAATATCGGATACCGCAAGGAACAGGAGTATCTTCATTATACATATAAATACAATAACAAAAAAAACGAAGCGTTCATCTTCCGCGAGCACAGTATCCGCAAGTGGTCAGAACTGAATCTTCATATGTCGAGAACAAATTCTCGTAATCCGAAGCAGATCAGTTTTGCGTTGATTTCGATTTCTACTGCCATCGCCATGTTTATTTTTCTTCTCATTACATTGCTGATTGTCAACAAATTCGCCAATCAGCCGGCTCTATGGATTCTCAGCGGTGTGTTGGCTTACGTTCTGCGCGATCAGATTAAAGACAATCTGAAAGAGTATTCGAAAAAGATTTCACCGATTTTTGCGGCCGACCGCGAGCAGCACTTAATTGATCCGAAAAACCGTAAGCGCAGCGGTTTTACGCGCGAGTGGGTTTCTTTTACTTCAATGAATAAACTGCCGCCGCAGGTAAAGGATTTGCGCGAGCGGGATAAAAACAAATTGGATAAATATCTGCTTTCCGAAGATATTTTACGCTTTCAGAAAAAGACAAGCTTCAAAAGCCGGCGTCTGACGCAAAATCATCCGCGGTTGCCGAGCGTCACCGACATTCTGCGGTTTGATTTACGGCGGTGTTTTTACAAAATGGATTCCGCTGTCGAAGAGCTCTTTGTTCTCAATGACGAGGACCGGCTTGAATCGGTTCAGGCGGGACGGGTTTACCACATCGGTCTGATTCTTTGTGTCGGAGAAAAGGACAGCGGAATGAAATCGCCGGTTTATAACGATTACCGTTTCAGAGTTGTTGCTTCCGGAGAGGGAATTGTACGGATCGAAAGAGTCAAAGGCTGATTGACAATCAGTTGCTCCGTGTGGTAATGTAAGTTGTTGTCGGGCGACAACAGGAGGCTTTTTATGGAGAGTGCGGTGCTTCCGTTATTGTTTGCTCACCGCGGAGGGAAAACAGACGCTCCGGAGAATACTTTGGCCGCATTCCGCTGGGTTTCGGAAAACCGTATCGCAGCGGTTGAGTTGGATGTGCACCGCTGCGCGACCGGCGAATTGGTGGTGATTCACGACTTTCGGACGCGGAGAATCTGCGGGGCTGATTACAAAGTCGAAGAAACGCCTTTTGCCGTTCTCCGTTCCCTTGACGCCGGTTCATCGTTTGACAAACGGTTTGCCGGGGAAAAGATTCCGCTTTTGGAAGAGGTTTTCGATTTACTCGGTTCTTCGGTTTTCTACGATATCGAAATTAAGACGCCGCACTTTTTCGGAGACGCCAAACTGGTTGACGAAGTGATAAATCTGGTTGACGAAAAGAACCTTCGCGGGCATTCAATGATTTCTTCGTTTAATCCGTTTATTGTCCGGCGGGCGCGGAAAAAAGGGTTTCCGCTGACAGCCGTCATTTTTGCTGAAGACGATGACGTTCCGTTGCTTTGGAAACGGGGTTTCGGTTGGTATGTGGCGCGGTCGACTCACCTGAAACCCGGCCGGCAGCTTTTGTTTTCCGGTCGGATGCTGAAAGCTCTGAAAAAGCGAAACCTTCCCGTTATGACGTGGACCGTCAACGACGCGCAGGAAGCTTTGCGTCTGAAAAACGAAGGCGTTATCGGAATTTGTACCAACTGTCCGCTGACGTTGCGGGATGCGGGAATTTGCTGATGAGGAAATGGCAGGTATTGATTTTCTTTTTGATGTCGGCCGTTCCGCTCCGGGCGCAGGAGGAAGGAATTTCGGAGTACACCGTCGACGACGACGGCTATGTGACCGGCGATTATTCAGCTCCCGTCCCGGAGCCTCTTCCGGTTGCGGGGCCGGTTTTGGTTGAGCAGACGCCGGTTGTGCATAGAGCCCGGACGTCGGTAACCGTCAGCCTTTTTTATCCGTTTTACATGGGGTCGGGGGTCGATTTTGTCAGTGATTACGCATTTAACCCCGATTACGGAGGGACTCCGGTCTCGACAACCTTAAACGGAGGCGTCGACATTGAACTGCGTTTTGTTGTTGCCGATTACCTGCTTCTCGGCGGCGGATTTTCGTGGGGAGGAACGTTTCTGTTTGATTCCGCAAACGAATATCTGGAAGAGGATAACTCCTCGATGAAGGTTTTAACGCTGAGGGCATTAATCGGAGGCATTTACCCGATTGCGTCGTGGGTTTCCTTTTTCGGCGGGGTTCAGGGCGGTTTTCTGCAGCTGATCGAATCAGGGTACCTGAAAGCGATTAATGCGCAGTACGACGAAATCGCTCTTCCGTGCGGAATGATAGCGCCCTTTGTCGGTTTTGATTTTATTCTGAGCGGCGATTTTTCGATTTCGCTGAAGGCGGATTTTACGGCCGGATTTTCTTCAAGGAACAATTTGCTGAACCGCAACCGAATTGAGTCGGTTATGTATCCCGGAATTTATTTGGGATTCGGAATGGTTTTTTAAGAGCCGGGTGTCATGACTTTACGAAATGCCGTTCATCCTTCGCGCATTAAAATGCACTTATCCGCTTCTACAAAAGAGGAGGCGTTGTTTGAGTTGACGGAACTTTATTGTGCGGCAGACAATCGTTCCGATTTCGATGAAATAACGGCGGCTGTCATGGAGAGGGAGCTCCGGCAGTCGACGGCGGCCGAACACGGAATTGCCGTGCCTCATGCGCGCATCCGTTCGCTGGATCGGGTTTCGATAACCATCGGATTTTCGCCTCAAGGAATTGATTTCGGTGCTCCCGACGGAGGGTTGACCCATATTATTGTTTTACTGTTGTCTCCGATGAATGATTTTTCAGGACATATCCGGGCTTTGGCGGAGTTGGCCGGATTTTTGGGGGCTCCTCGGCGCAGAGAGTTTTTAATGAATGCGCAGACGGCCGAAGAGGTCTCCGAATTTTTTGAAGGAGTGTGATTTTGACAGAAATAAATGAAGATGACCGTCGGTTTTTGATGCGGATGTTTGCTTCGTTGGTAAAGATATCGAGCGCATCTTCTCCCGATGCCGTTTCCAAGCCGACAAGCGAAGGAGAAACAGTGATTTTACGCCGTCTTGAAAATCTTTTCCGCAGTTGGGGGGAAGAGCCGGTTTTTTACGAAAACGGATACCTGATGGTGAGACTGCCGGCAACGGTCGGATATGAAGATCATCCGGCTTTCGGTTTTCTGGCGCACGTTGATACCTCGCCGGATTGCAGCGGCAGTAATATTTCTCCGCAGATTGTCAGAAATTACCAAGGAGGCGGCATCCGGTTAAAAAACGGATTGCTTTTATCTCCCCGGGAGTCTCCTGAGCTGCTGAATTTTATCGGGGACGATATCGTGACTTCGACGGGCGAGACGCTTTTGGGAGCTGACGACAAAGCCGGAGCGGCGGTTCTTTCCGGAATGATTCGGAAATTTTTAAAAGAATCCCTGCCTCACGGAGAACTTTTTTTTCTTTTTACGACTGATGAAGAAGTCGGTCGCGGAATGGAAAATCCGCCGCTTGCGGATTTTTGTCCGCAGTATGCTTTTACGTTTGACGGCGGAACGCTTGGTGAAGCCGAATGTGAGTGCTTCAATGCGGTGTCTGCGACAATCGAAATCAGAGGAAAAGAGGCTCATCTCGGGCAGGCAAAAGGGAAATTGATCAACGCGCTTGATGTCGCTTCGCGAATCATAACGGCATTGCCGGATGATGAAAAACCGGAGAGTACCGAAGGCGCCGACGGTTATTATTGCCCCGTTTCTTTGAACGGTTCGTTGGAGAAAGCTGTTTTGACGGTGCTTTTAAGGGATTTTGATGAAGACTCTATGATGCGGCGCATCGATTTTTTGAAAGATGCGGTGCGTTCGGTGGAAAAGATTTTTTCCGGAGCTGAAATCACGCTTCGTACCGTGTGGCAATACCGCAATATGAAGGCATACATTCCGTCCGGGCTGGTGGAGTATTTATCTGAAACAATGAAATCTGTCGGAATCGAACCGCGGTTCCGCGCTGTCAGAGGCGGAACCGACGGTGCCAGACTGAGCGAGCATGGTATTCCTTGTCCGAATATTTTTGCCGGCGGGCATCTTTTTCACAGTCGGACCGAATGGCTGAGCGTTTCTTCGTTTTATGCGTCATTTTCGCTGGGGATGGCGCTTGTCTCCCGAAGCGGATTTCTGAAAAGTGATTAAATCTCAGCAAATTAGTATTGATTTTTTGGGGAGATGTGATATACTTTAACCGGTGAAGAATTCGTTTCCGTTATTTTTTTTAATGTTTTTTTCTCTCTTATTTTCATGCGGTGAGTTTACGGCGGTTGAGGAAGCCGATGCGCGGAATGTCGGACTGGTTGCTCTTTCCGTATTTGAAGAAGGGAAAGTTTTAAAGCCGGGAGATCCGATTGATTATGCTTTTTCCTTTCTTGAAGAAGAAACGGATGCCGCTTTTTTGCGTATTGATCTTATTGACCTGATGTCGGAGGAGAGGGTGGCCGCGGGCGCTCCGGTTGCGCTGGCCGACTTGAATGCGGATATACAGTTGCCGGTTGCCGAAAAAGAAGCCGGCAGGCAGCCGATTGTTTCAGAGGAAGCGGACGGAAAGAAAGCGTCCGTTCTGCAAGAAAAGGCGTCCGAAGAAAACGATTACGACTATCACGGCAGAACGGTTGTTCCGTCCGGGTTGACCGACGGTTATTATGCTTTCGAGTTTTCCTGGCTTGACGGGGAGAATCATTCCGTTGAAGTTGTCCGGAATGCGTTTTTTATCTCTTCGCTGGCGCTGAAGGTTCATTCTGTCGGCTCGTACCCTTCGGTTATTTATCCTGGCGGAGAGTGTCTTTTGTATGCTGAAATTGCGGCGCCGGCCGGATTTGATTCCGATGTCGTCTGGAGTTGCAACGGCGTCGAAATTTATCGGAACCGGTTGAAGGAAATGCCTCCTGCGGTGAAGTGGCGCGCTCCGGAGAATAAGACGGCCGTTGAGATGACGGTCGGCATTTATCCCTCCGATCCGCCGGTCGGAGAGGTTTTTCCGTTTTTTCCTCCGGTTTCTCTGACTTCAACGATGTTCATTTCTGCCAACCAGCCGATTGAGAGCGGTGATTTTCGTCCCGATTCGGCGTATGAAGTTTTGTTTCACTTCCGCGGGGAAACCAAAGATTTTGCTCCGTCGGCCGCAACAAGAACGGTAACTGTCGAAGGAGCGCCTCAGTTGATGCTCGATTCTCAGGTTTTCGGATATGCCTTTACGGACGGATCTTCCGTTTCGACAATGACAGGGAGCGATGTTTTTATCGGCGAGGACGGCGAACGCCGGCCTTTGGCGTTTGATTTTCGGTTTAATTTGAAATCTCCGGATTCGGGGCAGATTTTTTCGATGACAGATTCTTCCGGAAAGGGAGGACTTGCTTTTTTCAAAGAAGGGGATCGGATTAATGTGCGTATTGATGCGGAACAGCCGTTTTCCCAGACATTAAATCTTTCCCGTTATACAAAAACCGATTTGACCCGGCTGAGTTTTTTTGTATTTGGAAATCCGTCCGGCCAAAAGCTCTCGTTTGTTTGGGGGATTGACGGCTATCCTGTTTCAAGAAGCGTTATCGATTACGGAGAGATGCCTTCTCCTTCCGAATACATGATTACAATCGGAGGAAAGAACGGTTACGGCGGTGTTATTGATGAAGTCGGTATTTTTAAGATCGAAGACCGGGAGACCGACTCGCTTTTTGCCGAGACTTTGAAACGGCGCTTCGGGGAAGCGGTTTTATTTGCGGATGATTTTGTCTGCAGAGCTGATGAAACGGTTTATTCCCGGTTCCCGGAATCGGAAGTAACCGGACAAATCACGGTCGCTTCCGGCGAGGTGCTGAAAACGGCGGCGCATGCCGTTCCCGCCGAATCGTTTTCCGTTCAGTTTACGGTGCCGGAAGGGGATTTTCCCGGCGGTTGTATTGAAATTCTTGATGTGGCGGTCGATGAAAAGACAAAGGCACTTTCGGAATCGGTTGTGGTAACGTTAAATCTGACCGATAAAACATTTTCGGCAGCGGAGGATTCGGCGCCGTTCTCTTTTGCCGGAACTCCGTGCGGTTTATATCAGCTGGATTTTGAAAAAAAATCACTCGGATGGACGGTTCGTTTCGGAGACAGGGTATTTCCGATTGTTTTTACAGACGGACATTCTGTGGCGGTTTCAGTTTCCGCAGGTAACGGAGTATCTCTGATGTTGGATAATTTGGTCATTCTCGGAGTTTGTGCCGTGCAGGCTGACCTTTATACATCTTTGGTTTCCGTTGATTGGCAGCCCTGACGGATTCTTCAATGCCTGTTCTTTCGAAAAAAGGCTGGTTTTGCGTTTTTTTTCTTTTCACACCGTTTTTTCTTTTTTCGCGGACGCTTTATTTTTCTTATTTTGAAGAAACTGTAACGGAAGAACCGGTCGGATCTGAATTCGCTTCTTTTGAAGCCCGGAACAGAACTGTCGTCGAATTGGTTCGTCTCGAATTACCGTATTTGTTGGATTCTGATGAATTAAAGGAGGTTGAAATTCCGGAAGAGAAGAAGAGTGAACTGATAAAAATTTTGACGGAACGAATTCCGGAAGAAGACGACAAAACGGAATCTTTTACGGACGATGAAACCGGAGAGATGTCTGTTTCCGACGGAGAGTCGGAAGCATCGGAGGAAAGCGGATCTTCGTCGGACGGGGAATCTGTTCTGTCTCCGGAATTAAACGGAACTTCGTTTGATCCGGTTTTCGATTTTGTGGGAATTACCGGGGTCTCTGATCAAGACGCTTTTTCCTGCATTGTTATGAAAAAATTCGAAAGAAAAGTTCTTTCCGGAGGGAAAATTTTTCTTGAAGCTGACCTGAATTTTTATTTGGCTTATGAAAACCGCAAAGAAATTCTTTTTTCCGGTATACGGGCGGTTGGATTGGGTGAAAATGACGGAGAGGCGATCGAGCGGCTTCGGCAGACTTTGGCCATGACGTTTAAATCGGTTTTAAATTCCTTTTTCGGGAAAAGCGGAACTCCGTATATTGTCGATTTTGTCAATGATAAAAAAGCCGTGATTGCTCAAGGACGGAATCAGGGGGCGTTCCCGGGGGCTTTTTATCAAATTGTCAGGCATCAATCTGACGGTTCAGGGGGGATTTCCGAAAAGATCATCGGCCGTCTTTTGGTTGAAAAGTGTGAGGAAAATTACAGCTTTTGTCGGATTCTTTATGCGTCAGACCGGCCTGTTCCCGGAGACAGTGTCCGGAAGGTTCCCGGAATCGGCCTTCATCAATCCGTCGGATATGATTTGGTGGTGTCGGCGGTTGCCGTTTCTGAAACAGATTCCGAAATTTATCTGAATCATTTGATCACAACGCGTTGGGCCGTGGGGCGTGGCATGCCTTTGGCAAAGCCTGTGTTCGGATTTGAGATTCTGACAGGATCAAGGGATCAGCTGGATACAGTCGGAATGATGCAAATTCCGGCTCTTGTCAATTTTTATGTCGGTCTGCAGGTGGATCGTTTTTTTCATCAGTTTTCTTTTTCTCCTTTTGTTGATTTTGGAGTTGCGTTTACTCCAAATATGGCGGATAATAAAGAGACGCTGACGTGGTTTACGTGTAAAGCCGGAGCCCGTTTTCTGTGGCTTTTTCACGAAAAAATCGGCGTCTATATTGAAGGCGGTTATTTTTCATGGTTGGGGATTCCCGGACGGGAAGCAATTTTTGAAGACGCTGAGTATATGTATTTTGCGCCGAACGATTATACCGGAGGTTTCGGCGGGGTCGGTTTGACGTTTTTCTATTGAGGGGACGCATCGGTGAAAAGAAGAAAGAAAAAAGCGGTTCTCTCCGGAATTTCGATAACGGAGACGGAGAATTCTTTGGTTTTATTCGGAGAGGCCGATGATTGGACGGAGAAACTTTCGGCAGGAACGGCAGCGGCAAAGCTGACCAAAAAACCGATTGTCAACCGCATTGTCTGCCGCAACGGAGAAGACCCCGGCGGAATTTGTATGCCGATGAATTTGACTCCCGAAGAGTTTGACGGCGTTTACGATGCCGTCATCGTCGGCGGCGGCGTGGTCGGAGCGGCGGTGCTGCGCGAACTTTCCAAATGGAAGCTGAAGACGCTTCTGATTGAAAAGGAGTGCGATTTGGCGTTTCATGCCTCCGGCCGCAACGACGGTATGATTCACCCCGGTTTTGCCGCCAAGCCCGGTTCCAAAAAGGCGTATTACAATGTCCGCGGAAACGCAATGTATACGCAGCTGACAAAGGACCTGAAAGTGCCGTTTGTTCGGCAGGGGTCGATGATTTTGCTGGCTCATCCGCTCTACCGGTTGGTGGTGCCTTATATGCTTTACCGGGCGAAAAAGAACGGCGTTCCCGGCTGCCGTTACGTATCCAAAAAAGAATTAAAAAAAATCGAACCGAATTTGGCGTGCCGTGCCGCCGGCGCGTTTCTGATGCCGACTTCCGGACAGTTGTTTCCTCAAAAGTTGGTGTGCGCTTTGGCTGAAAACGCGGTGAGCAACGGAGCCGAAGTGCGTCTGGAAACGGCCGCAGCCGATTTCCGGTTTGAGGGCAACCGCATTGTTGAAGTGGTGACGAACCGCGGCGTCATCAAAACGAAGGCGGTCATCAATGCGGCCGGAGGCTGGGCGGACGTTGTGGCGGCCAAGGCCGGCGATCCTTTTTTTACGCTCCATTTCCGTAAGGGAGAGGATTTGATTCTTGATAAAAAAGCCGGCGCTTTTATCAAAAAGATTTACGCAATGCCGCGTCTCTCTCAGCTGAAGAGTAAGTCCAAAGGAGGCGGTTTGGTTCCGACGGTAGAAGGAAACGTGTTGGTCGGGCCGACGGCGCATGAAGTCTGTTCCCGCGACGACTATTCGACCCATGCGGATGACATCGAAGAGCTTGGAAAACACATCCGGCTGAACGGAAAACTCTCCGCAGGGCAGATCATTACCTACTTTGCCGGTATCCGCGCCTGCTCTTATCACGAGGATTTTATCGTGGAGCCGTCGAAACGGATCGGCAATTTGTTCCATCTGGCGGCGGTTCAGTCGCCCGGACTGGCAAGCGCTCCCGCTTTGGCGGAAGAAGCGGCAAAATGGCTGATTGCGCTTCTTTCGGAAAAGGAGCCGGTCCGTCCCAATGAAAATTTCAACCCTGTCCGCAATGACAGGCGGTATGATTTCGATTTGATGAACGAAGAAGAGAAGGATGCGTTTTTGAAAGAAAATCCGCTTTACGGAAAAATCGTCTGCCGGTGCGAACAGGTTTCCGAAGGAGAGATCAGAGATGTTCTGCGCGGCTCTCCGGCGCCGATGACGCTGGACGGAATCCGCCACCGGGCGCGCGCGATGACCGGCCGCTGTCACGGAGGATTCTGCACGCCCCGGATTGTAAAAATCATGACCGACGAACTCAATCTTAAAGTGACGGAGGTGTATAAAAAAAACCGCCTTTCGCCGCTTTTTTTCGGGGAAACCAAGGGGGAGGAATGAGACGGGAAGAGTGCGATGTGGCTGTCATCGGAGCGGGGCCTGCCGGATTGGCGGCGGCCGCTGCGGCTGCGGAAAAAGGAGTCTCGGTCTGTTTGTTTGAACGGGAAGAGCAGGCCGGCGGAATTTTGAAACAGTGTATTCACGACGGATTCGGACTGATTCGTTATGGGGAGAAACTCTCCGGCCCCGAATACGCTTACCGCGAGCTTCAGCGCTTTCAAAAGACCCCGGCCCGCCTGCGGACGGAAACATTCATGACTTCGGTTGAAAAGGACGGCGGCGGCTTTTTGCTGACAATGATTGACCGCGAAGGAATTTTGAAGTACCGGGTGAAGGCGATTGTCTCGGCCTGCGGGTGCCGGGAACGGACAGACCGCCAGATCCGTCTGCAGGGACCGCGTCCGGCGGGAATTTTTACGGCGGGTCAGGCGCAGGCCTACATTAATCTGAACGGAATCATGCCGGCGCGCCGCTGTGTGATTTTGGGGAGCGGCGATATCGGTTTGATTATGGCGCGGCGGCTGACGCTTGAGGGGGCGGAGGTTGCCGGCGTTTACGAGATTAAACCGGAGCCGGCCGGTTTGAGCCGCAACATAGCGCAGTGCCTGACCGATTTTTCGATTCCGCTGCATTTAAGCCGCACGGTTACCGAAGTCGTCGGCCGCGATCGTCTGCAGGGCGTTTACACTGAAAAAGTCGACAGTCGCTTTTCTCCGATTCCCGGAACAAGAGAGTTTGTCGCCTGCGATACGCTGATTCTTTCCGTCGGATTGATTCCCGAAAATGATGCGTTTGATTTGCTGAATTGGGAAAAAGATCCGGTGACGTCGGGTCCCCGCGTTGATTCCCGGGGAATGACTTCGGTTCCCGGTGTTTTTTCTTGCGGAAATTCGCTGCAAGTCAATGATTTGGTTGATTACGTCTCTCAAAGCGGTGAAACGGCCGGAAACGCGGCGGCCGCTTACGTACGCGGAGACAGCGGTCGGCAAACCGTAACGGTGAGCGCTGGGAACGGCATCGCTTCGCTTGTTCCGCAGAGAGCCGAAACCGGCGGCGCTCCGGTTGACTTCTTCTTCCGCAGCCGCGAAACGCTGCGCGGACGGCGGCTTTCGGTGACGGCGGACGGAAATGAAATTTTTTCGCGCCGTTACGGGATCGTCAGGCCGCCGGAAATGGAAAAAATAACGGTTGATACCGGCAGAATTCCGGAAAATGCCCGTGCAATCCGTTTTGATCTTCTTGAAGATCCGCAGGCGAATGCGGATTCTTCGGAAATCGATGAGGCCGACGAATTGGTTTGCATCGAATGTCCGCGCGGCTGCCGTTTGCGGATCGGGCGGTTTGAAAACGGATCGGTTGCCGTTGAAGGCAACGGCTGTCCGAAGGGAAAACGCTACGGCGAAGAGGAGATGAAAAATCCGCGCCGCGTTTTAACGACGTCGGTGAAGACGGTTTTCGGCGGACAGCCGCGGCTGTCGGTCCGGACGGACGGCGGTATTCCGGTCTCGGCGCTCACCGACGCGATGAAGGCGGCGGCAAAGCTGACCGTCAGCCGGGAAACCGTTCCCGGGGATACGATTGTAAAAAATTTCGGCGGCTGGGGAGTCGATTTGATTGCAACCTCCGAATGCCGTCCCGAATCCAGGAGGAAAATATGAGCCGCAAAAAAAACGAATTCCGTCCGCCGTGGTCGGATGATGCGCCCGAGTCGGGAAGCTACCGTTCTGTTTTCAAGTGGGGAGATCCGGAAGGATTCAAGCATCCCAACCGGAAACTCTACCGTTACATGAAAGAGCAGTTCAATCTGACCGACGATGATTTCCGCGTGCGGGTGAAAGAAGGGCGGGAAAAAGTTTCCGTTCCGGCGCAGCCGCCTTTACTGGATAAAAAGCACCGCGAAGCGCTGGCGGCCGTTGTCGGCGCCGAAAACGTTGCCGACGACGATTACAGCCGCGTGTTTTACTCGACGGGAAAAACGCAGGAAGAGGCGTTCGAACTGCGCGGCGGCGTTGTAAAGAAACTCGCCGACGTGATTGTCCATCCGAGACACACGGAAGATGTGGCGGCTGTCGTTCAATATTGCGACACTCACCGCATTCCGCTCTACGTTTACGGCGGCGGCTCTTCCGTCAACTTCGGCTTCCGTCCGATGTTCGGCGGCGTTATGCTGGTTCTGAATACGCATATGAATAAACTGCTTGAAGTTAACGAACTGAACAAGACGGCGACGGTTCAGGCCGGGATGTTCGGTCCCGCTTACGAAGCAGAACTGAACCGTGCCTCCGAGAAATTCGGAACAAAGCGCAATTATACCAACGGACATTTTCCGCAGTCGTTTGAGTATTCCAGTGTCGGCGGCTGGGTTGTGACGCTCGGTTCCGGACAGGAGTCTTCATATTACGGCGACGCCTGCGATCTGGTTATGGGGGTTGAAATGGTTTCGCCGCGCGGCGTCATTGAAACGCACGTTTATCCGGCGGCAGCCACCGGTCCGAAGGTTCTTGACATGATTAAAGGCAGCGAAGGCGTCTTCGGCGTTGTCACGAAACTGACAATGAAAATTTTTTATTTGAGCGACGAAACAAAATACGGCGCTTCTTATGTTTTCAAAGATTGGGAGACGGCCGTCACCGTTTGCCGCGAAATTTCTCAGGGAGAATTCGGTTTTCCCGGCGTTCTGAGAATTTCCGATGAAGAGGAAACCGATATGGGATTGCGGCTCTACGGTGTGGCCGGCACGCCGCTGGATACGCTGATGCGTCTTTTCGGATTCAAAGAGATGAAACGGTGTCTGATGCTGGTGCGCACGTGCGGCGAGAAACGCTTCTCCAAAAACGTGCTGAAACAGGTCAAAAAGATTTGCCGCCGCCACGGAGGTCTGCCGCTGACTTCTTATCCCGTGAAAAAATGGGATCACGGCCGCTATCTGGATCCGTATCTGCGGGAAGATCTGAACGATTTCGGCATGGTTCTGGATACGACAGAGTGCGGCGTTACGTGGGACAATCTCCACAAAGTGCATCAGGAGGTCCGCCGTTTTGTCAAGAGCCGGCCGCTGACCGGCTGTCTGACCCATTCGTCGCACTTTTATCCCGAAGGAACGAACCTTTATTTCATTTTTTTCTGCAAAGTTAAAGATATGGAAGATTATATCGCGCTGCAGAACGGAATTTTCGAGGCGATTCAAAGGGCCGGCGGTTCCCTCTCCCACCACCACGGCGTCGGGCGTATGATTGCCCCGTGGATGGAGGAGCATCTCGGCAAAAATGAGATGGACGTCCTGAAAACCCTGAAAAACCACTTTGATCCGAACGGAATCATGAATCCCGGCGGTCAGATGGGTCTGGACTACCGTCCCGGCGATTTAAAAGGGCGCGATTGGCGGGGAATCGTTCCGCGCTCTTGACAAAACTTCCCGTCACTGATATAAACAAAACAAGGAGAAGAGAATGTCAAAAGCCAACCGAGGAAAAGGAACTTTCGAGCGATACAACCGCGGTAAAGGAACTTGCCCCGTTTGCGGCCGGACCAATATCAAGGCGACTTACGAAGTGGAAGTCGGCGAAAAAAAGTTTTCGGTGTGCAAGCAGTGCAAAGCGGGCATCGCGCACGGTAAGTTGAAAGACAAAATCGCCGCCCTTTAATCGGGGCGGTTTGAAGAGACGGTCTGCCGTAAAGGCAGGCCGTTTTTTGTTGCAGAGTTCTGAAGGTTACATTTTAATTATTTATTAAATTATTCTCAAGGCAGATATTGCGTTTTATAATCAAAATAAATTAACATAGGAGTTGTTATGAGAATCAGAGTTTTTGGAATTTTATTGTTATTGCTGCCGGTTTTTCTGTTTGCGCAGGAAGCGGATGCCGGAGAAACGGAAGAGGCGGCAGTCGCAGTGGAAATAACCGAAGATGCGGAGGGCGAGCCGGAAGTTGCGGCAACGGAAGAGACTGGCGAAACGGCTCCGACGGTTGAGGTTGCCGATCCTGAGGATGAACCGGATGAGGAAGAAATTGTACGCGTCTTCGAAGGCGAAAAGACTTTGAAAGGCGTTAAAGTGTATGAAAACCGCATTTATTCCGATGCGCTGCGCGGAATTTTCGGGAACTACATCGCTTCTTGGGTGATTGCCGGCGACATTAAAAAAGGGTTGGGGAAAACCGTTACCCATGAAGCCGTTGTCGCTCATATGGAAGAGCTGCGCGCCAAAGACGAAATTGAGTCGATCGATTTTTATTACACTTTTGACGCGAAAGACAGGGTTATTATCCACGTTGTTTTGATTGACAATCCCGGTTTCCGTGAATTTGAAGGAACGGTGACGCTTGACCGGATTGATTTTTACTGCCGGAACAACTTTTTTGTCAGCCGCCGCGTACTGAATGACGCGGTCAGTCTCGATAAGAAGGGAACCTATACGGAAGAAGAAATTAAAGCAGCCATTGAACGGATTAACGGATTGTACGTTTTTAACGATATTTCCTGGGGGTTGCGGGAAGAGAAGAAAGACAAAAACGGTAATCCCGTTTATGCGCTGCAAATCATTCTCTCAGAATACGGCGGAAGCAAGGAAGTCAGAAGCGAGGAATTTGTCGTTTCCGATATTCAGTTTTTGGGTAACTGGTATACGCAGGAGTGGGTTTATACCCGGGAATTGGATTTTAAAGTCGGCGATACGGTCAATGTCAATCAGCTGGATGCCGCCGCGCAGCGTTTGATGAATTTGGGCGTTTGTACGTTTGTTGATTGGGGTGTTATCTACACGGCCGAAGGCGATGTCATTCTGGTTTTTATCACAAGAGATAAACTGACGCTTTTGCCGCAGTTCGACTTGGCATTCGGAAGCGACCAGCTGCGTTTAGGGCTTGGTTTTTGGGATAAAAACTTCATCGGAACCAAGTCGACCATCAACTTTAAGTTCGTCTTGGTTGACTTGATGCCGACTTTCAGTTTGGCGTTCTCTGTTCCGAAAATTGCCAATACCTATTTTAATTATGAAATGTCGATCAGCTACGACTCTTCAAACAAATACACCGAAACAAGAAAAGAGGGCGATGATGAAGTCCGGACAAAAGGTTACCGGGAAGATACTGTCAATACATATGCCAAAGTCAGTTATTCGCTCGAACTGCCTGATAAAAACCAGGTGATGTGGTATCAGTCGTTTGCTGTGACGCTCGGATACGACTTTACACAGTCGCAGAACAACGGAGACTATCTCGGTATGCCGGCCGGATTTGCGACGGGATGGCTCCATTTGGCGGAAGATTTTGCTTATGATGAGGCGATGGTCGGTCACGGACATTACATGAACATCGATCTCGGATACAGTTTCAACAACAACCGCAGCGACGGCGGTTACCGGACAAAAGGAATTTCGTTTGCCGTTACCAATACTTTCGGTTTCCCGCTTGAATTGACCGGATATATGAGCCGCAATCAGGAGGATAATTCCGAAATTACGGAAAAATTTTACAACACCATCGACGCCAACTTTACGTTTCATTATATCCCCGTTCAATGGTTTGAATTTAAGGGGTATTTGGGGACGGGATACACGACAACCGATATCATTACCCGACAGACGTATTTCGGCAGCCGTTCTCTGGCGCGGTGGGTTCCGTACAATATGCAGGGAAGCGGTAAAGGTTTCTACCGCGGCAACTTCGATATCTGTTTTACGCCTCTGATTCCTTATGTCAGCAAGGTGCTTATCATTGAATTTGATTTGTTTGGCGACGTCGGTAATTACGGCAATTCGTATACGGAAATGTGGAAGGAGACTCCGATTTGGGCGACCGGTATCGGATTCAACGTTTACGTTCCCTTCCTGGAGGGATTCTTTGTTTCCATCGATTTGGCGTGGGGACCTGACAACGTTTCAGGAAAGCACGGGAAACCGAAGTTTAACTTCGGCGTCAGCAAATTTTATTAAACCGGAAACGGAACGGCAGGCGGTCTTGCCGTTCCGTTTTCTTTTGAAACGAATTTATGAAAGAAGATTCCGGATTTTACAAGGCGACATTTGCGCGTTTATCTGATGAAAAAAAAGAGAAAATTCGCGATGCCGCCGTTGAGATATTCGCCGAAAACGGTTACGCGAATGCCAAAATGAAGACGATTGCCGCAGCGGCGGGAATCAGCGTCGGTTCGCTTTATCAGTACTTTGATACGAAGGAAGAGATTTTCCTTGACGCACTTCAAACCATGAGGCGGGAACTCGAATCGGTGCTGATGCCGCTTGTTTCAGCGGAAGTGCCGTTTTTACATAAAGTCGAAACCGTCTTGAGGACGCTGTACCGGTTTTCGTGCCGTCATCCCCATGTCAACAAAATCTACAACGAAATGACGTCAGAAGGAAATTTTTCTCTTTCCATCCGTATCGCGAGGGAGATTGAAAGTGTTTCTTCGTATTGTTACCGCACATTAATCGAAATTGCAAAAAAGGAAGAGAGGCTTTCCGAACAAATCGACGAAAAGGTTTTTGCCTTTTGTCTCGATAATTTGTTTATGATGCTCCAATTTTCTTATTCGTGCGAGTATTATAAAAAAAGAAAAGAGATTTATTTGGAGGATGAATCTGAGGACGATGAAGCGGTTCTCCGTCAAATTCTGAGGTTCATTCGAGGAGCATTTCTTTTTTCCGACGAAAAAATTTAAAAAGACTTGCAATCCGTCGGGTTGCGGTGTAAAATATAAAAAATGAATTACGGTTCATTTCTTATATTTTAATTTAAAGGAGAATTGATATGTCAAATCGACCCGGTTATGCCATTCAGGAGTATCATGATACCCGGAAAGTTATGGAGCAGCTGAACGCGCTGATTAAAATGCCGATCCGTGGAATTAAAAAAGAAGCAATGGAAAAATATTTGGACTATTACGAGACCAAGTGTCAAAAATCCAAAGAAATGATCCAAGAGGCGATGAATTACATTCCCGGCGGAGTTCAACATAATTTGGCTTTTAATTATCCGTTTCCGTTGGTGATGACGAAAGCCGAAGGCGCCTATCTTTACGACATCGATGGAAACAAATACATTGATTTTTTGCAGGCGGGCGGACCGACCGTATTGGGATCCAATCCTCCGAAAATTCGGGAAAAGGTCAAAGAGCTGCTGGATACGTGCGGTCCGGTGACCGGTCTGTTTCACGAATATGAATTAAAACTGGCGAAACTGGTCTGCGACACCTATCCCGGTGTTGAGTTTTTCCGTGCGCTGAATTCCGGAACGGAAGCGTGTATGGCGGCCGCCCGCATCGCTCGCTGCGCGACGGGACACAAGAACATCGTTAAAATGGGCGGTGCTTACCACGGCTGGTCGGATCAGCTTTCTTACGGATTGCGGGTTCCCGGAAGACGCAGTTTCGGTTCCCACGGCATTCCGAAGAACATTTTTAAGTATACGCAGGAATTTTTCCCGAACGATATCAAGTCTTTAAAACGGGTTTTGCGTCGGAATGTGCTTCGCGGCGGAACGGCGGCCGTTTACATGGAACCTGTCGGCCCTGAAAGCGGAACGCGGCCGTTGGATTACGATTTTCCGAAGAAAGTTCAGGAGCTGTGTAAAAAATACGGCGCCCTTTTGATTTTTGACGAAGTCGTTACCGGGTTCCGATTGGGACCCGACGGAGCGCAGGGTTATTTCGGCATCGTTCCGGATTTAACCGTTTTCGGGAAAGTCATTGCCGGCGGTTATCCGTCTGCGGGCGCCATCGCCGGACTGAAAAAGTGGCAGAAGTATCTTGCCGGCGGCTTGGACACGAAGAAAGAAGGGGAGAAAAAAGTTCACAAGGCCCATGTCGGCGGGACGCTGGCAGCCAATCCGTTGTCGTCGTTGGCAGGATATTACACCGTAAAAGAAATCATCGATAGCAATGCGTGTGAAAAAGCAGGGGCGATGGGAGACCGTTTGACAAAGGGGCTTCAGGCGTTGATTAAAAAATACAATTTGCCGTTTGTCGCCTATAATCAAGGATCGATCTGTCACTTGGAAACAGTCGGAACCATGCTCTTCTCAATCAATCTGTTGAAATTCTGGCAAATTCCTCGTATTCTGAAAGAGACGACGGAGCGGCAGAAAATGATGCAGAAAATGGGAGCCGCTTATATGGCTGAAGGAATTGTAACGCTGGCGGGAAGCCGTATGTACACATCAGCCGCCGATACCGAAGAAATTATCGATGATGCTTTGGCTCGTTTTGAGAGGGTTTTTCAAAATATCGCTGAAGGTGAAGAATAATCGAAGGAGTGAATCATGACCGCAGAAGAGGCGCGGAAAATTGTTGTCGATGCCGGGATTCGTTTGGTCGGAGAGGGTTTGGTAGCCCGGACATGGGGCAATATCAGTCAGCGGATTGATGAAAAACACATTGCCATTACGCCGAGCGGCCGCCCGTACGAATTGCTGACCGCCGAAGATATTGCGATTTTGAATATTGAAGATATGAGTTGGGAAGGTCGTTATAAGCCGTCAGGAGAGAGAAAACTCCATGCGGCTATTTATGCCGATGACATCAATGTAAAAGCGGTTATTCATACGCATCAAACGAACGCATCCGTTTGCGCGGCTGCCCGAAAATCGATTGCGGTTCCGGAGGCGTATCGATCGCTTTTAGGCGACGAAGTTTTGTGCGCTCCTTATGGTTTGCCGGGCTCTAAAAAGCTGACAAAGGGATCCGCCGCGGCGGTTAAAGGCCGTGCGGCAGCGTTTATGGCGAATCATGGCGCCGTTTGTATTGCCGCCACCATGGAACAAGCCTTTGAAAGAGCGGCAGCATTGGAAAAGGCGTGCGAAGAGGTGATTCGGGAGGCATTTTGCCGTCTTTACGACGTGCGGGAATGGAGTCCTGAAATCCTCCGCGAATACTATGTGAAGGATCAATGCGTATGAAAGATGCGGTAAACGAAATCCGTAAGCTGGCCGAAAAAGGTGTGCTTGCCGAAAACAGTGCGGCGGCTTTCAGAAAAGACGGCGTCTGTTACGTCACTGTCAGAAACGCTGATTTGAAAAACCTGACAGAAACCGATTTGATTGTCGTTCGCGACGATTCCGATGTTTCTCCCGATGTCATGCCAAAAGAGTATTTTCTTTATTTAGCGATTTTTGAAATTTTCCCGAAGGTCAGTGCCATTATCAGAACATCCACCGAATCGATTCGGACCGCGTCTATTGTCAACAGGAAAGTCAGACCGATGTTGGACGATATGGCGCAAATTGTTGGCGTTTCCGTCCGAAGCGTCGATGAAGATGTTTTTGAAAACGCTCAGAAAATCGTTAAAGCGACTTCCGCCATGAAAGACAGGACGGCGCTGCTGATTCAGAATAACGGGGCTGTTTGTGTCGGTGCAACATTCGATGATGCGGAAGTATCGGCTGTTGTTTTTGAAAAGGCGTGCAAAACGGTCATTGAATCATCGTTTTTGGGCGGCGGCCGTTATATCAATCCGATTGAGTGTTGGTTAATGCATTTGGTTTATAAGCTGAAGTATTCAAAACAGGCGAAAAAATAAGGAAATCAGAAGATTCGCTTGCGGTTTTTACAAAGGGAGATCGGGAATTTAATGAAGTACACGAAGTTGTTTGAACCTGGGAAAATTGGAACAGTTAAAATCGGCAATCGTGTTGTAATGACGGCGATGGAAGTTGATTTAGGGCGATTTGACGGAAAGGTCAGTCAGCGGTTGTCGGACTATTATTATGAACGGGCGCGCGGCGGAGTCGGTTTGATTATTACCGGCATTGCACGTGTCGATTCGTTTACAGGCGTCGGATCGCCGATGCAGCTTTCGGTTGCCAATTTTTCCACTGTACGGTCGTTGCGGAAACTGACAAAACGGATTCATACGACGAATACAAAGATTTTCTGCCAAATTCACCATCCCGGGCGGCAGTCGTATTCGGCGGAGATGTACATTTGGCCCCTTATTGCGGCGGTTTCAAAATTTCCCGGATTCGGTCGGATTTTCGGACCGATGGTTTCGTTTTACCGAAAATGGATGAAACTGACGTTTGAACCGGCTGTTGTCAGCGCTTCGGCTGTCAAGTGCACTCATGTCAATCAAAAAGTGCGGGCACTGAAGACATTTGAAGTCAGACGGCTGGTGAAAAAATTTATCCGCGGCGCTCAGCGCGTTCAAGCGGCCGGATTCGATGGCGTTGAAATTCATGCAGCGCACGGGTACTTGATTCAACAGTTTCTTTCGCCGCGTACAAATAAACGGACGGATGAGTACGGAGGGTCGTTTGAAAATCGTTTCCGGTTTCTGAAAGAAATTATCGAAGGAGTGAGAAATGCTTGCGGAAAAGATTTTCCCATTTCGCTTCGGTTATCGGTCGACGAATTTTACCGTGATGCAGAGGGAGACGAACAGGGCATTACTCTGCCAATGGGCATAAAAATCGCCGAAGCGGCGGCTGCGTTGGGAATAGATGCGTTGAATGTCTCCTCGGCGACATACGAAACCATCAATGATTGGTTGGAACCGATTACTTATGAACCGGGATGGCGTGCGTATTTGGCTAAGGCTGTCAAAGAAAAGGTTTCGGTTCCCGTTATCGCTGCCAATTTGATTCGCTCTGCGGAACAGGCGGAAAAGCAGCTGGAGGAAGGAATTCAGGATTTTATCGGAATGGGCCGACCGTTTCTGTGTGATCCTGAATTGGTGCAAAAAATTTCCGAAGAACGCGAAGAGGAAATTGTTTCTTGTATCGGATGCCTTTATTGTTTTGAATCGCTTCTTGCCGGAGCTTGGAAAGGAAAACCGCTGGAGTGTGCCCGCAATCCCGTTTTGGGGCAAGAACAAATCCTTCGGGAAATGCCAAAAGACGGAGCCGGGCGCCGTGTCGTCGTTATCGGTGCCGGTCCTGCCGGACTGACAGCGGCGTATTATGCGGCGCTGCGCGGTTTTGATGTTGATGTGTATGAAAAAGAAGCCGAGTCCGGCGGACAGGTTCTTTTAGCGGAGAAGCCGGATGGAAAGCTGCGGCTGGGAGATTGTATTCGGGAAGATTATCGCAGATGTCTCTCTCTCGGTGTACGATTCCATTTTAATCAAGAAGCGGATGCCGAATCCGTTTTAAAAACCGATCCGGAACGTGTGATTGTCGCTGTCGGATCTCAACCGTTTTTGCCTCCGATTAAAGGAAGAGAGAAATCGAACTGTTACAGTGTCGAAACCGTTTTAAACGGCGGCGTTTCATTCCGAAATAAAACGGTTTCGGTTATCGGTTCCGGATTGACGGGATTGGAAACCGCCGCGTTTTTGGCTGAGCGCGGCAATCGCGTCATTGTCATCGAAATGTGCGATGAAATTGCTCCGGGGGCTTACATTCAGAATGTTGAAGATGCGCTTGCACGATTGAAGAAGCATAAAGCGCAGGTGATGGTTTCCCGAAAATTGGAGGAAATTAAAGAAAATTCCGTTGAAGTGACGGATTTAAAAGAAAACAAACGCGAAGAAATTGCCTGCGATGCGGTTGTTTTAGCAGTCGGAAACAGAAGCCGCCGCGAACTGTATGAGGAACTCAAAAAACGCGGCGTGAAGAAGTTATTCTTGATCGGTGACGCCGTTCGTCCCGGAAAAATTGCTGACGCCGTCCGCACCGGTTATCAGGCAGCTGTCGAGAAATAATTACTTTTCGGAGTCTTTTCCAGCCAGTTGTCCGCATGCGCCTTCAATGTCGCGGCCGCGGCTGCGCCGTAACGTCATGTTGATTCCGTTATCGGCAGCTGCCTGTAAAAAACGGTGGACGCGGTTATTGGACGGGCTTTTAAACGATAAATTCGGAGTCGGATTCCATGGAATCAAATTGACTAACGGAGTGTGAAAGCCGTTTAAAAAACGGCATAAAGCGGTTAAATCACCGATAGAGTCGTTAAATTCGTCGATTAAAACGTATTCGAATGTAATGCGCCGTCCGACAGCATCCTGATAGTGAAGCAAAGCATCTTTCAACTCTTCGAGAGGATATTTAAGAGTGATCGGCATCAGTTGTGCTCGTTTTTTGTTGTCGGCTGCATTGAGGGAGACCGCCAATTTCATCGGCATTTTTTCTTCAGCCATCCGTAGGATTCCCGGTACAACGCCGCAAGTCGATATTGTGATTTTTCGTTTGCTGAAGTGACAGCACTCCGGAGAGGAAAGAATTTCGACTGCTTTTACCACTTCGTCAAGATTGTTCAGCGGTTCTCCCATTCCCATAAAAACAATGTGGCTGATGGGTCCGCTCTTTTGGCGAAGGAGAATCATTTCTTCGACAATTTCTGCTGCCGACAGATTGCGTTTAAGACCACCGAGCGCGGTGTGACAGAAGCGGCACCCCATTGCGCATCCGACCTGGGTTGACAGACACGCCGTTTTGCGGCCTTTATCGGTTGTTAAAACGACAGCCTCAATAACGGCTCCATCAGGAAATCGCAGCGTTCGTTTTACGGTTCCGTCGGCGGAAACCCGTTCCCTCAAAAGTTCCGCGGAAAAGAATGTTCCGTTTGCCTTTAAAGTCTCTCTCAGTGTTTTAGGCAGATCCGACATTTCATCAAAATTCATGATCCCCGAATAGAGATTTTTAAAAAGCTGTTTTGCGCGGAACGGAGGAGAGAGAGACCACTCATCCGCCAGCTCTTTCGGCGTTTTCCCGATAAGAGAAATCATGAATTACGGATAGCCCGCAATTTGCTTTCAACCATCGGATTCGTCATTCCCATCTTCAAGTATGTAAGCAAAATCGCTTCGGCATTTTCCTTTTGCCCGATGCAGAGATAACAATCCGCCATTTCGACATAAGCGCGGAAGTGTCTCGGTTTTTGCATTCTCAGTTGATTCAGTTTATTTAAAGCCTCGTTGTAAAGTTTCATTTCTTTATAAACGAGGGCGATTCCGAGCACAGCATACATATCATAATCGATGTTCAACGCTTTTTTGTAATACGGCATCGCTTTGTCGTACTGTTTGCAAATTCGATAAGCGTCGCCGAGTCGAGTCAGAATGATTTTATTATTGGGATCGTTTTTCAGAATGGCGTTCCAGTAGTAAATCGACTCTTCATTGCGTCCTAAGCCGCGGCAGCAGTCAGCCATTCCGTAGAGAGCGTAAAAATTTTCCGGTTCGATTTTTAACGCTTTTTTGAAGTAGTCGATAGCCAGATTGAACGTTTTCATTTTACGGTAACAGTTTCCCATTGAGGTCAGAACGCGGATTTTGGTTTTTAAATCAGTCGTTGTGCTTAATATCGAATTCAAGTAGTAAATTGCGGTATCGTAATCTTTTTCGGAAAAGTAGAGCCGCGCTAAACCGATCAATGCGTAAGAGTTTGAGGAATCGAGCGCCAGCACTTTCTCGTAGTATTTTTTCGAATGGCTGAAGTCATTGATTTTGCGGTAGGAGTCTGCCAGACTGGTTAAAACCGTGATGTTGTTCGGTTCCGTCATGTAAAACCGTTCCCACAATGCAATGGCCTTTGAATATTGAGACATTGCTTTATAACAATCTGCCATTCCGAAGAGCGCGAAATTGTTGCGGTTGTTGTCTTCCAAAACAATTTCGTAATATTTTATCGCCGACGAAAGATTTTTTAATTTGCGTTCCGCATCGCCTATGCCAACCAACGCATAAGCGTTTTTCGGTTCAATATCGAGAATTTTTTGAAAGCAAATGATAGCGTCGTCATACAATCCGTCGTGAAGCAGTTTATAACCGCGTTTTGATAAAGAGGCAATTTCCTCTTCTTCGGGACTGCGATGTTCCTTTTCCTTCGGAGAATGAAGCAAAATCGGGTTTTCATTGGCTTCTTTCTCGGTTAAGAAGTCAATTTCGTCAGGATTCTTGGCGATCTCTACAGATGACTTGTTCAACAGTTTTTTAATGTAATCATTCATACCTTTTACTCGCTTTTATGGTTTCTATCCTCGTTTAAATTCTTTTCATCCTCTTTTAAAACGGCGCGGAGTGCTTGAACAGCCGATTCAATCATCGGTTCAAATCGGTCTTTACGTCCGGAAAGAGTATAGAATTTCAATGCTGTTACCGGATCATCTTTTTCCCGATAGTAATCGCCCACTCGGCATAAGCCGTCGCTGTAATGCGTCGTCAGAAAAATTTTCTTGGCTTGATCAACCGAACCCTGATTCAGAAGACGGTTGCCTTGCAGATTCAGTTTTGCTTTGTCTTCAGCCTGAAGTGAAACGGAAGGCGCACCCGTTTTCAGAAAACCTTTTTTGGTCAGCAAATCGATTTGAGCTTTTCCGTCTTTCATGATTCCAACATTCCTTTTGAGGAAGGCGTTACGCCGTCCGTTCGCTTTGTCAACGACTGTCCGACCGCTTTGCCAACCGCTTTAAAAACCGCTTCGCTTAAGTGATGGCTGTTTTCACCGTATAAACCGTTGATATGAAGATTGATACGGGCGTGTGAGACGAGAGCCGAAAAAAATTCTTTCAGCAAACACATTTCAAAGCGGCCGCAATAAATTTGGGGAAAATGGACGTTCCAAACCAAAAACGGGCGACCGCAAAAATCGGTCAAGACGGAAGCCGCTGCATCATCCATCGGTACGGAGACGGAACCGAAACGCATTGTCGGCCGACTTTGTTTGTCGAGTTGGGACAGACATTGACCGATGACGATTCCTGTGTCTTCAACCAAGTGATGATCGTCGATTTCAGTATCGCCTTTTGCTTTGATTTTGGCGTCAAATCCGCCGTGAAAAAAGAGAGCCGTTAACATATGATCGAAGAAAGGCACGGTTGTATTGACGGAAACATCGCCTTTCCCGGGGAAGGAAATTTCGGCGTAAACGGAAGTTTCTTTTGTCGTTCGTTCAATTTTAACCGTTTCCATTTTGCCCTCCTTGCAGCAGCGCAACCAATGCGTCGATTTCTGCGTATCTCATTTTATAATAAGACGGATTGACAATCATGTAAACACTTATTTCCTTTAAAACATCGATAATTTCCAACCGGTTTGCGGTCAGCGTTGAACCGGTCTCAACCAAGTCGACGATGTAGTCGGTCAGTCCCAGAACCGGTGCCAATTCCACGGAACCGTTCAGCTTGATAATTTCAATCGGCGTTCCAAGGTTATTGTAGTAATCGGCGGCGAAACGGGTGAATTTAGATGCGACTTTCAGCTTGCGTCCGGGTTGAGGTTTTTCGGCTCCCGCCCGCCCGGCCAGACACATCCGGGTCTGACCGCAGTTCAGTCGCATGACCTTGGTGAAAACAGTGCCCGATTCGTAAAGAACATCCTCTCCGCAAATACCGATGCCGGCAATTCCGTGGCGGACATAAGTCGGCAGATCGGAATTTTTGACCAGGAAAAACCGGAATTTTCCGTCGGACGAGCAGGCGGTCAATTTTCTGTCTTCAAATTGAAAATCAATACCGCAGGCGGCAAAGAGCTTTTGTACCGATTTTTCAAGACGGCCTTTGGGCAGGGCGATTGTAATTTCTCCGGATTCTAACATAATTTGACAATCTCCCCTTGTTCACGTAAAGATTTGGCTTTCAAATAGAGTTCCGCCGTATCATCGCCGGTAAGCGTGACAAACGGCTGCGGTGAAGTTTTTGAACGAAGTGTCGGCAGCGATTCGATTTTTCTCTGCATCAAAGAAAATCCGACTGAAGCGCACGTGGTGCCAAAGTGCTCCATCAGCGTGTCGTAGCGGCCGCCTCCGGCAATTTCCGTCGCCGCGTGTTCGGTGTAAACACGGAAAACCATACCCGTATAATAATTCCGTTCGCCGATTTCAGATGTATCTGTTCGAATTTCCGCATTCGGAAAAAGCCGGGCGGTTTTTTCACCCAAAGCCGCGATATAAAGAGCTTCTTCCCGTAACGGTTGGGAATCCAGTGACTCCGCAAACGAAGCAAACGCTTTCGGCGGTCCGATAAAAGAAAACAGTCGGCGGAAACGGTCAATTTGGGACTCGGAGCAAACCGGTGCAAGAATCGAAGTCAAAAGTTCGAAATCACGGTTGCGGACAACTGTTGCCAGCGACGGAGTAATTTCCGGCGGCAGCCCTGCACATGCCAAATTGAAAAGTTTACGGGAACCCAAATGGAGAAAAGTTTGAATCGGCAGAGAGGCCAGCATTTCTTCCAATAAAAATAAAATTTCCAAATCGCCTTTTTCGCCGCCGACACCGAAAAGTTCGGCTCCCGTCTGAAAAAATTCGTTTTTGGAAATATCGGTTTTGTTTTCGTGCCGCAAAATCGTATCGGAATAAAAAACCCGCAGCGGCAGATTTTTCGGTTCCAATAATGATGAAATCTGCTTAGCCAGAAACAGAGTGACATCGTTGCGCAGCAGTAGCAAATCTCCTTCCCGATCTGTGAGTCGGTAGACGTCTTCGCTTTTGACATAATCCGAATAAATGTCGTAAAAATCGAAAATCGGTGTTTGAACCGGCAGATACCCCCACAGTGTCAGAATTTCTGAAAACCGACCGGCGATTTTTCTGTGAAAAGCGGCTTCTTCCATACAGAAACTGTCTGTTCCTTGCGGATTTTGAAGCAATGCTTTATTGTTTCTCTTCATTTTCATCCTCGCAGCGGTAAAAAAACACTCGGCTGCGTCCGTACTTTCTTTCGTCGTACAAATGCAACCGGCCGATTTGCTCCGAAAGCCGATCTTCCTGAGGAAAATGAATGATCACGCGGCTTCCCGTGCGAAGCAAACGGCTTTCGGCCAATTTCAGCAGCGTCTGCTCTTTGCCGGCAAGCGGAAACGGTGGATCCAAGTAGACCACGTCGTAACATCCGCTGTCGGTCGCCAAAAACCGGTCGACGGACATCATCCGAATAAACCGGGTCTCTTCAATAATACTTAAGTTTTGATACAAAACTTTCTTTTTTACCGGATCCTTTTCGACAACCGTCACCGGATTCGCTCCGCGGCCGGCGGCTTCGACGGCCATAATCCCGGAGCCCGAAAACAGATCCAAAAACGAACACCCCGTCAAATCGCCGAGAATCGCAAAAAGCGATTCTCTCATTCGATCCATGGCCGGACGAATGATGCCCTTCGGGCAGGCGATTTGCCTTCGGACGTATTTGCCGCCGGTGATTCTCATTCGACTTTGAAAATCCATCCTTGCGGCGGTTCGATTTCGCCGAATTGAATGCCGACCAGCGTATCGTAAAGTTTGCGGATCACCGGCCCGACCTCCGTTTCGCTGTAAAAAACATGAAGTTTGCCTTTGTAGCTGATGCCGCCGATCGGGGTGATGACGGCGGCTGTTCCGCAGGCGCCGGCTTCGGTAAATTCGTCGATCCGATCGATATAAACATCCCGTTCACTGACTTTCATTCCGAACCGTTTTTCGGCAATTTCCATCAATGAATATTTGGTGACGCTCGGTAAAATCGAAGGTGATTTCGGCGTTACAAATTCGTTGTCTTTTGTGATTCCGAAAAAGTTAGCAGCGCCGACTTCTTCGATTTTTGTGTGCGTTGCTGGATCGAGATAAATACAGTCGGCAAACCCCGCGTCGGCCGCCAATTTATGAGGCAGCAGAGAGGCCGCGTAGTTTCCGCCGACTTTTTGAGAGCCGGTTCCCAACGGTGCGGCGCGGTCGTAGTCGGCAATACAGAAGTTGCACGGAGCTAAGCCGTCTTTAAAGTAGGCGCCGACAGGCGAACAAAAGAGACCGAAAATAAATTCGGGAGCCGGTTTCACGCCGAGGTTGTGTCCGACGCCAATCATATACGGCCGCAAATAAAGTGTTCCGCCGGTGCCGTAAGGCGGCAGAAAGCGTTCATTGGCTTTTACAACCTTTTTACAGGCGTCGATGAACCGTTCAACGGGAAACTCAGGCATCAGCAGTTTGCGGCAGCTGTCCTGCATCCGTTTGGCGTTACGGTCGGGACGGAAGAGGTTGATCGAACCGTCTTTGGCGCGGTACGCTTTCAGTCCTTCGAAACACTCTTGTCCGTAGTGGAGCGCGGTTGAAGCTTCACTGATGCGAAGATAGTTATCTTCAGTCATGACACCGTCGTCCCAGGAGCCGTTTTTCCATACGGAAATGTAACGGTAATCGGTTTTTATATACGAAAAACCGAGATGTTTCCAATCCAGTTGATCTGATGTTTCCATAATCTTCCCCTTATTATATTATATAATATTTCATCAAAAATATCCATTAAAACGGGAAAATAATCTTTAAAGACAGAAATTTAGTTTCAGTTTTCGAATATTTTCGAATTAAAAGAGAGCGTCGGCTGCATCGGGTTGAATGCAGATTTCTTCCAATTGCCGGGTAATGTCAAGAAGAATTTTTTCATCGCGCAGAGGATCGGCAATTTTGAATTTGAGGTTCCCCGCCTGCCGTTCGCCGAAAATTTCGCCAGGACCGCGGATTCTCAAATCTTCCGCAGCAATTTCAAATCCGTTTTGAGTTTTCAGAAGGATTTTCAGGCGGCTTTTAGCTTCTTCTGTCAGTCGGGTTTCGTCGTAAATCAGAAAGCAGTAAGACTGTAAATTCGAACGGCCGATTCGTCCGCGCAGCTGGTGAAGGGTGGAAAGACCGAAACGCTGCGCATTTTCGACAACCATGGCTGTTGCATTCGGATTGTCGATGCCGACTTCGACAACGGTGGTTGCAACCAAAATATCGATTTCCCGAGCGGCAAATCGCTTCATTAATTCTTCTTTTTGCCTTTCTTCCAAGTGTGAGTGGATTAACGCAATCCGGAAGTCGGGGAAAATTTGCGTTTGAAGCGTTTCAGCCATGCGGACAGCGTCTTTCAAATCGCTGTCTCGACTCTCTTCGATAACGGGATAAACGAAATACGCTTGTCGTCCGGCTTTCAATTCCCGTAAGACAAAATCGTAGACTTTTTTTTCATTGCCGGCACGCGTCAGGTGAGTTTCGATTGGCAGTCGTCCTTTCGGTAAATCTTCAATAGTGGTGACGTCGAGCGCGGTGTAGACGGTTTGCGCCAGCGTTCGGGGAATCGGTGTCGCGCTCATGGTGAGTACGGACGGAGAGGTTCCTTTTGCCGAAAGAGAGGCGCGTTGAAGGACGCCGAATTTGTGCTGTTCATCGATGATGACCAATCCAAGATTTTTGAAGACAACATTTTCTCCGAAGAGGGCGTGTGTTCCGATGATGAGATCGATGGTTCCGTCTTTCAGCGGCTTTAAAGCGCTGCGTTTGGCGTCAGCCGAGAGGCGTCCGGTGTAACAGCAGACGGTTTTGCCGAGAGGTTCGAAAATTTCAAACGCTTTTTCGGTATGCTGCCGCGCTAAAAGGTCGGTGGGGACCATCAACGCACACTGCTGCCGTTTTTCCATGACGCGTGCCGCCGCCAAAAATGCAACCAGCGTTTTTCCGCATCCGACATCGCCTTGCAGCAGCCGTTCCATCGGTTGTGATGATGTCAGATCGCGGTTGATTTCCGCCAACGCCGCTTTTTGTCCGTCGGTGAGCGCAAACGGCAGCGAGGCGATAATTTTTTTCTGAAGCGGGGAGAGCGCCGCGTCTCCGGGAAGGGCGCCGCTGCGTTTGCGCCGCGTCAGCCGCGCTTCAACGGCGCCGGCGGCGAAGCGGTAGAGTTCCAGGTAGGCGAGGGTGCGGCGGGCGCGGTGAAGTTCTTCTTCGCTTGAGGGAAAGTGGACGGCCGAAACGGCGTCGGAGTACGGCATCAGCGGAAACGGCGGCCGCAAACCCTTCGGCAGGCGGAAAAAGAGAAGCGGCCGGCAGCGCTCCAGCGCCGTCCGCATTGTTTTGATAAGAAAAGCGGACGAGAGCCCCGCGGTCAGCGGATAAACCGGCAGATACTGCTTGAAAAACGCCGGATTTTCGCTGTATTTTTCAAAATCGAGCAACTGCCCCGTCAGACGGCCGTTTTCCGGCCGGATTTTGGCGTAAAAATAAAATTTCCGTCCGACGGGGAAGGCCGCCGCAAGAAAACCGCGGTTGAAGAGCGGAAAACGGCAGACGATGCCGTCTTCGTCGATTGCCGTTATCACCGTCAGCATTCCGTTTTTGGTCGGTGTTTTTTCAACGGCAATCGTCTCTGCAACTCCGGCAGCCGCTTCGTTTAAAGAGGCGATTTGCGTAAACGGATAAAAGTGAACGGTGTCTTTGCAGCCGCGCGGGTAAAATTCGATTAAATCCTGCAGGGAAAAAATTCCCAGCCGCGCGAAAAGAGCGGCCTTCTGCGCGCCGACGCCGGGAAGGGAGGTGACCGGGGTTGTCAGGCGCGATTCCCGAATCAGACCGTCCATACCGAATTAATGAAACCGTACATCGAAATTCGGTCAAAGAGGCTTTCGTCGGACGAAATTCCCATCGAATCGGGCGCTTTTAAAATGTATTCGCCGGTTTTTGTCGGAACATGGAGGAAGACGGGGTTTTTCCCGTTTTGATTCATCACCGTGCGTCTCAGTTCCATCAAATTGTCCTGTGTGTATTGCGGATTGAACCGGATGTGAACCTCTTTCGGCAGGCTTTCTTTCGGTATTCTGTTTAAATCAATTTGAAGAAAGCGGTCGAAAATCAGCTGAATTTTTTCACCTTGCTTGTCGAGACGGGCTTTGAACATAATGATTTCGTCGTTGCCGACCGATTCCCATTGAGATGCGGTGATTTTGTAGGTCCGCGGGAAGACGACGACGGGAACGGAGTCGTCGAAATCTTCGATTTGGAAATTCAGCATATCGTCGCCTTTCTGTGTGCGCCGCCGCTGCATTTGATTGATCATTCCGAGGACGGTGAACATCCGTCCCGATTCGTAGAGGGGAAGAGAGGCGCTCCGGAAATCGGTGGCTTTTTCCCACAGCGGACGGTATTTTTCCAGCGGATGTTTTGAAGCGTAAAATCCGAGCGTCTCTTTTTCGTGCTGAAGCAGCTCCCGTTCCGACCACTCTTCCGTCTTTTCGAATTCCGGCGGAGGCAGCTGCGTCTCCTGATCCGTCTCTCCGAAGAGGTTGGCCTGTCCTCCCGCAAACGACTCTTTTTCTTTGGAGACGTAGGCCGTCATCCGTTCCGCGTTGGCAAGCAGCTCCGCTCTCGGACGGTCTTCAACGGAATCAAAGACTCCGGCGTAAATCAGGGAGGAGACGACGCGGTTGTTGCAGATGCGTAAATCAACCTTTTGAAGAAAGTCGATGAAACTTTTGAACTTGCCTTTTTGTTCGCGGACGGACTGAATGTGTTCGACGACAATCTCTCCGACGCCGTTGATTCCGCCGATGCCGTAAACGATCTTCCCGTTGTCGACAGTGAAGGCTTTTTCGGAGATGTTGATGTCCGGTGGAAGAACTTCGATTCCCATTGAGCGGGTTTCCCGCAGATAGAGCTGCATTTTTTCCTTGGCGCCGCCGATTTCGTTTGTCAGGTTGGCCGCCATGAATTCCGCCGGGAAACGGCACTTCAAGTACGCCGTTTTGTATGCCAGAACCGAATACGCCGCCGCATGGGACTTGTTGAAACCGTATCCGCTGAACGGCTTGATGATGTCTTCAAAAAGAAATTCGGCGTCGGCCTCGTCGATACCGGCAGTTTCAGCCGCGCCCTTGATGAATTTTGCTTTGGTCTTCATCAGAACATCGAGTTTTTTCTTTCCCATTGCCCGCCGCATCAAATCCGCCTCGCCGAGGGAAAATCCGGCGACAGACTGACCGATTTTCATGATTTGTTCCTGATAAATCGGAATCATGTTGGTCGGCTGCAGAATATCGTTTAACGCTTTGCAGCGGCGGCAGAGCTGTTCAAGGCGGCGGAAGCTTTCGGCTTTTTGCGGATTGTCAAAGACCGGTTTCTGCTTGTGTTTGTAGGCAATATAAACGGGAATCCAGTCCATCGGACCGGGGCGGTAGAGGGCGTTTAACGCAATCATATCTTCGATGGAGGCCGGACGGGCTTCCCGCAGAATTTTCTTCATGCCGCCGCTTTCGAACTGAAACACGCAGGAGCTTTTTCCTTCGCACAGCATTTGAAAGGTGGCCCCGTCGTTTTCGTCAATGTCGGCTTCCGTAAAGCCGGGTTTTGACTTGCGGATCAGCCGTAAGCAGTTTTTGATGATTGTCAGCGTTTTGAGGCCTAAAAAGTCCATCTTCACCAGACCGCAGTCTTCGATGTACTTTGCGTCGTATTGGGTGGCAATGGAGGCGGGCCCTTTGCTTTTGTCCATGTAAAGCGGAACGTACTCCGCTATCGGTTCCAGCCCGATGACCATGCCGCACGCATGAGTCGAAACGCCGCGCACCATGTCTTCCAAAACCATGGCCTCTTTAAAAACGATATTCCATTCGGAACTCCACGGCTCTCCGTCGCTTTTATTCTCATGGCGCAAGACCGCTTGAATTTCCGGTATTTCTTTAACGGCGTTTTGCAGTGTCAGTTTGCTTTTGTCGGTAAAAACCTCTTCACCTTTGCCTGAGAGGTTTTCGAAAGCAGCCGCTGAAATTTCGTTCCCGTTTTTATCGTAGTAGTGTGTAGGCAGCAGATCTTCGGAAATCAGCTGAGTCGCTTTTTTGGATTCGTCAAATGGAATGTTGTGCACGCGGGCAACATCAGTCAATACCAGTTTTGTGCTCAGCGTGATGAATGTGCAAATGGAAGCCACTCGATCGGAACCGTATTTGCGGCGAACGTATTCGATGACTTCGTCGCGCCCTTCGTCGCTGAAATCGATATCGAAATCCGGCATGCTGACACGCTCGGGATTCAGAAACCGTTCGAAAAGCAAATCATACTTCAGCGGATCGATGTCAGTGATTTTCATTGCATAGGCGACAATGGAGCCGGCGCCTGAACCGCGACCGGGGCCGACCGGAATCGAATGGGTTCGGGCGTAAGTGATGAAATCCCAGACAATCAAAAAGTAACCGGCAAAACTTTTGCCGCCGATGTCAAAGATGACGCTCAACTCATAATCGGCTCGCTGTTTGATTTCATCGGTGACTTCGGAGTAGCGTTCTTTTAACCCCCGGTAGGTTAGATCGCGAACGTAATCTTCTGCCGTTGCATATTCTGAAGGAATTGGATAATTCGGCAGAATGCCGCCGGGAAATTCGATTTCACAGCTGCATTTTTCGGCGAGTCTGACGGTGTTTTCCAAAACTTCCGGGTGACCGGGAAAGAGGGCGGCCATCTGTTCCGCCGTTTTGAAATAAAATTCGTGCTGCTTGAATTCAAAACGGGACGAGGTTTCGCTTTGCTTCCGGCGGCCGGGTTTCCCCTCGTTGTTTTCAGCGCGCTCTTCCGCTTCCCGTTTCAGCTGTTTGGTGCCGATACAAATCAGCGTATCCTGGGCGTTGTAATCTTCGGCCTCGACATAGTGAATGTCGTTGGTGGCAATGACGGAAATATTCAGTTCGGACGCCAGTTCGAAAATTCCTTCGTTGGCGCGCGCTTCTTCTTCGATTCCGTGGTTCATGACTTCCAGATAAAAGTCGTCGCCGAAAAGATTTTTGTAAAACAGCGCCCGTTCCTTTGCTTTTTCCCGCTCTCCTGCCAGAATCAGCCGCGGAATTTCGCCGGCAATGCACGCCGAAGAACAAATCAAACCTTCGCGGTATTGCGCCAGAATTTGATCGTCAATCCGGGGGCGGTAGTAAAATCCCTCCAGATAGCCTGCGGAAACCAGTTTCATCAAATTTTTGTAGCCGGTGTTGTTTTTGGCCAACAGAATCATGTGATAGTATTTTTCGTCGGCTTTCTGTTCGAAACGCGACGGCGGATAAATGTAGACTTCACAGCCGATGATAGGCCGGATGCCGGCTGCGGTTGCGCTTTTGTAAAACGCAATCGCGCCGAACATATTTCCGTGATCGGTCAGCGCCAGATGCGACATTCCCAACTCTTTGGCTTTTTCGACCAGTCTTTTTACGGAAGCGGCGCCGTCCAATAACGAAAAATCGGAATGATTGTGCAGGTGAACGAATTTTTGCGTCATTTCCCCTCCTCTAAAGCCGGCAAGACGGATAAAAAGAGAACCGTTCCGTCTACCCGTATTATCTGCCATTTTCCGCTCATGTCAAGTGCTTTATTCGATTAATTCCGATTTTGTCAGTTCCTGCGTCAGCATTAATCTGAAATAGTTGACTATCCGATCTTTTTTGTAAAGCGGCAGCCCTGCCGGCTCTCCGTCGATTCTTGATGTGAAGAAGCGCATCTCTTCCCGGATTTCGGCGGCGGAGAGCGGAAATTTTTTCCCGATCAGACGGTCTTCCGACTGTTTGATCCGGAGGATGTGACGGCCGTCGATATTGAACGCAAAGTTGATTTTTTCAATCAGAAAACGGTTTTTACGGGCGACGAAACAGGTCATGAAAAAATCCTGGGAACGGATAACCGATCCCGGCAGAGCGGAAAATCCCCAGAGGTTGAAACGTCCCGTCGGAATACGGATTTTTGTGATGATTTCATCCGGATGCAGAACAAAGCCGTTTTTTTCATCCAGGAACCGTTTGATCTCTCCTGAACGCGTTGCCGTTTGGGATCTGATTTCGACTGCGGCGTCAAGAATCAGCAGAACCGGCAAAAGCAGAAGTCTGCGTTCGGTGACGGCCAAATGACCGCCGATTGTCGCGGTATTGCGTACCGCCGGCGTTCCGACCTCGCGGACAGCCGTTTTGAACACAGGCGGCAGAAAACGCGATTCCCTGCACCGCAGAATTTCGCCCAGCGTGACGGCGGCGCCGAATTCGATGAAATTCTCATAGCGGCGGATGGTTCCCAGTTCTTCGACGCGTTTGAGTGAAATCAGCGGCGCCCCGAAAATCGGCAGCCTTCCCGACTGTTTGGAAAGCAGCGCCGTTCCGCCGGCGTAAAGAATTGCCCCCGGATTCCGCGCGTAGAGGGAGAGCGCTTCGCCGAGATGCTCGGGCGTAAAGACCAAGGAGAGCCGGTTATTTCCGTGCGCTGCGTTCATGCTGTCTCCCGGCGTTCATTTTTCTCTCCGCTTCGACGATTTGTTCGGCAACCGATAAAAGCAGCGTCGGACTGGTGCAGTTGCATTGATTGCCTTTTAAAGCGTGCGTAAGGGCGCTGCCGTCAACGCGCTCTTCCGAATGGAGAAATTCGTGAATGGCAAAAATTTTCCCCCAACGGCAGAAATCACACGGATCATACTGATTTTTCTGAAACAGATGATTGATCCGCTGATACTCTTCGGTTTTCATGAAGCCTTCCGCCGTTACAACCGAACGTCCGCGCAGATCGAAGGCCAGAACGGAACAGCTGCTGACAATCCGGTCGTCGATAAGAACCGAACAGTTGCCGCAGGCGCCCTGGTAACACGAAGCCTTGTTTTTTAAAAGACCGAAATTTTCCCTTAAAAGATCAATCGCGCGTTTGGTTGCGGGAATATCGATGATTTTTTCCTCTCCGTTCAGTTTAAACCGAATGATCATGACTGCGTTTCTCCCGGGCCGAAAATTCTTTCATTAATAATTGGCATTTCTTTTAAGTCTTTGTTGACCGCCTGTCCGACGGCCGTCAAAAGTGCGGCCGGAATCAGACTGTAGGCGATTTCACCGATTCCCTTTTCGAAACCGTTTTCGGAACAACGGAAAATGATTTCGATTTCGGGAATCCTGTCGATTCCCGGATAGCAGAAAAGAGATTCGCTGACTAAATTTCGGTAGCTTTCGTCGCGGGTCGCCCATAAAATGCTTTGAATCACGGCATTCTCGATTTTTTGCCGGGCGACGGCCTCATTATTGATGTATCCGCAGTCCAGAATCATGGTGATTTTATCGATAATCAGTTCCATTGTCAGAAAGCGAAGCGAAACTTCGGCGACCGCCGCCGCGCAGGTTACCGAGGTGTACAGGAATTTTTTCTTGTTGCGGGAGAGTAAATCCGAGGAGACTTTTTCAACGGTAATGGTCTGTTCCCGTCCGTGCGTTTCCGCCTTTGCTCTGATTTCTTCCGCGCACAGCTTGATCAGCCGATTAATGGTAGAGATATTTCCGCTGAGAAGGGTCGGTCCGTTTGCAGCCGTGTCGTCCGAAAACGAATAGGAAAGGGTAATATTACGGGGGGAAATATTGAGAATTTCGGAAACCGATTCTTTCCAGATCTGCCGGGTTCTTTTGCTGTTCGGAATGGAGGCCACGTTGACTTTGACAATATTTTCCGGCGTCAGACTCATCCGGACCGCCTGATTGAACCGTCCGCGGTGCATATTGAGACCGTTGGCCTGAAACGCGCTGCTCAGACCGATTCCGCGGATGACCAAACCGGGAAACGACGGGGCGCTCCGTTTGCGCATATGTTCGTAGGCGGCGTGTTTCCGCGTAAAATCGCAGCGGTTGTTCAGTTCGGCCAGCAGAATCGGGAAAATGTCTTTTTTTTCGTAGTTGATGCTGCGGAAAAAAGCGTGGTTGATATTGGCCAACCGCAGCTCCAAGGGGGAAACTTCTTTTTGTTTCGCCAACCGGTTGATGAACATTTCCGCCGCAAAGAAAAACTGGGGCAGACTGATTCCCGAAAAAAAATCGGTCGGCGGAGTATTGGATACGCACGCTTCTCCGCGGATTTTGACGGAACGGGCGTTGTAAAAATACCGCGCGCCGAAGGCGGCCGTTTCAACCATCTCTTTCGCAAACGGAAAGCAGGCTCCGCAGTAATAGGTGAAGGAAAAATTCAGGGTTTTCAGTTTGAGAGTTTCTTCCGTGCTGCCGTCGATGAAAAAGAGAGAAGCGGCCCGCTTGCCCGAGTACAAAATATCCTCTTTTTTGGAAAGAACCAGCTTGACGCTCTTTTTCAGCCTCAGCGACGCAAACGAGGCAATGGCGGCCAAAACCGACGGCTGCCAGATTTTCCCGTCAAATGAAGGACTTGATTTAGCCAACAAAACGAAGACCTTTTCTGACGGCAAATCAGTGATATGCATGACCGTCCGTTTGACGTGCTTCGGCCATTCGGAAGAGACAATGACTTTCAGTTTTGAGGAAGGTCCGTATTCGATAAAAACTCCCTGCGAATCGGGATAAAAATGCTCCTGAACCGGCGTATTGAACGATCCGATAATCTCCGGATCGCCGTCCGGCTGCTCTCCGGCGGCTTGGGAAAACGATGTTTTATAGATGACGGTCTTTCCGTTAAGATCCGAAAAAATCGATTCGAGCATCTCTTTTTCCTTGTATTCGATTTCGACGGATTCACAGACCGATTTCAGCGTCTCTTTTGACGGCGCCGTAATCAGCAGAACCGGTTCCCCCCGGTAGCGGACTTCCTTGTCGGCCAGAAGCGGAATTTTCATGTCGTTGACCGTGATAAAATTCTTTTTTCCGAAATCTTTGGCGCTGAACACCGAGACGTTTTCCGGCAACTGCGGAATTTTGACGGACTGAATGCGGCCTTCCGTAATATGGGAGCGCAAAAAGCACGCGTAAAGCATCTCCTCTCTTCGGATGTCGCTGACGTAATAAGGATAATCGCCGGAGTCAATGTTCATTTAAATTCATTATACAGCGTTTCTTTGAAAACCGCCACCACATATTTCAAATCTTTTCGGCTCATTGAGGAGAAAAGCGGCAGCGAAAGAATTTCGCCGTAAGCCGCCGTTGTTGCCGGCAGATCGGCGGAATTTCCGTCGGCGGCTGTTTGGTAAAATGTCATCAAATGCAGCGGCCGGTAGTGAATCGAGCAGCAGACGCCGTTCTCCTTCATTTTTTTGTAAACGGCGTTCCGTCTGCCGTCTTTGATACGCACAACGTAAAGGTGAAAGGAGGAGCGCTCGTCAAAGGGAAGCAGTCCGACTCCGGGAAGACCGGAAAATTCGTTTTGATAAATTTCGGCGATCCGTTTGCGGCGATTGCGCATGTCATCGGCGCGTTTGAGCTGCGAAAGACCGAGAGCGGCTGCCATGTCCGTCAAGTTGTATTTGTATCCGCGGCAGACAATGTCATAGGTCGGCGGGGCGTCCGGTGATGTGTAACGATTCCAAACGGGGCGGTCGATGCCGTGGAGTCGGGCTTTTTCGATAAAGGCGGCGGCTTGCGGATTTCGGGTGACAATCATGCCGCCTTCGCCCGTTGTCAAAGTTTTGGTTGCATAGAACGAGTAAACGCCGGCATCACCGATTGTGCCTTGAAAACAGTCGTTATATGTTCCCGGAAAGCTGTGCGCCGCGTCTTCGATGATTTTAATATCGAGAGGAGCGCAAATCGCTGCAATTTCGTTCATCTCGCACGGGCGGCCGCCGTAGTGGACGGGGATGACAGCTTTTATCCGATTTCCATGCCGTTCAATCGCTTGTTTCAGCGAGGAAATTGACAGTGTCAGCGTTTTCGGATCGACGTCCGCCAAAATCGGCCGGGCACCGCAGTAGAGAACGGCTTCCGCTGTTGCGGCGAATGTCAGAGAAGGAATGACAACCGCGTCTTGGTTTCCGATTCCCAGCGATTCCAGCGCCAGATGAAGCCCCGCGGTCGCCGAATTGACCGCAAATGCAAACGGCACGTTCAGCCGCTGCCGGAATTCCGCTTCAAAACGAGCACAAACGCTGCCGGTCGTAATCCAACCGCTTTTCAGAACTCGATCAACGGCTTTGCGGTCGGCTTTTGAAATTTCCGGGCGGGCAAAAACGACGGTTCTAAAATTCCGGTTCATCGGGAAGATCCTGTAAAGTCGGCGCGTAACGCTTCAGTAACGCCCTCAGCGCATGGCGGTTGCGGTAAAGTTCCCGCTTTTCCGGATTCAGAAAACAAATCGGCCGCAGTTCGGCAAGGAAGGCTTCGGGATCCGGTTTTTCGGTTTCGGCACGGTTGAGTCTGCCGATTTTGGGGTATCCGGTCGGTGTAACGGTTTCGTTTTCAGCATAAAGCCGTTCAGTCACTTTTTCGCCTTTGCGCAGACCGGTGATGACAATCGGAATGTCTTTGTACGGTTCAAAGCCGTTGTAGGCAATCATTTGCTCCGCCAGTTCCCGAATCGGAATCGGTTTTCCCATGTCGAGAATGTATGTTTCTCCGCCTTTTCCGACGCCGCCGGCGCGCAGAACCAAACTGACAGCTTCGGGAATTGTCATGAAATAGCGGCTGACGTCCGGATGTGTTAAAGTCAACGGACCGCCTTTTTCGATCTGAGCTTTGAAAAGCGGTACAATACTGCCGCTCGAAGCGATGACGTTTCCGAATCGAACGACCGTAAACGCGCAGCGGCCGCCGTTAGCGGCAAGAATCAAATCTTCGCAAAGCTCTTTTGAAACGCCGTAAACGCAGGAAGGTTCGACGGCTTTGTCGGTGGAAACCAGAAGAATTTTTTCTACTTGTGTTTCCTTTGCGGCTTTGATGAGATTTTCCGTTCCGAAGACGTTGTTTTTGATGCATTCGACCGGATTTTCTTCCATGACGGGAACGTGTTTGTACGCCGCACAGTGAAAAATGACGTCGCAGTGCAGCCGTCGCAACAGTGAACGGAGGTGGTCTTCATCGATGAGATTGCAGATGACCGAAACGATTTTGGCGTCGGCCCCGATTCCTTCGTCCTGAAGCATCTTCAGTTCGTTTTGGATGTGATAGAGATGTTCTTCGCCGTTGTCAAGAAGGTAAAGCCGCTGGGAACCGCCGTAAAGCAGCTGCCGCGCCAGTTCGCTGCCGATACTGCCGCCGGCGCCGGTAATCAGAACCCGTTTGCCGCGCAGATAACGCAGACTCTCCCGCAGCGGAATGGTGACCGGCGTGCGGCCGAGTAAATCCTCGGCGTCGGGATTGCGCGTCAGAATCAGGCGGGCGTCGCCGCTGATGATTTGCGAAACGGTCGGCAGAAATTTGATTTCCGCAACACCGCAGCGCTGAATCAGCGCGTAAATTTCCCTGAAACGGTGTTTCGGCAGCGACGGAATGGCGATGATGACTTCATCCGCCCCGCAGTTCTTTAAAATTTCCGGAGCGTCGGAAACCGTCCCGGAAACCGGAATTCCCGATTCCTCCGCGCCGACTTTTTGAATGTCGTCGTCAAGGAAGCAGATAATTTCTCCGAGAACCGGCTTGCGTCGGATTTCACGGGCGATTTCCTTTCCCGCATTCCCGGCGCCGATAATGACAATGCGTTTGCGTTCGGAAGCGGTCATCTCAAATTTTGCGCCGTCCCGGAAATTTTTTGAATTTTAAGGCGTCCCTGACGGCATTGACTTTTTCGCGGTCTTCGCTGTTTTCCATGGTTGAACCGATGAAGGATTTCAGGAAAACCGCGAAAGTCGAAAGGAAAATAACGGCAAAAGTAACGAAAATGCAGAAGCGGCCGCGCGACGGTCCCGATTTGATTTCGGGAATCTGCGGATACTCTAAAATCTGCAGTGACGAAATTTCTCCCGACTGCTCCATGCGGGCCGCCGCCTCCTGTTGGCGCAGCAACAGATAAATTTCCTGCCGTAATTCGACTTCGGCCGCCAGTTCCGCATATTCGGCGGATAAATTCTGAATGTTGTTCATCGGAATGACATTAATGGAATAACGTCCTGAGCCGGTCTCAAAATCGGCAAGCAGATCTTTTGATTTTTGAATTTCCTTAACTTTCTGCACTACCGTAGGATCGGATTTGGAACGGAATTCGGTCAAAGCTTCCAGTTCGAGTTCTTTGGTCAGAATTTCTTTTGTAGTAGCCGTATAAATGGAAAATTGATTTTGCACTTGAGATTCGAAATTATAAATTCCGTGAGTTTTTTGAAATTCGAAAAGCTCCTTATTGGCGGTCTGCAGATTTTCTTCCGCTTCCTTAATTTGTTCGGCGAAAAACGAGGTGCGTTCATTCAGTTGATTCTTGAACAACGTTGTGTAGCGTTCTTCCAATAAAGGTATGGCCCGCGATAAAATTTTCCAGGCCAACTCGGGATCAATATCGGTGTAGGAAATTTTCATAATCTGAGACGTTTCATCGATTTCGAATTCAAACGTTTCCCTCAGGCGCCGTATCAGGTTTGTCTTTTGGGGATCTTCAATTTCATAAATTTCATATAAATTGAATTCCGGTGAAGCGGCCAACTCCATTAAAAACGTCTCTCCTAAAACCAAATTCTGAAGCAAAAGGGAGGCGTTGGTGGAACCGGAGGCGCCGCCTAAAAGAGTTGCCAGCGGGTTGGAAGTGTTTTGACTGAACGGGTTGGAATTTCCGGTTTGCAGAAAAATCATTTCGCAGGTCGATGTGAAGCGGTCGGGCATGGGCGATTTCTGAGGATCAACCGCTCTTGTAATCAATGCAAACGAAAGTGAAAAAATCATCGCACAGACAGTCGGAATGATGATTGCCCATTTTCCTTTCGCCAAAATCAGTAAAACATCATACAAGGATATCTTTGTTTCCTTTTCTTCCATAATAAAATTGACCCCAAATATAAAAATACATTGTATTATATAATGAAAAAGCGGTTTTCACAAGCGGAAAGGATATTTTTTACTTGAAGAACCTCCGGAATTTGCCGAAGAGACAGAAGGAGCTGAATCTATGAAGAGACCAATTTTTGCGAGTCTGCTGCTTTTCTTCGCATTTTCATTGAGCGCTCAAAATTCTGCCGTTGAAGTCAATTGCCGGGTTTTGACCCCGGAAGAGTACGGCGGAAACGGTTATATCATCGCCTGCAGCCGGTTGATTGACGGAGCTTTTGTCGAAGTCACGAATCTCTCCAATATGAAAAAATCGACGGCGGTTGTCCGGCGTCCGGAAAATGCCTCCGGACAAGGCGTTGTTTCGGGTCCGTTGGCAGTGAATTTGGGAATTCCGTTTAACGGAACGGCCGATGTTTCCGTCCGTTACATTTCGTTTTTAAAAAATGACAGCGCCGTCTATGCCCCTTTCTTTGAAGAAGACGAAACGCCGCCGATTCCGGCGATTGTTGCCGAAGAAGGCGGGAATGAAGCCGCTGAGGAGAATCCGGCGGTTTCTGTCGCTCCGATAGCCGTTACGGCGGATGTCGGCAGTGAAAATTCCCATCTTCCCCCTGCGTTTCCGACAGAGTTACCGGAGCCGCAGTGGCAGAGTCTTTCGGAATCAAAACAGTCGGTTTTTAATGAGTCGGCAGGAGCTCCGGAAACCGAACCGGGAATCGTCAACAGGGCGGATCATCTTCCTTCTGCATCGCTTTTCGAAATAAATCATATTGAAGATTATCCGCTGAAAGAAGAGGAACCGGTTGATTTTGATACGGCTTTGCCGGAGTGGGAGCAGGAACGGCCGCGTTATGTGGCCGAACACGCTGCCGTCATTGCCGAAGACCAGAATTACCGCCGCAGCGTGGAAAATTGGCCTTCATGGCATCGGGATGCGCACGTGGAAGCGTATGTTCCCGAGCCGGAGACGGTGAAGGTTTGCGTAAACGGAGCCGAGTTGGGACTTCCGCACTATCCGGAAATTTCTCCCGGTTATTATCAGATTATCAAAGATAAAATTCAAGTCAGACGAATCAACCCGCTGTTTGAGTTGGATCGCATTTTACTGCCGCAGGCGGCGCGGGGCGTCGGCGTGGAAGATCCGATCGGAACGGAAACGCCGTATACTCGCCCGCAAGTCGATGAGCCGCAAATCATTCAGGCAGAGCCGGAAGAGCCGAAAGCGGTTGTTGAGTCACAACCGGAACCGGAACCGATGCCGGAGCAGGAGGCGCCGTCCGTGAAAGACGAAGTGAAGGAACCGGTTGTCATAACCGAACCGGAAAAGCCGTATTCGCCTTTAATCAGCGGAGCGCTGTATATGCAGGCCGGTGCTTTCCGGATCAAATCGGCCGCGGAAAAGACAGCCGGAAAGTTAAATGCCTATTTTCCGACCGTTGTCTTTGAAGCGGAAGAAAACGGCGGCGTTGTTTACAAGGTCGCTGTCGGACCGATCTCCATCGATGAAATCGGCGTTATCCGGCTTTATCTGAAAGATTTCCGCATTCGGGACGCTTTCCCGATTATCGGACGGTAATATGGAGGCGGGGCGCGAGCTGCGGGCGGAGGCGCTTCGGTTGGCCGAAGATCTCCGCCGTTATCAGTATGAATATTACGTTTTGGGGCGGCCTTCCGTCAGCGATCTTGAATACGACCGTCTCTTCGACCGGCTTTCCGCTTTGGAAAGCCGGTATCCCGAACTGAAAACCGCCGATTCTCCGACACAGCGCGTCGGTTCGGATTTGGAGGCCGGTTTTGAAGAGACGGCGCACACGGTTCCCGTCCTCAGTCTGGACAAAGCGTATTCCGTCGCCGAAGTGGTCGCATGGATGCGCAGACTGCCGCCGCAGACCGTTTTTTCAGCCGAGCAGAAAATCGACGGCGTCTCCATCGTTCTGTATTACGAAAACGGCGTTCTGGCCCGGGCCGTCACCCGCGGCAACGGTTTTGTCGGCAACGACGTGAGCGAAAATGTCAGAACCGTGAGATCGGTTCCTCTGCGGATTCCTTATGAAGGAAAGCTGGCCGTCCGCGGTGAAATTTATCTGCCGAAAAAGGATTTTGAACTCCTCAACAAAACCCTTGAAGTGCCGTTTGCGAATCCGAGGAATTTAACCGCCGGCGTTATCCGCCGCAAGCAGAGCCGTGAAGCGGCTGTCGTTGGGTTGCGGCTTTTTGTTTACGAAGGTTTTTTCGAGCCTCCGCTGCCGGATCAGCAGGCGGTTTTCGAAAAACTGCGGGAGTACGGTTTTCCGCTTAATCCGCATACGGTGTTTTTGACTGCGGACGAAGAGCGGCTGCGCAGTCAGATTGAAAAGGAGACGCGCGGACGGCCCCTGCTGCCGTATGAAATCGACGGATTGGTGTTCAAAGTCGCGTCGACGGCCGAAAGGGAGGCGCTCGGTTACACGGAACACCATCCGAAGTGGGCCATTGCTTATAAATTCGAATCGCCGACGGGCGAAACGACGGTTGAAGGGATTGACGTTCAGGTCGGGCGGACAGGGCGCATGACTCCGGTCGCGCGCGTTGCCCCGGTGGAGATCGGCGGATCAATGATTTCCAATGTGACGCTTCACAATCAGGATTATATTGATCTTCTTGAACTTTCCGTCGGGGATCGGGTGCAGGTCTCCAAACGGGGAGACGTCATTCCGGCCGTTGAGCGCGTGATCGAGAAAAACGAAGGCGCGCCGGTTTACAAAATGCCGGAACGCTGCCCGGAGTGCGGCGCCGAAGCCGAAAACGCCGGCGCCCACCGTTTTTGTCCCAACGGCGATTGTCCCGCGCAAAAGCGGGGAAGGCTGAAATTTTTCATCGGCCGCGATCAAATGAATATTGAAAATCTCGGCGGCGAAACAATGGATTTTCTCATCGGAAAAGGGTTTGTTTCCTTCCCTCCGGATATTTACCGTTTTGATTACACAAAACTGATGAAATACGACGGTTTCGGTGAAAAAAAAGTCGAATCGATTGTCCGCGGCGTGGAAAAAAGCAAGTCGCAGCCGTTTGCGAAAGTGCTGGTTTCCCTGGGAATTCCGGAGTTGGGACCGAAGGCCGTTTCGCTTTTGATTGATTCGGGGCTGACGTCGATCGATTTGTGGCTGGAAGCGGCGGAAAAGGGAGACGAATCGGTTTTTCTTTCGGTGAAGGGAGTCGGACCGTCGATTGCGGCGTCGGTTATCGGCGCGCTGAACCGACCGGAAATGCGCGGAATGATTGAAGATTTGCGCCGGTGCGGACTTTCGTTTGAATGCGGAAAGCGGAGCTCCGGAACGGATTCCCGTTTTGAGGGAACGTCGTGGTGCATCACCGGCAGTTTCGGACACTTCAAACCGAGGGAAAAGGCTCAGGAGGAAATCGAAAAACGGGGCGGACGGGTTGTCGCGGCCGTTTCGTCTAAAACCGACTATCTTTTAGCCGGAGAGGGCGGCGGCGGCAAGCGCGGCAAAGCGGAGGCGCTCGGAGTGACCATCATCGATGAACAACGGTTTTTGAAAATGATTAAGGGGGAAGAATGAAACGGATTCTTTTGATTGCGGCGGCGTTTTTGCTCTCTTTTGCGGCGTCGGCGCAGACGGCTGACGGACCGGGTTTTTGGCAGGCGCAGCCCGATGAGATCTCTGGAAACGCGGCGGAGGATCCCTCCGGCGAATCCGTTGAGGCCGGCGGCGGCGAATCCGCAGATGCCGGCGGCGATTGGGGTTTCGGTCCGTTGCGGTTGGGAATGTCCTCGGCGGAGGTGAAAGCCGCATTGGAAGAGAGCCCTGATTTTTCTTATCGGCAGTTTACCGAATCGATGCTGCCGTACACCGATTTGCCGGTTTTCGAGTGCAAAGGAACAAAATTCATCGACCGCGCTGTTTTTCAATTCTGCGAAGATCGTCTTTATTCGATGACCATTTTTTTTAATCGCCGCAAACTCGATTTTTATACGTTGTTTACGACACTGACAGAAAAATGCGGTCTCCACTCGCAGCTGTCGCCCGAAAGGATTGTCTGGGAGAGCGAAACGGTGCGGCAGACGCTGACCAAACCGCTGACGGTCGCTTTTCTGGACGTCGCCGTTCACGATAAACTGCTCGGCCGCTCGGAAGTTCGGAAAGACGAAGAGTTTTTTGCTAAACAGGAATTCTTAGACCGTTTCGGAGCGCCTCAAAGCGAAGAAAATTCGGAATCGGCTGCCGGAACCGGAGAAGCTGAAACTGAAGAAACGGCGGAGGGTGACAATGACACTCCGTAAAGCGGCGGCGTTTATCGCCGTTGCGCTGCTTTTATCGTGCCGACCGCAGCCCGAAGTTTCGATCAACGGTCAGAGATTTGTCGTCGAGACAGCTGTTACGCCGCAGGAGCGTTCGCGCGGTCTGATGTTCCGAGAGTCGCTGCCGAAAAACCACGGCATGCTCTTTATTTTCGAATCCGAGCAGATGCTTTCGTTTTGGATGCAGAACACATCGATTCCGCTTTCGATTGCTTATATCAATGCCGACGGAGTGATTGTCGATATTTTGGATATGGATCCGTTTGATTTGACGGCAGTTCTTTCGAGTCGGCCGGCAATGTATGCGTTGGAAGTGAATCAAGGCGAATTCGAAAAGCGGGGGATTCGTCCCGGAAATCGAGTGATTTTTTCGGAAGAAATCAAAGAAATTCAGGGAAATTCTTTGCAATAAGCAGCCGCAGCTGCGCAATCGGCAGTCCGACAACGTTTGAATACGATCCGATGATTTTCAAAAAAAGAACTTCTCCCGAATTTTGGATGCGGTAGCCGCCGGCAGCGCCCCGCCATTCGTCCGTATCCAAATACCACTCTTTCATTTTTGCCGTCAGCCGCGCCATGACGATTTTCGTCTCAACGCTGCGCGTCAGCCGCTTTCCGGCGGTCCAAAGGGTGAATCCTGTTGTGACACGATGGGTTCGTCCTGAGAGAAGATTCAGCATTTCGGCTGCCTCCTGCCGTGTTTGCGGTTTTCCCAGCAGCCGACCGCGAACGGAAACCAATGTATCGGCAGCGATAATTAATGTGCGCGCAGGCCGGTTGAGGGTTTCCGCGGCGGTTTCGGCCTTTAATCGGGATAACCGTGCCGTCTGAAAACGGATATTGCGCCCCGTCAGCGTTTCATCGGCGTCGGTCGGATGAATTTCAAATTCACTGAAAACCAGCGACAACAGCTTTTTCCGTTGGGGTGAAGCGGAAGCCAGAATGATTCGGTTTGTCATAAAAGATCTGTTTTGAGCTTGAAATGCAGCATCAGTCCCGGCGGTTAAGGATGCCTGAGCGCAAAACCCAGTATGCCAGCTGAAGCAGCGAACCGATGGCGGCCGCCACATAGGTCAATGCGGCGGCGGAAAGCACTTTTCTCACGGCTTCCGTCTCTTCTGCGGATCGGGTGATGCCGTCGGCTTCCAATTCGCGGACAGCGCGGCGGGAAGCGTCGATTTCAACGGGAACGGTCACAACTGAAAAGACAAATGTCGCCGAGTAGAGAATCACTCCGGCCAGGGCAAGGTAATAACCGATCGACAGGTTTCCGGATGAGGCCTGATACGCGCTTCCCAGAATGATACCGATGATGACCAACCACAATCCGATATTGGAGCCGATGTTTACAACGGGAACCAATGCGGTGCGCAGTCCGAGCCAACGGTATCCGGTTGCGTGCTGAACGGCGTGTCCAACTTCGTGCGCAGCCACTCCGACAGACGCGGCAGAAGAGCCGCGGTAAACATCGGGGCTGAGAACCAAATTTTTGGTGGCCGGGTTGTAGTGATCGGTTAAAAATCCTTTCCCTTCTATTATTTTTACATCAAAAATACCGTTGGCTTTTAAAATACGTGCAGCCGCTTCTGCGCCGGTGACTCCGGAAGAGACGGCGGTCTTTTTACCCCGCGCGAACGCCGTTTTAACGCGCAGCGACGTGATAGCCGACAGCGCCAGACAGATAAGCATGATGATTAAATAAAGCGGATCAAAAAACATCTTCCCTCCGTAAAAGCTTCTTTCATTATAAACGAATCGGAGAGAAAGTCAAATACGGTTTTGATTTTTCCGAATTGTGCTTGACATTCGCTCCTTCCGAACCGATAATAAACTGTATGAGTTTTACCGATATTTTAATCATTTTCGTTCCGATTATCATTGTTTTGATTATTGCCGTTCTTTCAGTCTCTCTGTTTTTTCGCGTCGAGAATGTTTCTTCCACAAGTCGGCTCCGGTCTGAAAAGAGTGTGAAAGGAGTGAAGAGCGGTGCGCCGTTGCCCAAAAATGCCAAATCGCAGCAGGATTTGGCCAACTATTACTTCGAAAACGGTGATTATGCCAAAGCCGCTCAAATTTATGCCATTTTGGTCAACGGGGCAACTGTCAACCGAAAACTGGACGGGTTTAATATCTCGTTGCGCTACGGTATCAGTCTGATGAAAACCGGCCATTTGGATCAGGCGTACAAATACGTTGCGGATGCGTTTCTGATGAACCGCTCCGATTTTACGGCCGCGTCGACTTTGGGATTAATCGAATACAAGCGGGGAAATTACGATACCGCCATCATCCGGTTTAAAATTGCCGATCAGATTCAGCCGCGCGACCGGAAGGTGCGTAAGTACATCGGATTATGTCTCTTCCGCCTCAATAAATACAACGAGGCGTATCCGCTGCTGAACGCCTGTCTGGAATACGACCCCGACAACCATGAGCTGATTTACTGTGTCGCCAAATGTTGCTGTCAGATGGGGCGGAATGACGAAGCATTAAAGGCGTTCAATTATCTGAAAAACGACGAAGAGTACGGCTCCCTGTCGTGTTTGGAGGCCGGCGGAATTTATCTTGCCAAGGGAATGAATGACGAAGCTCTGTCGCTTTTCCAGCAGGCGGCCGCGGCTCAGAATCTCGGCTACGAAGAGACGTTGGAGCTTCAGTACCGCACCGGTATTGCCTATTTACGCAAGAATGAATTGACGGCGGCGATTACCATTTTCAACGAAATCAGCAAGGTGAAACCGGATTACAAAGATGTCCGGTTGTTATTGGAAAAATACGGCGCCATCTCCGGAAATAAGGGACTTTCCGGATATATGTTTGCCGAAGAAGGGGAGTTCAGCGATATCTGCCGTCGGTTGATCGATTTTCTCTTTCCGAAGGCCGGAATCAAAATTTTGGAATCATCATTCTCGGCGAATCGTTTTATGGAAATTTTCGCCAATATTGAAACGGTCAAGTGGGAAGACAACGTTCTGTTCCGGTTTTACCGCAGTAATTTGGTTATTGACGAAATTCCGATCCGCGAATTTTACGCCAAAATGCGGGACCGGAAAATCAACCGGGGATTTTGTCTGACAGCCGGCAGTTTTTCCGATGCGGCAAAGAGTTTTACGGAAGCCCGCTACATCGATTTAATCGAAGGTTCCCAACTCGAAGAGTTACTGAAAAAGCTGGGCTGAAGAGGGCCCCTCTTTCCGGACGATAATCAGACACCGCGGCGCATCGTAAAACGGATTCCGGAGCGTTTCCACGCGCGCGGCGGTTTTTCCTCCGTTTAAACAGCCGGTTTCTTCAACCGCAGTCGCTTCTTTTGCTTTGAATGCGGCGAGTGTTCCGCCCGGTTTTGTCACCGATAAAAGCGGAATAATAAATTCAGTGAAGGGGCGGAAGGCGCGGAAAACCGTGCAGTCAAATTGCGTTTTGATTTCCTTTAAGTCGCGATTTTCGACAAAAACCCGGCTGCTCAATCCGCAGACAGCTGTTGCATAACTCAAAAACGAAGCCCGTTTTGCCGATCGCTCAATCAATGTCATTTTTGTGTTTGTCCAAAAGACTGCAAGCGGAATACCGGGTATGCCGCAGCCGGAACCGACGTCCGCGGCAGTCGGCGGTCCGGCAGTTCCCAAAACGGGTAATCCGGCGAGAGCATCGAAAATATGGCGGCGCAAAAGCGTTTCTTCATCGTCGGCTTTCACAAGGTTGATTTTCCGGTTGAAAAGCAGCAGTTCACGGCTGTAGATTTCCAGCGCGCGTTTTTGGTCGGCGGTTGGGGTCAAATGGAATGCGGCAAACGCCTTTTCCCATAGCGGATTCATGAGCGCCTTCCGCGTGCCAAAACAGTCATCAGAACCGCGATGTCGGAGTTGCGTACGCCGGAGATTCGTCCCGCTTGCCCGATGGAGAGCGGCTGCACGGCGTTGAATTTTTGCCGCGCTTCGGAAGAGAGTCCTTCAACGGCGTTGTAATCGAAATTTTCGGGGATTCGCATTTCCTCCATTCGCTTCATCCGTTCAACCTGTTCATTCTGCCGAGCAACGTATCCTTCGTATTTGATGTCCAATTCGGCTTGTTCGAGAAAAGCGGGCGGAAAGTTCTTTAAAGCCGGTTCAAGCTCCGTCAAATCGGCAACGGTAACGTCGGGTGATTTCAGAGTTTGGAGAAAAGAGCGGCCGGCGTGTTTGATTCCGTTTAAAGCTTCCGTTTCAGACTCTTTGACTTTCCGTTGTTTTAAAAGTTCTTTAATTTCGTCGATTTGTCCGATCTTTTTTTGCAGCCGTTCCATGGCGGCTTCATCTGCCGAGCCGATTTTGTACGCTTTCGGTGTCAGCCGAGCGTCGGCGGTGTCATGTCTCAGGTTGAGTCGGTATTCGGCGCGCGAAGTAAACATTCGGTACGGTTCTTTGGTTCCGAGTGTCACCAAATCGTCGATTAAAACCCCGATGTACGCTTCGTAGCGAGTCAAAATCAGCGGCGGTTTTCCGTCGATTTTCAAAGCGGCGTTGATGCCGGCGATTAACCCTTGTCCGGCGGCTTCTTCGTAACCGGAGGTGCCGTTAGTTTGGCCTGCCGAAAAAAGTCCTTCCAGGCGGCGCGTCTCCAAAGACGGTTTCAGCTGCAGCGGGTCGAGGTAGTCGTACTCCACCGCATAAGCGGGACGGCAAATGCGGACGTTTCTCAATCCGGGAACGGTGCGCAAAAACTGAAGCTGAACATCTTCCGGCAGCGACGTCGAAATTCCGTTGAGATACAATTCGTCGGAATTCAAACCTTCCGGTTCGATGAAAATTTGATGACGGTCGCGGTCGGGGAAACGGTAAACCTTGTCTTCAATGGACGGACAGTAACGCGGTCCGGTGCCGACAATTTTCCCTCCGTAGAGCGGCGAACGGTGCATATTTTCGCGGATAATGCGGTGGGTTTCTTCATTCGTATAAGTGATAAAACAATCAACGGAGGGGCGTTCGACAGCATCGTAAGCGAACGAAAACGGCCGCGGACGCAAATCGGCAGGCTGCCGTTCCGTTTCGGAAAAGTCGACGGAGCGTTTGGAGACGCGCGCCGGCGTTCCCGTTTTCAACCGTCCGACGGTAAAACCCAGTCCGCGCAGGTGCTTTCCGAGTCCTTTGGCCGCCGGTTCGCCCAAACGTCCCGATTCGGCTTCGTAGTCGCCGATGAAAATTTTCCCTTCCATAAAGGTGCCGGTTGTCATGACGACCGCCGCCGCTGAAAGACGGTGGCCGCGTTCGGTCACAACGCCTTCGATGCGGCGGCCGCTTCGGTCAGTCAAAAAACCGGTAACCGTGTCCTGGAAAAGCGAGAGCCCCGGCCGGTTTTCCAGCGTCTGTTTGGCGGCGGTGCTGTAAAGGAGTTTGTCTGCCTGCGCGCGCGGAGCCTGAACCGCCGGTCCGCGGGTCTGATTCAGAATACGGAACTGAATCATCGCCCGGTCGATCAGTTTGGCCATCTCTCCTCCCAGCGCGTCGATTTCCCTTACAATGTTGCCCTTTGCCAAGCCGCCGACAGCCGGGTTGCACGACAGTTTTCCGATCGTATCGAGATTTTGGGTAATGAGAAGCGTTTTTTTTCCGAGACGCGCCGCGGCCGAAGCCGCTTCAATGCCGGCGTGTCCGCCGCCGATGACAATAATATCGTAATCCACGCCGCAATTATAGTCTTTTTCGCCGGAAAATTCCAGATTGAAAACCGAAAAGGTTGAAAGAGTTTGTTAAATGCGTTATATCTGAATAGATGCGGAGAAAGGCGGATAAAACTATCATTAAATCTCATAAATTGGATCATGTCTGTTATGATATCCGCGGAGAAGTGTTGGACAAAGCGATTCAGATGGAGCGGAACGGCGTTAAAATTCTGCGGCTGAACACCGGAAATCCGGGAGCCTTCGGGTTTAACGCCCCCGACGAACTGCTTTGCGATGTGGTCGGCAACATTCATAACGCGGTCGGTTACAGCGACAGTCAGGGAATTTTTCCGGCGCGCAAGGCGGTTCAGCAGTACTATCAGACCCGCGGCGTTTTCAACGTCGGGATTGACGATATTTTTATCGGAAACGGCGTCAGCGAACTGATTCAGCTCTCCATGCAAGCGCTTCTGAATGAAGGCGATGAAATTCTGATTCCCGCCCCCGATTATCCGCTGTGGACGGCGGCCGTTGTGCTGAACGGCGGAAAGGCGGTTCATTACCGCTGCGACGAGGCGTCGGACTGGTATCCGGATCCCGACGATATAAGAAAAAAAATCACCCCGCGAACCAAGGGAATCGTCGTCATTAATCCGAATAACCCGACCGGCGCCGTTTATCCCGCCGAAATTCTGACAAAAATTGTTCGATTGGCGGAAGAACACAGTTTGATTTTGTTTGCCGACGAAATTTATGAGAAAATTTTGTATGACGGAGCCGTTCACATTCCGGCGGCGACGCTCTCGTCTTCGATTCTGACGGTTACGTTTAACGGACTTTCGAAAGCGTATCGGGCGGCCGGGTTCCGCGTCGGGTGGATGGTGCTCTCCGGAAATCGGGAACAAGCGGCCGATTACATTGAAGGACTGAAAATCGTCTCCAATATGCGTCTTTGCAGCAACGTTCCCGGACAGTTTGCCGTGCAGGCGGCGTTAGGCGGCTATCAAAGCATCAACGATTTAGTAAAGGAGGGAGGACGACTGAAAGTGCAGCGGGATATCTGTTACCGTGCAGTGACATCCATTCCCGGACTGTCGTGTGTCAACGCCCGCGGCGCGCTTTATCTCTTCCCGAAGGTTGATACGAAAAAATTCGGCATTACCGATGATAAGCGGCTGATTTACGACATTCTTGTTGAAACCAATATTCTGTTCGTGCAGGGAACCGGCTTCAACCATCCCGAACCGGATCATTTTCGGATCGTTTTTTTGCCGAATCAGTTCGAACTGGAAACGTCGTTGGGAAAACTGGAGCATTTTTTTGCAAATTACCGACAAAGCTGAAAATCGTTTGCCGTTTTGACTGCAGCGTGTTATAATTAAGCTAAGGAGTGTTTATGAATTTTCGGATAAAACTGATTTTGACCGGACTGCTGTCGCTTTTTATTTCCTGCGGATACAACGCCATGCAGACACAGGAAGAGGCTGTTTTTCAAGCATGGGCTAATTTGGAGAGTCAAATTCAACGGCGCTCCGACCTGATTCCCAATTTAACGGCGACGGTTAAGGGTGCAGCTGCCATGGAGCAGGAAACGCTGACGCAGGTCATTCAAGCTCGTGCTGAGGCCACAAAAGTAACGTTGACCTCCTCCGATTTATCAAATCAGGCCAAGATGAATGAATATGTCGCTTCTCAACAGGCACTCTCTTCATCGTTGTCGAGACTGTTGGTTTCGGTTGAAAATTACCCAGAGCTGAAAAGTCTGGCGGCGTTTACCGATCTTCAGACACAGCTGGAGGGAACGGAAAACCGCATCGCCGTCGCCCGCAAGGATTATAACGAGGCGGTCGCTGCCTTTAACGGAATGATTCGTAAATTTCCGTACAGTTTGACCAATTCACTGCTGCTTCATTTGGAGAAAAAGGAGTATTTCCAGGCATCCGAAGAAGCGCAGACGGTTCCGTCCGTAGAATTTTAAATCAATGAAACGCGCCGGTTTTGTAGGAATTTTGCTGTTTTTTGCGGCTATTTCTGTTTGGTCGCTGACGGTTCCTCGACTGACTTCGCCGGTTTATGACGGAGCCGGGTGGTTTTCGCCGGGGGAGGAGGCGGCTTTGGAGCGGCGGTTAACGGATCTTTCGGGGACTGACGGCTTTCAAATCGTTGCCGTTACGGTTCCCGATTTACAGGGAGTTTCCGTTGAAGAGTTCGCGTTGGAAACGGGACGGCAAAACGGTATCGGTTCTGCGGCGGCGGACAACGGAATCGTGCTGCTGGCTTCCGCGGCGGAGCGGGAAGTCCGAATCGAGGTCGGTTACGGGTTGGAAGGAACGGTGACCGATTTGCAGTGCGGCCGCATTATTCGCGAGATCATGGTTCCGCAGTTGGCTGCCGGTCGGTATGCAGAGGCGTTTGACGGTGCAGCGCAGTCTGTCGGTGCTTTAGTACGCGGCGAAGAGCCGTTTCCCGAAACAGATGGCGATAAAGCGTTGTACTCGGAAAATTTCTCCGTCGGGATTTTCATCGTCATTTTGATTTTGTTTATTGCGGCGGGATTTTTCAACGGTGGTCGAGGCGGAGGCCGTTCGAGCGGCGGTTTCTTTTCCGGCGGATTTGGCGGAGGCAGTCGCTTCGGCGGAGGCGGCAGATTTGGCGGAGGCGGAGCTTCCGGAAGGTGGTGACAATGAAAAATTATGCGCGTCAGCAATTCAGCTGCAAAGATGCCGAAGCGGTTTCGGCAGCTGTGGCATCTGTTGAAAAAGCGACATCGGGCGAAGTGGTTCCGGTTGTTCGTTCTTACAGCAGCCGTTACCGACGGCCGGTTTTGCGGTGGATTCTCGGCTGTCAGATGGTCTTTATCTGTTCATGGGCGCTGGGAACAGCGGCGATCGGCGAACCTTTAACGCCGTTTGGATTGCTTGTGTTTACCGGACTTTACCTGCTTTTGACCGTATTCATGTTTCTGTTGCCGGAGATTTGTCCGCCGTTTTTACGATTGTTGGCGGGAAGGCGTTTGACAGATGAAAAAGTAACGGAACAGGCTGTCAACGCTTTTGTCCGTTACGGTGTTTCGGGAACGGAACGCCGTTCGGGAATATTGATTTACGTTTCGCTTTTTGAACGACAGGTGGTGATTTTAGCGGATAAAGGAATTGATAAAAAAGTTGCTCCTGAGACGTGGAAAACCGTCTCAGAACAAATTGCCGACGGAATGCGCAGCGGTCATCCCGTCGAGGCGATGGTGCGGGCAGTTGAATCGTGCCGCGATTTATTGGCCAAGTACTTTCCGCCGACCGATAAAAATCCCGATGAACTGCCGAATTTTATCATGGAGTAAGCTGATGAAGCATATTGTCTGCGTTTTTTTACTGCTGTTACCGGTGTTTGCTTTTTCTTCTCCGGAGGAGCCGCGCGCCATTGATTTCGAAAATCCCGGATTGATTGATCAGACCGGAACTTTTTCCGCCGCATTTCTCAATGAACAGAATTTGAAGATCAAAGCTTTTACGGAAAAAACCGGTATTTTGCTGCGGGTGATTTACACTTCGGCAAAAGATTTGACTGAATCGACGGGCGCGCTTTTAAGAGGAATCGACGACTCCCGTTACGCGGTGCTTTGGATCTGCGTGCGCAACGACGGCGCCTATTACGCGGTCGGTGAATCGCTTTTCGATACGTACGACACCAAAGCGTGCACCTACATTAAAGCCAAAACCGAACGGGCGATGCGAAAGGATTCCCCCGAAAAAGCGATTGAACGATGTATTGATTATTCCATCGGTTACGGAGAACGCTCCGGAATTGCCCGCTTTTTTTACGAGTACGGCATCGCTGTTTTTCTGGTTCTGCTGCTTTGTTTCGGTATTTCATGGGGTGTCGTTTTCAGGAAAAAAACCGGAATTACCGGTCGGGAAAAACGATCCGGCCGCGATAAATGAAAAAACCGTCTGCCGTATTGCCGATCTGCCCTGTGATTCTCGGTACATGGGCGCTCTGCGGTTGGATGCGCGGCGGTTTTGACCGCAGCGAAGCGTTGCGCACGCTGTCGGCTGCGGTTGACCGCGGCGTTGACGGTTTCGATACGGCGCCTGTTTACGGGTTGGGGGCTGCCGAGTGCCTTTTGGGCGAATTTTCCCGCGGCTTTCGTCACCGGCTTTACATCGCCGATAAGTGCGGCATGGTTTGGCATACTGACGCCGGCAAACGGGCGTTTTATGCCGACGAAAACGGAACGCGGCGCGCCGGCGGGCACTGCGTTCGACTGCACCTTCACCCCGAATCGATGCGTTTTGAATTGGAGCAGTCGCTGCGCCGCCTCCAAAGCGATTACATCGATTTATACCAAATTCATTGGTATGACGGAGTAACGCCGTGGGATGATATTATGGAAACGATGCTGCGTTTCCGCGATGAAGGAAAAATTCGGGAAATCGGCGTCTGTAATGTTTCGACGGAAAAGATGCTGCGGTGTCTGAAAACGGCGCCGCTTGCCTCCGATCAGGAACGGCTTTCGTTAATCGACCGTAAGGCGGAAAAAAACAACGCCGCGTTTTGCGCCCGCAGGGGAATCGGATTTTTGGCATATTCGCCGCTGTCATTCGGATTGTTGGCAGAAGAGACGCCGTCGGACACTGTTTTCGGCGGATCGGACGTTAGAACTTTGTCACCGCGTTTTTCTATCGAAAACCGACAGAAGGCGGCGGCTTTACTCGGCGAACTGCGGCCGTTTCGGGAAAAATATGCTCTCAGCTGCGCAGCGTTCGCTTTGGCGTGGGTTTTAAACGTCCCCGGAGTGACACACGTCATTTCCGGCGCCCGTCGGATCGGTCAGCTGGACGAAGATTTAAAGGCGGTCGGCGTCCGTTTAACGCAAACAGACCGGAACCAGATTGACGGAATTCTGAAAAACCGGGAAAAGGATTTTCCTTCCGTCAGGCATTAAGAGAAAGTTGTTGATACAATAATTTGTGTTAAGGAGCCTGTGATGAAAAACAGTACAGCCGTTTTGAAAGCGTTAAAAAAAACACCCAACTTCCGCAGCTTTCCGGAGGACGGACTGCTGAAATTAATCGAAGCCGGACGCATCCTTGAATTTCCGAAAAAAGATTACATTTATCAGGAAACTCCCGAAAATAAAGCCGGAACGTCGGACTGCGAAAGTTTTTTTATCATCGCGAAGGGATGCGTCGATCTTTCGATTAATGAAGACGGGCGCGAAGTTTATCTTTGCACGCTGGGCGAAGGCGAAATTATCGGGGAAACCGGAATTTTTCCCCGCATGGGACGCGCCGACAGCGCCGTTCCGATGGAGGACGCCTGTATCATTGAAGTCAAAAAAGAGAATTTCATGAAATTCATGAAGGAACACCGAAGCGCTTCCAATCAAATTCTGCTGATTATGATCAGCTGTCTGATTAAAAAGCTTCAGCGCTCCAACCGCGATTTGGCGTTTGAGCGGCGAGAAGATTTTTCACAAAGCATGATTGACGAATTGATTCATGGCGGAGGCGAATGACGGACGGCTGAGTTTTTCGACGCGCTGGGTTTTCAGCGCGGTTTTCAGGCATTCGTCCGGACGGCGGCCGAAAAGCGTCCCGTTTTTGTAAATTTCAAGCAGAGGCGCCAAAACAAAGGCCCGTTCGAAGAGGCGCGGATGAGGAATCATCAGCGTTTCGGTGCGGATTGTCTCTTCGGAGGCAAGAAACAGCAAATCGATGTCAATGATCCGCGGACCGTTGAGTCCGGTTTTTACGCGGCCGAATTCGGTTTCGAGTTGCTTTGTATAGCGGTGAAAAATTTCCGGCGGACAGTCGGTTTCCACCGAACAGCAGAGGTTGAGAAAGTCATTTTGAGGAGGGGCGTCAACCGGCGCCGTTATCCATCCGGAACTGACGGCCAGCGGTCTGGTTTTCGGCAGTTGGGAGAGGGAGAGCAGCGCACGGTGCATATTGGCGGCGGTATTGCCGATGTTTGTGCCGAGGCTGAGATACAGTTCATTCATACGGATACCTCCTGTCGGGGAAGACGGCGGCGGCTGTCAGCGCCGCTTCCCGGTTGATTCTGACGTCGTGGACCCGGAAAAAGTCGACGCCGGCGGCAACGCCGACGGCCGTCGTTACGGCGGTTGCGGCGGCCCTCTCCCGCGGCGCGTTGCCGCAAACGGCGGCAAACAAACGCTTTCGGGAAGCGCCCAACTCAATCGGTAATCCGAACGAGTGCAGTTCCTTTAAACGGCGGATTGCTTCAAACGCCTGCGCCGGCGTCATGGCGAAACCGATTCCGGGATCGATGACAATCTTTTCTTCTTTGACGCCGGCCCGCGCCGCCGTTTCCAAAGACCGTTCCAGAGATCTTTTGATTGCGTCCATAATGTCGCTTTCCCCGCCGTCGGTTCTGCGGCTGCCGGACAGACAAACCGCGCACCCGGCGGAGGCGGCGACCGCCGCCGTTTCCGGATCGGCCTGAAAACCGCTGACGTCGTTGAGCATTTGCGCGCCCCAGTTCAAAACGGCGGCGGCCGTTTCGGATTTGTATGTATCGACGGAAACAGGCACGGACGAAGCGGCAATGAGTTCTTTGACTGCGGAGAGACGGCGGATCTCCTCCGCGGCGGAAACCGGAACGCTTCCCGGGCGGGTGGATTCGGCTCCGATGTCGATGACGGCGGCGCCTTCTTCTTCCATCGTCTTCCACCGCAAGGCGGCCGCTTCAAACGACGCGTATTCCCCTCCGTCGCTGAACGAATCGGGCGTCAGATTGAGAATTCCGACCATGTGCGGAGTCTGCCCCAGCGGCAGTCCGAACCGTCCGAAAGCGAGGCTTCTCATAAATCCGTCTCCGTCTGCAGCGCGCAGGCGGTTATTCGGAGGCGGCCAGCCATGACAGCGCCTCCGCCCGCAGCGCTCCGTCGGTTTCGTAAATTCCTTTCGCGGCAACCGTAACGGTCTGCGTTCCCGGTTTTTTGATTCCTCTCATGGAAATGCATAAATGCTCCGCTCGGACAACCGTCAGAACCCCTTTCGGATTCAGTTTTTCGTTCAAAGCTCCGGTAATCTGAGCCGTCAGATTCTCCTGAATCTGCGGCCGCCGGGCTAAAACATCGACCAAACGGGCAATTTTGCTCAGTCCGGTGATTTTTCGGTTTTGCGGCGCGTAAACAACGGAAACCGTCCCGAAAAACGGCAGAAAATGATGCTCGCACATCGAATAAAACGGAATTCCGCAGACGGAAACCGGCGCGTCGCTGTCGGATTCAAAAAAAACGTTCAGAACATCAGCCGCGTTTTGATTCAGTCCGGAAAAAATTTCCTCATACATGGAAGCAATCCGTCTCGGGGTAGCCTTCAGCCCGTCCCGTCGGGGATTTTCTCCGATGGCGTCCAAAATCAGCCCGACAGCTGTTTCGATTTTTTGTGTGTCCATGGCTCATATTAGCAGAAAAGACGAAAAAATTCAAACAAAACGCTTTGCATTTCCGTAAATCGGCGGTATAGTGAAGGCGGAGAAGCGGATGAATGAATTGCTGGCGCCTGCCGGAACGTTGGAGTGTGCGGTAACGGCGTTTGAATCGGGAGCGGATGCGGTTTACGCCGGCGTTTCGCGTTTCAATGCCCGCGAACGGAACCGGAATTTTACTTATGATGAAATGAGCCGGCTGAGCCGTTACGCGAAGGACTTCGGGAAAAAATTCTATGTTACGATGAATACGCTGATCAAAGACGGTGAAATCGACGGTTTTACCGCCGAGTTGGAGCGTCTGTCGCGGTTGGAGCCCGACGCACTGATTATCCAGGATTGGGGCGCGGTGAAAATCTGCCGCGATTTTTTCCCCGAATTCCGGCTGCACGCCTCGACGCAGGCGGGAATCCATAACCGCGCCGGTCTGAGGGTTGCCGCGCGCGCCGGTATTGCGCGTGTCATTTTGGAGCGGCAGCTGACGCTGGCGGAAGTCGCCGCTCTGGCTGAAAGGCGGCCGACCGAGCTGGAGGTCTTTATTCACGGCGCGCTCTGCTGCAGCCTCTCCGGAATGTGCTGTTTCTCTTCGATTCAGGGCGGCTTCAGCGGCAATCGGGGAAAGTGTAAACAGCCGTGCCGCCGTCTTTACCGGAGCGCAGACAACGTTCGCTCTCCGATTTTCTCTCCGGACGATCTGCAGGCGGTTCCGCTGATTCATTCGCTGAAACAACTTGGAATTGACTCACTTAAAATCGAAGGGAGACTCAAGCGCGTCGATTATGTTCACAAAACCGTCAGCGCTTACCGCTTACTGTTGGATAACGATGCCTCCGATAAGAAAGTTATCGAAGAGGCGGAAAGAATCCTGAAGGGAACTGCCGTGCGTGCCGTCGGTATCGGTTTTTACGATAGAAAAAGCCGAAAAACGCTTTTGGGTAAACCGTCGCGGCAGACGGGCGAGGCGGCGGCGGTTTTGATTGCGGCTAAAGGTTTTCGACGGACGGCAAAAGCGTTGGTTGAAGTTAAACTCGGAGACAAATTGCGTATCGGCGGCGCTTCCGATGCCCGTATTGTCACGTTAAAACGCATTGAATCAAACGGAAAAGCTGTCAGCGTTGTCCGTCCGGGGCGGATTTTTACGTTTGAAGCCGGTTTTTCGATGGCTGAAGGGAAAAATTCAAATGAAGTTGTTTTGTATCGAGTCGGAGCGCAAATCGGTAAGTCCCCCGAATTTTTGGAGAGAATGAAGCGTTTTGACGACCGCCGTCCGCTGCCGCTGACCGTGAAGCTGACCGGAGAAGCGTTGTCGGTTGCCGTGACCGGAGCGCCTCAAACCGAGCGGCGGCTGCCGTACCGTCCGGCGGCCGCCGAAACTTCCGCAGTCGATGAAGAAACATTGCGGCGAATTTTTTCCCGTTGCGGCGGCGCCGATTGGAAGGCGGGAAGGGTGACGGCCGACGTCGAAGGGCGGTGGTTTGTTCCCGTTTCGCTGCAAAAACGGTGGCGGCGGGAAATTGAAGAGGCGTGGCGCGGGGCTCCGGTTCCCGGGCGGCCGCGGCAGGAGGCGGTGCGGGCGGCTGCCGACGCTTGGCGGAGCAAAACGGTCCTCGACGAAACGCTCACAGTTTTCGGCTGCCGGCAAACCCCCGACGGTCGTTCGGCAGTGCGCTGCGTTTCGGAAGCGGATACGGCTGTTGCCGGCGATGAATTGCTTCTGCCGTGTTTTCTTTCGGATTCGGATGTTGAATTGTGGAGACGGCATGTCGAAGAAGCTGCCTCCCGCGGTATCAAACGCTTTCGGTTGACGTCTTTGTTTCAGCTCGATTTTTCGTATCCGGCGGATGCGGTGCTGACCGTTTCCTATCCGCTGCCGGCAGTCAATGCATTTGCTGCTCGGTTCTTTATTGAACACGGCTGCAATCGTATTCAAATTTGGCCGGAGTTGAACGACGACGAAGCGGTTGCTGCGGCGGCTTCGTTCGGCTGTGCGTGCGAGCGGCGCGTTTCCGGTGATTTCCCTGTTTTGGCGACGCGGGCGGCCGTTTGCGAATCGGCTGTCTTTTCCGCCGACGGCGAACCGGTTTCCTTCAGTTGGCGAATCCGTTCTGATCGTCAGACAGGGCTCAATTTTCTTTTTCCCGATCGTTCGATTGCTGCCGCACCGATTTCCGGCTGCGGAGAGTTTTTTACGACCGTCGAAAATCCTTCGGCGCCGCCGCTTTCGTTTCCCGGTTTGCGGTAACGAAGTTTTGTGTCCCGGAGATTGTGATTTTTTACAATACAGGTTATAATTTAAGCGGATGAGATTTTTTCTTTCGATTTCGATTGCGCTCTGCGTATTTTTTTTCTCTTGTACCGATTCCGTTGTTTTTTATTTAAACGGAGAAAAAGCGACAACCGGAGTTTATGAAATTTCGGTTGAGAAAGGTTCCGTTTTTGATGTCTTTTCGGTTTTAAAGGCTAAAGGAGCCGGAGAAAAAGACTTAACGTCGGAGATTGAGTTGGTTTCCGGGACTTTGGATACTTCGACGGCAGGACGTTACCGTTTGAAATACCGTATAACCCGTCTCTCCGTTGTAAAGGAAATCGAGTTGATTGTCGAAGTTCGGGATGATCCGTATTATCCGACTTTTGAATCGCCGCGGATTATTCTGGAAGGAGCAAATCCGCTTTTTGCCGCTTATCCTAATCCTTTTTCGGATCCGGGGGCAGCTGTTTTTGACAGTAACGGACGTAAAATGACGGCCGACCGTCTTGCGGTCACAGTCAGACGGTTCGATTCCGGAGCCGGATGCTTTGTTTCGGAAGAAACGGTCGCATGCGCAGGAATTTATCAAATCGATTATAATGGTTTTGATTATTCGGGAAAGGCCGCAGAACCTGTCAGCCGCCTTGTTTTTTACGGCAATGCCGCGGAAGGCCGGGTTTCGATTTTTCTGAATCCTTATCCGACGGCGGTTCTGTTGCCTCCGTACCCGAGTGATGCCCGGTCGGTTCATCGAATGGAAGCGGGTGTCGGGCGGTCTCACAGCGAAACGGGCGGAGCGGTGACTTTTTTCGAAAGCGGGGTTTCCGAAAGCAAAGGTTGGGGGGCTGATGTCGGAGTTATTCCCGGATTGTACCGGTCGCAGCCGCCTTCTTTCGGAAAGCCGGGGAATTTTTCCGTTTATTATTGGTATTCCCGTGACGGATCAGATGAAAATATTGAGGCTTTTGCCGAGAGGAGATTTGAGCTGGTCGACACCACTCCTCCCGAATTGATTTTAAGAAATGCTGATGCAACAGTCGCTGAAACGGCGGATACGTGGCAGGAGGCCGTGAAGCTTTCCGATTGTTTTTATCTCAATGCCGGTGAAAAATTTGTAGAGCCGCAGGGAGAAAATTATCCGGCCGTTAGCGACAACTGTGACAAAGATTTGCCATGGAGTCGCGTTCAAACCGCTTTTTTTCGCTACAACGCTTCCGACGGGACGATCGACGCCGTCGCGCTCTTCCCCGATTCGGCGGCCCGCAAAGGCGATATTTACCTGCTTCGGTATACGGTGTCTGACCGCAGCGGAAATGTAAAAGAGTGTTGGCGGAAAATTGAGATGCTGTCGGGCTCTCCGGCGCAGCTGCTTTTTTATTCGGGGGGAACAGAGACAAAGGCCATTGTTTATGCCTGCTATACCGGAGCTGCCGATGAATTTGTCTTTCCGTCAGTCGTTGTTACGGACAGTGCCGGCGACCGGCTGTCTGAAAACGACTATGCGCTTTCGGTTGGCGGTACAACGGAAGCGGGAGACTCTGTTTCCGTCGGATTTCCGGAGGATGGTAATCTGACAGCGGCGCTGGAAGCGGCAGGACTCATCAATCTCCGGAAGCCGGGGCAGTATGCTGTCGACTTTACGGTTCTCTACGACGGTATGGAGGCATCCGTCCGCCGCTATGTCTCTGTTTTTAATTATGAGGGATTTGGCGTCCGCTCTGATTTGAGTGACGACAATCTCTCTTCGGATAAATATCGTTTGCAGTGGACTCACTCTCAAAAAGAGGCGGGGTATATCAATTCAATGATTCTTTACCGCTCCGATAAACGTTTGGGAGCCGATTGGGAACGGGTCGGTTTTGTTTCCGAAAATGAGTACATCACCGTCCCTTACGGAATTTCCTTTTATAAACTGATTCCGGCGCGCAGTAACGAAAACGGTGAAACGGTTGCTTCGGTCGGGGATTATCCGGAAGATCAAATTATTCAGTTGTGCCGGCCTTTTCCGGCGGCGGACGGATTTACCGCCTCTGACCGCGTTTATACAGATCGTATTGAATTTTCATGGACGGCGGCCGTGAATGCCGATTTTTACCGGCTTTACGCTTCACGCAGTTCTTCTTCGTTTTCGTTGACCGATGAAACGCTTTTGGCGGAAAATCTTACCGAAAATGCTTACACTCTCCGCGACGGACAGCCTCTAAAGACGGCGTATACCTGGTATTTTCAGCTGGAAACAATCGCCGATAAACAGGCCCGCGGCTGGAAATCCGGATTTGACGATGTTTACGGAGCGGAGGTTCCGTCGCTTCAGACAGCCAAAGACAGCGGCATGAGAGATCTGACAGATCAGGAGTGGCTGCGCGATATTTTGGTTGAAATCGGACACCTGCAAAGCCGGTTTAATTTGGGTGAAGGAGATTTGGAGGCGTTTGTCAATCAAAAAAATTATTTTTCAGGGCAGACTGCCGGTTCTTTCTATTACCGTATTTGGGATGATTCTTGGCCGGAAAGCGATTGGCTGACTTCAAACAGGGCGACGCTCCTTGATTATTTTCATTTTAATAATGAAGGCGAACGGCTGAAGCTGACGGGAGGTATTGCGTATCTCTATCTGTTTACAAAAAGTAATAACGATTATTATGTCGGGATCACGGCTGAGGCTGACAGTGCGTCTGCCCCCGAGGGAATCAAGCGCCAGACTCCGCTGACCGTCGGCGGGGATTATCCCGGAACGGTTGATATTCACGGCATTCTGGAAAACTGCTGGTATTACGCTTCGCTCAATGATACCGTTACGGTGACTAATACTCTCGGCGAGTCGTTTCAGTTCAGCGGCAACCGGTGGGTCGGTGACTGTGACGGACGGAGCGGCGTCGGGCACAGCTGTCCGAGTTATCGTTTTTCCGAAGAAACGTGGCGTGACCGTCTTGGTTTTTACGAAAACGGAACGACCTTTTCCCACCGCAACTCTATGTTTGAATACACGCGCGATGGCGGTGAAAAACGGAAATGCGGCTATATTTCCGTTCCGTGAACGTCAAATTTATGTTAACTTTTTGATAATATGATTGACAGTTCCGCCGCCGTGGTACAATATACTAGAAGGAGACAGTTATGAAATTATTAGGTATTTTATTAATCGTTTTTTCCGTACTCGGCTGTCAGGTCGAATATGCGGAGAGTGACGGCGTTCTGGCGGACGGAACCGTTGTCATCGAAAGCAATGAAGTTTTGGATTTTAATGCCGAAGAAGGTCGTCTGAAATTGTTGAACGATTACTCCGGCGCCGATTACATCATTGTAAAAGATGGTTCCAATATGCCCGGAGGCCGTTTGCTGGCTGTTGATTCCGTCAGCAATGGTGTTTACAGCGTTAAAGACACGCAGTTGGCGAATGCGGTTAAGGATTTAAAGTTTAAGTCCACTTACAAACTGACGGAAGCCGATATTGTTTCGGCCCGGCCGTTGGCGCGTGGCGTAACACTAAACCCCGAATCGCCGTTTGAAATTGATTTGGGAACAAAAAGAATTGCCGATTTTGTTGAGGATGAAGAGTCTGCGCTTGACGCCGGATTGGATCTGAACGGCAAACTCCGTATTGATCCTTATCTGAACTTTGATATTGATATCACCGATTTTGAGCTGCAAAAATTTGTTATTGAACTGGAAGCGTCTTTAACGGCTGAAATGAATATCGATTTGACTGCTTCCGTCGACTACAATACTTATGTTCCCATTTTTGAGTATAATTATAATGTTATTACTGTTATGGCAGGACCGGTTCCCATTATTTTTCAGCCGATTATTGAAATCGGTTTGGACGCAAACTTTAACGCATCTGTCCGGGCGCGGCTGACCGTTTCTGAAACCATTGCTTTCGGAGCGGGCGCTGTTTATGACGGTGCTGAATGGGCGACGACAAAGTATTTTGATGCGGGAATGCCCGAAATTGAGCCGGTTTCCGTCAACGCCAAAGCCAATGCGGGGGTCGGTATCAATGAAAAAATCGGTGTTATGCTGTACGGCGTTATCGGAGCCAATTTACAGGCGCGCGAATTCCTGACGGCGAATTACGACGGTACCGTTGATTTTGATTTGCAGACCGGCGCTGTTTCCGGGAATCAACTGCTGACACTGGATTTCGGAATGGGCGTCGGGGTAAATATCCGCATCAGTGCGTTCAGTTTGATTGATAAGGAATTTACTGTTTGGAATCAGGACTGGACATTTGCCCAAATGCAATGGGATTGTCTTGCGGGATCCGATCCGGTTTGGTCGGGGCTGATTGTTGACGCCGTCAATAAGTAAATCTGATTTTGACTAAAAGACTCCCGTTCCGTCGGGAGTCTTTTATTTAGCGGTGAAATTTTTCCATTTTTTTCTTTTTATTTTTTTTCATTCTCTTTTATCCTGCACCGTTTTATTTCCCCGTTATGAAGTATCGGATCTTTCTGCTGTGCCGCAGGACGGTGCTGTGATTTTATCGTTTGTCACTCCCGATAAGAGAGATCCCGATTATCGCCGTTTTTTTTCTCATGTCACTGTTGAATACAAAGAGGCCGACGGTGCGGCTGTCGTCTATCAGGGGCCTGTCAATCCGGCGGATACCCTGATAGACGGATTGAAGAATGGTGTGTATTATACATTTACCGTGAAAGTGGTCGATAAAAACGGCGTGATTTCGGACGGAGTTTCCGTCGGTGCGACGCCTGTCGATACGACGGTTCCTTCCAGCGTGTCGGAACTGACGCTTAAGCGAGGTTTGAAAAGTGTGACTTTGATGTGGCTGACTCCGACAAAGCAGGGTATCACGGCTGTTCGGATTCATACTGTTCGCCTCTCCGATTCTTATCCTACGGGTACGCAGACGGTTGCCGTCAGAGAAGGATATTACAGCGAATTTCGAATTACCGGTTTGGAAAACGATGTTACTTACCGTTTCTTTGTCTCTGCAATCGACGGGTACGGTAATGTGTCTTCGCCGGTTTGTATAGACGGGACTCCGGACGGTGATGCTCCCGGTGATCCCGAAGAAGTGGAAATTTCGGCATTGTCCGGCGAAGGATACGAAAACGGCGGTGCTGTCCGCATCCGTTGGTTTATTCCCCGGATCGGAGGAACGGAAATCGATGATTACGATTATACGGAAATCGTTTACGGCCGTCGGGGGTATGTGCCTGATATCAAAGTTGATCAGGAAGTACGCGGGGAAACTGTTGACGGATTTTACCGGGAAACGGTTGAAGTGACCGGTTTGCAGAACGGGATTGAATATGCGTTCCGGCTGACCGTTTACGATACGGCCGGTAATTCGTCTTCCGGACTTTTTGTTTATGCCGTTCCTTTTTCTTCCTTTAAGCCGGAAACTCTGTCTGCTGAACCGTTGGTAACGCGTTTTGAGGAACAGGCATTGATTTCATGGAAAACGCCGGATTCTGCGGCAGGAGTCGATTTGTACCACTCTTCGTCGGAATTTACAGCGGATTCAATTAACGAACCGTCTGTCGTCAGAATTGAAAATCCGCTGGATTTGGGGACATATTTGGACTATCCCCGGACGGAGCGGTTTTGGTTTTTGATTGTTGTTAACGATCATTCCTCGCCGTATAACGGCCTTTATGAGTATTGGCCGGAGGACAAAAAAGCGTTTGAGGTTGTTCCGCAGGAATCGGCGGGAGGGACGGAATCACTGCCGCCTGTCCGGAATGCGAAGGTTGCAGCGGGGAATCAATCCGTAGTGCTGACATGGACGAATTCTGTATCCGCTTCGGATGGCGTGAGGGTCGGATTTTTATACGGAACGGATTCCGACGATGTCAAAAACCGGTATGAAAATTTCACCGGCGATACTTTCGGGCGTTTTGATCTTGATGTCGCAACAGAGGCAGGCGGAGAACAGTCCCAAACTGTCAGCGGTTTGTCGAATCGGGTACGGACGACTTTTGCCGTCTTTCTTTACGATGCTGCCGGCAGAAAATCGCCTCCTGTTTACCTGCAGGCGATGCCGATGCCGACTGCTGGACCGTTCTCGCCGGATTTAGAGCTTCCTTCCGGTCGGAAATTGCCGATGTCAATGATTCCGGCGGGGACGTGGTTTTCAGGCGCTGAGGGAGTGACGGCCGTCAGAGAGGTTGTTTTAACGGAAGATTTCCTGATTTACCGTAGCGAAACCGAATATGAATTATGGCGGATTGTCTATGATTGGGCTGTCTCCGGAGGCGGTTACCGGTTTTATTCTCCCGGAAAAGAAGGCGGAAGTTCTGTTTTCGGCGGATCGCCGACTCCGGATGCTGAATTGCCGGTTGTTGATATTTCTTGGTATGATGCCGTCGTTTGGTGTAATGCGCTGACGGAGTATTATAATACCAAAAATCCGCCGGAACCGTTGATTCCTGTTTATTTGGTTGCCGGATCAACGGAGACGGAAGATGTCGAAGAGGCTTCGCTCTGTGCACTGAGAGATATTTCCCAAATGAGCTCTTCCGAAGCGCGGGATCGGTATGACCGCGTGGTATTCAACCGAAAAGGGACGGGATTCCGTTTGCCAACTGAAGCCGAATGGGAATATGCGGCCGGATACATTGACGGAAGTATCCGTCTCTCCGGAGCTTCTTACAGCTGTGGCTGGGATTATATTGATGATCATTACCGCTTCAATGGAAGCGGCGAGTGGGTTTATAGTCCGCAGTATACTCTGGAAGACCGTCAGACAGTCCATCGTTATGTTTGGTACGGTCTGACGCAAATGGCTCCCGATGCGTATAATTCTTTCAATGTTTATATCGATAACAATTCAGGAAATCGTGTTCATGGTAACAGCGAGCTCTATTCAGACAACGACGGCGATCGCACTACTCCTGTCGGATTAATAAATATGTCCGGGAATGTCTACGAGTGGGTCTGGGACTGGTACCGTTTCTTCCCTTCTTATGACGGACAAATCGAGTATGTTATTGATCCGGTCGGACCGGAAGCGCCCGCATCGTTTCGGGTTCGTCGGGGGGGAAGCGCTTTTGACGATTTGCAGTACAGCCGTATCGCATTTCGTAACAGTGATGTTCCGACCGAACACCGTGAAGACGGCGGTTTTCGTTTTGTGTGTACCGTAAAATAAGAAAAAACATCTTCCGGCTCTTGAATCAAACAAAAAATCCACCTATAATGAAAAAAAACAGTCTCAGGGGTTTCGCAATGGGTAAAGAAGTGACAATGGATAAAATCGTTTCGCTGTGCAAAAGACGCGGTTTTGTGTTTCAGTCGTCGGAAATTTACGGCGGGCTTTCTTCCGCATGGGATTACGGTCCTCTCGGCACGGAGCTGAAACAGAATATCCGGGATTTTTGGTGGAAGGCGATGACGCGTATGCATGACAATATCGTCGGTTTGGATGCGGCTATCATGATGCATCCGAAAGTGTGGGAAGCTTCCGGCCACGTCGAAAATTTTTCAGACCCCCTGGTAGACTGTAAAAGCTGCAAAACGCGTTTCCGGGCCGATCAAATCGACACGGGGGCACCCTGTCCGCAGTGCGGCGCCGTCGGCTCTTTTACCGAACCGCGCGACTTCAACCTGATGTTTTCGACTTATCTTGGACCCGTTAAGGATGAAAACGGTCTTGTTTACCTGCGGCCCGAAACAGCTCAGGGGATTTTTGTCAATTTTAAAAATGTACTGCAGTCAAGCCGCGTCAAAATTCCGTTCGGAATCGCGCAGGTCGGAAAGGCTTTCCGAAACGAAATCGTTACGAAAAACTTTATTTTCAGAACCTGCGAATTCGAGCAGATGGAAATGCAGTTTTTTTGCAAGCCGGGAACGGATGAAGAGTGGTTTGAATACTGGAAAAAAGAACGGATGGAATATTATTCCCGCCTCGGTATTCATCCCGAACATTTGCGTTTTCACCGCCACGGAGCCGATGAGCTGGCGCATTACGCGAAAGACGCCTTCGACATTCAGTTTCTCTTTCCGATGGGGTGGCAGGAACTGGAGGGCGTTCATTCAAGAACCGATTTCGATTTGAGCCGCCATAACCGGTTTTCGGGGAAGAACGAGCTGACTTATCTGGATCCCGACACCAACGAACGCTACGTTCCCTACGTCATTGAGACTTCGGCGGGGTTGACGCGTACCGTTCTGATGGTTCTCTGCGACGCTTATGAAGAAGAGGAACTTGATGGCGGCGACGTGCGGACGGTTCTGCACTTTCATCCGGAGGTGGCGCCGGTTAAGGCGGCGGTTTTGCCTTTGGTCAAAAAAGACGGTATTGATGAGCTGGCGCGGAAAATTGAGGCGGATCTTCGCAGTGAGTTTAATGTTTTCTATGACCAAAGCGGCGCCATCGGCCGCCGATACCGCCGGATGGACGAAATCGGCACGCCGTACTGCATTACGGTTGATTACGACTCGAAGGAAGACGGTACGGTGACGGTGCGTTGGCGCGATTCAATGGAACAGAAACGGGTTCCGGCTTCATCATTGGTAGAATTTCTGCGTTCCGATATGAAAGCCTATAAACGCGTCTGACGCCGTTTGCGGAGTTTCCGAACCCGAAAACCGCCCTCCGGAAATCATCCGGAAGGCGGTTTTTCTTGATTGAAGGCCGTTAAAAAATCCGCATTTTTTTCATAAAAAAAGTCAGCACGGCGGCAACGGCCGCAATTCCGCCGGTTAAAAACCAGAACGTATGCGGATTTGAGCCGCCGGGCAGCGCGACGTTCATCCCGTAAATACCGGAGACGATTGTCGGAATGCAGAGAATGATGGTGACGCCGGTCAGCAACTTCATGGTCCGGTTCAGCTGTGTATCGGCCAGCGTCGCCAGCGTTTCGGCTACTCCGGTGATGATTGCGGTGTAAGTCCGGGCCATTTCCATTGCCTGTTCGATTTCAATAACGACATCCTGCATCAGCTCTTCGGTATCGGGATTTTCCCTGATAAAATCAAACCGTTTCAGTTTCAGCATCACCGACTCGTTGGTCTTTATCGAATTGGAAAAATAGACCAAACTCTTTTGAAGCCGCAGCATTTTTACGATTTCCTTGTTGGAGTAGGAGCGGATCATGTCCCGTTCAATGGCGCTGCTCATCTGATTGATCCGTTTCAGATAGTGAAGAAAGTAGGCGGCATTGCGGAAGAGCATTAAGAGGAGAAAGCGGGTTTGATTCTGCGTTGTAAACGATTTGAACTTGCCGGAACAGAACGTTTCGATTAAAGGAAGTTTTTTTGTGCAGATGGTGACAATGTAATCATTCATCAAAACGATGCCGAGCGGAATGGTGGAAAAATAGGTGTTTTCCGTCCGGTCTTCGATCGGGACGTCAATGATGATGAGAACGTGATTTTCTTCCACCTCGATGTGGGCCCGTTCTTCTTCGTCCAGCGCCGCTTTGATACTGTCGATATCAAGTTCGATTTCCGCAGCAAGCGATTTGACTTCGTCGACGGTCGGCGCCACCGCGTTGATCCACGTTCCCGCTTCCGGGGAACCGCATTTTTCTATCGTTCGACCGACTGTTTTCAAGATTTCGACCATTTTTGCCTCCTTTGAATCCGGAGGCAGAGCTCCCCCGGTTTATATAAAATGAAAAAAATTCAAACGCCGGCGACTGCCGGGGGTCTCGTCCATAAAAACTCCTTTTGGGTTTTTAATCGCCGTTGACGGCGCGATTATTTTTCCTGTGTGTTTTCCGCTTTTGGCTGCGGTTTTTCCGTGAAAACGAGGATTACGCTGCCGTTCTCATCTTTCATCTTCAAAGTCGCTCCGGAAATCGTAAAAGCCGCCGCTTTGCCTAAAAGCGTCCGAAACTGCTCGGCCGCCTCCATCGCCTCTTCGGGACCGGCCATTAAAGTGGCTCCGAGATTGGAAAATGAAATCGCGTTTCCCGCCTTTTCGGTATAACTGCCGAAGTAGCGGTTGACGCCGTCGCTGCCGTAAACGCTGTAATCCTTGCCGAATTCGATGTCGGCGGGAAAATCGGCGTTTGCGGAAACCAAAGCGGATCCGTCGCTTACGGCGGTCAGAAGCCAGGCGGTATTTTCCAACCGGTTTTCGGCAAAGGTCATCAGCTTCGCTCCCGCTTCGTCAAAAAGCGTTAAAACGCCTTTTCTGATTTCAAAACGATCCGTGCGGATTAACGTATCGAAAAAGTGCTGTTCCAGCTTCATCATATCCGCCGATCCCGCTTTCCGCGTGGCGCCGATATTGCTGATATTCAGACGGTCGCCTTCGATTTTCACCAAGGAAAAAAAGTTGTTGACGCAAGCCGTCCCCGTCGCCTGTGTGTCAGTAAACGAAACCGTAATCGGAGAATTGATTTTCGTATCGCGGACTGTTTCTTCCGGAACCGTCAGTTGTCCGGTTTCACTGTCGGCGAGTCCCGTCAGCCGCCACGATGCGCCGGTCAGAGTCCCTTCTTCCGCGCAGGCGGACAGAAAAAGAACTGTCAAAACCGATAAAAGTGATTTTTTCATACTCACCTCCATTGATAATTTTACAGAAAACAGCGTGAAAATCAATATTATTCCGTGAAATTTAATTTTCTGAACTCGGAAAAACAGATTTACTTTTCCGGATTCCTGTGTTAAACTCCTGCATGGAGGTTTTATGAAAAAGGCAGTTTTTTTCTTTATTTTGATGGTTTCGGTTCTTTCCTGTAATGCAACGGATGCATGGAAGGATCGGGAAGGATTTGTCGATCCGGAAAAAGTGAGGGCAGCGGCTGAGGTGAAGCCGCATCCGCGTCAGCTGGCTTGGCAGCAACTGGAGCTGACCTGCTTTTTTCATTTCGGAATCAATACGTTTACAGACGTGGAGTGGGGCGACGGAACCGAAGATCCGAAGCTGTTCAATCCGACGGAGCTGGATTGCCGTCAGTGGGTAAAAGCAGTGAAGGCGGCCGGTTTCAAACTGGCGATTTTAACGGCCAAACACCACGACGGATTTTGTTTGTGGCCGTCGAAGTACACAACGCATGACGTGGCTTCTTCTTTGTATAAAAACGGTCAGGGCGACGTAGTCAAGGAATTCGTCGATGCCTGCCGGGCAGAGGGAATCAAAATCGGAATTTATCTCTCTCCGTGGGATCGCCATGAAAAAACATACGGAACAGACGCCTACAACGACTACTTTGACAACCAAATCAACGAAATTTTTGATCTTTACGGCCCCGATATTGACGAATTTTGGTTTGACGGCGCCAACGGGGAAGGTCCCAACGGCAAAAAACAGGTTTATGACTGGAACCGTTTTTATAAAACGATCCGGGAACGCAACGATAACTGCGTGATTGCCGTCAGCGGCCCCGACGTCCGGTGGGTCGGCAACGAATCGGGTTTGGCGCGGGAATCGGAATGGAGCGTGGTTCCGGCAACGGCCAGGGATCAGGACGATATCGCCGCTGCATTTGAAGAAGGAGGCTTTCATTATGAAAATATTACCCCCGAAGAAATGGAAGCATTGGGTATTACTTCGTATAACTATGATGCCTCGTCCGAATATATGGGGGACCGCGTCGCCATTTCGGCAGCGGAAGAAGCGATTTGGTATCCTGCCGAGTGCGATACTTCCATTCGGCCGGGTTGGTTTTACCATGATTATCAGAATCTTCAGGTAAAATCTCTGGCCAAACTGATGGATATTTACTATAAATCTGTCGGTCGAAATTCGGTTCTTCTGTTAAATATTCCTCCCGACAAACGCGGACTGTTGCATGACAGAGATGTCAAACGGCTGAAAGAATTCGGGGATACAATTAAAGAAATTTTCGGAGAAAACCGGGCTGCCGGCGCCAAACGGACCGACTCTGAAGTTTCAGGAGAGAATTATCAGATGACCGTCGAGTTGGATCTTGGTGAGGAAAAATGGTTCAACCGCCTTAGTATCGGAGAGAACATTGCCAACGGGCAGCGCGTCGAAAAATTCGCCCTTGAAGTTTGGAACGGCCGCGACTGGAAAGAAGTCGAACGGTCGACCACCATCGGATACAAACGGCTTTTGAAATTCCCGCTGCAGAAAGCGCAAAAGGTGCGTATCAACATCGTTCAGTCGAGATACATTCCGGAAATTTCTTCGATCGGGCTTTATTACAGTTCGTTGTATTGAGACAATGGATTTTTTCCGGTATCTGCAAAAAGCGGAATTTCTGCCGCTGATTCCGCCCGACCCGGCGGAGGCTGCAAAAGCGGCGGAATTTTTCATTTCGCACGGTCTGACGTGCGTCGAAGTCCCGTTGCGCAGCGACAGCGCGTTGGAAACGGTTGCCGCACTGAAAATGCGGATTTCCGGTCTGCGGACGGCTGCCGGAACCGTTTTAAACGGAAAAGCGGCGGCGGCGGCGGTTGAGGCCGGCGCTGACGCGCTGATTTCACCCGGTTGGTCGCAGGAGGTTTTCAGGGAAGCCGAACGCCGCGGCGTTCCGTACTTGCCGGGAGTTTTCACTGCGACGGAGGTTCAGAACGCATTGGCGTTCGGTTGCCGTTATTTAAAATTCTTTCCGGCAGCTGCGGCCGGCGTCGGTTATCTGAAAGCTCTGTCGGCAGCGTTTTTCGCCGCCGGCGCGCGTTTTATGCCGACGGGAGGCGTCAACCGCGACAATTACCGGTCTTTTTTGGAGCTGCCGTCTGTGTTTTGTGTTTCCGGATCGGATTTTAAATCGGTTTTTTTGAAGGATGACGGCGAATGAGAGAACGCTTCGATTTGGTTTCATTGGGCGAGGTGATGCTTCGTTTGGATCCCGGAGAGCGGAGAATTGCGCAGGCGCGAAATTTTTCGGTGTGGGAAGGCGGAGGAGAATACAATCCGGCTCGAGCGTTTGCTTCGTGTTTCGGTTTGCGAAGCGCCGTCGTAACGGCGCTGGCCGATAATCCCGTCGGCCGCCTGATCCGGAATTTGATTGCCGAAGGCGGAACCGACAGCCGCTGGGTGCGGATGGTTCCGTTTGACGGTATCGGAGAGAGCGTGCGCAACGGTTTGAATTTCACGGAACGGGGATTCGGTCTTCGTGCGCCGCTCGGATGCAGCGACCGCGGACACAGCGCCGCTTCGCAGATAAAGGCCGATGATTTTGATTGGGACGAAATTTTTTCGGTGACGGACCGTTTCCATACCGGGGGTATTTTTGCGTCATTGTCGGACACTTCCACTCAGACGGCCGCCGCCGCCGTAGCGGCCGCCCGCGCCCGCGGGGTTTGTGTCTCTTTTGACTTGAATTACCGGCCGTCGCTGTGGAAAGCCCGCGGCGGTAAGGAGGCGGCTTCCCGTCTTTTTGAAACATTTGCGCGGCAGGCGGATTTTCTTTTCGGCAGCGAGGAGGATTATGCACTTCTGACCGGCGCAACGGAAGCGGTTTTCCCCGAAGTCCTGACTGAAATTTTAACCCGCTTCCCGAATCTGAAAGGTTGCGGAGCTTCGCGCCGCCGCGTTCTGACGGCTTCCGATCACCGCTGGCAGTGTTTTTTTTCCGACGGCAAACGGACGGTCTCTTCCCGCGAATACGGACTGCCGGTTCTTGATCGGGTCGGCGGCGGGGACGGATTCGTCGCCGGATTTTTGGCCGCGTCGGTTTACGGGGAAGATCTCTCCTCTGCGGTGGAGTGGGGAGCGGCTCACGGAGCGTTGGTGATGTCGACGCCCGGCGACGTTTCGTTTGCGTCGGCGGAAGAGGTGAGGGCGCTGGCCGGCGGCGCGGAGCGGCGGATTGACCGCTAAAGGCTTGCTTTTTCGGAGTTTTCGGTTATAATAGGGACGGAGTGGATATGAACAGATTTTTCGGATTCGGGGAGGAATATTTCCGTCAGTACGGCCGTTTTGAGACCTTTTCGGTCGAGCATTTGCTGATGCTTGCCGGCTGCATCGCTTTGTGGATTTTGATTCCGTTGTCGATGCGCAACCGCGGCGAGAAAGCGCAGGCCGTCTTCCGGATTTCGCTGGCGGGTTTCATGCTGTTTGCGGAGTCGACGTGGTACATCTGGTACGGTCTTCAGCACGGTTTGGACGTCAAGATCAGCCTGCCGCTGCAGTTGTGCAGCTTCGCCCTCTACTCATCGATATTGTTGCTTTTTACCGGAAAGCAGGTTTTTTTCGAACTTTCGTACTTTCTGGGATTGGGAGGCGCCTTACAGGCGTTAATCACGCCGAATTTGGAGTATCATTTTCTCCACGTCCGTTGGTTTCACTTTACCGCCATCCACTTCACTCTGATTCTGGTTCCGCTCTATTTTATCATTGTGCAGAAGTACCGGATCACTTACAAATCGTTGTTTCGGGTCATGGGAATTTCAACCGGACTGATGGCCTTTGTCATGATTATGAATCAGATTCTCGGCGCCAATTATATGTTTATCAACGGGCAGCCGGAATTTCCGTCAATGATCGATGTTTTTGTGAAAATCTTCGGACCGTGGCCGTTTTACATCATCGGAATGCTGCTGCTGGCTTTTTTCATATTTATTGTTCTTTATTTGCCGTTCGGGGAGCGGCAGCTGGCGGCCTTTCTTCGCGGCCGCCGGGACGCCCGGAAAGATTTTGAATGACAGTTTCGGTTTTTTTCGGAATAAAGAAAAAAAGAGTTGACAAAAACGGGCTTTTATTTTATAATAAGTATAAAGTTTAAATCATTACGGAGGACGATATGAACTTGAAAGGCTCCAAAACGGAGAAAAACTTAATGACGGCTTTTGCCGGCGAATCTCAGGCTCGCAATAAGTACACCTACTATGCGGGCAAGGCGAAAAAAGAAGGTTTCGAGCAAATTGCGGCGATTTTTCAGGAAACGGCGGACAACGAAAAAGAACACGCGAAAATTTGGTTCAAACTTCTGCACGACGGCATTCAGGATACGGCGACAAACCTGAAGGATGCGGCTGCCGGAGAAAATTACGAGTGGACCGATATGTACGCAACTTTCGCCAAGGAAGCGAAGGAAGAAGGTTTTGATCAAATCGCATTTTTGTTTGAATCGGTTGCAAAGATCGAAAAAGAGCACGAAGAACGCTACAAAGCGTTGCTGAAAAATGTGGAAACAAACTCCGTGTTCAAAAAGACCGAAAAAACGGTGTGGATCTGCCGCAACTGCGGACATATTTATGACGGTCCTGAAGCACCGAAAAAATGTCCGGTCTGTGATCACCCGCAGGCATATTTTCAATTGCGAGTGATTTCTTACTGAAAAAAGGCTGCCGAAAGGCAGCCTTTTTATTAAACGATTTTGTTTTGCGGCGTCACAAATCCAGAAACATCGCCGTTTCATCGCACTGTTCGAGTTTCGGACACTCCAGACATTCCCTCCACATTTTCCGAGGAAATTGATCTTTATCGGTGACCTGAAAACCGATTTTTTTGAAAAATCCGACCTGATAGGTCAGCGCAATGATCTTCGGAAATCCGAGTTCTTTGGCCCGTTTTATCAGCGAACGGCACAGCATGGTTCCGATTCCTTTGCCTTGATATTCGTCGGCAACTGCCAGTGCCATAATTTCCGCCATGTCCGTCCACAGCGGCGTTAACGCCGCGCAGGCGACCACCTCCTTTTCGGTGGTTTCAACCACCGAAAAGTTGTTAAGCATGGTGATGATTTTGTATTTGCTTCTCGGAAGCATCAAGCCCGCCTGCGCATGATCGTTTGTCAGATGAAAAACAGCGTTAACATCGTGCACAGTCGCCGGCCGTACCGTAAACTCTGTCATTTTTTTTCCTTTTTCGCATTCTTTCTGACGTAGGAAACAACTTTTGTCGGCAATCCGAAGAGGTTGATGAAACCTCCGGCGTCTTTGTGGTTGTACGATGATTCGCCGAAAGAGGCCAATTCTTCATTATAAATCGAATACGGCGAAGTGCGGCCGACAATGATGATGTTTCCTTTATACAAAGCGACAGTGACCGAACCGGTGGTGTAGGCGCAAGCGTTTTCCATAAACGCTTCCAAGGCTTCCCTCGCCGGCGAGTACCATTTTCCGGTGTAGAGCAGTTCTGCATAATTGATGGAGAGGTGCTGCTTCAGACTCAGGGTGTCAGCGTCGAGAGTCAGCATTTCCAATTCCCGCAGCGCGGTGTAGAGAACGGTTCCGGCAGGCGTTTCATAAACACCGCGGCTTTTCATTCCGACAGTGCGGCTTTCAACCAAATCGGCGCGCCCGATTCCGTTTTCCCCTCCAAGCTTATTCAATGTCATAATGATGTCGGTTCCCGACATTTTCTTTCCGTTTAATCCGACAGGAATTCCTTTTTCGAAATCAATGGTAATCTCTGTCTCTTTGTCGGGCGCGGCTTGCGGTGAAACCGTCAGCTGAAACAGCGATTCCTGCGGTCGGTTGGCAGGATTCTCTAAATCGGCGCCTTCGTGACTCATGTGCCACATATTCCAATCGCGTGAATAAATATTCTTTTTCGTGATGTTTCCGAGCGGGACGTTGTGCGCCTGCGCGTAATCGATTGCCTGTTCACGGCTGTGAATATCCCAAATCCGCCACGGAGCGATGATTTCTAATTCGGGGGCAATTGATTTAAACGTCAGTTCAAAACGAACCTGATCGTTGCCTTTTCCCGTGCATCCGTGACAAACGGCATCGGCTTTTTCCTTTAAGGCAATTTCGGCGATGTGTTTGGCCTGCAACGGACGCGCGATGGATGTCCCCAGAAGGTATTTGCCTTCGTAAACGGCGCCGGCACGGGTCATCGGAAAGATTAAGTCCTGAGCCAGCTCCTCCTTGATGTCCAAAATGTAAAGTTTTGAGGCGCCGGAAGCTTTCGCTTTCTCTTTCATGGCGTCCCAATCTTCTTTTTGACCGACATCGGTGCAAACTCCAATGATTTCGGCGTTGTTGTAATTCTCTTTCAGCCACGGAATGATAATCGATGTATCCAATCCGCCGGAGTAGGCCAAAACAATTTTTTTGATTTCTTTATCCATAAAAAAGTTCTCCTTTTGTATATTTATTTTTAATTTTAAATAAATATACAATAATTTTTTTCTTTCATCAACCCTTTTGCCGAAATTCTCGGAAATGTTCGGTTTCAGTCGGAAAGGACCCGTTCGATAATGGCTGTTCCTTCGTCGATTTCTTCTTTTGAAATCACCAACGGCGGCACCAACCGTAAAACGTTTGCGCCGGCTCTCAACAGAATCAGTCCGTTTTTCTCGCAGCTTTCAATGATTTCGGCAGGATTTTTATCCTTCAAAACAATACCTTGAATCAATCCGACGCCTCTGATTTCGGCAATCGAATCGGGATGCCGTTCTTTCAATTCTGTCAATTTTTTCGTCAAATAGTTTCCCTTTTCTTTGACTTCTTCCAGAAAATGGGGGTGGAAAAGAGTGTCGGTGACGGCATTGGCGACAGCGCAGCAGACGGGATTTCCTCCGAACGTTGATCCGTGGTCGCCGGGGTGAACGGCGTCATTGATTTTTGCTTTGACCAGCGTTGCTCCCAACGGCAGTCCTCCGGCGATCGGTTTCCCCAGTGTAATGATGTCCGGTTTCAAACCGCAGGCAGCCGACGCAAATGCAAATCCTGTGCGGCCCAATCCGGCTTGGATTTCATCGGCAATCAAAACGATGTCAAACCGTGAGCACAATTCGTTGAGTTTGGAAGCAAATTCAGTAGTCATGACATTGATTCCGCCTTCGCCTTGAATCGGTTCGACGATGACGGCGGCAAACGACTCATTGAGGATAGATTCAAGCGCTTGAATGTCGTTGAACGGCGCCGTGTGACATTCGGGTAAAAGCGGCCGATAGGATTTTTGATACTTTTCGTTGGGGGTGACCGAAAGCGCTCCTGCCGTTCGTCCGTGGAATGCCGATTCAAAACTGAGGTAAGCGACGGCCGATTCACCTTTGCGGCTTTTTGAGTAGATGCGCGCGAATTTCAGCGCCGCTTCATTGGCTTCGGTTCCGCTGTTTCCGAAGAAAACCGCATCAAAACCGGAAGCGGCTGTCAATTTTTGCGCCAAAGTCAAAGTCGGAACGGTTGAATAAAGGTTCGAGCAGTGAATAATTTTTTCTGCCTGCCGGCTCATGATTTGCGCCAAATCTTTACGGCCGTAACCGAGAGCATTTACGGCAATTCCTGCGGCCATATCCAGATAACGGTTGCCTTTGATGTCGTAGAGATAACAACCTTCACCGCGCTCAAAGACCAAAAAACGATCTGCATAATTGCGGCAAAGCGGAGGATTAACACTGTAAGCGTTGCTGTTGTCCATTTTTTACTCCTTTCATGAAAGCGTGACAGCGGTGCCTTTTGTCCCGGTTTTCAAACGCAGCAAGTCGCCGGCTTCTTCGTATCCGCCGATGACAACGGCTCCGACGCCGTTTTTGACCGCATTTAATGCCGATTTGACCTTGGGAATCATGCCGCCCGAAATGACACCGTCACTGATTTCTTTTTCAATGGCGGCTTCGTTCAGCGACGGCAGAACGCGGTCGTTTTTCAAAACACCCGGAATATCCGAGATAAAAATCAGCTGATCCGCTTTTAAGGCGGCGGCGAGCGTTAAAGCAGCTTCGTCGGCGTTGATGTTCAGGGGAAAACCGTCTGCGGTCATCGAGGTAGTGGCAATGACGGGGGTGTAACCGTTTTCCGTTAAGAGATGCAGTAAGCGGATGTCGGTTCCCGTTACCTTTCCCGTGCAGGAATCCGGCTGAATCGGTATTCCCGTGAAAAGACCTCCGTCCGAACCGCTGAGCCCAACGCCGTTTAAACCGGCGGCGCGGATTTGACGAACCAACTCTTTGTTGATTTTTCCTGCCAAAACCGCGTCAACAACAGCCATTTCCCGCATTGATGTAAAACGCACCCCGTCGACGAATTGCGATTCAATACCGAATTGTTTGGCAGCGGCCGTCACTTCGGCGCCGCCGCCGTGAACCAAGACGAATGTTCCTTCGTTATCCGCTGCCATGTCGCGGATCAACGCCGCCGTTTTTTCCTTGTCGGCCGCGGCGCGGCCGCCGATCTTCACTATCGTGATTTTCATTTTACAAATCTCCGAAAACATTGAGTCCCGATGTCTCTTTAAAGCCGAAACGGACGTTCATGTTTTGTACGGCTTGCCCGGAGGCGCCTTTCATCAAATTGTCAATGACCGACATAAAAATCACCTGTTTTCCGAAAATTCTCCAGCCGATGTCGCAGCGGTTGGAGCCGAGAACATCGGCCGTTTCCGGAATGCGGCCGCTTCCGACAATATTGACAAACGGCGAATTTTTGTAAAAGCGGTTCAGCGCCGTTTCAATCATTTCATCCGTGATTTCTTTTTTAAACGAAACAAACGACGTCACCGCCATTCCCCGTTTCAGCGGAACCAAATGCGGAGTAAAGAAAATATCGGTTCCCGGCCGCGCTTTGTTCAGCTCCTGTTCGATTTCCTGCGTATGGCGGTGGAGTTTTCCAGGATTATAGGCGCCGCAGCTTTCATCACGCTGGCAGTACATCAAATTCTCTTTCAGATTTTTTCCTGCTCCGGAAATTCCCGACAGGGCGTTAACGACAACGGCGCCTGTGTGTTTGTATTTTTTTAAAACCGGATAGAGCGGTAATGTCGTGCACGTCGGATAACAGCCGGGATTGGCAATCAAAGACGCTTTTTTGATTTCTTTCTTGTAAATCTCAACCAACCCGAAAACGGCACGGTCCAACAAATCGGGGCGGGGCGGTTCTTGTCCGTAAGCTTCGCGAAAAACAGCGCGGTCTTTAATACGGAAATCGGCTGATAAATCGATGACGACGGCGCGGTCGAAAAACGGCGCGCACACTTCCGCGCTTTTTAAATGAGGCAGCGCCGCGAACACCACATCCGGCTTCATTTCGACAGCTTGTGCGACAGATACGTACTTCGAATCGACATCGGCTGTTTTCTTCAAAGCTTTTCCGATTGCCGGATCGGCGGCCGACAGCGGCGTTCCGGTTTTGGATGACGAAACGGGGATAATCGTTTTGATTTTCGGATGATTCTCCAATAAACGCAGTAAAACCTGCCCGGTATACCCGGTGGCTCCAATGACAGCAGCTTTCATTTATTCTCCTTTTCCGGGATTTTCCCGGATAAATATGCCGAAATCGCGTCCTTTCGAGATTCGTCCCGCATAACGAAAAAGACGGTGTCGTCGCCTGCAATTGTTCCCAGAATATCCGGAATATTCAATTTATCGACGGCCAAGGCTGCGCTGCCGGCGTATCCGATTTTTGTTTTAATCACTCCCATGTTGCCGGCAAAATCGAGTGAAACGAGCGCGCCCGCAATTTCCCTCAGACACTCTTTTTGATGGGCGGTTGACCGGACCCGCTCTCCGATGACATATCGATAACCGCTGTCGTCGGCAACTTTAGCGGCGTTCAGCAGCTTTAAGTCCCGCGAAAGGGTTGCCTGAGTCAGCGTAAGCCCTTTATCCTTCAATCGTTCCGCCAGATTTTCCTGGGATTCGATGCGTTCGCCGTTAATGAGCTCTTTAATTAATTGCAAGCGATAATTTTTATTTGACATTCGGTATAAATATACATGAAATTTCGGCTTTTGGCAATCGCCAAAAGGAAGGACTTTTTTTTAAAAAGCATTTGTGATATAATAAAAACCGAAAACGGAGGTTCTTGTGAAAAAATCAATTACGGTGATTCTCTTTGTTTGTTTGGCTTCAGCCGGCTATTCGGCTACCCGGTTTGAATATGAATGGGTCGGTTTTACGGCTCCTCAGTCGGTTTGTTCGTTCGGCCGTTACCTGTTTGTTTCGAATTTGGGGAGCGGCAACGCGGAAAGCCCGGACGGGTATATTTCAAAGCTGACGAAAGAGGGGAAAATCATCGATAAATATTGGGTTTCGGGTTTAAAAGCTCCGAGAGGAATGGCAGTTATGAATAACTGTCTTTTTGTTGCGGACGGCGGTGTTGTGCGCGGATACAATCTGCTTACGCAGGAAGAGGAGTTCGCATTGGAATTACCGGAAACCGATTCTCTGATTGACGTCGAGTCTTTACGCGACGGTGTTTCGTTCGCCGTTTCGGATTCGAAAAACGGATTGATTTATCGGGTTTATTACAACGGCGATTTTTATCCCTTGATTTTGGATCCGATAGACGGCGTCACGGGATTACTGTATAAGTCCAGAAATTTATATTTCTGTACATCTTCCGTCGAGAACGGAGAAGCGGTCGGAAAAGTCGGGTATTTGCGAGTAAAATATTCGAAAATCGAATTGATTCCTTATTTTTTCGGAGAAGTTCCGGGGCAATTTCGGGGTATTACGGTTCACAGCGATTCCATTTTTGTGACCGACAGAGGGTCGGACGGAAATTCGGGACGGATTTTTTGTTTCAATACCGACGAAAATATGACATATCCGATTTGGGAGCAGGATTTAAATCGCCCCGGCGATTTTTTAATCGACGGAGATAATTTGTGGGTTCCGACGGAAGGTGACGGAAAGATAAAATATATTGTTGATATTCATTAAAAAAGGGAATCTTCCGATTCCCTTTTTTTCAGCCGTCAATCAACGCGCGGACTTTGTCGGCGGGCATGGCTCCCAACGCTTCCCGGATGACCTGTCCGTCTTTAAAGAGTTTTAAAGACGGAATAGAGGAAACCCCGTAGCGCATCGCCAATTCGCGTTCGTTGTCGACGTTGATTTTGGCGATTTTGACTCTGCCGTTGTATTCGGCCGACAGATCGTCGATAATCGGCGACATCATGCGGCAGGGACCGCACCACGGCGCCCAAAAGTCAATCAATACAGGAATATCCGAATTTAAGACTTCCGCCTGAAAATTTTCGCTTGTCAGTTCCATAGCCATAAAATCTCTCCGTTTATTTAATCTGTTTATATGATACTAAAAAAACGGCCTGCCGGCAAATTTTTTCTTCAGGATTCTGTATTTTTTTCACTTCCCCCGAAATCGGGAGCTTTTTCTCCGACATTCATGTGATTCTGAGCGGCGACGGGTTTAAATTCGACGTGTTCGGCGACGATTTTTATACGGCTTTTCGGCGCGCCGTTTTCGTCGTTCCACCGATCCTGCTTCAGCCGCCCGACAACGCGGACGCCGCGTCCTTTTGTCAGTGTGCTGCCGCAGGTCTGTGCCGTTGCCGCCCACGACTCAATATCGAAGTAGGAGACTTCCTTCTGCAGTTCATCGTTTTGCTTGAAAAAACGGTTTGTTGCGACGGAAAAGAGGCACACGGGGGTGCCGTTCGGAGTGGATCGAAGAACCGGATCTTTGACCAAATTACCTTCGATTAAAATGGAATTTAAGTTGTTCATAAAAACCTCCATTCGGAACTGTGTCCGTATTTACATAATGATTAATGCCGAAAAAATCATTTTTCTGACAAAATTTGTGAAAAAAATATCAGGAAGGCGAATATTCTTCCGTTGTGTTGGTTTCGCCGAGTGAGGCGGTGCCTGTCGCACCGATAAACCAGCTCTCCTTTGTTCCCGGAGGGGAATCCGGACGGCGGTTGACAGTACGGGTTGATGTGATTCCTTTTGAGTGAACGCAGTCTTCCGGCCGCGGCTGCCCGAGCGGCCAATTCCAACCGCCGGCTTCAGTGATTTCCGTCACATTGATTAAAAACGAATCGCTGCCGAAGCCGTTGTAGGCCGTATCGGAGGCGGTCGTCCGATTGGAGTAAAGGAATGCTTCAATGAGGCGGCCGCCGGGAGTGTTGTAAAGCGTCAGTGCGCCGTTTGTGGCCGTCAGTCCGTCGCCTCCTTCCACCCAAAAATCGCGGGCGTTGGGATGGGAATTTTTCCCTCCCGACTCATCAAGAGCGCCGGTTTCCTGAACCTCTTCCGGTAAACCTTCGGGTTTGTAGTGAACCAGAATCATTTCGCCTTTCCTGACTTCAACGTTGGGGAAAACAAACAGCGTATCGAAGTCGGCGGGCGAGCCTTCATACAGGCAAAGCCCGGCAAGATTTCCGTCCGAAAGGCAGAGCAGTTCCACCGCGTCGGCGTGATTGTTCCCGCTTGCATTGACGGAAATTTCATTCAGCCGGACGGAAGGAAGGCGGGAGTTGAAGCCGTAAAACGCCCACAGCAGTGTCGTTGTGTTTCCGGCGTCGTCCGTGACGGAAATGTCAATGACATACTCTTTTCCCGGTTCCTGCGGCTCTGTCCGGATGGTGATGACGCCGTCTTCCCCGGTTTGGATTCCTGTAACAGACAATCCGCCGATCACCAGACGCTCTCCGGCGACGGCGCATTTTTTGTCGAATGTCAGCCGGAGACTTTCGTTATCGGGAACCGAAGCTTCCAGAAAACGGGGCGGGGAAAAGTCGGCCGAAAGCGCTTTTCCTCCGATGGTCAGTATCGGACAGGAAACAAAAAGAAAGGATAAAAAAAAGACGGTTTTTCTCATAAAGACCTCCGGTATTAATAATGCCGAAACCGATCTTTTTTGAAAAAAACCGCCTTTTCCGGATCAAAGCAGCGACAAAAGCCGTTCGCGGCCGATGGCGTACATGAAATTAATCAGCCGAGGCCCTTTGTCTTTGCCGATCAGCGTTTGATACATCAGTGTGAAAAAGTCGGCGGAAGCGACGTTGTGTTCCTGCATGGAAGCATAAACCGCCTCTCCGAATGTTTTTTCGTCGCAGTTGTCCATTTTTTCGGCAACCAAATTCCGAACGTCGCTCATGACAGCAGCCAAACCGTTTTCGGCTGCCGGTTTCGGCGAATCGGCCGAACGCAAAGAAAAGCGGAACTCTTCGGGAGCAAATTTCGTAATCCAATTCCAAGCGCATTCGCTTTTCTGCCGCAGTCTCGCTTCTTGAGACGGTTTTAAATCTTTGAGCGAGCGAAGGACGGCATCGATGCTGCCGTCGTGAATCTGCAGCAGATTGCAAAGGTGGCGAATCGAAATCTGATACGGACACTCCGAAGGAACTTCTTTGACTTGAGAGAGTTCATAGATGCGGTCGCTCTTCGCTTTTTTGGATTGTTCTTTTGGAGTTGGATTTTGCGTAAAATAGAGACGTTCGCACGATTCGTAATCTTCATAAATTTTAAGAACGTCCAAATCGAATGAAACGGCAAACTCAGTATTCGGGCGGGTTCCCGCGAAAAGATAACGGGTCACTTCCGGTGTGTAGACTTCCAACACGTCGTCCAAACCGATGACGTCGCCGCCGGATGAAGAAATTTTTCCGCCCCGACCTTTGATCGAAATAAAATCATACTGAAACGTGACGGGAGCCTCTCCTCCGAAAACCGCAACAATTTTTTTGGCAGTGTCGAAGCTGCCTCCCTCCGAGTGGTGATCTTTGCCCGCCGGTTCAAAATCGACTTTTTCAAAAGCCCACCGCATCGGCCAATCGATGCGCCACGGCAGTTTTGCCGATTCGGTTCTGTATAAATCGAGCGCTTCGTCGGCGCCGCAGGATGAACAACGGTAACGCAGCGTATGTTCGCCGTCGTAATCGTAAACATCGGTGGTATCACGGCGGCACTTTTCGCAAAAAACGGAGACCGGCAGCCAATCTTCGGGAAGCGGCGCCGTTCGGTGTTCGTTCAGAATGCGGCGGATTTCGTCTTTATTGTCCAACGCTCGTTTGATTTGATCGGCATAATCACCGTTTCGGTATTTTACGGACTGATAAATAAACTCAGGCTCGACTCCGACAATCGGCAGCAGTTTTTCGAGAGTTTTTTCGTTGTACTGCGCATAGCTGTCATAGAGTCCGTAAACATCGGGAACCGACGTAATCGGCTGCCTTAAAAACGTTTCGAGAAGCTCCTGCTGCGGCATATTTTTCGGCACTTTGCGGAAAACATCGTAATCGTCCCATGAATAGAGAAAACGAACCTTTTTGCCTTTTTCGCGCAATGCGCGGACTGTCAGTGCAACGGAGATGATTTCGCGGAAATTACCGATATGAACCGTGCCGGACGGTGTAATGCCCGACGCGCAGACGTAAAGCTCTTTGCCGCCTTTTTCGCGGATGATTTTATCGGCCGTAATGTCGGCCCAGTGAAACGAATCTGCCATGATGCGATTATAACTTTGTCGGAAACGAAAGTCAAGAGACGGGAAGGGCGGCGGGCGCCCTTCTTGTTTGAAGAAGGTGCCGTTTTCGGCAGCGCGTGATTATCGTTCCGAAAAAAGAATTTCCGGATTGCCGTTGAGCCGGACCGATTCGCCCCGCTGCAGTTCGATATCGATTGTTTTGCCGGCGTAGCGAACCGTTAACGGTTTTCCGGCATCGGAACGGATAACGGCTTCCGTCAGTTGCCCCTGTTCCCACGATGCGAATACGGTAAACCCGCCGGCCGCTTTAAAACCGGAAAAGCGGCCGCTTGCGATAGCCGAAGGCAGCGCCGGCAGCAGATGAATCTCTCCGTTACCGCTTTGCAGCAGCCATTCGATAAAGGCGGAGACAAGTCCGAAGTTACCGTCAATCTGAAACGGAGGGTGGGCATCCCACAAATTTTTATAAAAGCCGCCGCCGGAAAGGGCAATTTCCGACCGCGAAGTCGGCTTGACAAAATTCCTCAGCAGCCGGTACGAGTGGTCGCCGTTCCCCAGACGGGCATGGAAATTCATTTTCCATGCCATCGACCACCCGGTGCCCTTATCGCCTCGGGCTTTTAGCGTAACGGCAGCCGCTTTTGCCAACTCGGGTGTCGTAATCGGAGAAATTTGAGTTCCCGGATGTAGGGCGTACAAATGAGAAATATGGCGGTGTTTGTTTGTCTTCGAATCGATGTCTTTGGCCCACTCCTGGAGCTGTCCCCACCGTCCGATTTTCGGTTGCGGAATCCGTTTCAAACAGGAGCGCCAATCCTCCCGCTCCCGCTCGTCGGTTTCGAGAATTTCGGAAGCGGAAACGACGGTTTTCAGGATTTCGTGTGCGATTTGGAAATCCATTGACGCGCCGGCCGACACGGTGCCGTGCTCGGGAGAATAAGAAGGAGAGGAGATCAGATGACCGGTTTCGTCTTCAATCAGCCAATCGACCCAAAATTGCGCGGCGCCTTTGATCGTCGGATAGATCTCTTTCAGAAAAGCGGTATCCTGCGTATACAGGTAGTGATCCCATAAATGGCGGCAGAGCCAGGCTGCCGCTCCGGGAAAATGGCCCCAGACAATTCCCCAGCCGGGCTGCGTTTCCCCAAAAGGGTTGTTGCTTGTATGGCAGACCCATCCGTCGGTGCCGTAATAGTGACGGGCGGTGATTTCTCCCGGTTGAACCAGTGTCGGAATGTAGTCGAGCAGCGGTTTGTGGACCTCTCCCAGATCGAGAGGCTCGGCGGGCCAGTAGGCCATTTGAAGGTTGATATTGGTATGGTAGTCGCTGCTCCACGGCGGATCGGTGTAGGCATTCCACAATCCCTGTAAGTTGAGCGGCAGAGAGCCTTCACGGGAAGAAGAAATCAGCAGATATTTTCCGTAATTAAAAAGCAGTTCCAAAAACAGCGGGTCTCTGCTGACGGCAAAACGGCGCAAGCGTTTATCGGTCGGAATATCCGTTTTCGAATCGGATCGGGTCGAAAAACGGAGAGTTGTTCTGTCAAAGAGATTCGTATAGTCGCGCCGGTGATTCTCGAGTATTCGGTCGATCCCTTTTCGGCAGGCTTCACGGGCCAATTTGTCGGCCGTTTTGAGAGGTGACCGACGGCTTTTGTACAAAGGGTATTCGTTGATGTAGTCTGTTGCCGCGGAGAAAAAGAGAACGGCACTGTCGGCGCCCCGAACAGTCACCGATTCGCCGTCGGCAGCGATCGTACCGTTGACGGCTTTTATGTAAATGACGGCGGCGTATTTCATGCCGTTGTTGTTCAGGATTCCTTCGACTGTCATTCGTGCCGTCCGGCTGTCGATACAGACTGTCGATACCGTTTCCCTGCGTCCTCTCCCGACGTTCGGATTTAAGCAGGGGAATTCGTTGCGATATCGGTCGTAATAGTTGTTCGTATCCGTTACCGGTTCCCACTGCAATCCGAATGTGATTTTCCGTTCGGTGTCTGCCGTCAGTGCGAAGAGCATTGCTTTATCGGGGTAAGAGGCAAATGCCGTTCGGGTATAATGTGTCCCGTCCGAGCTGAAAGTAACGGAATGAAGAGCGACGGATGTATCCAATTTTCGTATATAATTTCGGGGGTTTTCTCCGAGTTCGGGGAAATGAAGATCGAGGGTTCCGAGAGGCTGATATGCTCCTTTTCCTGTTCCGTTACCCGTCAGATACTTTTGCGAAAGACGATGAGCTTCTTCGTAGCGGCCTTCGGCGACGGCTTTTCTGATTTCCGGTAAGGCAAAGGCGCCTTTACCGGGATCGGGTTTGCCGTACCCGGTCCATTCTCCCGGACCTCCTTCCCAGAGTGTCTTTTCGTTCAGAAGAATCCGTTCATGGGAAACTCCTCCGAAAAGAGAAGCGCCCATCCATCCGTTTCCGATCGGAAGAGCTTCCTGTTCCCAATTTTGTGCCGGTTTTTTGTAGAAAAGGACTTTATCGGCCGATTCGGCTGCAGAGGCATTGGGAGAAAAGAAAAGCGTTCCTGTGAGAATCGTCCCTATGAGAATGACCGGAGAGAGCGAAGAGTTCATCGGGTTTCGATTTCTTCAATCCAAAATGCCGTCATCCAGGTCTGTTTCGGTGAATTTTTGACCGCTTTGATTTCGATAACGTTGACTCCTTTTTTCAGCTGTATACGGACCGGTTGCCGGCGCCAGTAGAGTTCTTCGGCTGTCCACGGGACCTCCTGTACCGGGTGATCCCATGTTTGGACAATGTCGTGGCGGTAGGCGCCCGGCTGCTTCCACTCAGGCGGAGCGACCGGTTCGCCGTTTAACGTAATCGTACTGCCGTAGCGGTCCCATTTTCCCTTCGGAGGAATGCCGCCGTAAAAGCGGTGGGCGCGTCCCGGAACGTCAAAACCGGCGTGAAGCAGCACCTCTTTTTCTTCGTCGGCGAAGACTTCCAACCGGCAGACCGCCGCCTGTCGTTTTTTGGCATTCGGAAAATAGTCGCCGAGTAAAAGCGATACGCCGCGCGCTTCGGCCGTTTCGCCGTTCGGTCCCGTCAGCTGCCACACTTGATCAGCTTGCCGCGTGTAAACAAATTCGCCGCCGACATCGTTGAAATACAGCTCTTTATGAATCAAAAGACGGTTTTCGAATTCGGCAAATGCTCTCAGCGCTTCGCTGCCTGTCGGCGGCAGAACCTGTTTATAGCGCTGACTGCCGGTCGGGTTGCCGTTCCAAAAAATTTCGGCGCCGGTGAGACCCGAAGCGTAAACCGGGTTGTTGAGCATCGGATCGCGTTCATCGGCGACTGCAACGTCGTTCCAGTTGCAGACAATCGCACCCAAATCAAACTCCGAACCTTCGGGAACTTCACACGGCTGCTTGAAATAAATCGCCTGGATGACGTTGAAGTAGTCGAGGGTGTTGGTGTACATTCCGCTTGAATCGATGCTTTTGCGGCCGCTCTGTTTGTGGTTTTCGAACCAAATGTGATCGATAAACGACGGCGGGGCCGGAATACCCGGGTGCCAAACCATGCCGATTCGGTTATTCGCTTTCAATTCGGCCTCAATCTCTGCCATAAACTCATCGATTACCGGTGCGCGCACTTCATCGGCTCCGATGTGAATAATCGGAGCATCCTCGACGGGAATTTCTTCGCAGAATTCCCGAATCAGTTCGCGGCAAATCTGCGTGCCTCGTTTTGATCCCATTGAAAAACCGAACGCCTTCGGGAAATATTTGCTGTGTCCCGGCATATCGAGTTCGATGATGATCTGCATTCCCTGTTCTTTTGCAAAGGCGATGACGTCGCGGATTTCGTCGTAAGTATAGAAGGAGTCCGAACGGTACATCGTCTTCGGGTCGTTGAGAATCGGATAGGTTTTGCATTCGACGCGCCAACCGGGATTGTCGGTAATGTGCCAGTGAAACGTGTTGAGTTTGTACGCCGCCAACCGCCGAATCTGCTCTTTGAGCCGTTCGGGACTCTGATAATTGCGGCCGGTATCCTGATGAAAGCCGCGGATCTCAAACGCCGGCCAGTCGCGGATAACGCATGAGGGCAGCGGTTTTCTTCCTCCCTCGGACAGCTGATTCAGCGTCAGCTCGGCATAGCGGATTCCCCGTTCAGAAGAGGCCATGATGTCGACGCGGCCGTTTCCGACAGTCAGCGAATACGCTTCCGGCGAATCGGAAAAGGGCAGCTTTCCGATCGATTTTTTGACGGAACACTGAGGAAGCGGCTGTTCGCCGCTGCCCCAGATCACTTCACGGGGAAACGGAATCAACGCGCGCGGCGCCTCTTCAGCCGCCGTTAGATCAACCGGCGCGCGGTACTCCGCCGTATCAATACGGGAAACTTCTTCCTGAACATCGACGGAAAGACATCCGGCAATGGAAAGGAGCGCAAGCAACAGAATCGAAAAAAATTGAAAAACTTTCATTCTATTATAATAAACAGCCGACGGTGTTTTTTCAATAATAAAACAAAAAGTTCGTTTTCAGGCAGAAATTCTTCACCTGCTTGTTTTTGACCGTTCGGTGTGGTATGATAATGTGAAAGAGGTTGCCGTTATGGAAAGAGTTTTATTGCTGTTGTGCGGATTCGCCTTTATTGCCTGTACAACTGTCTTACCGGAATTGCAGGCTGTCCGTCCTAAGGAAGAGGTCTCTGTTGAGGCTTTCGGGAAGACTTACCGTCTGAGTCTGACTTATGCCGATAATTTCGATAATCAGGAATCTTTTGAAGAGGATTGGGATATCGGTAACCCGGGGTATGAAAAACCCGAATTCGGCAATTATGGATACGAAATGCCGGAAGAAGTGGTATTTGACGACGGTCTGAAAGGCTACAAGAACGACCGCTACAAACAGCCGTACTGGTCGCCGAAGGCCGTCAGGCTGCAGGACGGATTTCTTGCGCTTTGGACTCTCTACGATCCGACTGTTCCTGTGTATGACAAAGACGGGAACCGGATTCGGACAGGATACGGATTGACGGGAGCCGTTCATTCGCGGCGGCAGTTCCCTTACGGGTATTTTGAGACGCGCATCATTATGAATAAGCACGCGCGTGCGCATTGGGATGCGTGGTGGGCGGAAAGCAATAACCCGTTCAGCCGCGCTTACGGAAAAAAGACACTGTTTCTTCCGACTCAGAAAATGTTGGATGAAGCGGGCGTTTCACTGGATGTCTCTGATATGAAACGGAAAACCGATTTGTATACCGAAAACAACAGAGCGCCTTCTCAGTGGCAGGGATTCAACGGACAGCAGGTTTATGAGTACGATATGTACGAATGGGTGGATACAACAGATTTTCAATGGCAGGCGGAACACTGCTGGGATTGGTACGGCGGTTACCCCGGCGTTGAAGAACTGAAAAAAGGAGGGACTCCTCCTTCAAAGGATTTGTACGGAGAAGTGCATGATTTAAAAACTATTGATGAACTTCGTCAGAATGACGGTTACGGAGCTATGGGAAATCTTTCCCGGCAGCCGAAAATGAAAGACGGAGAGGCTTTTATTCTGAGTATGCTCTGGACTCCTGACGGTTTCGTCATTTGGTTTGACGGGGAAAAGCGTCTGGAGCGCAAAAAAGGGGATTCCGTAAAAGGTTGGTTGGAAACGGCCGCGGAGCAGGCCCGGTTAGCCGACGATGCGTTTAATCCTATTCAGATTAAATATTCGATTGAAATGGGGCAGTGGAACAATGACCACGGTCTTTATCTGAAATCTTACGAACCGAACGGAGGACGGATCATTAAACCATACGATACGCTTTTTGCCGATTACTTTGCCTTCTATGCGCTGGAACCTCAGGAGAACTGGTACGGCGGACGCGACGATTTTCCGGCAAACTCCGCGGCAGCAAACTGAAACTGACGGCAGACTGACCGGCCGCGCCTTCGGGCGCGGTTTTTTTATGAACGGCGGGGCGGGCGCGGTTTTCGGCGCAGCGGCACAGTGATTTTGTTGTCAAAAATCAGAATTTTCCCCCGTTTGTAGAGTGCGCCTGCGGTGCGTTTAAACAGCGCCTTGCTCATGCCGACGGCGGCTTCAATCTCTTCGGGGGAGGAGGCGTCGCCGAGCGGCAAAACCCCACCGGCTGCCTTTAACGCATCCAGCAGCGTTTTTTCGGCGACCGGCTGCGAAGCGCGGTAACCTTGCGGAAAAAGGGTCAAATCGATGCGGCCGTCTTCCCGAATTTTTTTAACATAAGCGTTTCGACGCTCGCCGATGTAAAAGGCATTTTGTGCATCGTGATGATAAAGCAATCCGAAAAAGCGGTTGCCGACAACAGCGCACGCGCCGAGTTTAGTCAATTTATAAATCAGAATTTCAACTTTGTCGTTGGGTTTTAAATCAATTCCGTCGGTTTCCAGATAATCTTCAATGTAACAGTCGCCGACGGTCGTATCTCCCCCAAAGTTGGGAGTCAGCCGCACAATAATCGTCTCTCCCGGTTCGTATTCGTCGTGATCCAGGTTCCGCGACGGTATAAACAGATCTTTGGGAATGCCCCAGTCGGCAAACACTCCGAACGGTTCGACGCTTTTGACCGTCAGCGCGGCAAATTCGCCCTGAACGGCAAAGGGCCTGCGTTCGGTCGCCCTCAACGAATCGCGGTTGTTGTAAACGAAAACGTCGGTCTCTTTTCCTTTTTGAAACGACGGCCGCGAATCGGAAGCCGGCAGCAGGACGTCGGTTTCCCCGTCGGTCAGGAGAATGCCGGCGGAAATTTTCTTTTTCATTTTCAGGCGGAAATAACGGTCGGGCTGAATCATCAGCTCTGATTATAGCCGATTTTCCGGCAAAAGGGAATGTGTTTTCATCTCTTCGCCGCTTATTGCGCAAACATCTTTCCGTACAGACGCTTATTTTTCGATCTGCGGAAAGAATAAAGTGTTTTCGTGGGCGTCGGACATGATTCTTCTCATTGAACTGATGATATTCGGATAAACCGATGCCAGATTAATTGTTTCTCCGGGATCGTCGCCCAAATGATACAGTTCGATTGCCCCTTCTCCTGCTTTGGCTTTTGCGACTTCTCCGAAGTTCAGCACCGCTTTCCAGTCGCCGCTGCGCACGCCCTGCCGCGGTCCGCCGCCTTCGGACGGCTCTGATCCGACAAACTCCCAGTAAAGGTAGGGGTGCTGTTTTTGGTTCGCTGTATCTCCCATTAAAACCGGCAGAAACGAAAGGCCGTCGGTCTGTGTTTTTTCGGATAAATCTGTTCCGAGAATCTGGGCGACGGTCGCCATGATGTCGTAGGAGGCGAAAATGTGTTCGGAAACCCCCGGTTTGATTTTGCCGCTCCACGAGGCGATAAACGGCACTTTGACGCCGCCTTCATAAAGCGCCCGTTTGATTCCCCTCAGCCGCTCTTCGCCGAAACGGCCGGCGCTTTCAAAGAAATCCGGATCGGCTCCGTATTCGTCTGCAGGTCCGTTGTCGCTTGAAAAGAGAATCAGGGTATTGTCCGCTTTTCCCGACGCCTCCACTTGCTCGATGATTTTACCGACGGTCAAATCAAGGCGGTGCATCATAACCGCATAGCGCTTCATGTCTTCGGAGGCTTTTGACCACCAGCCGGCCGTTGTGTACGGATGATACTCCACGTCATTCAGTTTTCCTTCCGGAATTTGCAGCGCCCCGTGGGGAATGGTGTAGGTTCCGAAAAAGAAGAACGGCTTCTGTGAGCTTAAAAATTCGCTCAGATATTCGGCCGTCTTTTTTTCAAATTCATCGTGAAGCCAAATCGAACCGGCTTCTCCCGTGTTGCCTTCCAGCGGAACTTCGGCGTCGTTTTCCCAGACGTGGTCGGGAAAGTAGGAGTGCGCCATGCGCTGGCAGAGGTGTCCGTAGTATTTGTCGAAACCTTTATCAGACGGAGAACTTTCCTCTTCCGGCATTCCCAGTCCCCACTTGCCGACAAGCGCCGTGTTGTAACCGTTTTCCTTAAGCAGCTGTGCCAGCGTATACTCCGATGCGGGTAACCCTTTCTGCCCCTCTCCTGTTACCGACGAAGGATACAATCCGACTCCGGACCCGAATTCCAAATTTCCTCTGATAAAACTGTGTCCCGTGGTTTTTCCCGTCAGAAGCGCGCAGCGCGACGAAGCGCTGACCGGCGCGCCGGCGTAGTGGTTGACAAAGCGGATTCCGTTCTCCGCCAGCCGGTCGATATTCGGCGTCCGAAAATACGTCTGTCCGTTGCACCCGATGTCGCCGTAACCGGCATCGTCGAGCAGAATGAAGATGACGTTCGGTTTTTGCGTGATGCCGTAATCGGCGGCCGTTTTGACGGCTTTTGAACCGTTGTCCTCACCGGGAACTATCAGTCTGTCGGGATAAACAGCTTCCGGTTGTGGCGGACATGAAACAGCTGCTGCCGATACGGCGATGAGTCCGGCTGAACGGATGAACGCGCTCGTTTTCATAATCAATCCGAATTACGGGATTTCCCTTATGATTTCCCGGTATAGAATTTCTTGAATTTAAATTTCCGCATAAAAAATCCGATCGGACGACTTAAGTATTTAATCGGGAAATAATTTTTCCCCAAATCCATTAATTCGATGAGATTGCCGTCCGGATCCCGGAAGAAAAACCAATCTGCGCCGTCGTCGCGCTGCGGTTCGTTTAAAATTTCGACGTCACTGCGCGTACTCAGTTTTTTATACCATTTTTTTACATTTTTAACGTCAAGCGTGAAGTGGTGGGTTCCCGGACGGTTCCAGCAGTGGGCAAACGGAGCTGTCTCTGAGAATTCAAAAATTTCGATTAAACCGCCGTGCGGGCAAACCAAGAACCCGAAGTGGACACTGACCCCTTCCGGCAGATTATAGAGCTTTTTCATTTCGGAGACCCGTTCGGCTGTCAAACCGCCTTCGGAGATAAGGGAACATCCGAAAACCTCATGGTACCATTGAACGGCTTTTTTAAAATCCCTGACCGTGATGCCGACGTGATTGAAACCTCTGATTCGCATCGGAGCCTCCTATTTAACCAAACTGCCGACAAGCAGCATAAAATCGCCTAATTGGGCGCCGAATTCCGGGCCTCCGACCATGATCAGCCGCTTTTGAATGGTTGCTTCAATCATATCATCGGTTTCCTGCAAAATTCCCAATGCGCTTTTCGGTGAATCGAATTTCATTGTAAAAAACGGCATGCTTCTGACATACTGTCCGCGGCGTGCTTTTGTCCGTCCTTTTTTGACCCTGAGCCATGCAGCCAATTCAGGTTCCCCTTCGACGGCCCATGCGTAAACGCGGTCAGGGCTGACGGCAGCCCAAGCAGAGACGTCGGGGTGTCCGAGTTTATTTAAAATACTGATACCGCGGGAGAGCAGGTAAAACATACATTTGACCAGCAGTTTCTGATCTTCGGTTTTTTTTGGAGCGGTTTTTGCGCCGAGCAGACCGGACATAGTCAGCAGCAGCTTCATAAAATTCAAAAAAACCGAAAAATGTCTCAGAGCTCCTTTCATTTTCGGCAGAGGAAATAATTTTCCTTTGAAAAAAGAGCATAAATGTTCGGGAGATTTGAATTCAAGTTCAATATCGACAGGTTCTTCACTGACGCCTTTTTTCGGCGTGCAGGTACCGTTTTCAAACAGATAGTGAATCGCCTTTTTCCCGTCGGCGTCCAAACAGCTGATTTGGGCAACGGTCCGTTTTTTTTGCCACGCTGCCTGTAAAGCGGGTCTGTCTTCAAGAATGGTTTTCAGCAATGGACAGACAGCGTACAGAAAAAGATTGGTTGAAAAAAGAGTCTCCTGCTCTTTTGTGATTTGTGTTCCCATTTTCGTCTCCTAAAAATCATCGTCATCCCAATCGTCATCTTCTTCGATTGTGACGTTCATGATTTCCCGGGCTGTTTTGACGATTCCGTTTGAGTCGTATCCGTACTCCGACATCAGATCTTCGTGCAGTCCGATGATGGAGAATGTGTCGGGAACCCCCAGTTTCCGCATGACGCACGCTTTCCCGAATTCGGTGACGGTTTCAGCGACGGCGCTTCCCAATCCTCCGATGATGTTGTGATCTTCAACGGTAATGATCCGTTTCGTGTCAATGACGGCTTTTTCAATCGCTTCTTTATCAATCGGTTTGATAGTGTGCATATTCAATACACGGGCGCGGATACCGTCCGATTCAAGTTCTTTTGCGGCTGCCAAAGCGCGGGCGACGCAGGCTCCGCAGGCAATGATGGTTAAATCGGTTCCTTCCGCCAGTTGGACCGCTTTCCCCAATTCAAATCCGTAGTCGGTGTCCCGGTATACCGGCATATCGTATCCGCGGTTGATTCGGATATAAAAAGGTCCGTCGTTTTCGTAGGCGGCTATAACAGCGTTGGCGGTTTCCATTCCGTCTGCCGGCACGATGACGCGGCAGTTGGCCATTGTCCGCATGATGCCGATGTCTTCGGTGCAGTGATGGGTGCTGCCTGCCTGTCCGAAAGAGAGCCCTGCGTGGGTGGCAATCACTTTGACGTTCATGTTTTGGTAACAGATGTCGGTATGGAATTGATCCAGCGCTCGCATTGAAGCAAAAACAGCAAATGTCGATGTAAAAGGAATCAGTCCGGCTTCGGCCATTCCGGCGGCGGCTCCGAACATATTTTGCTCGGCAATCCCGAAATTAAAAATCCGATCGGGAAAATCCTTTGCCAAGGCTCCGATTTTTGTTGATTTGGCCAGATCGGCGGAAAGTCCGACTACACGGGGATCTTTTGCCGCCAAATCACAGAGAACCTTTCCGTAATATTCTGCAGTGGACATTTTTTCCGCGTCCAACATGGTATAATTCAAATTAGCCATTCGTTTTCTCCTGATTTTTCAATCGATTATCGTGATATTCGTCGATCTGTTTTTTGTATTTTTCGGCGGTTTCCGCACTGACACTGGCATAATGGTATTGGTAGTTGTCCTGGATATCAGAGACGCCGCAACCTTTAAATGTATCGGCGATGACAGCAACCGGTTTCTTTTCGGCTTTAAGTGCGTAGTCAAGCGCATCGGCCAGTGCATACATATCGTGTCCGTTGACAGTTTTAACGTCAAATCCGAAAGCTTTCCATTTGTCGGCAAACGGTTCCAGGCTCATGACGTCTTCCGTCCGACCGTCAATCATGCATTTGTTGCGGTCGACGATTGTGATGACGTTGGTTGCTTTATAGTGGGAAACAGCCATGGCGGCTTCCCAAACAGATCCTTCGTTGCACTCTCCGTCCCCGAGCAGACAGTATGCCTTGAAATTTTTCCCCTGCAGCCGTCCGCCTAAAGCCATGCCGAGGGCGATACTCAGTCCGTGTCCGAGCGATCCCGTTGAGGCGTCCAGTCCGATGACTTTATTTTTGTCCAAATGCATTCCCAGTTTGCTGTATGTATGATTGTACGTTTTTAAAAGTTCTTTGTCAAAAAAGCCTTTATCGGCCAAAACCGGCGCAAAGCCGACGCCGATATGCCCTTTACTGAGAATGAACCGGTCGCGGTCTTCCCACTTCGGATTGGCGATGTCAATATTCATGTATTTGTAATACAGAATGGTCAGAATATCGGTTGCGCTCAAAGCGCCTCCGATATGTCCTCCGTTGGCCCACATAACCGTATCGACGGTCAGTTTGCGTAGTTCCCTTGCCTTGTTTTCAAGTGCAAGAAATTCGTCTTTTGTCAGTCCCATATTTTTCTCCTTTTATCGTTTTCAGTTGATTTTATCGGGATGCAGCTTTGCCACGGCGGCAAACGCTTCGTCGGCCACCGCGATCGTCTTTTTGATGTCGGCGTCCGTTAAGGAAGCGTTCATAAAATGATTGTGATGACTGACGACAAAAACTCCCCGTTTCACACATTCGGCGCAGAAATCCTGCATCATCTCCATAGTCGGATCGTTGGAGATGCGCATAAACGGCATCGATTCGACTCCCGAAAATTTCATGTCAATACCGTGTGCCCGTCCGGCGTCAATCATTCCCGAGCCGAATTTTTTCCCTTTTTCGATAAACAGGTTGGCGATATCGAGTCTTTTCATTTCGGTGATACAGGCGACGGCGGCGGCCATCGGAACGGCGCTCGACCAGTAACTTCCCGTAAAAAAAATCGAACCGGCGGCGGATTTTAGCGCGTCGATACCGACGACGGCGGAGATGTTGTAGCCGTTGGCAAGCGCTTTGCAGTAGCACGCCAAATCCGGTTTGAAACCGAAATACTTTGCGCTTCCTTCAATGTGAAGCCGGAATCCGCAGCGGACGTCGTCAACAATGAGCACGATGCCGTTTTTGGTGCAGATTTCGCGGATTTTCTGCCAGTATCCGGGAAGAGGAAGGGCGTTGTCGGCAAAAATGCGGTGATCGTAGGGCGTCGCGATGAAACAGGCAATCGAATCCTTGTTTTCGGCAACCGCTTTTTCAAATGCGGCGGTGTCGTTCCACGGAATAACAATGATATCTTTCATATCAGCGGCGGTAATTCCGTTGGCGCCTTCTGCCTGCGTCCACGGAGCGACGCCGTGGTACCCTCCCTGTACGCGGATCGTTTTACTGCGACCGGTGGCGGCTTTGGCTGTCATCACGGCAAATGAGGTCGCATCTCCCCCGTTTTTTAAAAAGAAGGCCCAGTCGGCAATTTCAATGGTGCCGCACAGAAGTTCTGCCAGTTCGACCTGTGCTTTGGCGGGAAGCGCCATGCAGTTTCCTTTTTTCAGCTGTTCGGCGGCCGCGCGGTCGACAATGTCGTTGTTGTATCCCAGAATATTCGGACCGTAGGCGCACATATAATCGATGTATTTGTTTCCGTCAATGCTCCAGAAGTAGGAATCCTTTGCTCTTTCGGCATAAAACGGAAACGCGTCGGCCGGAATAAACTGCGACTGAACCGGTCCCAAGTGTCCGGGAATGCCTGTCGGAATGTATTTCAGCGCTTTCTTAAACAGTTCCTGTGATTTTTGATTGGTATAAAACTCTTTCATGACGGGCTCCTATGACAAATATCCGCTGACGGATTCCAGAATCGGATTCATATGCTCGATCATCGGAATGAATCCCTTCATTACCAGGTCGCCGACGGCAATGGCCGCATAAGTGTCGGTTTTTCCCGATAAAACCCCCTGCGCCGTTTTCAGGTCCTTGAAAACGAGGCGGGCGGCCGGTTTGTCCGCAAATCCTTTAACCGCTGTCAGTCTGCCGTTTTTCGCCGTGATGTACAGGCCGACACTGTCGCCGATAGCGGCTTGAACCGTTCCGTCGGGAATGTGTTTGGCATTCTGAATGCCCCTGCGGTCGCGGTTGCCGATTTGAGCCAGCGCTGAAAACGCGGTGTAAAACGTCATTTCCGTATTCATTTTAAAATATCCCGGGTCGGATAAAAGCGCTTCCGTCGGTTTCAGAAAATACGAAAGACGTTCGGCCAGCTTCATGAACGGCCCGGTCAGGAAACCGATTTTGGTAAAACCCTTTAACGGGATCGGATTGGCTTTCCCGTCGATCATTTTGTTGAAATGTTCCGGCGATGTAAAGAAAAGTATAATGGAAGACGGATGGAATCCTTCGCGCATTTCGGCGCTTCCGTTTTTAAAAACCAGCTGTCCCGACGGTCCGTTTTTCACCTTGAATTGGATGGAAAGATTTTTCCCGGCTACGGCTGCTTTGCTCTCTTTATCATGCGCGGCAAGGTATTCGATATTGCGTAAAACAGCAAACAAATTGCAGTACGCCAGTACCTTCTGATTTTTCATGATCGACTCCTCTGATCAGGTTTGAGATAATCTTTTATTTCATTATAGCGCAGATAGGAAAAAGTGCAAATCTTTTTTTATTAATTTGCCGCTACTGAAATATGAAGAAAATAAAGAAAAACAAGCTGCAGAAAATTAAAGAGGGCGTGCGCGACGGCAATCAGATGAATGTTTTTCAGTGCGAAATACCAGAGTCCCAAAACAATCCCGAGGAGGAAAATTGTCGCAACGGCGAACCAGCCTTGGTAGAGGTGTCCCGATGCAAATAATATTGAAGAAAACAGCAGTGAAGCGGACATCGGCAGGCCCATACGCGACCAGAATGTCAGCAGGTACGAACGGAAATACAGTTCTTCGGTATAGCCCGTCAGCAGAAACATCAGAAACGCCGGAAGCAGCATGGCGGCATTTGTAATTGAAAAGGGCGCCGTTTCAACGGGGGACGGCGCGCCCCAGCCGAACATCCGCGGAATCAGAACCGAGGCGACAATAACGGCAAAGAGCGAGGCGGCGACGACTGCCGGCATCAGCCAGTCGATCGGCGTTTCCGGCTTGCGGAAGCCGAAATCGGCAAACGAACTCTCAGGCTGTTTCCCGATGAGCCACAGCAGAAAAAGAAACTGAGGAACAGCGACGGCAAAGTAAGTGAGATACAGAAACGGATTGTCGAAGTCGAGGATTCCTCCGCCGACCTGCTGCTGAAGGATCGTCGGAAAATAAAGAACAAAAAAAATCAGAAGCGGTTCGGCCGCCCGGAAAAAAGACTCTCTTTTTGACGAATTCATGGTTCAGTTTAGCAGATTTTTCCCATTAATCAAAGTATGAAAAGAAAGAATTTGATTCGGTTCGGATACATTTATTTGCCGCCGCTGCTGTCGGTTGCGCCGCTGACGCTGTCGGTTGCCTTTCCGTTGTCGCCGGCGCTCCGCCTTTTGTGGTGCGCGTGCGCGTTTTCGGCGGTTGCGTATGCGGCGGCGGCTTTGTTTTTTTCCGGCCTGCGTCCCCGGCCCGAATTTTTGCGGGCGGTTGTCATGCTTTGCGCCGGATTTTTGACCGCCGCCGTCTTTTGCGTCCGGTTTCCTCAAACCGCCGACCGCTGCGGAGCCGATCCGATGCGGCTGACTGTATGGCACGGTTCGTTAAGCGCCGACAGCCGCCGGCTGGATAACGGACAGACCGGCTATACGGTGCGTTGCGTCCGCGCGGAGGGGGCGGATTTCTCCGTTTCGGTTGACTGCGAGCGGTTTTTTATTGTCAGAGGCGGTGAAAAACTGAGAAAAGGGCAGCCGGTTTCGTTTTCGGGAAGTTGGCGCGGCGAATTTTTTCGGGTTGAGTCGCTGAAGCTCACCGGCGAACCGCCGCCGTTTTGGGCGTTCCGCGCGAGGCTGCTGCAGCGGTTTTCGGACTCTTTTTTTATAGAAGAAACCGATTCGGGGGCGTTCTTTGAGGCGCTGATTTTAGGCGACCGCGACGAACTGAATTCGGTTTTGGTCTCCGTTTTCCGCGATTCCGGCTGCCTTCATTTGGTGGCGCTTTCGGGAATGCATTTGGCGATCATCATTGGTGTCATCCGGTTGGTGTTCGCGCGCTTTGTCCCGCGGCGGATTCTTGACGGAATTTCCCTGCCGCTGCTGGGATTTTACGTCATCCTGACCGGAAGCGGCGCTTCCCTGAAACGGGCGTATACGATGTTTGTTATTGCGACCGTTGTCCGGCCGGGCGGAAAACGGCTTGCGATGATTGATATTCTGTGTCACTCGCTGACGGTCAATTCGCTTCTGTACCCGCAGGAAACGGCGCAGCTGGGAATGCGGTTGTCGTTTGCGGCCGTGTTCGGCATCGTTTTGCTGGCGAGGCCCCTGCAAACCGCTCTCTGCCGCCGGCTTCCGAAAGCGGCGGCCGCACCGTTGGCGGTCTCCTATGCGGCGCAAATCGCCGTCGCTCCGCTTCTGTTCGCATTGGACGGCCTCAATCCCGGCGGAATTTTTGCGACGATTTTGGCCTCCCCGCCGATGACTTTTTTCATGTATCTCCGTTTTTTATCGTCTGCCGCCGCTTTGGCGGGAGCTTCCGCCGCGGGGCTTTTGATTGCCCGTCTCTCCGACATTGTCTACGACGGATTTGTCGCCGTGCTGATTTTTTTCGCAAAGGTTCCGACGTTTCCGCTGCTGCCGTTCGGGATTCTGTTTTTTATTCCGTTTATATGGATTCTGTTCCGCGAGCGGACGCCGCGGCACGGCTTGTCTTTCCTCCGTAAAAAAAGTAGAATAAAGGCAGGAGTTCCGTGTGATTGATTATTCTTCGGTGGGGCAAATCAAGGAAGTTTTAGAGCTGTTCCGGCTGTCCATGCAGAAAAAATTCGGGCAGAATTTTCTGGTTTCCGACCGTTTCCGGAAGGCGGTTTTCGGACAGCTGAATGCCGCAGCGGTTTCATCGGCGTGGGAAATCGGACCCGGACTCGGATCTCTGACGGCGCTCTTCCCGGAAGAAAAAAATCTTGTTTTGTTTGAAATCGATTACGGGTTTATCCGTTTTTTGGAGACGGAATTTCCGCGGCGCCGCATTGTCGCCGGGGATTTTATCAGGACTTTTCCCGCTTTTCTCCGCGAAAATCCCGTTCCCGATTTGATTTACGGCAACCTTCCGTATTGCGCCGCCGCCGCCATGATCGGCGCTCTGATTGAAAAAGGAACGCTGCCGCCGCGGATGGTGTTTACGGTGCAGAAGGAGGTTGCGCAGCGGATGAAGGCGCTTCCCGGAAGCAGGGATTATTCGTCGTTTTCGCTGCTCTGCGCTTTGGATTACGAAGTGGCCGTTCCGTTTCAGATTCCCGCCGACGCCTTTTTCCCGCAGCCGGAGGTGGTTTCCGCCGTCGTTGTGATGACCCGCCGTCCGGAAACAGAAACCGTCAACCGCGGTCTTTACCTGACGCTGGCGAAAGAGATGTTCAAATCGCGGAGAAAAACTCTCCGCAACAATTTGACCGCCCTGCAGGGAAGGTTCCCGCCTAAGCGTTTGGAGGCGGCTTTTGCTTCCGCCGGCGTCAGTCTCGGCGACCGCGGAGAAAACGTCGGTCCGGAAACTTTATGCAGGGTTGTCCGGTTTCTTTCCGAACCGTAAGGCAATCTTTTTTAAAAAATAAAATGAAACCGCTTTACTTTCCGATTGAGTTTTTGTAAATTAAGGAAAACAAAGAAAATCAATTTTCGAGGGATAAACAAATGGCTAAACAACTGAAATTTGACGAAGAAGCGCGGAAATCGCTTTTAGCCGGCGTCGAAAAGATTTCGAATGCGGTAAAAGTGACGTTGGGACCGAAGGGGAGAACCGTTCTGCTGGATAAAAAGTTCGGCGCTCCGACAGTCACAAAGGACGGTGTTTCCGTTGCCAAAGAAATCGAGCTGGAAGATCCGTTTGAAAACATGGGAGCGCAGCTTCTGAAAGAAGTGGCGAGCAAAACGAACGACGTCGCCGGCGACGGAACGACGACGGCAACGGTTTTGGCTTACGCCATTACAAAGGAAGGAATGAAAAGCGTAGCGGCCGGCATCAACCCGATGGGAATCAAACGCGGTATCGACCGCGCAGTCGAATCGGCCGTTAAAAAAATCAATTCGGCGTCCAAAAAAATCAAATCGAAGGATGAAATTACCCAGGTGGCGACCGTTTCGGCAAATAACGACCGCGTTATCGGCGAAGAGATTGCCAACGCCATGGACCGCGTCGGCAAAGACGGCGTCATCACGGTTGAGGAGAGCAAAACCATAGAGACAACCGTCGATTTTGTCGAAGGAATGCAGTTCGACCGCGGTTACCTCTCTCCGTATTTTGCGACAAACGCCGAGAATATGACCGTTGTTTTGGATAATCCGTACATTCTGATTTACGAAAAGAAGATTTCGGCAATGAAAGATCTTCTTCCGATTTTGGAAAAAGTGGCGCAGTCGGGACGTCCGATTCTCATTATTGCCGAAGACGTCGAAGGCGAAGCGCTGGCGACGCTGGTGGTCAACAGCCTGAGGGGCACGCTGAACGCGGTGGCGGTCAAGGCGCCCGGTTTCGGCGACAGAAGAAAAGCCATGCTTGAAGACATTGCCGTTCTGACCGGCGGACAGGTGATTTCCGAAGATTTGGGCATGAAGCTCGAATCGGCTGATCTCTCCCAGCTCGGTAAGGCGAAAACCGTCAAAGTCGAGAAGGAAAACACAACCATTATCAACGGCGGCGGCGACGCCAAGGCGCTGAAAGAGAGAATCGCGCTGATCCGCAATCAAATCGGCGAAACCACTTCCGATTACGACCGCGAAAAACTGCAGGAACGGTTGGCCAAACTCTCCGGCGGCGTGGCGGTTATCAATATCGGCGCGGCAACTGAAGTTGAAATGAAAGAGAAGAAGCACCGGGTCGAAGATGCGCTGGCGGCAACGCGCGCGGCTGTGGAAGAGGGAATTGTTCCGGGCGGCGGCGTCATGCTTCTGAAGTGCGCCAATGTATTGGAGAAGGAAAATCTTTCCGAATACACTGAGGAAGAGAAGGTCGGATTCCGCATTGTGGCCCGCGCCCTGACCGAACCGGCTCGCCAGATTGCTGTGAACGCCGGCGTCGACGGCTCGATTATTGTCGATAAAATCAAGTCGAGCAAAGACGGATTCGGTTACAATGCGGCTGCCGACGAGTGGGTTGATATGTTTTCTGCCGGAATCGTCGATCCCGCGAAGGTTGCGCGGATTGCGCTGCAGAACGCCGCTTCCATCGCTTCGTTGATTTTGACGACCGAATGCGCCGTCACCGACATCCCGGCGCCGGAACCCGCGGCTCCGATGAATCCCGGAATGGGCGGAATGATGTAAGCGACGGATTTTCCGTAAAAACGCTGCGGAGCGGTTGGAATAACCGCGGCCGCGGCGTTTTTGTTTAAAGGCGGTCTTTATGGAAAGAAAGGAACGTTTGCCGGTTTTGGCGGTGACGTGCGGGGATCCTGCCGGCGTCGGACCGGAAATTGCGGTTCGGGCGGCGGTCAGCCGCGGTGTGCGGCGGCAGACCCGTTTGGTTTTGGTCGGTCCCGAAAGCGTCTGGAAAGCGGCGGCGCAGGTCGCCGGCGTCGGTTTGCGGTTGACGCCGTTTGAGAGGCGCGGCCGCCGTCCGCTGCGGAGGGGAACCGTTGAATTTGTGCCGACCGCAGGACCGGGGGAGTGGAGGTGGGGGGAAATTTCCGCCGCCGGCGGGGAAACCGCTTTCCGCGCGGTTGAAAAGGCGGTCGGTTTGGTTCGGGACGCCTGTTGCGATGCGGTGGTGACGGCGCCACTGAACAAAGAATCTCTGCGGGCGGCGGGGGTTCCGTACATCGGACATACCGAAATCCTGGCGGGACTGACGCAAAGCGAGGATCCGCTGACGGTTTTTTTGACCGGGAAACTGTGCGTTTTTTTCTTTACCCGGCATCTGCCGCTTTCGGAAGTCCCGGAGCGTCTGAAAACCGAGCCGCTGCGCTGTTTTATTTTACGCTGCCGCGATACGCTGCGCGGATGGGGAATCGAAAATCCGAAACTGGCGGTCGCCGGATTCAATCCCCACTGCGGCGAACACGGTCTGCTCGGCCGCGAGGAGATTCTGGCGGTGGAGCCGGCGGTCCGGGCGGCCGCTGCGGACGGCGCCGACGCGGTCGGTCCGATCGGCGCCGATTCGGTTTTTGCGCAGGCGGCGCAAGGCCGTTACGACGCCGTTGTTTCGCTGTATCACGATCAGGGCCATATCGCCTGTAAAACCCTTGACTTTCATCGGACCGTTTCCGTGACGGCCGGACTGCCGTTTCTGCGCGTCTCCGTCGATCACGGGACGGCGTTCGATATTGCCGGAACGGGGCGGGCCGACGCGACGGGGATGAAAGAGGCTCTCCGTGTTGCCGCCGCCATGGTTGTCCGCCGGCGCGGAAGTGAAAAAAAGAATTGCCAATCGCTTTAAATTGTGGTAAATTGAATTATATGAAAAAAGAAGATTTTATGTTTGCCGTCGGCTCGTCAGGTGATACGGTGGTCGTCGATAAAGCGTTAAAAAGAAAATACCGCGGGAAAAATTCCCGTCAGCTGGCTGACGAAGGATTGTATAAGCCGGCGTTTTGCGCAGCGTTTTATGACAAGGAAGCCGGTCTCGAATCGGGGCAGAGGGATTTGGAATACCTTTTGGAAGTTGTCAACCGAAACGAATCGTGCCGGTATGCGTCTGTTGAAGTGCTGAGCCGCCTTTTCGGAGTCTTCTCGGTGCCGCAGACAGCAAAGGTCAAATTGATATAATCCTCTCTTGACATCCTCTCTTTTCTGTGTTAATTTCTTAAAATCAGATAATATAATAAAATCAGAGGTTTAATCAATGATGGAACAATTGACATGGTCGCCCGTCTTGTTGCAGGAAGGGATTGTGGTCGAGTCCAACACCGACAATACAACGTCGGCGGAGGTTTCCGGAGACACAGCGCAGCCGCAGCGTCCGTCGGGCGGAATCTTCGCCAATTCGAGCTTCATTTGGATGCTCGTCTTTTTTATGATTGTTCTCTATTTCTTCATGATCCGTCCGCAAAGCAAACGGCAGAAAGAGACGCAGCGGATGCTCGCTTCTTTGGAGAAAGGAGACCGCGTCGTGACGTCAAGCGGAATTTTCGGAATGATCGATACGGTAAAGGATAACTCTTTCATTCTGAAGCTGAATGACAATGTCAAAGTCGAATTTGCGAAATATGCGGTTACTCAGGTGCTGGAGAAGAAAAATCCGCCGCCCCAGCCCGAACCGAAAAAGTCGATTTTTTCCGGATTCGGAAAGAAGAAAAGTGAAAAAGACAAAACAGATAAACCCAAAACGGAGCTTTAAAACCCCGGAAAAACGGAGAAAACCATGAGTAAAACTTCAAGATTTTTGATTTTCTTGTTGGTTTGCGTTATTGCCGTTCTTTTTCTGTTGCCGACCTTCCGTTGGTACGCCGGTTGGGGCGTTACGCAAGAAGAGAAGGATTTGGCGGTTCTGCCCGGTCAAGATGTGCGCAATTTTGCCACGACGGAAGCGGAAAAGAAATGGAATGATTTTAACGAACTGACGCGAACCACCCCGGATGATGTCATTTCTGAAACGTATGAATTTCTGATTCCGATTGCGAAAGAGAACGCAAAGGAAATGAAGGCAAAGCGGCCGTCCGAGTGGACGTACTTGGAAACGGCTAAATTGGCGTTTCCGAATCTCTCCGAAGACGAAGCGAAGGCACTCTTCATTCAAACCGATGCGGTGGCTCTCGTTAATCGGATTCAGGATGTGCGCAGTTTGCGCGAAAGCGCGCTGAAACTCGGTCTCGATTTGAACGGCGGTATCAGTTTTATGCTGAAAGCTGATGTCGACTGGTCGAAGGTGACGCCCGGCGACGATCCCGTTATGGATGCGATGGATGTCATTTACGACCGCGTGGACGCGTTTAAAGTTTCCGAACCGACCGTTCGAAAAGTCGGCGCTGACCGTATTTTGATTGAATTGCCGGGTGCGCGCGATTCGGAGCGAATTAAAACGTTTTTGATGGGAAAAGGAAGCCTGAATTTCCATATTGTTGACTCTGAACAAACCGCCGCTTTCCGTGCCTATTTAATGGAAACTTATGGCACGACGAAGAGCGGATTCGATACGACCGACACGGAAGCGCAGAGTGCGTTGATCGAATCGGGAATTGTCAAACCCGGTTACACCGTTATGGGGCTTTACGATAAGGATGTTTACGGCGAAGACGAGCTGCGCGACTATTTGGTCGTGACGGCGGTTCCCGATTTCAGCGGCATTTATTTGAGTGATGTCGCTCGTTCTCAGGATCAGTACGGAAAACCGGCAGTTTCATTTCGTATCGGAACGGAAGGAACTGACGCAGCGGGCAACGCCATCAATCCGCAGAATTTATTTGCTGATTTAACTGATGCCAATAAAGGCAAAACGATGGTCATTGCTTTGGACGAAAAAATCAAGGCGGCTGCCACCATTTCCGGACGGATTGCCGGCGGCAATGTTCAGATTTCCGGAAGTTTCACCAATGAAGAGGCCGAGAATCTGAGAAAACTGCTGAAAACCGGTGTTCTTCCCGTTGAACTGCAGGTTGAAGAGATACAGGAAGTCAACGCCTCTCTCGGGCAGGATGCAATTCAATCCGGTATTTGGGCGCTCTTCGTCGGTTTCTTTTCCGTTTTTATTTTTATGATGCTTTATTACCGCGGAGGCGGTTTGATTGCCGACTTTGCACTTTTTCTGGATGTGGTTTTCATCTTTGCGATTTTGGCGAAGTTGGGATTTACCATGACTTTGACAAGTTTGGCGGGTATTATTCTTTCTATCGGTATGTCGGTTGACGCCAACGTCATTATTTTCGAGCGTATGCGTGAAGAGCAGCGCGCCGGAAAGTCGGCTGTTGCCGGGTTAAAGGCCGGTTACGACAAGGCGTTGTGGGCGCTGATTGACGCCAACGTGACGACGCTGATTGCCGCATTGGTTCTCTCCGTTTTGGGAACCGGTTCCATTCAAGGGTTTGCGTATACGCTGGCAGTCGGTGTTGTCTGTTCGATGTTTACGGCGATTTTTGTCACTCGTTTGATTTTTGATTTCTGTTACGAAACGCTGAAAGTCAAACGGATTCAGGTCATGTGGGGAGGCAAAAAGTATGAGAACAATTAGATTCACCCGCTACCGTTTTATTGCGGTCGGATTGTCGCTTTTCTGCATGATTTTCGGCCTGCTGTTTACCGTGTTCTATCATCACGGGCTGAATATGGGAGTTGATTTCAATCCGGGTGTCAGCATTCAGTTTGCTGTCCGGCTTCCCGAACCGATCACCGAAGAAAACGAAACCCAAAGCGAAGTGGAAACGATTGCCGTTCTCCGCGAGCTGCTGGCGCCTTATGAAGCGCAGATTCAGGAAATTCCCAACCGCGATCCGCTGACGCGCGAATACCGCGTCAGAATGTCTCAGGTCGGTCTGCACAAACCCGTTAAAGCGGAAGAGGGCGTTGATCCCGAATCCGTTATGACGGCGGAAGAGGTTGCCGCGCTGACGCCGCTGGAAAAACTCTCCTATGATTCGGATTTTACGGGAATCGATTTCGCTCAGCTGGCGGCCGATGAGGTCGAACGGGTTGTTGAGGCCGAATACGGCGCCGATTCCGTTGAAATCAAACAGCAGGCGAGCGTTACGCCGTCGCGGGCGGCGACTTTAACGACGGCTGCCGTCTGGGTTGTCGTTGCGGCGATGGCGTTGGTCATGGTTTATGTCTGGTTCCGCTTCCGCTTTTCGTTTGCGGTCGGCGCCATGGCGGCGGTTTTTCATGATGTCTTCATTATGATGGCATTTATCGGTATTTTTCAGGTTGAGTTTACGTCAGTGACGATTGCGGCCCTTCTGACGATGATCGGTTATTCGCTGAACGACACCATCGTTGTTTTCGACCGCGTGCGCGAAAGCGTCAGTCTTTACCCGAATATGGCAATGCGTCCCCGGTTGGATATGGCGGTCTCTCAGACGCTGTCAAGAACCGTCATCACGTCTCTGACGACCTTGTTCACGGTTGCGGCATTGTACATTTTTGCGGCCGATACCAGCGACATCAAGAGCTTTGCACTAAATCTTATTGTTGGTATCGTGAGCGGAACGTATTCGACGATTTTCATCGCTTCTCCCGTGTACTATTGGGTCGAGTCGGCGGTGCAGGCCGGAAAACGCAGACGCGCGGCGAAAAAGTACGGTGAAAAGGCCGTTGCAGCGGCTGTTTCCGAAACGGCAGGCGAAACCGGTGCCGATGCTGAAACGGAGATTCCTTTATTGGAACGCAAAGTACGCGGAAAAAAACGCAGACATTGAGTGCGGATGCGAATCAGGGCCGGCAGCTGCCGGCTCTTTTTTATAAAGATTCCGTTTTTGCCGCCAAAAGCCCGATTTTCCTTAATTTTAAACGGTAAAAATGCCGATACACAAAGTGTATCTTTATAGGAAGAAGCGGTCGTTCGTTTGAATCAGAACGAATCCGATATGAGGTGGAAAATGAAAATCAGACTGATTTCCGATGCGTATCAAAAAGAGACCATTGACATTCAAATAAAGACAAGAATCCTTCAGGTGATTTTTATACTGATGTCTTTTGCGTTGTTCGGCGGAGCTGTCAAGAATGTCTTTTTGGGATATATCCCGATGGCGGTATTTGAAATTGTCCTGATAGTCATTTCGATTACGGTTATTATTCTGCAGTACAAAGGTATGTACCGTCTTGGATGGTCGTATGCGCTTTCGATGGGATTTTTGATTGCTTTTCCGTTGATTCTCTCTCGCGAAATGACCATTTTAGATATGCCGTACACGCTCTTCTGTTTCTCGATTATCATTCTGTTGTTGGGGAATTTTGCCGTCAGAAAAGCCGCATTCTTCATCACCACGCCGATTATTTACGGTGGAGTGATTTTTATCCTTTTAACAAGAGCCGTTCCGGCCGGGAAGGCATCGGGGACGCTTACACTGTCAATGGATATGTTTTATTCGATGCTTATTCTGTTGGTTTTGGCGCATGCGCTTTCTGTTGTCGCATGGTATTCGAATAAAAAATTGGTGACCGATTTAAAAGCAAGTGAATCCGAAGTAAAAAGCAAAATGAAGGCGCTGGCAGGATTTGTTCATTCACTTTCGGACAGTATGGATGTCGGCAGCCGTCTGAATGCTTCGGCAGAAAGCATTTCCGATAACTTAAAAGAGATGGAAACTTTGACAAAAGCCTCGAGAGAAAATCAAGGGGTAGTCGAAGAAAATATTGATCGCATTTCCGGTTTTCTGAATCAGATTATTGAAGCCAATGAAGGGGTAAAAAACCGTATTAACAATCAGGCTGTCGCCTTTGAACAGACAACGGCCGCCATTGCTCAAATGTCGTCGTCCATTGAAAATATGTCGGCATCCGCTAATGAAAAAATAGAGAAACTGACATCGGTGTCGGCAACCGTTCAGGAAGGTATAGACCGACTGGGGGCATCTGTACAGATTTTTGACGGCATTATCGCTTCTATTAATCAGATGAGTGAAATTGTCAGCGTGATTGAGGATATTTCCGAGCGGACAAATCTGTTGGCGATGAACGCTTCGATTGAATCGGTTCACGCCGGAGAGGCGGGAAAAGGATTCTCGATTGTCGCGCAGTCGATCCGGAATTTATCGGAAGAGACCTCCAAGAACTCAAAAATCATCAGCACCATGATTAAGAAAAATATTCAGGATGTCAAAAATGCGGTTATCGCCAATGCGGAATCGTCGGATAATATCAAGACCATCGGTCAGGAGATCGTCAATATTTCGTCATCGTTGGCGGAGATCAATCAGGGTTTGTCGGAACTTTCGCAGGGAACCGGGGAAATCAACAAGGCGGTTTACCACGTCGTTGATTTGAAAAAAGAGGTTGATATTTCCACCGAGAAGATGAGTAAAATTATTGACGAAGAGGCGGCGGCTGTCGAGGATGTGAAACACGCTATCGGTATCATCGCAAACGGGATCAACGCCATTGACAGCGGCTTGGAGGCCGTCCGCGGCGAATCGGATTTGCTGGTGGAAATCGGAAAATCCAACGAAGAAGCGCTGGCTTCATTGCAAGAAAAGACGGTTGATTATTAAATCAAACCGTGTTTGGAAGAATGGGACGCCGGCTCTGCCGGCGTTTTTTACAGGAGCGCTATGAAAATCAGAAAAGCCGAAGTGATGGGTTTTTGCATGGGGGTTAAACGGGCCGTCGAAACGGCGGAGTCGGTGGCCGGACGTGAAGACGGACGCCGGGTGTTCACCTACGGTCCGCTGATTCACAATCCGGTGGTTGTAAACGGATTGCGGGAGCGGGGCGTAGGCGTTTTGACGCCGGGAGAGCCGCTGCCAGAACCCGCCGGCGTTGTGGTCATTCGCGCGCATGGAGTGGCGCCGGCCGTTCGGCAAATGTTGGAGGCAGCCGGCTGGCAGGTAACCGATGCAACTTGTCCTCGTGTGCTGCGATCTCAAAAAATTGCGGAAGCGGCATCGGTTCGCGGAGAGACGGTGATTGTGGTTGGAGATCGCAACCACGGCGAAGTCCAGGCGGTTGCCGGCTGCGCTCGCGATACGGTTGTGATTCAGGAGCCGGCTGACATCAGCGCTTTACGACTCGGTTCAGCGTGTACCGTTATCGCTCAGACAACAATTAAGCAGGAGGAGTACGATCGAATCGTTTCTTTGCTGAAAGAGAAATTTCCCGATACGCGCTTTGAAACGCATCAAACCATTTGTCCCGCAACAGGAGAACGGCAGGAAGCGCTGCGATTGCTTTTAGACGAGTGTGATGCCATCGTTGTTATCGGCGGACGTTCCAGCGCCAATACGGTGCGGTTGGCTCACACGGCGCGGCTGTCAGGCAAACCGGTGTGGCAGATCGAATCGGCAGCCGACGTGCTGCCCGAAATGACGGCCGTTGAAACCGTCGGAATTACGGCCGGCGCGTCGACGCCGCAGCGCGTTATCGATGAAGTCACCGCCGCATTGGAACTGCTCTCCGCCGAAAAGCGTCCGGAAGAGCTTGACACCTCTTCGAAATAAGTCTACATTCAAAAGAGAAAGGAAAAAATTATGAACGAAGAACGTTTGGCCGTTATCCGCCACTCATTTGCCCATGTTATGGCGGAAGCCGTTTTACAGATTTTTCCGGAAGCCCAAACCGCCATCGGACCGGCGGTTCAAAACGGGTTTTATTACGATTTTGCGCTTCCCCGGACGCTGACGCCGGAAGATTTGGATGAAATTGCCGCGCGCATGGAAACCATCATCAAAAAAGGCGGTCCGTTTGTCAAATCGGTTGTTTCAAGGGAAGAGGCTCTGAAACGATTTGAAGACCAGCCGTTCAAAACGGAGTTGATTAGAGATTTACCGGACGACGCCGAAATTTCACTTTATACTCAGGGGGAATTTACCGATTTATGCCGCGGTCCCCATGTGAGCGATTTAAAAGAGTTGAATTACAAAGCGTTTAAGCTGACAGGGACCGCCGGCGCTTACTGGCGCGGTGATGAAAAACGGCCGATGCTGCAGCGTATCTACGGCGTTGCGTTTGCCGATCCGAAGGAACTGAAAGCCTATCTGAATCGCCTTGCGGAAGCCGAAAAACGCGATCACCGGAAATTGGGAAAGGAGCTCGATTTCTTTTCTTTGCATGAAGAAGCCGGTCCCGGCTTGGTTTACTGGCATCCGAAAGGCGCCCGCATCCGTCTGACGATCGAAAATTTCTGGCGCGATAAACATTATCAAAACGGATATGAAATGCTTTACACGCCTCACGTCGGAAAATCGTGGCTGTGGCAGACTTCCGGGCATCTCGATTTTTATAAAGAAGGAATGTATCCGAAAATGGAGATGGATAACGTCGATTACTACGTCAAACCGATGAACTGTCCGTTCCATATCATGATTTACAACAACTCTAAACACAGCTACCGCGAACTGCCGTGTCGATGGGCGGAACTCGGAACGGTTTACCGTTATGAAAAAGCGGGCGCTCTTCACGGATTGCTGCGTGTGCGCGGTTTTACTCAGGACGACGCCCACATTATTTGCCGCCCCGATCAAGTGGAGGACGAAATTCGCGAAGTGCTTCGTTTTTCCCTTGAGATGCTGCGTGCTTTCGGTTTTACGGAGTTCAAAGCGTACATTTCGACTAAACCGGAAAAGGCTGTCGGAGAGGAGAAAGATTGGGATTTGGCGACTCGTTCGCTGCAAAAGGCTGTTGAAGCAGAAAAGATTGAGTATGACATCGACGCCGGCGGCGGAGCGTTTTACGGACCGAAAATCGATTTGAAAATCAAAGATGCGCTCGGCCGCGAATGGCAGCTGTCGACGATTCAATTCGACTTCAATTTACCGGTTCGTTTCGATATGGTGTACACCGAAAAGGATGGCAGCGACTGCCGGCCTTTTATGATTCACCGGGCTTTATTGGGGTCAATCGAACGGTTTTTCGGAATCTTAATCGAGCATTATGCCGGCGCCTTTCCGTTTTGGCTCTCTCCCGTTCAAGTGAAAGTCATTCCTGTAGCTGAAGCGTTTGATGATTATGCCTCAGAGATTGCCGGACAGCTGAAAGCTGCCGGGTTCCGTGCCGAAACCGATTTAAGCGACGATCGGATGAATGCAAAAATTCGCAACGCACAAAAAGCGAAGGTTCCGTGCATGCTGATTCTCGGGGATAAGGAGAAGGAGTCCGGAACGGTCAGTGTCCGTTACCGTGACGGCCGTCAGGTTAACGGCATTGCGTTTGATGAACTGGTTGCGGAGTTCAGCCGTTTGTCGAACGAAAAGGAATAAAGGGTCGTTTTATGAATTTCCCAACCAAAATCACTGTTTCGCGTATCGTTTTGACGCCGCTGTTTTTTGTGTTCTTCATGCTGCCGTCGTGGGCTTTGTTTGCGGCCGGTGATTTATCGGAGAGAACGCTTTTTATTCTGAATGTTGTTTCGACGGCGGCGGCATGGCTTTTTCTCGTGATGGCAGAACTTTCCGACGCAGCCGACGGGTTTATCGCACGCCGCTATCACTTGGTGACCGATTTGGGAAAGCTTCTCGATCCGTTTTCTGATGTTCTGATTCACATCACCTATTTCCTCTGTTTTACAGCCGCCGGGTTGATGCCGTTTTGGGTTTTGGCAGTGATTCTTTATCGCGAGTTTTCTCAGCTGTTTATACGAATGCTTTCTCTTAAAAGCGGGACAGTGGTACCCGCCAATATCTGGGGAAAGTCAAAGTCAGTGCTTTATGCCGCTGCCTCGATTGCCGGGCTGGCAGCAGAAAGCGTTTTTCGGTTTGCGCCTGATTTGAATGCGGCGGTTTCCGAATACATCGGAATGGGATTGACGGTTCTGTTTACGGCTGCTGCTGTTGCCAGTGTTGTCTCCTTTCTGACGTATTTGGTTCCGTTTTTGAAAATGCATAGTGCGGATTGACAGCGCTTTATGTTTCTCTTAAGTGCGCCCTGTTTGCCTGTCGACAGATAGGCAGGCGGGGCGCACTTTGAATTCCAGATCTTTTTTCGGTTAGTCCCAGGAATGAATTTAAAAATGATCATCTTTGCGAGTTTAGATTAAAAAAGTTTTCGGGTTGAATTGGAATCGTTGTTTGCTTAATTCTTTAAGATTATAGATCGAGTTTTTATTTTGTGAATTTATTGATATTTTAATTAATTCTTAAATTTACTTTATAAAAAAGGTTGCAGTTAAGTTAATTGTATGATATAAAAATCCAGGAGGATATATAAATATGAAAAAAATTATTCTTTTTTCTTTGTTTGCGTTAATTTTGTTGGCTTCGTGCGTTTATGAGATCGAGAAACCGCTTCCCGAATGCGATTTATCGGTTGCCGCCGTCAATCTGACGGAGAAAAACGATTCGTACGATGAGGCTGTTGCGGAAATAACGGCGGTCGGCGCCGATGTCGTAATGATGAGCGGATTCAATGACGGCTGGGAAAAGCTTTCTACCCGTTTCGAGGAGAAAGGGTACGCGGTTTATTTTCATACGGAAGTGTTTGAAAGAGAAGCGCTGCGGCTGGCCTTTCTTGTCAAAAAAGAGATCGAGGTGAAAGAGACGGCTGCTTGCGGAGAGGGGTATGTGAACGGATTTCCCGGACAGAATGCCAAGCTGGGGATTCTGCGATTGAATATCAACGGTCATTCCGTTACCCTGCTGACGATGAATCCGGTCCGTTATGACAAGTTTGTTTCCGGTCTGTTGGACAAGATTTCCGACGGGCGATTCGTTTACGAAAATGCGGAGCCGGCTGTTAAAATCGATGGTGAACCGGTCATTTGGGGCGGAGATTTCGGATTTCTTCCGTCATCCCGTTTGTATAAAGAATTTGAGAAATCGGGACTGACAGATGCGCACACGGCTGACGTTCATCGTTACAATATGACGGGAAATAATGCTGTTCGTACCGATTATTTGTTCTGCTCAAAAACAATCCGCCCTTCTTTCTCGGGAACGTTTCGGGTTTCGGGCTCGAATCACCGAGGTGTTGTTGCCGGGTTTTCGTTTTAAGCCTCTTCGTCCGCGTCCGGAGGCGGCAGCACCGTTACGGACGCCTGTTTGATTTTGCGGTCCTTAACGTCAATGATGCGGATTTTCAGCCGCTCCGTTTCGATGTCGAATGAAGAATCTTCTTCGGGAATCACGCCCGTCAGACCGATGATGTAGCCGCTGAAGGTCTCGTATTCGGCAACCGGCAGGTCGATCTGCAGCGCTTCCGAAACCTCGGGTAGAGGCGCGCTTCCGCAGATGAGCCACTCGTTTTCACCCGTGTTTTTGATGTCCGCCTCGGCTTCGTCCGTCGGTTCGCCGAAATTGCCGGCCAACGCTTCCAGCAGGTCGGTCATTGTCAGAATTCCGTACATTCCGCCGTATTCGTCGATGACGGTCGCAAAATAGCGTTTTTCCTGCTTCATTTTCCGGAAAAGGTCGTCGGCTTTGATGGAGTCGGGAACGCAGAACGGTTTATGAACGGCGTTTTTCATCACCGAACGGCGGCTGCGGTCGGTGAGGCGGAAATAATCCTTTTCATCCAAAATCCCGCGGATGTCGTCCGAATTGTCGCCGTAAATCGGAAAACGGCGGTACGGATTTTCCGTGATGATCCGTTCCCAATCGGCTTCCGAATCGTCAAGTCCGAGCATGACCACTTCCGTCCGGTGGACGCACAGTTCGCCCGCCGTGAAATCGTCAAATTTAAACGCGTTTTTAATCAGTTCTTTTTCGTCAGCGTCAATCGTTCCTTTTTTGTTTCCGGCGTCGACCATCAGCCGGATTTCCTCTTCCGTAATCGGATCTTCGTCGGCGTTCGGATCCATTCTCAGCAGTCTCAGAACGAGGTTGGTCGAAATGGTGAGCAGAAATACCAGCGGGGCGAAAAGTTTGTAAACCACCCAGAGCGGACGTGCTAAAATCAGGGAAATGGTCTCCGATTTCTTCATGGCGATCCGCTTCGGAACCAATTCGCCGAAGATAATCGTGAAATACGAAAGAATCAGAGTTACGGTAATCAGCGACAGCGTGTGCAGCGTCTCTCTTGAAAGAGGCAGTCCCAGCGGCAGCAGGGCTTCGACGATCGGTCCGGCAAAGTTGTCGGCGGCAAACGCACTGCCGAGGAATCCGGCCAACGTGATGGCAACTTGAATGGTGGATAAAAATCGGGACGGTTGAGCCGTCAGTTTGGAAAGGCACTTTGCGTTGCGGTTGCCTTGCTCTCTGAGCTTTGCCAGCTTGGCAGCGTTCATGGACACAACGGCGATTTCCGCGCAAGCGAAAACCGCGTTTAATAAAATCAGAACCAGTTGTAAAATCAGTGAACTTAATATCGATGGGTCTTCCAAAAAAATCTCCTATGCCTAATAAGATAACGGGAATTTTTTAAAAATGCAAGCCGTTTTTTTTGGCTGAAAATGAATTTTCGATTAAATTAACTTTTGCGGCAGATCCGGTTGCTTTTTGATGCCGGGAGAGTATTATTGCCGCGGTTTTCGGAAGCGGCTGCCGCGGGCGGTTTCCGGAGAAATCGGACCGCCGTCAGGAGCGCAGCGGCAAGGAGTATCAGACTGATCGCTTGGGATGTCGAGAAAATTCCCATGACGCCGCGTTCGGGGTCGCCGCGCAGGAATTCGCAGAAGAAACGGATAATCGGGTAACCTCCCAGATAAACGGGAATAACCCATTCTTTCCGTCTGACTTTCATTACCAATAATATCAGGACGGCAAACAGGAAAAGGTTGAGGGCGGCTTCGAGCAGCTGTACGGGGAAGAGGAGTTTTCCGTGAAGGGAGACCGCTACCGGCAGACTGCATTCGATTCCGTAGCAGCAGCCGGCGAAGAGACATCCGATGCGGCCGATTGCGTGGGCGGCCGGCGCTGCAAAGAGCAGCAGGGCGATGACGGGTTTCGCCTCAATACGGAACTGCCGGCAGTAAACCGCGGCTCCGGCAACGGCACCGATGAGGCCGCCGTAGAAGACAAAACCGCCCTGAAGGATGGCGGAAAGGCCGTAGGTTTGGGCGAAGGCAATGACGGTTTTCGGATTCAGAAGCAGATAGAAAATTTTCCCGCCGGCAATGAGTCCGAGAGCGGCGTAAATCGCGGCGTAAACGGCGTCGTCTTTGTTGACGCCGAATTTTTTTGCGGAAATGACGATGACGGATGTCCCGGCGAGCAATCCGAAAAGAATCCACAGTGAGTACGTCGCTACCGGTTTTCCGAAAAAAGTGACAAACGGCTGCATCGGAAGATATTAAAAGACAGGCTCCGGAGAGCCTGTCTTTTATTCTGCGCCGGAATACGGTTCAGTAGGCTGTTGCCGCGTCTAAGGCGAGCAGTCCTCCGACGCACAGAACGCAAGCGAAAAAAACAATGCCGGACAAAACAATCCCGATAATCGAAAGAACGATGCCGGACGTCCCCATTCCCGTTTGCTGGATTTTGTTGGCTTTGATTCCGAGAATGATTCCGATGATTCCCGTAATAACGGAAATTAAAGCGCCGTATCCGAAGCAGGCAAAAATTAAAGAAATCAATCCCAGAACCAACGACGTGGTCGCCGCTCCCGGTGTTTTTTGTGTCTCTTCGTCCATAAACCACTCCTTCGTTATTATCGTTTCTATACTTAAATCGCGGAGGAAGTCAAGTTGTTTGCGCGTTATATGATGATTCGGAAAATCCCGGCTGAAAGCGGTTTGTCGCTGAGTTCGGTGTCGGAAAATCACTGTCTGCGGAGAACCGTTGTGTCTCGGCGTCGGTGAGGGTTTCGGAATATTTTGTCCGGCCTGCGGTCTTTCCGGTTGCGTTTTTCCTTTCTATATTATTTGCCGAAAACAATAGATTCGGTCTCTTCATTAAGAATAAAAATTTATAAAAAATTTATCGGCGATATTGACAAAAACTTCCGGAAAGGGTATATTAGGCAGACAAGCGCAAAGAACCTCGCGGCATGAAGAAGGAGGCCGGAGAGGGAGCGCTTAGGTTCATAGAAAAAAAAGGGATGGAAAAGTTGTTTGTGCGAGAGGTATTGAAAGAGATACCGTCAATGAAGAATTGAAAAGGGAAAACTTTTTGATTATTTAAGGTATTAACGGCTTCGGCCGTTGGTATAGAAATAATGGAGAGTTTGATCCTGGCT